>NZ_JAKZEW010000028.1:0-57695 GCF_022548875.1 Glycomyces sp. L485 | reverse complement strand
CCCCCCCCCCCCCCCCCCCCCCCCCCCCCCCCGCAGTGCCTTCCTCTCCACCGCTGATCCAGTTGAAGCTCAAGACAACACGACCGCCAAGCCGATCCCGACCTCCAAGCTGGCATAGCACCGCTTGACACGGCCAGCCAGACGCCCGTTCGTCTGTTCGTCTGTTCATCGCCGGAGAGTTGCGAGCCGGTGTTAGTGTCACGACGGGCCTTGAAGCTTCGGCCGCAACGACTGCCGGCCGCCCCGACCCGAAGGGCCCGACCGGATTCCCTTATTTGATTGGAACTCATGAGCATTCAGACCAAGCTCACCCCTGTCCGTCGTGCCACGGCCCTGGTCGGCGGCGCTTTTGCCGTAACCTTGGCGCTCGCCGCCTGCGGCGGCGGCAGCGACACCCCCGATGGCGCGGTCGAGAACTTCCTCGACAACGGCATCGAAAGCATCGTCAACGACATCGCCGCGGGCGAGTTCGAGAGCGGGATCGACACGGCCGGAGACTACTTCTGCGCCGACGACGTCGCCAGCCTCCAGGACATGGCCGACATGTTCGCCGACATGTCCGCCGAAGATCGCGAGATGGCTCTGGGCAGCATGAGCGACGAAATGACGATCCCGGAGGACTGGTCGTACGAGATCGGCGAGACCACCGAGGAAGAGGACACCGCCACGGTCGAGGTCTCGATGACCGAGAGCGGCGAGACCACTGACGAGACTTTCGATCTGGTCAAGGAAGAAGACGAGTGGAAGATCTGCGGCGAGTTCTAGACCGCGGATCTGAATAGGACGGGGCCCGGCGACCTTCGGTCGCCGGGCCCCGTCCTATTCGGCTCGGAACGGGCGCGCACCGAGCCGTGGCTTCCGGCATCAGAACACAGGACACCGCCGGGGCGGATCTTCTCCTATGCCTGCGCGCGAGTGCGGCGGGCCGCGCGCCTTCTGGCTCCTCTCGAGGCCTGGACCGGGATTCGCGGCTCGACCGGCGGTGCGGCAGGCCGCTCCTCAGGTGGCCGGACGGCGGCTCGTTCCTCGATCGGTTCCGGCGTCTCAACCGGCTGCCTTCGCAGTCCGATGAGGTGTGCGACGGTCGCGGCTGGGCTCGGATGCGCGAACAGGTCGACGACGTCGACGTCGTGACCACGTGCTCGCAACTCCCGGTGCGCCGTCACCAGCGTCAGCGATGTGGCGCCCAGGTCGAACCAGCTCTTGTCTCCGGTCGCCTCGGCGTCGATGAGTGCCCCGAACACCGCCGCCACGTCCCGGCGCACCGCCTCGGCCGCGTCATCCGGGCGCGACCGCCGCGGAGGTTCGAGCACGAGCGCGTCCATGCCCTCGGTCAAGCACGCGAACATCCGGTCCGCCCAGACCGCGTCCACGCGCGACTGGTCGATGTCGAGGACGATCTCCAAGCGGTCCTCGACGCAGAAGAGCTGGACGTCGACGAGCACCTGCGGCGTCTGGCTGACCGCGTACTCCGTCCTGCCGATCACCTCCAGCAGCTGCGAGGCGTCGATCGAGGACGATTCGAGCGCGGCGGACACGGCGACCGGGAGGTCTACTTCGACGTGTTCGGCGCGCATCCGGCGGATGACCTCGTTGCCGTGGACGCCGCCGCGCCCGGTGCCGTGTTCAAGCGCGGCCATCAGGCGCTCCTGCAACTCGGCGGCGCTCGACCCGGTCCTGCCTGCGAGATCGAGCAGCACGGTCGAGGTGTAGTCGCCGACGACGCCGCCGTGGCCCGCCGGTCGTCCGCTCACGGTCAGAACGACGGTCGCGGACGGACGGCTCTCGGTCGCCAGGACGCCGCCGAGCAGGTCGAGCAGCAGCGCCGAAGGCGTCACTCCCTGGCGTTGCGCCTGCTCGCGCACGGTCGTCCACTGCGCCTGCGAGTATGAGCGGCGCCGACGCACCACCGCGGGATCGGCCGCTGGGTCCGTCCGACGTCCGATCTCGGGCCCGGGAGGGAGCTCGGCGGCCTGACGTCGCGCGTGGGCCAGTGCCTCGGGCGAGGGTTCGAGGGCCCGGGCCCAGGCGAGGAAGTCGGTCGCGGGCGCGGGCGGCAGCGAACCGGGCCGTTCGTATTCGGTCGCCAGCTCGCCGACCCAGACGCAGGCGCTCTCGGCGTCGAAGAACAGCAGGTCGAGGTCGAGGTGGAGCCGCCACTGCCGGTCGTCGAGGCGGACGGCGGCCGCGGCGGCCATGGGTGCCCGCCGCGGCGAGAGCAACCGGTGCGAGCGTTCGCGCCGCAGCCGCTCGCGCAGCCGCTGCTGCTCGGCCGGGGCGCGGTCGCGGGCGTCGATGACTTCGAGGTCGGGCTCGGTGGTTTCGAGGACGCGCTGAGTGCTGTCGTCGGTGACGACCGCGCGCAGCATCGGGTGGCGGGCTACGACGGTCCGCCAGGCCCGTTCGAGCCTCGCGGGGTCGAGGTCCTCGACCAGCGCCTCGGTGTAGTAGTGGGGCGCGGCGACGCGGCCGTCGCGGTCCGGGGCGCGGCCGACCAGGTAGGCGAGTTGCATCTCGGTCATCGGGGCCTCGACTGCCGCGACGGCGGCGAGGTTGGCGGGTGCCGCGGGAGGCGGCGCCGGACGGGTCCGCGAGGCGATCTCGATCGGCAGTCCGATCGCGTCCGCGCGCGACGACACCTCGTCGAGCAGGTCCGCCAGTGTCCTGAGTTCGGCGGCGAGTCCGTCCGGCGTGGCAGGGACGGTCGTGCGGGGCGGGCTCGGCGTCTCGGTCGGAGGTTGCGGTGCGGGTTGCGGGGCAGGGGTGGGGGTTGCGTCAGGTCGGGCTTCCGGGTCGTCGGCGGCCGACCACTGGTCGACCAGTGCCCGCAGCGAGGTTGCGGCGAGCAGGTCGGTCAGTGCGGGCCGGTCTCGGCCGGCGTCTTCGACGGCGTTGGCGATCCGCACCAGTTGCAGGCTCGTCAGTCCGGCGGCGACGGGTGCGCGGTCGAGGTCGACGTCGGGGCCGATCGCGGTGAGGATCGCGGCCCGTGCGGGGTCCTCGGCCCGGTCTTCGCGCTCGGCGGCGGGCGGATCGGCCGCTTCGGCGTCTGCCGGTTCCGGCTCCTTCCGTTTCGGGGCGAAGGGGTTCTCGAGCTGTTCGGGGTCGATCTTGCCGTTGGCGCTCACCGGGAGCGCCTCGACGACGACGAGTCGGCTCGGCTTCATGTACTCGGGGACCTCCTCACCCAGCTCGGCCAGCAGCCTGGCCGCGAAGGCGTCCTCGTCTTCGGCGGTGTCTCCGAGGTGGCGCGCCACGTGGGCCACGAGGCGTTTTCGGCCGTCCGGTCCGGGCATCGCCGAGACGAGGGCCTGGCGGACGTCGGGCAGGCGCGAGAGCGCGGCCTCGACTTCGCCCAGTTCGATGCGGTGGCCGCCGATCTTGACCTGGCGGTCGACGCGCCCGAGGAACTCGAGGGTGCCGTCGGGTCGCCACCGGCCCAGGTCTCCGGTGCGGTAGAGGCGTCGGCCGAGGGCGGGGTGTTCGATGAACCGCTCCGCTGTGATGCCGGGGTCGCCGATGTAGCCCTGGGCGACGCCGTCGCCGCCGATGAACAGCTCGCCGTCGACGCCGGCCGGGACCGGTGCGAGCGCTTCGTCGAGCACGAGGAAGGACTGGCCGCGCAGCGGGCGACCATAGGGGATGCTCGCCCAGCGGGGGTCGACCTCGCCGATCGGGTGGGTGATCGACCAGATCGCGGCCTCGGTCGCGCCGCCGAGGCTGTGGACCTCGGCGTGCGGGGCGAGCGCGCGGAGCCGGTCGGGCAGGGTCACCGGGATCCAGTCTCCGGAAAGCAGGCACACCCGCAGTGCGGCGAGCGCGCGAGCGGCGGCGCCGGGATCGGCTTCGGCGTATTCGACGAGCATCTCCAGCAGCGGCGGCGCGGAGTTCCAGACGGTGACGCGGTGGCGTCCCATCAGGTCGAGCCAATGCTGGGGGTCGCGGGCGCGTGCCGCGTCGGGCACGACGATCGCGCCGCCCGCGCCCATGGTGCCGAAGAGGTCGTGGACGGACAGGTCGAAGGAGAGCGCCGAAACGGCGAGGACGCGGTCGGCCGCGCCGATCGCGAAGCGGTCGTTGACGTCGTCGATGGTTGCGCGGGCCTGGCGGTGCTCGATGGCGACGCCTTTGGGTTCGCCGGTGGAGCCTGAGGTGAAGATGACGTAGGCGAGGTCGTCGTCGCGTGCGTCCCATGCGGCGGCCGGTTCGGTCCGGGGGCCTTCGGGTCCGCGTCCGAGCAGGTCGACGCCGACTCCTCGGACGCCGTCGGGCAGGTCCGGCGCGGTGCCGGCCTGTGTCACGGCGAAGGTGAGGCCGGTCTTGCGGGCGGCGGCTTCGAGGCGGCGGGTGGGCCAGGCGGGGTCGACGGGGACGTATCCGGCTCCGGCGGTCTCGACGGCGAGGGCCGCGACGGCTTGTGCGGCGGATTTGGGCAGGGCGATCATGACGAGGTCGCCGGTGCGCACGCCGGCCTCGCGGAGGCGGGCGGCGAGACGGTTGGCGCGGTGTCGCAGTTCGCGGTGGCCGATGGCGGACTCTGCGGTGATGACCGCCGGGGTGTCCCCGCGGGCGGGCTCGGCGAGGTGATGTCGCCACAGGTCGTGCAGGAGCGGCCCGGCCTCGGTGTCGCGCGGGGTCGGTTCGGCGGCCAGGCCAGAGGGGTCCCACACGGGTCCGGGCTCGTGCCATCGGTCGGCTTCGGCAAGGCCGGCGAGGAGCGCGCGTTCGGCTTCGGCGAGGCCTTCGACGACTCCCTCGGCGTAGGCGCCCTCGACCATGTCGTGGACGAGCACGAGGTCGCCGTCCTCTTCCCAGACCAGGTGGTCGAGGAGGACTTGGGGTGTCTGGGAGACGCCGAAGACGCGGTCGCCGAGCCACCGGTCGGCTTCGGCCGAGGACTGTCCGAGTCCGGAGGTGAACACGATCGGCCAGGCGGCGCCGTCGCCGCGGTCGCGGGCCACTTCGACACCGCTGTAGGCGCGGTGGTCGAGGGCCTCCCAGAAGTTCCGGCCCACGGCGCGGGCCTGGTCGGCGAAGGGGGCTGGGCCGGCCGCGTCGATGCCGTCGTTCGTGCGCAGCGCCAGCAGGGCGGTGCCGGAGAAGTCGCCGACGACGCGTTCGATGCCGGGGACCTCGGGGCGGTCGTAGACGGTGAGGTTGACGGTCAGGTCGCGCTGTCCTTGGCTGCGGCGCTGACACAGCAGCGCGAAGGCCGTCAAGACCACTGTGGTGGGTGAGACGCCGGCGGTCGCGGCGTGCGCCTGCACGGCCTGCCAGGTCTGGGCCGGGACGACGTGGCGGAGCCTGCGGAAGCGCGCGCCGCGTTCGGGTGGGCTGTGGAGCGGGAGGCCCGGGGCGGGCGGGAGGTCCCGGGCGCGCCACCAGTCGCGGTCGCGTGCGCGGGCAAGGCGCCGGTCGGGGTCGGCGGCGCGCTCGGCGAGGAGTTCGGCGAAGGTGGCGGGCGGCTCGTCGAGTTGGCGGTGGGGCTCGCGGTCGATCGCGCCCCATTCGGTCATGATCAACCCCCAGCTGGCGAAGTCGACCAGGAGGGCGTCGAGGCCGACGCACCAGCGGACGCGGCCTTCGGGGAGGAGCACGGCGGTCACGTCGCACAGCGGCCAGGTGTCGGTGGGGCGCAACTGGTGCGACAGCTCGTGGCGCAGTTCGTCGAGGCGTTCGCGCCAGGCGGGGTCGTCGCGGAGGTCGACGCGGCCGACGCGGAAGTCGCGGACGTCGTAGGTGGCCACTTTGGGCACGGCGTCGCGTCCGATGACGGTGCGGAGCATGGGATGGCGGGCGAGGACGCGTCGCCAGGCGCGTTCGAGCCGGTCGACGTCCTCCTCGGCGGTGCGCCCGGCGAACCGGTCGGGTTCGCGGTCGTATTCGTTGTACCAGAAGGTGGCGACGCCGCCGAGCGGGAAGTCCCGGCCTCGGCCGGCCCAGTAGGCCTGCTGCACCTCGGTCAGCACCGGCGAGGGCGGCGCGGGGTCGGCGCCGGAGGCGGCGGGGGTCGCGTCGGCGCCTTGCTCCGACCAGGCCGCGGCGACCTCGCGCAGGGTCCGGTCGCCGGTCATGGCGACGAGCGGGACGGTGACGCCGGTGTCGCGGGCGAGTGCCGATCGCCAGCGCAGGGCCGTCAGGGAGTCCACGCCGAGGGCGGCGAGCGGGCGGTCGTCGGGCAGGTCGTGCGGCTCGACGCCGAGTTGCTCGGCGAGCAGTCGGCGCGGCGGCGCGGCGGGCTCGGGGCTGTCGTTGCGCATCTGCGGCTTCACCGTCCCATGGGAAATCTTATTGATAATGATTATTGATATCATTTCACGGTGACCGACTCCCTTCGAGCGCTCCTCCGATTGACGCGACCCGTGCGCGGCCTCGTCGCGGCGGCACTGGCCTTCGAAGCGGTCGCCGCGACCGCGCTGCTCGCCCCCGTCTTCGCGGCGAGCCGCCTCGTGGCCGACTTCACCGCGGCCCAGGAGACGGCGTGGACCTGGATCGCCGTCGCCGCCTGCGGGGCGGCGCTCCACACCGGGACCCACGCGGCGTCCTCGTGGCTGCTCCACGTGGCCGACAACTGCCTCCAGCTGTCCTTGCGCCGCCGTGCGCTCGCGGTCTTCGGACGGCGGCCGGTCACCTGGATCGACCGGGAGGGCACGACCGCCGTCAAACGCGCCGTCGGCGAGGACGTCGACGCGCTCCACCATGTGATCGGCCACGGCCTGCCCGACGCGGTCGCCTCGGCCGCCACGGTCGCGGCCGGGCTGACGCTGATGGCGGCCGTCTCGCCGCCGCTGGCCCTCGCCGCGCTCGCGCCGGCGGCGCTGGCGGTGCTGCTCCAGCACCGCCAGCGCCGCCGTCTCCCCGAGCAGATGGGCCGCTACCTGGCGGCCGGGGCCGAACTCGACCGGGCCGCGGTCGAACTCGCCAGGACCGCGCCGGTCCTCAAGGTCTACGGCGCCGGCACCGACCGGTTCACCGCCGCCGCCCGCGGCTGGGCCGACTTCGTGCGCGGCTGGGCCAGAACCGTGACCCCCACGATGACCGCCCAACAGGTGCTGCTGTCGGGCACGGCCGTGCTCTTCGTCCTCGGCGGCGCCCTCGCCGCCGGCGCCCTCGACGGCCCGACCGGGCTCGCCGACTCGATCGCCGTCGCCCTCATCGCACCGTTCGTCGTCTCGCCGCTGTCGTCCATCGCCTTCGCCACGCAGGACCTCGCCGTCGGCGCCGCCGCGGCGGTCCGTGTGCGCGACCTGATGGAGGCCCCGGACGAGCGGCCCGAGCCCGGCGGCGGGCGGCCGTGGCCCGGCCGAACCCCCGGCATCGACGCCGACGGGCTCACACTCACCTTGGAAGGCCATCGCGTCCTCGACGAGATCGCGCTCCGCTGCCCGGCCGGAGGACTCACCGTCGTCGTCGGCGGCAGCGGCGCGGGCAAGAGCACCCTGCTCGAATGCCTGGCCGGCTTGGTCCGACCCGACTCCGGCGCCATCGCCGTCGACGGCGTGCCCCTTGAGGCGATCGGTCGCGAAGGGACCGCCGACCGCGTCGCGGCCGTCTGGCAGACGCCCCTGCTCGTGCGCGGGACCGTGCTCGACAACCTGCGGCTCGGACGTCCCGGCCTCGACTCGCGCCGCTGCGCCGAAGCCCTCGACGCGGTCGGGCTCGGCGAACGGATCCGGACGCTGCCGCACGGCGAGGACACCGTCCTCGGCGACGACATCGCACTGTCCGGCGGGGAACGCCAGCGCCTGTGCCTCGCCCGCGCCCTCGCCGCCGAACCGGACCTGTTGATCCTGGACGAGCCCTCCTCCTGGATCGACCGGACGAACGCGGCACTGATCGACCGGGCGGTCGCCGAGCTGCGGGCCGAATGCACCGTCGTGCGCGCCGACCACCGACTGGAGGTCGCGCTCGCCGCCGACCACGTCGTCGTGCTCGACCGCGGCCGCGTGGTCGACAGCGGCCCGCCCGGCCGGCTGCGGGCCTCGGGCGGCCCGTTCGCCGCCCTTCTCGACGCCCGGGCCGAACCCGCGGAGGCGCAGGCATGATCAGACGGCTGCTTCCCCTGCTCGACCCGGCTTCACGGCGGCGGATGCTCGCCGCGATCGCGCTCGCCGCAGTAGCCTCCGCGCTCGAAGCGATCACGATCCTGTCCCTGCTCGCTCCCGCCGGTCAGCTACTCGACGGCCGGGAGCCCACGGCGGCCTGGGCGGTGGTCGCAGCCGCCGCCCTGTGGGCCGCGGCGACCGCCGCCGCTACTTCGCTCGCTCGCGAATGCGGGTACGGGCTCTCGCTCGATCTGCACAGGCGCACCGCCGACCACCTGCTCCGGCTGCCGCTGCGGTGGTTCGGTCAACGCCGCGTCGGCGAGGTCAGTCGCCTGGCGGGGAGCCAGGTCATGGAGGTGATGGCCTACCCGGGCCACCTCATGCTCCCGGCGGTGCGGGCCGCGGCGACGCCGGTCGCTCTGGCCGCGGCGATGCTCGCGGTCGACCCGGTCACCGGGCTGGTCGCCGCGGCGACGCTGCCGCTGCTGCTGTGGTGCCACCGCTGGAGCCTGCGGCGCGTGACCTCGGGCGACGCCGCACTGGCCGAAGCGCGAGCCGAAGCCGCCGGCAGGGTCCTCGAATTCGCCGAGATCCAGCGCGTCAGCCGCCTCACTCCCGACCCGGGCCACGCCGAGCGGCTGACAGACGCCGCGCTGGTAGAGGCGTCCGGTCGCAGCGGGCACCTCATCCGCTCGGTCATACCGGGGATAGCGGTCTTCGCCCTCGCGGTCCAGTCCGCCGGGGCGGCGCTGCTCGCCGTCGCGGCGGTGCGCGCGGCCTCCGGATCCGTCACCGCCGTGGACGCCTCCGTGCTCCTGCTGCTGGCGGCGGCGCTGGTCGCGAGCCTGCGGTCGGCCGCCGAGCTGGGCGCCGCGACCCGCACCGCGCGTGGCTCGCTCGACCGGGTGCGCGCGTTCCTCGACCTGGAGCCGCTGCCCGAACCGGACCGGCCGCTCGCGCGTCCCTCCGATGCCGGGGCCGCCCGGATCGAGCTCTGCTCGGTCACCGTCCGCCACGACGGCGGCACCACTGCGCTTGACCGGATCGACCTCGTGGCCGAGCCGGGCACCTGCACCGCCGTCGTCGGCGCCTCCGGCTCGGGCAAGACGACCTTGTTGGGGTTGCTGGCCCGCGCCGCCGACCCCGATGAGGGGTCGGTGCTGCTCGACGGCGCCGACCTGCGTGACCTCGGCACCGTCGAGACGGTGCGGCACCTCGCCCTCGTGCCCCAGGAGCCGCTGCTCGCCGAGGGCACGATCCGCGGCAATGTCCGTCTCGCCCGCCCCGAGGCCACCGACGCCGAGGTGGACGCGGCCGTCCGCGCCGCCGGGCTCGAGGAGGTGGCGCGCCGCCTGCCGGAGGGCCTGGATTCGCCGGTCGGCGAATCGGGCGGGCTCCTGTCCGGAGGCGAACGCCAGCGCGTGTGCCTCGCCCGCGCCCTGCTGCGCGACGCACCGGTGCTGCTGCTCGACGAGCCGACCGCCGGCCTCGACGCCCGTCATCAGGGCGTGGTGGACGACGCCATCGCACAGCTGCGGGGTCGCCGGACGGTCGTCATGACCGCCCACAGACTCGAAAGCGTCCGGGAGGCCGACCAGATCGTCGTCCTCGACGGCGGCCGCATCGTCCAACGCGGCGGCCACGACGAGCTGCTGGCGCAGCCCGGCGCCTACCGCAGCCTGTGGGGCTCCCACACGACCACCGAACCTACGAGCCAGGAGGCGACGACATGACCGATACGACACCCACATCGAACGGCGACGACGTGGAGGTGCTCGTGATAGGCGCCGGACCGGCCGGGCTCTCGGCCGCACTCGTCCTCGGGCGTCAGCAGCGCCGGGTCCTGGTGGTCGACGACGGCCGCCCTCGCAACGCGCCCGCCGAGCACATGCACATGTACCTCACCCGCGACGGCGAGAGCCCCGGCCGGTTCCGGGAGCTGGGCCGCGGGGAGATCGCCGGCCATCCGCAGGTAGCGATCGAATCCGCCCGCGTCAGTGCCCTGGAGGCCGCCGACAACGGATTCGTCGCGACGGTCGGTCCGGCCGAGGACGGCCCGGCCCGGCAGGTGCGGGCCCGGCGGGTGCTCCTGGCCTCGGGCGTTCGCGACCGGCTCGACGGCCTTCCCGGGCTGGCCGAGAGATGGGGTTCGGACGTGGCCCACTGCGCCTACTGCCACGGATACGAGTCGCGCGGCCGCAGGATCGTGGTCGTCTCGGCCCAACCGGTCGACACCATGTTGGCGCGCTACCTCGCCGACCGCTTCTCCAAAGAGGTCACCGTCTGCACCAACGGGCACGGCCCCGACCCCGAGGTCGCCGAAGCGGCGGCCGCCGCCGGGGTGCGCATCGTCGCCGAGCCGGTCGCGGCGCTGTCGGGACCGGCCGGGGCTCCCGCCGTCGAGCTGGCCGACGGGACGGTCCTCGACGCCGAAATGGTCTTCCACCGGCCGGACTTCGAGCAGTCCAACGGCCTCGCCGCCGCGCTCGAATGCGAGACCGACGTCTCGGGTCTACTGGTCGTCGGCCCGACGATGGAGACGAGCCACGCGGGCGTGTTCGCCGCCGGCGATGCGGCGGTCCAGCGTGGAGCTCCGGCCCCGACCGCGTTCGTCGCCGGCGCCGTGGCCGACGGCCAGCGCGCCGCCGTCTGGATAGAGCAGCAGCTGTTCCTCACCTGACCGCGACTCGGTGAATCGAGCCCCGATGGCGCGCCGGCCGACTTGCAGCCTTCACATTCCGGCGGTGAGTCGCTGCTCGCGGCCGTGACGTCGTCGGAGGAGGTCGACCGGCCGCGGATCGAGTCGGCGCTGGATGCGGGGAGGACGGCGTGTCGACCGACGCGGTGAGGGCATACGTCGGGTCGTGCGCCGCCGGTACGGCGATCCGCACTTTCGGACCGTCATAATCGGCGGATGAAATCTGTCCGGCTCCCCGCACCGGTACTCCGCGCGGCCTCGCCGGCAGTGCGGTTGTGGTGGAGGATCCGCAAGCCCGAGACCTTCGGGGTCAAGGCGCTCCTGATCCATCCCGACGGCTCGGGCCGGTTCCTCGCCGTCCGGCACTCCTATGCCGACACCCGTCGTTGGGCACTGCCCGGCGGCGGATTCGAACCCTCCCGCGAGACACCGGAGAGTGCAGTGTCGCGGGAGATCTGCGAGGAGCTCGGCCTCAAGGTCCCCTCCAGCCGCTTCGTGGTGCTCGACACCGTGGTCACCACGCTCGAAGGCAAGCGCGACACCTTGACGATCCTCACCGCGACCGCCGCCACCGCCGTCCTCTCGCTCTCCCCGGAACTCGCCGAAGCCCGCTGGATCGGCGATCTGGCCGAGCTGGGTGACGCCCCGGTCTCCCGCTGGCTGCTCGCCGCACTCGCGCACTGCTCCTGAAGCCCGCGGCTATCGCTCCTCTTTCAAGTACTGCGTGACCGCCCGGGCGACCTCTGCGACGGCGGGGCGCTGCACGATCGAGTAGTGGTGGGCGTCGACGCCGATGATGTCCATGGGGCCGGTCACCCACGGGCGCCATCCGAGCGCATCGTCCGCGGCGTCGTCGACGCCCATACCTACGCCCGAGTTTCGCGGCGAGGTCTGGTCGGCGCGGAGCAGGAGGGCCGGCACCGATGCGGGCAGCGGGCTGGCGCGGTGTCCGGCCAGGGCGTTCAGGTGGGCGGCGAAGACCGGGGCGCGGCCGGTCAGCGCCTCCGGGTTCGGGGCGGCGCCGACCTCGACCAGCGCCTCGGCCAGAGCGCGCCAGTCGGCGTGCTCCCCCAGTTCGAGTCCGAGGAACGCTTCGACCGAGCGCAGTTGACGCAGCAGGTGGACCTCGCGGGACTGCTCGACGTCGAGCCCTTCGCGGGCGACGATCCGGTCGGGGCTGTTGGAGTCGACCATGATGAGGCGGTCGACTCGCTGCCCGGCCTCGGCCATGCGGCAGGCGACCTCGTGGGCGACGGTGCCGCCCATGGACCAGCCGCCGATCGTCCACGGGCCCTCGCCCTGGCGGTCGGTGATGAGCGCCCGGTAGGCCTCGGCCATGGCGGGGATGTCGGCGAACGGCTCGCCGCCGTCGAGGGCGGGGTCGCTGATGGCGTGGACGGGCCGGTCGGTGCCGAGGGCGCGCGTCAGTTCGACGTAGCAGAGCACGTCGCCCCCCGAGGGGTGCAGGAGGAACACCGGGCGTCCGGTGCCGCCGCGCAGCTCGACCAGCGACGGCCGCAGCCGGTCGAGGTCTGCAGCGGTGGACGACTGGTCGGCCGTCTCGGTCCGGGCGCAGGCGAGCAGTCCGGCGAAGGTCGGCTCGGCCAGGAACTCGCGCGGCGCGATGTTCACGCCGAGGTCGCGGCGCAGCCCGGTGAGCAGCCGGACGGCCATGAGAGAGTCGCCGCCGGAGGCGAAGAAGTCGTCGCCGGGACCGGGATCGGCGTCTTGTCCGAGCAGTTCGCGCCAAGCGTCGCGGACGCGGTCGACCGTCTCCGGCGACAGCGGTGCGCCGCCTCTTGCCGGGCGTTCCTCGGGTATCGGTTCGGCCGTCGGGCCGGTCCACGCGTCGGCGAGGTCGACGAATTCGAGGGGCCGGTCGAACACCTCTGCCGAGGCGAGCTTTCGCACCTGTTCGAAGACCCGGTCGATCAGGTGCTCCGGGAGTCCCTCGGCGAGCAGTTCGTCCACTGCGGCAAGTGAGAGCACGAGGTGGCCGTGGATCTCGAAGGCGCGCAGTTCGAGCTGCACCTGCGGCGTGCGCAGGTCCTGGTGGTAGTCGGTGGAGTCGATGGCGCCGAGCGGGCCGCCGTCGCGGACGTCCCTGCCGAGGGCCGTCTCCATGCCGAGTGTGGACTGGAAGACGACCGGTGCGATCGACTGCGATCCGCCGCGGCGGCGGCCGATGGCGCGTCCGACCTCGACGGCGCTGACGAGGTGGTGCTCGCCGTACTCCTGCACGGTGTCCGAGACCGACCGCGCGGCGGCGGCGAAGGTGTCGCCTTCGGCGTCGAGCGGCAGCAGCGCCGTGCGGGAGAAGGCGCCGATCATGCGCTCGACGTCCCCGTGGACGGCGATCCGGTTGTGCTGGAGGCTGTTGAGGAGCATCCGGCGCGACCCGGCGACCTCGGCGAGCGCGAGCGCGTAGGCGGTGAGCACTGCGGTGGTGGGGGTGATGCCGCGATCGGTGCACGCGGCCCGGACGCGGTCCCATTCGGCGGGGCCGAGTCGGCGCTCGCGCATGGTCATCGTCTCGACCTCGAGTCCGGCCAGGCCGCGGCGGCGCGGCAGCGCGGGCGCCTCGGGAAGGCCCTCGATGCGGTCCTCCCACCAGGCCAGGTCGGCGTCGCGGCGCGCGGTCAGCGCGGGGCCGCTCAGGGTCGCGACGTAGTCGCCGAAGTCGGCCTCCAGCGGCGGCAGCACCGCGTTGGGGTCGGTCAGGTGGGTCAGGAGCTCGCGGTCGTAGAGGCCTCCCGACCAGCCGTCCATGATGTGCAGGCTGCCGGCGATGCGGAGCCTGCCGCGTCCGTTCGGGAGCAGGACCGCGGTGAGGTGGACGCCGCAGCCGGTGCGCGGGTCGGGTCCGCGGCTCGCCCAGGTGCGGCGCAGTTCGGCGAGGCGCGCCTCGGGGTCGGCCTCCTCGCGCAGGTCGAGGACTTCGACCGGGGTGCGCCAGTCGGGGTCGCCCGCGGGCCGGAATCGCTGCGTGCCGTCGTCGAGGATCTGGGCGCGGACCATCGGCTGGCGGGCCGCGACCTTGTCGGCGGCCCGCTGGAGGGCCTCGCGCAGGCCTTCGGCGCGGACGCCGTCGAGGGCGACGTCGGTGGTGACGTGGACGGTGTCGTAGGAGATGTCCCAGCCGCCGGACTGGCCGACGAAGTAGGCCTGCTGGAGCGGGAGCAGTTCGAACGGCTCGTCGGGGTGCTCGCGGCGGGTGAGCGCGGGCAGTCCGTCGGCTCCGGCGCCGTCGACGAGGGCGGTCAGCTCGGCGAGGGTCAGGTCGGCGCGGACGTCGGCGAGCGCGAGGACGACTCCGGTGGTGCGGCGGATCTCGGCGGCCATGCGCACGGCCAGGAGGGAATCGCCGCCGAGCGCGAGGAAGGTGCTCTCGCCGATCCGGTCGGGTTCGACGTGCAGCAGGTCGCCCCAGATCCGTGCGAGGAGTGCCGCGGTGCCGGTCTCCGGTTCGGCCGCCTTGCCGCCGAGGGCTTCGAGGTATCGGTCGAACCAGGTTCGGGCCTGGTCGAGGTCGATCTCGGTCTCGCACACGTCCCATTGGAGGACGAGTTCGCCGTCGTTCTCGAAGGCCTGGTGGTCGAGCCACACCTGCGGGGTCTGACTGACGCCGCCGACGTGGTCGCCGAGCCAGTCGTGCCGGTGGGCGTCCTGGCCGGCCCAGCGGTCGAGGCCGAGCATGGAGGTGAACACGACGGGGATGTTGGCGGTGCGGCCGCGGGCGCGAGACCAGGCGGTGAGCACTTCGAGGCCGGAGTAGGCGCGGTGGTCGAGGTCGTCGACCAGGCGCGCCTGCACGGTCGCGATCCGCTCCCAGCGGTCCGCCGGCCGGTCGGGTTCGACCTCGTGGACGAGCAGGGTCGAGAACTCGCCGACGACCCGGTCGACCTCGGGCAGCTCGGGGCGGTCGAAGACGGTGAGGGTGACGCTGAACCGGTCGTCGCCGGACCATTCGGCGAGGACGTCGCGGTAGGCGGACAGGACCACGGCGGTGGGGGTCAGGCGCCGCCGCGCGGCCTCTTCGGCCAGGGGCCGCCACGCGGAGGCGGGGACGGTGCCGCTGATCCGGGTGAAGCGGGGTGCGCCTCCGGCGGCGCCGGGGTGGCGGATCGCGGGCGCGCCTGGGAGGTCGTCGACGCGGTCGAGCCAGTACTTCTCGGCGCGGCGGCGCTCGGGGCCTTCCTGGGCGCGCGCCAGAGCCTCGACGCAGTCGCCGAACGTGGTCGTCACCGACGGCAGCTCGATCGCGGGGTTCTCGTAGTGCGCGCGCAGTTCCCGGTCGACGATCATCCAGCTCGCGGAGTCGCAGACGAGGACGTCGACCGAGAGCAGCACCCGGGCTTCGCCGCCGGGGAGGAGGACGGCCTCGGGGTGCAGCAGCGGCCAGCGGTCGGGTTCGGCGACGCGGGACGACAGCCGCGCCCGGACCTGGTCGAGCCGCTCGGCGGCCTCGGCCGCGTCGAAGGCCGTGAGGTCGCGCACCGGCAGTGTGAACTCCGGGGCGGGCTCGACCAGGCGGTGGCGGCCGGAGCCGTCGATGACGGTGCGGAGCATGGGGTGGCGCGCGATGACGGCGCGCCACGCAGCCTCGTAGCGGCCTGGGTCGAAGTCGTCTGCGGAGTATTCGAGGAAGAAGTGGCATCCCACGCCGTCTTCGGCTCCGCTCGGCCGCGACGGGTCGACGCCGCGGGTGCGGCCCAGCCAGTAGGCGTGCTGCACTCGGGTCAGGCCGAAGCCGGTCGTGACGCCGCGGCCTGGCTCCGGAGTCTCGGCCGGGGCGGCGGTCCCGGTGCGATCGGCGAGGAGGGCCGCGCATCCGCGGACGGTCGGGGCGGCGAGGAGGTCGCGGAGGCGCAGTTCGACGCCGTGCTCGTCGCGGAGGGCGGCGAGCACGCGGGTGGCGAGCAGGGAGTGGCCGCCGAGCGCGAAGAAGTCGTCGTCGGGGCCGGTCACGGGCCTGCCGAGGACGCGGCCCCACACTTCGGCGACGATCTGTTCGGACGCGTCGAGTTCCTGGCCTTCGCCGGTGCCGGAGTCCGCGGAGACGCGGCGGGCGGTGTCGAGGCGGGCCGAGCGGGTGTTGAGTTCGGTGGGCGAGGCGGCCAGGTAGCCGTCGGGGGCGGCGCCCGCCAGGAGCACGATCTGCCGGAGGGCGTCGTCGAGGTCGAGTGCGTGGCGCATGCTGACCTCGGAGGCGGCTTCGGCCTCTTCGCGGGTGCCCAGGCGCAGCCGGTCCCAGCCGACCGAGAGCCAGCCGTGGCGTTGGGCGAAGCCGTCGAGGTAGCGGCCCGCGGCGACGTAGGCGCCGAGCCCGAAGCCGCCGATGGTGCCCGCGGCCGACGACATGAGGAGCACGGCGGGGGTGTGGCCTGCGAGGGCCGCCTGGAGGTTTTCGACGCCGTCCACTTTCGGGCCGAGTGCGGCCACGATCGCTTGCGCGTCGAGTTCGGCCAGGGGTGCGAGGTCGATCTGGACGGGCGCGTGGACGACGGCGGCGGGCGCTCCGAGCTCGGCGGCGAGGGATCCGACGACGGCGCGCAGCCGGTCGGCGTCGGTGACGTCGACGCGGCTGCCCCGTACGCCGCGCCCGGCCAGGCGCGCCCAGCGTTCGGCGCGCGGGCCGTCGCGGTCGGGAATGGTCCGTCCGGCCAGGACGATGCGGTCGGGGTCGGCGCCGAGGCCGATCAAGTGCTCGGCGAGGGCGAGTCCGAGGCTGCCGAATCCGCCGGTCACGAGCCACCAGCCGCGGTCGGTCGGCCCGCCGGTCGGACGGCCGGCGGGCCGCCAGGGGGTCCAGGATCGGACCCAGCGGTGCCGCCCGCGCAGCGCCAGGTGCTGTGAGAGGTCCGATTCGGATTCGGCCAGTGCCGCGAGCTCGGGCACGAGCGCGGCCGCGTCGAGCCGCGTGTCGGGTTCGAGGTCGAGCGTGCGCCAGCGGACGCCGTCGACTTCTTGGGCGAGGACGCGCGGGAGGCCGGTCGCGGCGGTCGATGCCGGGTCGATCGGTTCGGTGCCGAGGACCGACTCCGCGCCTCGGGTGATCTGGAGCAGCGGCGGCCTGGTCTGGGCTTCGCCGAGGTCGCGGGCGAGGTCCTTCCAGCGTGCGAGCTCGTCGGCGAGGTCGGGACCGGCGATGGCGACCACGAGGTCGGCCGTGCCGGTGGTCGGGTGCAGTCCGGCGTCTTCGAGGGCCCGCGCGGCCTCGGCGACGTCTTGGGCAGGTCCGGTGACGCGGACGGTGCGCCCGGTGAGCGAGGCCGGGTCGCCGGCGGCGGGTTCGGCGCGCGTCCAGGTCGGGCGCTGGAGCGGGGTCTCGGGCGAGGGCGCGTCCGCCTCGGTCGCGCCTTGGCCGAGCCGCCCGTCGGGGCGGAGCCGGTGCGGTTCGGCGAGGACCCGGCGCCGCCACGGGTAGGCCGGGACGGGGTAGGAGCGGTGCCGGGGGGCGAGCTTGTCGAGGTCGACCGGGACGCCGTGGCTCCAGCATCGGGCCAGGCCCAGGCGCAGCGCCTCGGGCGCGGCGTCCGGGCGGTGGACCTCGTCGGCCCCGGCGAGGACGGCGACGCGGTCGCGCAGTCCCAGCGGTGCCGCGGCGGCGAGCACGCTCGCGCCCGGGCCGGGCTGCACGAGGACGGTGTCTCCGGGGGCGTCTGCGGCGGCGGTCAGGGCCCGGTCGAAGTGGACGGTCGAGCGCAGGTGCCGGACCCAGTGGCGGGGGTCGACCGGGCCGTCGAGGACGTCACCGGTCACGGTGGTGACCAGCGGCAGGCTCGGAGTCCGTTCCGGGAAGCCGCCGAGCGAGGCGGCGAAGGCGTCCATGATCGGTTCGACCTGGCGGGAGTGGGCGGCGACGGCGACGCCGACGGGCCTGGCGTCGAAGCCGTCGGCGCGCAGCCGCTCGGTGAGGGCCTCGACCGCGTGCCGTGGTCCGGCGAGGACGCATGAGGCGGGGCCGTTGACGGCGGCCAAGTCCACTTCGGGGTGGGCCGGGAGCCGCTCGGCGAGGTCGGCCGGGGCGGCGGCGACGGCGACCATGCCGCCGGTGGGCAGTGAGGCCATGAGCGCGGAGCGGCGGGCGACGAGGTGGCACGCCTCGCCTTCGTCGAGGGCTCCGGCGGCGACGGCCGCCGCGTATTCGCCGAGGCTGTGCCCGAGGACCAGGTCGGGGCGGAGCCCGTACCAGGCGAGCAGTTCGTGGGCGGCCAGTTCGACGGCGAACAGCGCCGGGAGTCCGGTGCCGGGGTCGTTCGCGACCGCGGCGGGGTCGAGGGCGATGTCGCGCGGGTCGGCGCCGGTGCGCTCGCGGAGCCGCTCGGCGATCCGGTCGAGTGCGGCGGCGAAGACCGGTTCGTGCCGGTGGAGCCCGGCGGCCATGCCGGCGAACTGGGCGCCGCCGCCGGGGAAGCCGAAGACGACCCGCGGCGCGGTGGCGGTCTCGGCGGCGGGAAGCCGCCGGCCGCCGAGCACGGCGGTGCGCCAGCGGTGGGATCGGACGCCGGTCGCGAGCGTGCCCGCCAGGTCGGCGCGGCGGTCGGCCTCCAGCGTGGCGGCTTCCGCTGTGAGCTGGTCGGAGCGGGCGTCGAGGGCCTCGCGGTCGGCGGCCTGGACGAGGAGGACCGGCTCGCCGCCGGTCGCTGATGCGGCGCGGACGGGGGCCCGGGGCGGCCCGGCGATCACGGCGTGCGCGTTGACGCCCCCGATGCCGAAGGAGCTGACCCCCGCGATCCGCTCCTGAGACCGCCACGGCCGCGCCTCGGGCAGCAGCTCGAAGGCCGATCCGTCCAGGGGCAGGTCGGGGTTCGGTTCGCGCGCGCCGGGGGCGGGCGGCAGTTCGCCGTGCCGGACGGCGAGCACGGCCTTGATGAACCCGGCGATCCCGGCGGCGGCGTCGGTGTGCCCGATCTGCGATTTCACCGATCCGAGCGCGCACCACGGCCGTTCGGCCCTGCCGAAGACCTGGTTGAGGGCGGTGACCTCGATGGGGTCGCCGAGGGCGGTCCCGGTGCCGTGTCCTTCCAGCAGCCCGACCTGCTCGGGGGCGACGTCGGCGACGTCGAGGGCCTCGGCGACGACGCGGGCCTGGCCGACCACCGACGGCGCGGTGAAGCCGACACGGTCGCGGCCGTCGTTGCCCACCGCGGTGCCGAGCACGACTGCGAGGATCTCGTCGCCGTCGGCGAGCGCGTCGGGCAGGCGGCGCAGGACGACCGCGCCCGCCCCCTGGGTGAACACGGTGCCGTTCGCTCCTGCGCCGAACGAGCGCGTCGCCCCGTCGGGCGAGAACGGTCCGTCGGGCACCGCGAAGTAGCCGTGCTCCTGTGGCAGCCGCAGCGTGACGCCTCCGGCCAGCGCCGTGTCGCATTCGAAGGCCAGGAGTGAGGCGACGGCGGTGTGGACGGCGACCAGGGAGGTGGCGCAGGTGGCGCCGACCGCTACGGCCGGTCCGGTGGCCCCGAGCAGCCAGGCCGTGCGCAGCGGGAGGTAGTCGGCGACGTTGAGGCCGTGGAGGTGGAGGCTCTCGACCGGGTCGTCGCCGCCGCGGGGGTGGAAGCGGTGGCCGAGGTTGTCGAGCAGGTAGGACGGCAGGGACTGCCCGGCGAAGACGCCGGTGGCGCCGCCGCGTTCGCCGCCGGCGCGGCCGCACGCTTCGAGCGCTTCGACGGCGCATTCGAGGAAGAGCCGCTGCTGAGGGTCCATGAGGGTCGCCTCGGTCTCGGACAGGCCGAGGGCGGCGGGGTCGGTCGCGGTCGGGTCGTCGAGCAGGCCCGCGACCGGTACGTAACCGGGGCGGCGGGTCAGCGACGGCGGCACGCCCGCCGCGCGCAGGCGGTCGGGGTCGAGTCGGGTGAGGCCGTCGCGTCCGGAGCGGATGAGGTCCCAGTAGGCGGCGGGGTCTCCGGCGTCGGGGAACCGGCAGCTCATCGCGACGACGGCCACCTGCTGCTCTTGTTCGATCATGCTGTTCCAATCTCGGGGGCGACTCGGCGTGCGACGAGGAGGTGCTGGTCGTATCGGGCCGCCGGGTGCGACGGGTCGGGTCCGGGGGCGGTGAGGTCGAGGCGCCAGCCGGAGCGGGCGAGCGCGTCCTTCCATTCGGGCAGCGAGAGGAAGATACGGCCGGTGGCGGCGCGGTGGTCGGTGAACCGGGCGCCGGGCCCGGGCGGCGACATGAGGAAGCGCATCGACACCAGCAGGGGCAGGTGTTCGCGCGCGGTCTCGATCATGACCAGCAGGCCGTCCTCGGCGACGGCGCGGGCCACGGCCGTGAGGGTGCGGGCGGGGTCGGCGGCGTTGTGCAGGACGTTGGCGGCGAGCGCGACGTCGTAGCCGCCGGCAGGAGGCAGCGCGAGGTTCGAGGCCAGGTCGGGGTCGTTGATGTCGGCGAGGCCGGTGGTCAGGCCCGCCCGGCCGGCCCAGCGGTCGAGGGCCTGATCGAGGAACCAGCGGCCGACGTCGGTGAAGTGGTAGCGCAGGTCGAGGTCGCGGACGGCGTCGAGGACGGGTTCGGTGGTCGCGCCGGTGCCGCCGCCGATCTCCCACACGGCCGTGGCGGTGCGGGGTTCGAGGTGGGCGCGGACGGCGGCGGCCGCGGCGGCGTTGGTGTAGCGGCTGGCCTCGTTGGAACGGTAGATCTCGTCGGTCACGTCGTCGTCTTCGAACAGGAGCGACTGGGCTTGGACGGTGTCGGCGAGCAGTTCGGGGAGGTGGTCGGCGGCGCGGGCGAAGAAGCGGGTCAGGGCGGCCCCGGACCGGTGGGAGCGGGCCTCGGCCCAGGCGTCGGCGGTCTCGCGGGGGCTCGGCGCCTCGCACCGCCATTCCAGTTCGGTCCGGCCGCCTTCGGCGGGGCGGGCCCGCAGTCGGCCGCGGATTTCGAGCTCGTCGATCCAGCGGGCGACGATGGGCGCGTGGCGCTCGGCGAGGGCGCCCGCAGCGGTCAGGGCGGCCGGGTCGAGGACGCCGTCGGGGCACAGGTCGCGGACCGCTCGCGCGATCGAGGCGGCGCTGGCCCGGTCGCGGGCCCGGTCGAGTTCGACGGGGGCCCGCTCGCCCTCGGCCCAGGCGCGCTCGGCGGCGCGTCGGACGGCGTCTCTCACGGTCGGCCTCCTCGGTCGCGACACTAAATGAAATTGATTATCATTTTAAACATGTCGTTCGCCGGACTCCCCCATCAGGTCCAGCTCGCCTGGGCGACCTGCGATGCGCACGTGGAACTGCCCCTGGTGGAGCACCAGGCGGTCGCCGGAGCGGTCGCGTCTCGGCGGCGCGAGTTCACGACCACTCGGGCGCTGGCCCGTGCGGCGCTGGCACGGGCGGGCGGGCCCGCCGTCGCCGTGCCGGTCGGCGCCGACCGGGCCCCGGTGTGGCCGCCGGGATGGGTCGGCAGCCTGACGCACTGCGAGGGCCTGCGCGCCGCAGCGGTCGCCCGGGCCCGAGAGGTGGCGGCGGTCGGCATCGACGCCGAGCCGCTGACCGTGCTCGGAGCGTCGGTGACGGCGGCGGTCCTCGACCCCGAGGAGCGGCGAGTCGCGGCCCGGCTGGGCCCGCACGGCCCCGTCACGGCCTTCAGCGCGAAAGAGTCGCTGTTCAAGGCCTGGCACCCGGCCACGCGAATCTGGCTCGACTTCGACGGGGCCCGGCTCGCCGACGTCAGAACCGACCGAGCCGGCAGGTCGGGGACGATGGTCTTGGAGATCGGCGCCGCGAATCTCGAACGCTGGCCGGGGCCGCGTGCGGTGGAGGCCGCTTGGGAATGGGAGGGCGGCCGCGTCCACACCAGCGTCGCCGTGGCCGCGCGTACGGACAGTGGGCCGGAGCCTCGACCTGCCGAGTCCTCCCGCCGCGGGGCCTGAGCCTGCACATCGAGCCGTGGTGCGGTCCGGCTCGCCGGCGACTCGACCACGTACGGCGTCCCGCCGAGGCCGCTGCGAGGCCACCGTCCACATCGCTGATGCGATCGCCGACCGGCTCGGCCTAGGATCGACGCATGGCGACCGAGCGGGACGTCGAGATGGTCCTGGACCGGGTGAAGGTGCCGCGCCGTCGGGCGGACGCGGCCCGACTGCTCGCGATCATGCGCGAGGTCACCGGCGAGGAGCCCGCGCTCTGGCCCGGCCACATCATCGGCTTCGGCGAGTACCACTACCGCTATGCGACCGGCCGCGAGGGCGACACCGTCAAGGTCGGCTTCGCGCCCCGCGCGCAGGCGCTCGCTCTGTACGGTCTGATCCGCCGCTACGGCGAGGAGGCCGAGCAGATCGAGAACCGCGACCTGCTCGAGCGGCTCGGCGCCCACACGACCGGCGCAGGGTGCCTCTACATCAAATACCTCGACGACGTCGACCTCGATGTGCTCAGGCACCTCGTCCGCGCCTGCTACGAAGCCGACTGAGCCGGCCCCGGCGCCTTCCCTCATCGCTCACGCACCGCCGCCTTCGTGCTTCATCGAGCCGTACTTCGAGGGGCCCGGCAATCGCGGATCGGTCCGGCCCTCATCGAGGACCACCCTCGACCGGTATGGGCCCGCGGAGACCCGGTGGCGCTCGTGGGCGCGGTCGGCGATCTCGGCGTCGTGGGTGATCAGCAGGACCGCACGGCCCTCGGCCGCCAAAGCGGCCAGCAGGTCCACGACCGCGTGCGCGGTATCGGCGTCGAGCGCCGACGTCGGCTCGTCGGCGAGCAGCACCCGCGGCCTGGCGGCCAGAGCCCGGGCGAGCGCCGCCCGCTGACGCTGCCCGCCGGAGACCTCCGAGGGGAGGCGGTCGGCGATCTCGGGTCCGAGCCCGACCGCCGCGAGTGCGGCCCGAGCCTCCGAACGCGCCGCCGCGCCCGACAGTCCGCGCAGCGTCCGGGCGGGCCGGGCGACCTGCGCACCGATGCGGCGGCTCGGGTTGAGCGCCAGCGCGCTGTCCTGGGCCACCAGCTGCACCCCGGCGCGCTGCGCACCGTCACGGTCGGCGACCCTCCCGACGGCCCTCGCCGTCGGCAGCGGCTCGCCGTCGAACAGGACCGCGCCGCCCTCGACCGGGTGGAGCCCCGCCAGCGCGCGAAGCAGCGTCGACTTTCCCGATCCAGAGGGCCCGAGCACGGCGGTGAGCGTGCCCGACCGCAGCGACAGGTCGACATCGGCGAGCAGCGGAAGGCCGTCGTAGTCGGGGATCGCGACGCCGTCGAGCCGCAGCAGCTCGGGTCCAGGGGCCGACCGTTCGAAGGCCCGGGGCCGCGCGGGCGACTCGGCGGCCTCGCGCAGCGCCCCGGCGTCGAGGGCGAGCACGCGGTCGCAGGACCGCGCGAGCCAGTCGCGGTCGTGGCTGACCACGACCGCCGCACCGCCGCCGTCGGCGTGCCGCCGCACGAGCGCGGTGACCGCCGCGACGCTCTCGGCGTCCAAGGCGGCCGTGGGCTCGTCGAGCAGCAGCAGCTCGGGCCCGGCGACGGTGGCGCGCAGCAGCGCGACGCGCGCGGCCTGGCCGCCGGAGAGCGCACCGGCCGGGCGGTCGAGGGCGTCGGCGGGCAGTCCGACCGATTCCGACGCGGCGTCGAGTCCGCGGACGCGGCGGCCGTCGGCCACGGCCGCGGCGACCGACAGGCCCGGATCGAGCGTGCCGGCAGGGTCCTGCCGGAGCAGGCCGACGCTGGCGCGGCGGCGGCGCCGCCGCGCCGTGGCCGATCGCGGCCACGGCCTCCCGAGCAGCAGAACGGTCCCGGCGACCTCGACGCCCGGTTCGCGGAGCCCTGCGAGCACCCGCAGCAGCGTCGACTTGCCCGCACCGGAGGGCCCGGCCACGCCGACGACCTCGCCGGGGGCGAGGCGCAGCTCGTCGACGCGCAGCAGCCGCTCCCCGTCCCTGTCGACGGTGACCCCGCGCAGTGAGGCGACCGCCTCGTCGTTCCGGTCCGCGGCCACGTCCGTCCAGCGTGTACGGGATCGGCGTCGCGCGGTGCCCGCCAGCGCGTCCAAGCCCAGGGTGATCGCCGCGGCGAGCGCGGCGATCGCCGCCGCCGGAGCGGCGACCGAGACCCAGGACAGGAGGACGCCGGGGAGGTTCTCGCGGATCATCAGCGCCCAGTCGGCGGTCGGCGGAGGCGGCCCGAACCCGAGGACGTGCAGGGCGACCAGCAGTTGGAGCGCGGCGATGCAGCGCACGCCCGCGTCGGCGACGACGGTGCCGCGCACCGCCGGAAGCAGCTCGCCGACGGTGATGAACCAAGGGCGCTCGCCGCGAGACTGGGCGGCCTCCACGAACCCCGAGTGCGAAAGCCCGACGGCCGCGGCATGAACGATCCGCGCCGACAGCGGCACGCCGAGCACGAGCATCGCGGCCGCCACCGCCGCCCACGACGGCAGCAGGACCGCCGCTGCCAGGACCACCACCGCCCCCGGTATCGCGAGGGCCGCGGCGGTGACGGCCCGCAGCAGGCGTCCCAGCACGGCGATCCTGAGGGCGAGCAGCCCGATCACCGAACCGGCCGCGGTGGCCCCGACCCCGATCGGGAGGGCGACCAGCAGGCCGCCGCCTCCGGCGAGCAGCCGTGACCACACGTCCCGGCCGAGGTTGTCGGTGCCGAGCGGGAACTCCCCCGGCGGCGTCCAGGGCATACCGACCGGGCGGTCTACCGGCGCGGGTGCCAGTGACGGGGCGAGCGCGATCGCCGCGAGCACCGCAAGCAGCACTGCCGACACCACGGCCGCACGGACACGACGTCGTCTCATGGTCTCCCCGCCCGTCGCTTCGTCAGCGCATCGGCGGCGGTCAGCGCGAACACGCTCACCGCGGTCAACACCAGCGCAGCGCCCTGCACCACCGGCACGTCCCGCGACGCCACCGCACCGACGAGGAGCCGCCCCAGGCCCGGGTAGTCCAGGAGGCTCTCGACCACGGCGCCGCCGCCGAGGACCGCGCCGGCCAGCACCGCCGCGGACTGCGCCAACGGCGGCGCGAGCCGCGGCAGCACGTGCCGCCACCCCACCCGGAGCAGCGGCACGCCGCGCTCCACCGCCGAGGCCACGACCGGATCGCGAAGCGCGTCCTCGGCCGGACCCCGCAGCGTCCGGGCGGCCCACGCGGCGGACGGCAGCGCGAGCGCCAGCACCGGCAGCACCAGAACCTCCGGGGCCGCGACCGGCCCCACACCGGGCGGCAGCGTCGAGACCGCGGGCAGCCATCCCAGACCGGTCGACAAGACCAGCACCAGCACGATGAGCAGCACCGACTCCGGGACCCCCGCCGCGACCGCGACGGCCGCCGTGGCGGCGCCGTCACCTCTCCTGCCGCGCCGGGCCGCCGCGAGCACGGCGATCAAGGCGCCGACGGCGACCGCCAGCGCCCACGCGGGCGCCGCCACCGCCAGGGTCGAGCCGAAGCGCCGCAAGACCAGCGGGGCGACCGGGGCGCCGTCCACCAGCGACGACCCCAGGTCGCCGCGCGCCACGCCCCACCACCAGTCGCCGAGTCTTGAAAGTGCGGACGCGTCCTGGCCCGTGGCGCTGCGGATCTGTTCGGCGGCGGCACGGTCGGCCCCGGCCGCGACGTCGGCGGCGTCACCGGGGAGCAGTGCGGTGACGGCGAAGACCGCGCTGGCGACCACGGCGATCACCAGCGCGGCGCGGACCGCCCACACGGTCAGTCGCCGACGGTCGCTTCGGCGAGGTAGAACCTGCCTGGGCCTTCGGGCAGCCCTTCGACCGCGGACGTGCGGAGGTCGAGGCCGTCGCCGAAGCCCCACACGGCCCAGCCGCCCTCGGCGGCCATGCGGTGGTGCAGCTCGCCGAGCGCGTCGTTGCGCGCCTGGTCGTCGACGGTCGCCATCGCGGCGGCGAACGCGGCGTCGAAGTCCTCGTCGCTCCAACCGGTGTCGGAGAACGCGGAGGTGGTGAGCGTGGTCTGGCGAACGGTGGTGGCGAACGGGGTGTCGGTGTAGTAGCCGACGGTGAACGACTCGACCGTGTAGGCCTCGGACCAGTAGGTGCTCGGGGAGTGCTCTTCGACGGTCACGTCGATCCCGATCTCGCCGAGCTGCTGGGCCGCGACCGTCGCGGCGGTGAGCATGCTCGGGTAGGCGGTCGTGGTGTGCAGGTCGATCGCGAAGCCGTCCGGGTGTCCGGCCTCGGCGAGCAGGTCTCGTGCCTGGTCGAGGTCGTGTTCGACCGGCTCGGCGTCGGCGGGCACCGACGGGTCGGCCAGTTTGATCATGTCGTTCCCGACGGTCCCGTAGCCGAGGTACACCTGCTCGACCATGGCAGGGCGGTCGAGGGCGAGCTTGACGGCCCGACGGACCTGCGGGTCGTCGAAGGGGGCCGCGTCCAGGCGCATGAGCAGCGGCGCGGTCTCGGCTCCGGTTCGGCGGACGAGTTCGAGGCCGCCTTCGGCGACCGCGGCCTTTGCCGCGGCGGGAGAGACGCCGGCGGCCACGTCGAGCGCTCCTGAGGTGAGGGCCGAGGCCAGTGCCTGCGGGTCCTCGAATCCGTGGAGTTCGAGGACGGCGGGGCCGTCGGTGCCGCCCCACCAGTCGGGGTTGCGGCTCAGGCGGGCCGTGCCGGCCGCGTCGATCTCGTCGAGGAGGTAGGGGCCGGAGCCGACCGGCTCGTCGAACTCGGTCGCGCGGTCGGGGACGACGAAGACCATGCCGGCGAGGATGCGGGGCAGCTCGGCGTCGGGCGTGGTGGTGGCGACGACGAGGGTGGTCTCGTCCACGGCCTCGCTGGAGGAGACGTCGACCGTGCCGAGCCGGCCGCCGTTGGCCGCCGCCTGCTCGTCCATGCGCTCCATGCTGTACAGCACGTCGGCGGCGGTGACGGGCGAGCCGTCGCTGAACTCGGCGTCGTCGCGGATGGTGAACGTCCACTCGGTGGCGTCGTCGTCGGCCTCCCAGCCGGTGGCGAGCGCGGGGGCCGGTTCGTGGTCGTCGCCCAGGCGCAGCAGCAGGTCGTAGACGGCGGTGTGGCGGACCCAGTCGGACTCGTTGAACAGGGAGCCGTGCGGGTCGGTCACGGGCGAGGCCCCGCCGGCGGCCACGGTGCCGTAGCGCAGGACGCCGCCTCCGGAGGCGTCCTCGTCGGCGGCCGATCCGGCTGAGCAGGCGGCGGTGATCGCCATGACTGCTGCGACGGCGACGGGGAATGCGAACCGGCGTCGCCGGTCGGGTGGGTGCTGCACTGAATCTCCTCCGCAAGGGGCCTGGCGGGCCGGTGCCCGCTCGCAAGGGCGGCCGGAGACGCCCGGCCATGAAGATTATGATAACCATTGTCATTATGACTTCACGCATCACCGTCCGCCAGATCGATCAGAGCGGCCTCGACGCGCTGCTGCCCGCCTACGCGGAAGCGTTCGCCGACGAGCCGCTGAACGTGTGGATCATGGGCGGCGAGGTCCCCGAGGAGCACCGTGTGGCCTTCTTCCGGGACCTGCTGCGCCGGGCGCTCGCGGGCGACGAGGTGTGGGCGGCCGAGCTGGACGGGGCGATCCGGGGCTCCTCGACCTGGATCCCGGCCGATTCGGCCGACCGCTTCCACGCCGAGGCCGCCGAGCTCGCGGCGATGGCCGAGATAGCCGGGACGGCGGCACTGGGCCGCGCGGCGACGGTGGCGCGGCTGACCGCCGAACGCCATCCGACCGCGGCGGGGCACCTGTACTTCCATTCGCTGGCGGTCCAGCCCGGCTACCGCGGCAGCGGGGTCGGAAGCGCGATCATGCGCGAGCGGCTCGCTATCGCCGACGCCGAGCGGATGCCGACGTACCTGGAGGCGAGCAACGAGGGATCGGCGCGGCTGGTCCGTCGTTTCGGGTTCGAGCCGACCGGCGAGCCCATCCGCCTGCCAGGCGGCGGTCCCGCCCTCATCCCGATGTGGCGCGATCCGGTCTGCTGACACGTCGCCGAAGCATCAATACCACGTGGTATCACGCGGTAGCATCAACTGATGGCCATGACGTTGCGACTCTCAGAAGAAGACGACCGCCTGCTGACGGAGCGTGCCGCACAGGAGCGCCGATCCAAGCACGACATCGTCACCGAAGCGGTGCACACGTTCCTGACCGAGCGGCAGCAGCGGTTCGATGAGCTGCTGGCTCAGACGCTGGAAGAGGACAAGGAGATCCTGGACCGGCTCGCGAAATGACCTTGTATCTGAACCTCGACGACCTGACGAAGATCGCGCGCGGGGTCACCGGATTGGAACCGCCACCGGTCCGGGACTGGGGACTGCTCGAATCCGCGTTGGCCCGACCGCAGGCCTGCGTGTTCGGCGTCGAAGCGTATCCGCCGCTCCATGAGAAAGCGGCAGCCCTACTGCACTCCCTCGCCCGGAACCACGCCATGATCGACGGCAATAAGCGCCTCGCCTATGTGGCGGCGAAGATGATGTATGGCATGAACGGCTCTCACCTGCGACCTCCGTCCCCGGACGAAGCCGATGAATTCGTTCGGGCGGTCGCCCAAGGCGACTACGAAGTCGATGAAATCGCCAACGTCCTGGTCAAGTGGGTGTCCCCGCGGAAATGACCGAGCGGGCAGGGGCCGGAGCGCGAAGCGCTCCGGCCCCTCGCCGTCGCTACAGCTTGCGGACCGCTGCCTTGACGCTCTGGCCGTCTCCGGCCTCGCCCGCCGTCGCGTCCTCACCCAGATCGCCGAAGCCGAGCTCCAGCGCCAGGGTCTCGCCCTTGACGAACTCCTCGTGCGCCTCGACCGCCGACCGGACTTCGTCCGGCGCGTCGACGGTCACCGCCACGCGGTCGGTGATGTCCAGATCGGCGTCCTTGCGGGCCTGCTGGACGACGCGCACGACGTCACGGGCCGCGCCCTCGGCGGCCAGTTCGGGCGTCACCTCGGTGTCGAGCACCAGCACCCCGGCGCCGTTCGGCAGCGCCTCGGTGTGGTCGGCGTCGACCGCCACGGTGGTCAGCTCGTACTCGCCCTCCTCCAACTCGACGCCGCCGGCGGTCACCGTGCCGTCCTCGACGGTCCAGTCGCCGCCCTTGACGGACTTGATGACCCGCTGCACGTCCTTGCCGAGCCTCGGTCCGAGGACGCGCGGCACCAGCTTGAGGTCGGACTTGGAGTACGCGTCGATGTCCGAGTCGAACTCGACGGCCTTGACGTTGAGCTCGTCCTCGAGCAGTTCCGCGAACGGCGCGAGCCGCTCGGCGTGGCCGGTGGCGACGGTGACCGAGGCCAGGGGCAGGCGCACGCGCAGCCTGCGGTCCTTGCGCATGAACAGGCCGACCGAAGCGATCTCGCGCACCGCGTCCATCGCCTCGACCAGCTCGTGGTCGGCCGGAAGGTCCTCGGGGTCCGGCCAGTCGGCCAGATGCACCGAGCGGCCGCCGGTCAGGCCGCGCCAGACGTCCTCGGTGATGAGCGGCAGCAGCGGCGCGGCCACCTCGCAGGCGGTCTTGAGCGCGACGGCGAGCGTCGCGAAGCCGTCCTCGTCGCCCTCCCAGAACCGGTCGCGCGAGCGCCGCACGTACCAGTTCGTCAGCGACTCCAGGTAGGCGCGGAACGCGGCGGTCGCGCCGGCGAGGTCGTAGGCGTCCATGGCCTCGGTGGAGGCCTCGACAAGTTCGCGGGTCTTGGCCAGCAGGTACCGGTCGAGCTGGTTCTCGCTGGCGAGCGCACTCGCGCGGGCCTGCTCGGGCGTCGCCTCGTATCCGGCGGCCCCGGCGTACAGCGTGTAGAAGTACCACACGTTCCACAGCGGCAGGACGATCTGGCGGACCGCGTCTCGGAACCCGGTCTCGGAGACGGGCATGTCGCCGCCGCGCAGCACCGGGGAGGCCACCAGGAACCAGCGCATCGCGTCGGAGCCGTACTGCTCGAACGAGGTGCGCACGTCCGGGTAGTTCTTCAGCGACTTCGACATCTTCGCGCCGTCGGCGCCCAGCAGCGTCCCGTGGACCAGGGCGGTGCGGAACGCGGGCCGGTCGAACAGGGCCGTCGCGAGGACGTGGAGCGTGTAGAACCAGCCGCGGGTCTGCGCGGTGTACTCGACGATGAAGTCGCCCGGGTAGTGGTGCTCGAACCAGTCGGTGTTCTCGAACGGGTAGTGGACCTGCGCGAACGGCATCGAGCCGGACTCGAACCAGCAGTCGAGGACCTCGGGGACGCGGCGCATGGTCGACGCCCCGGTCGGGTCGTCGGGGTTGGGCCGGGTCAGCTCGTCGATCCCGGGCCGGTGCAGGTCGGTCACCGCGACGCCGAAGTCGCGCTCCAGCTCTTCGAGCGAGCCGTACACGTCGACGCGGGGATGGGCGGGGTCGTCGCTCACCCATACCGGGATCGGCGCGCCCCAGAAGCGGTTGCGGCTGATGTTCCAGTCGCGGGCGCCCTCCAGCCACTTGCCGAACTGGCCGTCCCTGACGTGTGCGGGAGTCCAGTCGATCTGCCGGTTGAGCTCGACCATGCGGTCGCGGAACTTGGTGACCGCGACGAACCACGCCGACAGGGCGCGCTGGATCAACGGCGACCCGCAGCGCCAGCAGTGCGGGTAGTTGTGGTTGTAGGTGTCGTGGCGCAGCAGCCGCTCGGTCGCCTTGAGGTCCTTGATGATCGCCTTGTTCGCGTCGAAGACGTGCATGCCCGCGTACGGCGGCACCTCCTCGGTGAACTTGCCGGAGTCGTCGACGGGCACCACCGGTTCGATGCCGGCGGCGTCGGTGACGAGCTTGTCCTCCTCACCGAATGCCGGTGCGATGTGGACGACGCCGGTGCCGTCCTCGGTCGTGACGTAGTCGGCCGCGAGGACCTGGTGGGCGTTGGTGCGCCCGGCGAAGAAGTCGAACGGCGGGTTGTAGGTCAGGCCGATCAGCTCGGTGCCCTTGTGGCGGCTCACGACGTCGGCCTGTTCGCCGAGTTCACGGGCGTACGCGGCGAGGCGGGCCTCGGCGAGCAGGTACCGCGAGCCCTCGGCCTCGACGACGACGTAGTCGACGTCGGGGTGGACGGCGGCGGCCAGGTTCGACGGCAGGGTCCACGGCGTGGTCGTCCACACCAGGAGCTTGGTCCCCGCGAGCGGTCCGTCGCCGGTGACGTCGAGCCCGACGGTGACGGCCGGGTCCTGCCGGTCCTGGTAGGTGTCGTCCATCTTGGTCTCGGTGGCGGCCAGCGGCGTCTCGCAGCGCCAGCAGTACCACAGGACGCGGTAGCCCTCGTAGATCAGGCCCTTGTCGTAGAGGGTCTTGAAGGCCCACATGACGCTCTCCATGTAGTCCAGGTCGAGCGTCTTGTAGTCGTTGTCGAAGTCGACCCAGCGGGCCTGGCGGGTCACGTACTCGACCCACTCGTCGGTGAACTGGAGGACCGAGGCCTTCGCGGCGGCGTTGAAGCGGTCGACTCCGTATTCCTCGATGTCGGCCTTGGACTTCAGGCCGAGCTCCTTCTCGGTCGTGACCTCGGCGGGCATGCCGTGGGTGTCCCAGCCGAAGCGGCGCTCGACGCGTCGGCCCCGCATGGTCTGGTAGCGGGGCACGATGTCCTTGACGTAGCCGGTGAGGAGGTGCCCGTAGTGCGGTAGGCCGTTGGCGAACGGCGGGCCGTCGTAGAAGACGAACTCGTTGTCGCCCCGGTCGCCGGCCTCGCGGGCCTCCACGGAGGCGCCGAAGGTGTCGTCCTCAGCCCAGAAGTCGAGGACGCGGCGTTCGACCTCGGGCAGGTTCGGGCTCGCGGGCACGCCCCGTTTGGGGTCGTCGAGTGGATAAGCCATTGGCTCGGTGTCTCCGTCTCCTCATCACACCTTGCGGACATCTGGTGTGCGAGGACGGACCCGGAGGGCCCGCGGTACCACCTCGCTTGACGCACCCGAAGGCGCGTCCGCTCGATTCGGCGGCGTGACGGGCCGCGTCCGTCCGGGTCTAGTGGGGCCGTGGGCCCGTTCTTCCGGAAGCTCACCGGTGATCGCCGGGTCGACGCTGTTGCGTGCAAGTGTAGCGCCACCCCGGGTCGGGCTCCTACCGGATTTCGTTCGGCGCCCCGGGCATGTACTATCAGCGGCGTGAGAGTTCACGCACGCAACTGGTGGTGGCGTCGCTGAGGCGGCGTCCATTGCTCCTGCGTGCAGTAAGCAAGCGACCGCCTCGATGGCGGTCGCTTCGTCGTATCCGGGGTCGGCCGCCTCGACGCGGGACCGGTATCCCAGCAGAAACCGAGGCCCGATGACCACCTTCCACACACCCGCAGGCGTGAAGGTTCGGCGCACCGTCGCCGACCTGCCCGACCACGATCTGACCTCGATCGTCGCCGAAGTGGAGGCGCGGCGCGGCGGCGTGCTGTCCTCCGGGATGGAGTACCCGGGTCGCTACTCGCGCTTTCACCTCGCCTATGTCGACCCGGCCATAGAGGTCGCGGCGCGCGGGCGCGAGGTGACCGTGCGGACGCTGAACGCGCGCGGGCACCTCCTCGTCGACGTCCTCGCCGACGCCCTGGAGGCCGCCGGGATCGGCGAGACGACCCGGTCCGACCAGGAGGTGCGCGTCGAGATCCCGACGCCGACCGGCCGGGTGCCCGAGGAGGAGCGCTCGAAGCTGCCGACGGCGTTCTCGGCGCTGCGCGTGCTGCGCGACGCGCTCGCCTGCGACGACCCCTACCTGGGGTTCTGGGGCGCGTTCGGCTACGACCTGGCCTACCAGTTCGAGCCGATCGCGCTCGCGAAGGACCGGGCCGACGACCAGCGCGACCTGGTGCTGCACCTGGCCGACGAGGTGTACGTGGTCGACCGCAAGCGCGAGACCGCCCAGGTGAGGCGCTACGAGTTCGAGCTCGGCGGCCGCACCACCGAGGGCCAGCCGCGCAGGACCGAGGTCCTCGCCTACTCGCCGGCCGAGGCGGTCCCCGACGGCCCGGTGCCGGGCGTGTACGCCGACACGGTGCGGCGCGCCAAGCGGGAGTTCAAGGCGGGGAACCTGTTCGAGGTCGTCCCCGGCCACGAGATGTACGCCGCGTGCGACTCGCCGACGGCGTTCTACGAGCGGCTGCGCGAGGCGAACCCCGCGCCGTACGAGTTCATCTTCAACCTCGGCGGCGGCGAGTACCTCGTCGGCGCTTCCCCGGAGATGTTCGTTCGGGTGCAGGGCAAGCGGGTGGAGACCTGCCCGATCTCGGGCACGATCGCGCGCGGCGACGACCCGCTGCACGACGCCTCCCAGATCGCCGAGCTCATCGGCTCCCCGAAGGAGGAGTCGGAGCTGACGATGTGCACCGACGTCGACCGCAACGACAAGGCCCGCGTGTGCGTGCCGGGTTCGGTGAAGGTCCTGGGGCGCAGGCAGATCGAAATGTACTCGCGACTGATTCACACGGTCGACCACGTCGAGGGGCGGCTTCGGGACGACATGGACGCGCTCGACGCGTTCCTGACGCACATGTGGTCGGTGACGGTGACCGGTGCGCCGAAGACGTGGGCGATGCGTTTCATCGAGGAGCAGGAGACGACCCCGAGGCGCTGGTACGGCGGCGCGGTCGGCTTCATCGGCTTCGACGGGTCGATGAACACCGGGCTGACGCTCCGCACCGCGCAGATCCGCGACGGCGTCGCGTGCGTCAGGGCCGGCGCGACCCTGCTGTACGACTCCGACCCCGACGCAGAGGAGGCCGAGACGCATCTGAAGGCACGCGCGCTGCTGGAGACGGCGGCGGGCGGCATCGGGGCGGCCGCGGCGGTCCCGTCGCCGATCGAGGTCGCCGGCGGTCCGGCCGGCGAGGGCCGCAAGGTCCTCCTGGTCGACCATGAGGACTCCTTCGTGAACACCCTCGGCGACTACTTCCGGCAGCACGGCTGCGAGGTCACGACGCTCCGGTTCGGCTTCGACGCCGCCGCGACGCTCGACGCCCTGGCACCCGACCTGGTGGTCCTGTCGCCCGGTCCGGGCCGGCCCGAGGACTTCGGGACGTCGGCGCTGCTCGACGAGATCGAGCGGCGCGCCCTGCCCGCGTTCGGCGTGTGCCTCGGCCTCCAGGCGATGGTCGAGCACGCCGGTGGTGAGCTGTCGCTGCTGCCGGAGCCGAGCCACGGCAAGCCGGGCAGCGTGAAGGTGTCGGGCGGCAGCCTGTTCGAGGGTCTCCCCGACGAGGTGACGGCTGCGCGCTACCACTCCCTGTACGCCACGGCCGACCAGGTCAGGGGCGACTTCGCGCCGACGGCGGCGATCGACGACGTCGTCATGTCGATCGAGGCGCCGAGGCGGCGGTGGTTCGCCGTCCAGTTCCATCCTGAGTCGATCCTGACCGCGGCCGGAGCTCACGGACACCGGATCATCGGGAACCTCCTGCGCCTGACCGCGAAGTAGATCGAGATCTTGCGCGTGCACACCCTCCACGGCAGTGTGGAAGCACGCAGCTGCTCACAGTCCTGCTTCGCAGGAGGCCGAAACCCTCGGGCTCCTGCGGGACCACCCGCGATGTCGGCGGGTCGTGGTTGGCTTGATCGATGGCCAGAACGATCTACAACACCGCAACGAGCATCGACGGATTCATCGCCGATCCCGATAACTCGCTCGAATGGCTCTTCGGCGTCGAAGGAGGCCACCCGGCGGACCCGGCCGCCGAGGAGGGGCCACTCGACGAGTTCGGGCGGTTCATGGACGGCGTCGGCGCGATCTGCATGGGGGCGACCACCTACGAGTGGGTCGTCGACTTCGAGAACCTCACCGAGAACCCCGGCAAGTGGGCGTACTCGCAGCCGACGTGGGTGTTCACCCACCGCGAACTGCCGGTCCTCGAGGGCGCCGACATCCGCTTCGTCTCCGGCGACGTCGCCGCCGTCCACGCCGAGATGGTCGAGGCGGCGGGAGAGAACGACCGATGGATCGTCGGCGGTGGCGAACTCGTCGGCCAGTTCTGCGACGCCGGACTACTCGACGAGATCGTCGTCAGCGCGGCGCCGGTGTTCCTCGGCGGAGGCGCGCCGCTGCTGCCGCGGCGGATCCTGTCCGACCGGCTCGACCTGATCGAGGCCAGAGCCGCCGGGCGGTTCGCGGTCCTCAAGTACCGGGTCGAATCCGCATAGCCCGAAACGAAGCGAACGAGAGTTCGAGGAACGGGCGGATTAATACAGCCGCAACAAGAGCCACTTACGATGGCGGGATGAAAACTTGGATTCCCCACAAGGAGGCCCTGCCGCTGCTCGGTGAGCTGCCCGACGGCGTCGACATCGAGGTCTTCGAAGGCGACGAATACCCCTCTGACCCGGCCGACGTCGAATTCTGGGTGCCGCCGTTCCTCGGCGACGACCCTGTCGACCTGCTCAAGGAGATGCCGAACCTCAAGGCCGTGCAGCTGCTCAGCGCCGGCGCCGAGGCCTGGGTGCCGAACATGCCCGAGGGCGTCGCGCTGTGCGACAACCGGGGCGCGCACTCAGAGACCACCGCCGAATGGGCCGTCGCCGCTGCCCTGGCGTCGGTGCGCGAACTCGACCGCTTCGCGCGCAAGCAGACCGAACGCGCGTGGGAGCCGCGGCGCACCGGCACCCTGTTCGGCGCTTCCACGCTCATCCTCGGAGCCGGCTCCATCGGCGAGTCCATCGCCCGGCGCCTGGAGGTCTGCGGCAGCACCGTCACCAAGATCGCGCGCACCGCCCGGCCCGGCGTAAGCACCACCGCGGACCTGCCCGAGCTGCTGCCCCAGGCCGACATCGTGTTCGTCATCGTCCCTCTCACCGCCGAGACCGAGGGCATGGTCGATGCGGAGTTCCTGGGCCGCATGAAGGACGGCGCACTACTGGTGAACGCCGCACGCGGAAAGGTCGTCGACACCGAAGCACTCACCGCCGAAGTCGCCTCCGGTCGCCTGCGCTGCGCGCTCGACGTCACCGAGCCCGAGCCGCTCCCCGCCGACCATCCACTGTGGGGACTTGAGGGCGCGTTCGTGACCCCGCACGTCGCCGGTGCCGTCGACGGCTTCCTCGAACGCGTCTACCCGCCCGTCGGCGACCAGATCCGGCGGCTCGCCGCCGGCGAGCCGCCGACCAACGTCGTCGAGAACGGCTACTAGCGGTAGGACCAGCGGGCAAGCCGCCGCTAACATCGATGCCATGAGCTCCCAGTCCCAGCCGGCCACGCCCGCCGCTGCGCGCGTCGCCGGCTGGGACTGGCAGGTCCCCCGCGCCGAGGCCGAGGCACCGACCGAGGCGCCCGCGCCGCCGCGCGGCCCGCGCACCGGCCTCATCGTCGCCGCCGTCGTCGCGGCGCTCGCGGTGGCCGTGACCGGACTCGTCGCCGTCCTCGGAGGCGGCGGCCCGCCGGTCCCGGAGTCCTCGCGCTGCGAGGGCGCCGACTGCGGCCAGACGGAGACCGAGGGCCCGAGGGCGATGGAGATCCCCGAGGGCCACCTCGGAGTCGTCTCGCTCGGAGCGCTCACACCGCACCCGGGAACGCCCTGGTCCGACTACGCAGGACCCGGTGCCGACGAGCTGCTCGCCGACGACGCGCACGCGCTGGCGATCCGCCACACCGACCGGTGGATCTCGTACTTCATGGTCGGGCGGCTCGGCGAGTTCGGACTCATCGCCGAGCCCGAGAACCTGCGCCGGGCCGCCGTCGAGATCGTCGACACGTGGGTGTTCGACTACCCGTACAGCGGGACGACGGGCCTGGAGATGTCCGATCCGAAGCTGACCGAGACCGTCGTGGACTCGCAGCCGGCGGTGCTGCTGGAGACCCGCGTCACTTGGGACACGCTCGACTCGTCGCCGGACGCGTTCGAAGACCTCGCGCTGCTCCTGGTCGATCCGGGCGAAGGCGGGATCTTCCTGGGCGTCGCGGCCGTGCCGGAGTCCGGCACGGCGCACTACGAGGCGGCGGTCGATGCGCTCATGCGAACGACCTTCCGGCACAACACCTATCTGCCCTAGGAGATGCGGGCGCCGAGCGGCACGTCGGCGTCGGGGGCGAGGAGGACGACCTCGTCGGTGCCGGGTACGGGCACCCCGAGCACCAGGACCTCGGACTTGAAGTCGGCGATCTGGCGCGGCGGGAAGTTCACCACGGCCACGACGGTGCGCCCGACCAGTTCTTCGGCCGGGTAGCGGGCGGTGATCTGGGCGCTGGAGCGCTTGACGCCGAGCTCCCCGAAGTCGATCCAGAGCTTGTATGCCGGTTTCCGGGCCTTCGCGAAGACCTCGGCCCGCTCGATGCGGCCGGTGCGGATGTCGGTGCGGAAGAAGTCCTCGGCGGTCGTCTGCTCCGCGACGGCCGAGTGCTGCGTCGATGCCATTGGGTCAAGGTACAGCTAGCCGTCGGCGAACCGCCGGTCAAGCTCAGTCAGCGACTCGGGGGTGAGCGTCCCGTACAGGCGCAGGCGGGCCATGCCGCCGTCGGGGAAGATGTTGAGCCGCACGCCGGTCGCGGGCCGGTCGTTGTCGAGGACGAAGCGGTGGGGGGTGTCGGGCTGGAGCCTGGTGAGAGGCAGCAGCTCGAAGGAGTCCTCGCCGTCGCGGGCCTCGATGGAGGCCCAGCCGGGCGCGTTGTGCTTGAGGTGGGTGGTGTCGAGCTCGGCGACGCGGATCGTGCCGCGTCCGGCGAGGGCGACGTCGAGCCATTCGTGGCCCTCGGTGCGGCGGCGTGCGGTCTCCCAGCCGTCGGCCTGGCTGGCGGCGAGGCCGGGCATGAGCACGCCTGCCGGGTCGGAGTAGAAGGCGTTGGAGGCGTCGGTGACGCCGGCGCCGTTGACGAGCGCGGCCAGGTCGAGGGGCATCCGCGCGAAGGCCGCAGGGTCGGGGATCGGGGTGCCGTGGACGCGGAGGCGGGCGACGCCGCCGTCGGGGTGCATGTTGAGGCGCACGTGGGTGAAGCGTCCGGGCTCGTCGACCTCGTACTCGTTGCGGGCGTCGCCTTCGGCGGGGCTCGGCGGGACGAGGCAGCGCCACTTCGCTGCTTGCAGGTCCTCGACGGAGGGGTGCCCGTCGACGGTGCAGGCCTCGACCGAGACGCGCGGCGGGTAGTTGCCGGTGAAGTAGGCGGTGTCGACGACGACGCCGGCGACGGACCCGCCGACGCCGAGGCGGACGATCGCCCAGTCGTGGCCGTCCTCGCGGCGGCGCCTGGTCTCCCAGCCGTCGTAGACCTGCCCGTTGTGGCCGAAGGTGTGCGCCTGGTGCAGGACAGGGTAGGGACGGATGAGGTTCTCCTTCTCGGCGAAGGACTCGTCGTTGGCGGCGAGGACGGCGCCGCCGAGAGCTCGTGCGGCCAGGTCCGGAAGGTCCGTGAAGGGGCCTTTGTCGTCGGTGGCCTCGGCGGTGAAGGTCATGTGCGGCTCCGTTTCAGTTGCCGGCCGGCGGGGGCGGCTTCGGTGTCGATGCGCTCGCCGCGCAACCAGGTGGAGACCACCGCCCCGGTGAGCGCCCGTTCCGCATACGGCGTCACCGGGTGGCGGTGGTGCAGGTCCTCGGCCCGGACGATCCATTCCCGTTCGGGGTCGAAGACGGCGAAGTCGGCGTCGCTTCCGACGACGATGCGGCCCTTGCGGTCGAGGCCCGCGAAGGCGGCGGGGCGCTCGGCCATCCAGGCGACGACGTCGGAGAGGGTGGCGCCGCGCCTGGCGGCCTCGGTCCAGACGACGGGCAGGCCGAGCTGCACGGAGGCGATGCCGCCCCAGGCGGCGGCGAAGTCGGGCGGCTTGAGGTCGGGCGGGCTGGGCGAGTGGTCGGAGACGACGAAGTCGATCCGACCGTCGCGCAGCGCATCCCACAGGGCGTCGCGGTTGGCGTCGGTGCGGATCGGCGGGCAGCATTTGAACTCGGTGGCGTGGTCGGGGACGTGCTCGGCGGCGAGGGCGAGGTAGTGGGGGCACGTCTCGGCGGTGATACGGACGCCGTCACGGCGGGCGGCGGCGATGTCGTCGGCGGCCTCGGCGGCGGCGAGGTGGAGGATGTGGACGCGTGCGCCGGTGTCGCGGGCGGCGGCGATGACCGCGCTGACTGCGCTGGTCTCTGCGGCGCTCGGGCGGGTGGCGAGGAACTCGGCGAAGCTCGGAGCGGCGTCGGCATCCGAGAGGTGGGCGGGGTTCTCGGCGTGGACGATGAGGACGGCGTCGAGCTCGGCGACGATCTCGCAGACGCGGTGGAGTGCTTCGGGGTCGAGCGGCGGGAACTCCTCGACGCCGGAGGGCGCGGTGAAGCACTTGAAGCCGAAGACGCCGGCGTCGTGCAGGGCCTTGAGGTCGTCGATGCCGGCGGGGACCGCGCCGCCCCAGAAGCCGACGTCGACGTAGGTCTTGCCATTGGCGGCGGCACGCTTGACGGCCAGTGCCTCGGCGTCGACGGTGGGCGGGAGGCTGTTGAGCGGCATGTCGATCAGGGTCGTGACCCCGCCCGCGGCGGCGGCCTTGGTAGCCGAGGCGAAGCCCTCCCAGTGGGTGCGGCCGGGCTCGTTGACGTGGACGTGCGTGTCGACCAGCCCGGGCAGCAGGGCGAGGTCGCCGAGGTCCTCGGTGCGGCGGGCGGCGATGCGGTCGTCGTATCCGCCGACGGCGAGGATGCGGCCTCCCTCGACAGCGACCGAGGCGGGCCGCCGGCCGTCGGGCAGAACGGCCCTGCGCGAACGGATCACGAGGTCGTAGACGATGGGCGCGGAGATGTCGGAGGGGTCGGCGATCATTGTGACTCCAGGTATCTGTTCCAGGACGCGACGTCGGAGATGTCGATGAGATCGGAGGCGCCAGGGAAGGACCGGCGCAGGACCATCGCGAGCGAGTCGACACCGTCGGCGAGGGCCACGGCCCCCAGTTCGAGCTCAGGCGGCTCGGCGGGAAGGAGGGAATCGCGCAGGACGCTCATCGGCAGCTCGTAGAGCTCGCCGGCCACGGCGACGCCCTCGCCCGGCGGCGCGGCGGCGAGGCCGGGGCAGCGGTCCCCGATCGAGTAGAACCGGTAGAGCGGCTGGGTCGTCGTCTCGGACAGCAGGGTCGCGCCGTCGAGGAGGTAGTGGAGCGGGCCGCCGCGCATGGCGCCGCCGTTGAGGAACATGTAGACCACAGTCAACTCCCTAGTGGTGGATGGGACCGTCGGATGAGGTGAGGAATCCTGCCTGGGCGCCGTTGCGGAGCGCCACGATCTCGGCGACGATCGACAGCGCGGTCTCTTCGGAGGTGCGCCCGCCGAGGTCGATGCCGATCGGCGAGCGCAGCCGGGCCACAGAGGCCTCGGCCACGCCGGCGGAGCGGAGCCGTTCGACTCGGTCGCGGTGGGTGCGCCGCGAGCCCATGGCGCCGACGTAGGCGGCCTTGGACTCGAGGGCGCGCTCCAGGAGCGGAATGTCGAACTTGGCGTCGTGAGTGAGGACGCACACGGAGGTGCGCCCGTCCACGGAGGCGTTCTCAAAGTGGCGGTGGGGCCAGTCCACGACGACGGCGTCGGCGTCGGGGAAGCGAGCGGGGGTGGCGAACACGGGCCGCGCGTCGCAGACCGTGACGTGAAAGCCGCAGAGCTTGGCGGCCTTGACGACCGAGGAGGCGAAGTCGGCGGCGCCGTATACGAGCAGCCGGGGAGGAGGCGCGTAGACCTCGAAGGAGAGCCGCCCGACACGGCAGGAGGACCGGGGAGGCTCCAGCCCGCCAAGATCGCGAGCCGAAGAAGCATCGGCGGCGAAGCCCGAGCCGGGGCCCGGGGCACCGGGCTCGGGCGAGCCGCCCGCCGCACCGCGATCGGCTGTGCCGCATGTGGTGTGGGCGTCCTCGGTGGCGGCCGGGGCCCTGTCCGGTCGTGCCTTCGCGGCCGCTCCGGGGTCCGGTGTCGCGGTGTCGGGCGCGAACTCCTCGGCTACCGCCAGGTCTCCGGTGATGCCTTGTTCCGTCATGGCGATCGCCTTGCCGATGTCGGGGCCTTCCACGGCACGCACCAGCGTTGCCCCTTCTCCCGCCACCACGGCCTCCAACACCGCCCGAATCGGGGCGTCCTCCGGCTCGACCCGCACCACCAGAACGTCTATCTCTCCGCCGCAGGTCAATCCGACAGCGAACGCGTCGGCCTCGGAGTACCCGAACGACTCGACCACGGCTTCTCCGGTCTCGAGCACCTCCTGGCAGCGGGCGTACACGGCGGCCTCGACGCAGCCGCCCGAGACGCCGCCGACAGCCGATCCTTGAGCGTCGACGGCGAGCGCGGTGCCCGGCGGTCGCGGCGACGAACCCCTCACTCCGGCCACCGAGGCCAGCGCGAACGGGCGCCCCGCGTCCATCCAGGCGACGAGTTCGGCCGCGATGTCCCTCATGGTGTCCCTACCAGGTGCTCGGGCCGCACCGGCACCCGCGTCAGCGGCAGCCCGGTCGCATCGCGGATGGCCGCCACGATCGCGGGCGTGGCCGAGAGTGTCGGCGGCTCCCCCGCGCCGCGCAGCCCGTACGGTGCGGCTGGGTCGGCGTTCTCGAGGATGTCGAGCCGCATCGGCGGCATGTCGAGGATCGTCGGAATGAGGTAGTCGGTGAAGGAGGCGTTGCGGACCCTGCCCTCGTCCATGACGAGCTCCTCCATGACCGCCAGGCCGAGCCCCTGCGCGCTGCCGCCGTGGATCTGGCCTTCGAGCGCGACGGGGTTGAGGATCGTGCCGACGTCCTGGACGGCGGTCAGCTCCACGACCTTCACGAGCCCCAGCTCGACATCGACGTCTACTGTGGCGCGGTGGACGCACAGCGCCATCTGGACGTGCGAGTCGCCTTGCCCCGTCACGGGGTCCATCGGCTTGGTCTCGCGGTGGCGGAACTCGCGGACGGCCTCGATCGGGCCGTCTGCCAGGTCGCGCTCGGTCCACAGCTCCCGCACCGCCTCGCAGGCGGCCTTGACCGCTCCGCCGGTCATGTACGACTGACGCGAGGCCGAGGACGAGCCCGCCGATCCGACGCTCGTGTCGGCAGGGAGCAGTTCGACCCGTTCGACGCCGAGTTCGGTGCGCGCGATCTGGGCCTGGAGCGTCTGGTGTCCCTGCCCGACCTCGGCGGCGGCGGTGTGGACGAACGCCACCGGTTCGCCGTCGACGAGTTCGAGCCTGACGCGCGCGGTCGAGTAGTCGTCGAAGCCTTCGGAGTAGCAGATGTTCTTGAGTCCCACGCCGTAGCCGACGCCGCGCACCACCCCCTCGCCTCGGGTGGTGTTGCCGAAGCCGCCGGGCAGGTCGGCGGCGTCGCGTTCGGCCGCGATCGCCGGAACGGGCATGGCCGTGAAGCGGCCGAGCATGTCCGCCAGCGGGGCCGGGGCGTCGATGAGCTGCCCGGTGATGAGCTTGGATCCTTGGGAGACGGCGTTGCGGCGCCTGATCTCGACCGGCGAGATCCCGAGCTCGTCCGCGAGCGCGTCCATCTGGGACTCGTAGGCGAAGCAGGTCTGGACGCCGCCGAAGCCGCGCATCGCCCCGCACGGCGGGTTGTCGGTGATCGCGCCCCAAACGTCGACGGCGACGTGCTCGACCTCGTAGGGCCCCACCGCGAGCGAAGCGGCGTTGGCGACGACCGCGTCGGTGGTGGAGGCGTAGGCGCCGCCGTCGAGGACGATCTCGGCCTTGACGTACAGCAGGCGCCCTTCGGCGTCGGCGCCGTGCTCGTAGCGCATGCGGGCCGGGTGGCGGTGCACGTGGCCGAGGAAGGACTCGGCGCGGTCGTACATCATCTTCACGGGGCGGCCGGTTTTGAGGGCGAGCATCGCCATGTGGATCTGGACGGAGAGGTCTTCGCGGGCGCCGAAGGCGCCTCCGATCCCGGCCATGGTGATGCGCACCATGTCCGGCTCCAGGCCGAGGCAGGGCGCGATCTGGTCGAGGTCGGAGTGGAGCCACTGGGTGGCGACGCGCAGTTCGACGCCGCCGTCCGGGGACGGGACGGCGAGGCCGGATTCGGGTCCGAGCGGTGCCTGGTCCTGCATGCCGACGACGTATTCGCGGGTGACGACGACTGCGGGCTCGGTCAGGTCGGGGTCGCCGATGCGGACGGGCTGGTGCCGGAAGACCTCGCCGAGTTCGACCGCTCGTCGCGGGTCGCATCGCGGTTCGAGCACTTCGTAGTCGACCTTGACGGATTCGGCTGCGAGGCGGGCGGTCTCGAGGTCTTCGGCGGCGACGAGCGCGACCGGTTCGCCTTGGTAGTGCGTGCCGTCGGCGGCGAGTACGGGCTGGTCGGACTCGATGAGGCCGTAGTGTTTGGCGGCGGGGACGTCGGCGTGGGTGAGGACGGCGGCGACGCCGGGGATCGCCTCGGCGGCCGCTGTGTCGACGCCGAGGATGCGCGCGCGCGGGTGGGGGCTGCGGACGGTGTGGCCCCAGAGCATCCGGTCGGCGCGCAGGTCTGAGGCGTATTCGAAGGCGCCGTTGACCTTGGCGGTCGCGTCAGGCCTGACGGGGCTGGTCCCGACCCCGCCGGCTGCCCTTTGCGGCGGGGTCGGAGGCTTGTGCGGCTCAGGCATCGGCGGCCTCCTTCAGTCGTGCACAGGCGGCCTTGAGGTCGGCGGCGAGTGCGTCGGTGTCGGCGGTGGCGAGGGCTCCGTCCTCGACGACGGTCTTCCCCGCGACGGTGAGGAGCCGCAGCGGGGCGGGCGGTCCGAGGACCAGGGCGGCGACGGGGTCGTCGATGCCGGCGTGCCCGAGACCGCCAAGATCCCACAGCGCGATGTCGGCTTGTTTTCCGATTTCTAGCGAGCCGATTTCGGATTCTCGGCCGAGGACGCGGGCGCCGCCGATGGTGCCGAGTTCGAGCGCGCCCCTGGCGGTCATGGCGGAGGGGCCGCCGAGCTGGCGGGCGGTGTAGAGGGCCTGGCGCAGTTCCTCGCCGAGATGTCCGGCCTCTTGGCTGGCGGCGCCGTCGACGCCGAGACCGACGTCGATGCCGGCGGCGAGCATGGCGGGCACATCGGCCGGGCCGGTACCGAGGCGGGCGTTGGAGGAGGGGCAGTGGGCGACGCCGGTGCCGGTGGAGCCCAGGCGTTTGCGCGCGTCGGCGTCGAGGTGGACGGCGTGGGCGAGCCAGACGTCGTCGTCGAGCCAGCCGACCGCGGCCATGTATTCGACGGGGTCGCAGCCGTGGGTGGCGCGGCAGAACTCGGCTTCGTCGATCGTCTCGCACAGGTGGGTGTGGAGGCGGACGCCCTTGTCGCGGGCGAGTTCGGCTGATTCGCGGAGCAGGTCGGTGGAGACCGAGAACGGTGAGCAGGGCGCGACTGCGATGCGCAGCATGGACTCCGGCGACGGGTCGTGGTGGCGATCGATGGCCTCGACGGTGGCGGCGAGGGCAGCGTCGATGTCCTCGACGATGCGGTCGGGCGGTAGCCCGCCTTCGGAGACGCCGCGGTCCATGGAGCCTCGGGCGAGGTGGAGGCGCAGTCCGACGGCGGCGGCGGCCTCGATCTGGACGTCGACGAGGTCGTTTGCGAGGCCGGTGGGGTAGACGTAGTGGTGGTCGGCGGCGGTGGTGCAGCCGGAGAGGGCGAGCCAGGCGAGCCCGGCGCGGTTGGCGGCGGTGACGTGCTCGGGGCGGAGGTTCGCCCACACGGGATAGAGGTCGACGAGCCATTGGAAGAGCGTGTGGTCGGTGGCGTAGCCGCGTGTGGCCCATTGGTAGAGGTGGTGGTGGGTGTTGACGAGCCCGGGCGTGGCGAGGCATCCGGATCCGTCGACGCGCCGTGCGCCGGGGATCTCGGGGGCCGGGCCGGCCCCGATTCCGCTGATGCGCCCGTCTTCGACGGCCAGGAACCCGGTCGCGTGCTCGGTGCCGCCGCCATCGACGGCGGCGATGGCAGTGTTCTCGATCACGAAGGCATTCATGTCCGACCCTCCGTCATCACACTGTCACACCCGTGCGGGAGGGTGGGATCCTTCTCAGGTGATGGAGAAGGTGGGAGTGGGCGGGTACCCGGGGCGCCGGTGTGCGTGTTCTCAGCGGTGCGAGCTGTCGCGGCTCGGTGGACCGCCTCGATGATCTTCTCGTAGCCGGTACACCGGCACAGGTTCCCCGCCAGTGCCTCGCGGATCTCGGCGTCGGCCGGGTCCGGGTTGCGTCCGAGCAGGTCGGCCACGCTCACCAGCAGGCCAGGCGTGCAGAAGCCGCACTGCACCGCGCCGCAGGCCGCGAATGCCTCGCGCACCTCGCCGGGAACCGCGCCAGCCACGGTCCGCACCTCGCGGCCTTCGCATTGCGCGGTCGCCACCAGGCACGAGACCACCGCCTCACCGTCGAGCAGCACTGTGCACGAGCCGCACTCGCCCTGCTCGCAGGCGTTCTTCGCGCCGGTGCGGCCGAGCCGCTCGCGCAGCGTCCGCAGCAGGCTCTCGCCGGGCCGGTCGAGGACGGCGGTCACCGCCTCGCCGTCCACAAGCAGTGTCAGTTCCAGTCGCACAGCAGCTCCTTCCAGGCTCGCAGCAGCGCGCGCCGTGCGCACACCGCCAGCGCGTGGCGCCGGTACGCGGCCGTCCCGCGTACGTCGTCGATCGGCCGCGCCGCCTCCGCGACGAGCGCCCCGAATCGCTCGACCGTCTCGTCACCGAGCGGTCCGGACTTGTCCCACGGCAGCTCGATGGACTCGGCTTCGGTGGCGCGCAGCGGTGTCGGACCGGCCGAGCCGATGCCGGCGCCGACAGCGCGGCCCTCGACGTCGAGGCTCAGCGCGAACGAGCAGACCGAGATGACCATGGCGCCCCGGTTGCCGACCTTCAGGAACTGCTGCGGCCCGGCGGCTTTGGGGACGATGACCGCCGCGATGAGTTCGCTCTCCGCCAGGACGCTTCTCTTGGGGCCGGTGTAGAAGTCGGCTGCGGGGACGGTGCGCCGGCCCGCGGTCGAGGCGATCTCGACCTTCGCCCCCGCCGCGAGCAGGGGCGGGTGGGCGTCGCCGGCCGGCGAGGCGGTCGCGAGGTTGCCGCCGAGGGTGCCTCGGTTGCGGATCTGCGGCGAGCCGACCGTCCGCGACGCCGCGGCCAGCCCCGGCAACACGCCGCCGAGATCGTCGATGATCCGCGCGTACGGGACGCCGGCGCCGATGCGGATCGCGTCGCCCTCGTCGGACCATTCGCGCAGTTCGACGACGCCGGTCAGGTCGATCATCGCCGCCGGGCGCAGGCGCCTGTAGTTGACTCCGACCATCACGTCGGTGCCGCCGGCGATCGGGACGGCCCCGGGGTGCGCGGCGAGGCACGAGACCGCCTCCTCGATGTCGGTGGGCCTGTGGAACATTTCTTTCGTTCGACCGACAGAAACATCGTTCGGGTCCTTGAGCTGCGTGTTCATTCGTCGGCCCTCGCTATCGTGCCCTCGATGAGGCCGTAGGGGCGGTCGCCCGCCTGGAAGACCACGCCGGGGTTGTCGAGCCCGAAGGGCTCGAGGTCGAACAGGTAGTGGTGCTTGTTCGGCAGCGACAGGCGCACCTCGGCCGCTTCCGGGACCGCCGAGAGGACGCGCTCGCCGATCGCGTACAGGGTCTGCTGGAGCGAGCGCGAGTACGTGTCCCGGAACGCCCCCAGGAGGGCGTCGGCGGCGGCTGCGAACGCCTTGTCGAAGTCGACGCCCTCGGCGTGCGAATACCGCCAGCTCGCGTCGACCGCGGTGGCGAGGATGCGGTCCTCGGTCGGCTGGAGGGTGGTGTGCTCGTCCACCGCGAAGCCCTGGAACTCCGAGTCGGTGGTGTTGAGCAGCAGCAGGTCGCGGATCCCGGCGGTGATCCGGGTGTGCTCGCCGCCGTAGACGGCTTCGGCGGTCCGCGCCTCGCCGCCCTCGCCGCGCGAGAACGAGTGCGGGCCGAACCGGGACCAGGTCCGCTCCTCGATCGCGATGCGGGCGGTGTCGATCGACCCGGTCCGGTCGACGAAGTGGCGGGCCAGCCGTTCGGCGAAGGACTCGATCGGGCCGATGCGGTCGCGGGCGAGTGCGTAGACCGTGTTCTTCTGCGTGTCGGTGGGGAGCACGCCCGCGTTGTCGCCGGTCAGGTGCGTCGCCGCGAGGTCGCCGGATAGTTCGGTGTGGACGGTCAGGTCGCGGATCACGTGTTCGGCGCCGTCGCGCTCGACGCGGACCAGGCGCACGCCCGCCTTGCCGTAGTTGTTGGCGCCCAGCCGGAAGGCGGGGCTAGGGAGATGGTCCATCAGCTTCCTCGATAGGTGGAGTAGGCGAACGGGCTGAGCAGCAGCGGCACGTGGTAGTGCCCGTCGTGGCCGACGGTGAACGCGACGGCGACCTCCGGGTAGAAGGCCTCGACGCCGCGGGCCTCGAACCAGGCGCCGGTGTCGAACACGAGCCGGTGCGCGCCGGGGAGGGTCTGCCAGCCGGCCACGCGCCCGCCCGCGTCGGTTCGGCCACTGCGGACTACGGCGAACGCGCCGTCGCCCTCGCGCCGGAAGAGGGTGAGGCGCAGGCCTTCGGCGGGGCGGCCGGCGGCCGCGTCGAGGACATGGGAGGAAAGCCCGGTCATGCCCGCACCGCCCTGCCCAGTCGCAACATGACGATCGCGCGGAGCTGCGCGGCCGCCTCGATCGACTCGGCCTCGTAGTCGTTGTCCAGGCGGCGCCTGGCCTCGGCGAGGATCTCCTCGGCGGTCCGGCCGGTCGCGCGGATCAGGAAGACCCTGCCGAACTTGTGCTCGTAGGCCTCATTGGCCGCGCGCAGGGCCGCGCGAACCGCGTCGTCCCCGGTCATGGCCCGCGACTGCTCGCGCCTGGACCAGGCGTTCGAGGCGGGTTCGCCGATGCGCGGGTGCGCGGCGTGCGCCACGGCCAGTTCGGATTCGTCGAGCTCGTCGAACGCCGCCGACGCGGCCGACAGCAGGGACGCGACCGAGCCGTAGGGCCGTCCGGCGGTGACCTTCTCGACCCACGGCGTCGAGGCGCAGCACGCCGTCAGGCCGCCCGCGACCATGCCCGCGTCCAAGGTGTTGAACTCTCCGAGAGTCCACATCGGCGCCTCCTGCTTCGACGGTCTTCGCTGTGTCGACCCAGTGAAGCCGAATCCCAAGGCAGGGGCCACTGTCCACCGCTATGAAACCTTGATTTCGCCTTCGTTAAATGCTGGAGGATCGTCCAGGCGGCGCTCCGGATCGGCGCTATCGTGGCCCTCACAGCAGGCGGCGCCGGACCGTGAACGGCATCGCCCACGAGCCGTCACCGAGCGCGCGGCCGGAACCCTGGGGGTCACCATGCGACTTCGCTCCCTACTGCAGATGCCCGAGCTGGGCCTGACACTGCTGTCCGGCGGGCACCACCTCGAACGCCGGATCCGCTGGGTCGTCCCGACCGACCTGCACGACCCCCGCCGCTACCTCTCGGGCGGCGAACTCGTCCTCACCGGCCTGATGTGGCGCCGCGCCGAGTACGACTCGGACGCGTACGTGCGCAATCTGATCGCCGCCGGAGTCACCGCCCTCGGCGCGGGCGACCACCCGGACTTCCACACCGTCCCCGCCGACCTGGTCGCCGCCTGCGAGGCCCACGACCTGCCGCTGTTCGCCGTCGACGCCGACGTGGCCTTCGCCGAGATCACCGAGCGGATCGTCCAGCGCCTGTCGGTCGGCCGCTCGGGCGACCTCGCCTCGCTGCTCGACCGGCACCGGCAGCTCATCGCCGCCGACGGCATCGGCCAGATCCTCGAGCTCCTGCGGGTCGAACTCGGCATGGAGTGCCTGGTCCTGTCCCCCACAGGACGCCCCATCCGCGGCGGCCTGACCTTGAGCGAACCCGACCGGGCCGCCGTCGTCTCCCGCGCCCACGCCGCCGGCGGCCTTCCCCAGCGAGTCACCCTCGACCGGCACCGCCGCTACTCCGTCTTCGGCATCGGATCGACCATCCAGACAGGACGGTTTCTGGTGATCGACGACGACCACACGCGGTGGCCTCCCGAACGGCGCCTCGTCGCCGAGCAGCTGTCGGCGCTGCTCATGCTGGAGCTCGACGACCCGGCCGTGCGTCCCACCGGTCATACCGAGCTCATCGCCGCCACGCGCGAGGGCGCCGTCGACGACGGCTTCCTGCGCCGCGCCGGCCTCCCGACCGGCGAGCACCTGGCCGTCATCGTCGCCGCCGGCGAACCCGAGGAGCTCCGCGAAGTCTTCATCGCCGAGACGCTGGCCGGGCCCTGGGCCGAGGACGACCCGTACGCCGGGCCCGTCGCCGCCTGGGCCACGCACGGGTCGGAGACCGTCGCCGTCCTCGCCGGCGACGCCGCCGGGCCCGGCGAGCGCGGCCGGCTCCTGCAGTGGGCCCGCCGCTGCGCCGACGTCCTCGTCGGCGGCGGCGCCGGCGGCTCGATCAGCGTCGGCCTCGCCGACCCCGTCCGGGGCGCCCAAAGCCTGCGCGGCGCCCTCGAACAGGCCCGCCACACCGCCGCCCTCGCACAGCCGCGGCCCGGCGGCATCGACGTCGCCGAACCCGACCACCTCGTCTCGCACCGGATGCTGCTCGCGGCCGTCCCCGCCGACGTCAGCCGTGCTTTCCGCACCCGGGTGCTCGACCCGCTCATCGAGTACGACGCCCGCCACCGATCCGACCTGCTGCCGACCCTGCGGCGGTTCCTCGAATGCGACGGCTCGTGGCGCCAGTGCGCCACGACGCTGCACCTGCACGTCAACACCGTCCGCTACCGCATGCGGCGCGTCGAGCAGCTCACCGGGCGCGACCTGCGAAACCCGTTGGACCGCATGGACCTCGCACTCGCGGTCAGCCTCGAATAGACAGCCGACAGCACGCATGAAGGAGAGAACGATGAAGAACGTCGCGGGACTGGTCCTGGCCGCCGGCGCCGGGCGCCGATTCGGGCAGCCGAAGGCTCTCGTCCGATACGCCGGCCGGAGCCTGCTCGACCGCGCGGTCGCCACGCTCCGAGACGGCGGCTGCCGCCAGGTCCTGGCCGTGCTCGGCGCGCAGGCCGAACAGGCCATGGGCGATGCGACCGAACCGTTCACGCCGGTCCTGAACCGGCGCTGGGGACGGGGGCTGTCGACCTCGCTCCAGGCCGGGCTCGCGGCCGTCCCGGACCGCTACGACGGCGTCGTGGTGACGCTGGTCGACCTGCCGCGCATCGAAGCCGAGGCGGTCAGGCGCCTCATCGCGGCCGCGGCCGGCGGCGCGTCACTGGCGGTCGCCACCTACGAAGGCCGACGCGCCCACCCGATGCTGTTCGCGCGCAGCCATTTCGACGGCATCGCCACCGAGTCGTCAGGGGACCGGGGTGCGCGGGACTACCTGGCCGCCAACGCGTGCCTCGTCCACGAGGTGCCCTGCCCGGGGGATCCGAGCGACGTCGACACTCCGGCGGAGCTGGCCGCGCTCAGGCGTTGAACCAGAGGTCGATCTCGCGCTTGGCCGACTCCTCGGAGTCCGATGCGTGGATGAGGTTCTTCTGGTTCGACAGCGAGAAGTCGCCGCGGATCGTCCCGGCCTCGGCCTTGCGGCCGTCGGTCGCTCCCGCGAGGGTCCGCACCACAGGGATCGCCTCGTCGCCCGAGGCGACCAGGGCGACCAGCGGACCGGAGGTCATGAAGGACTTGAGGCCTTCGTAGTAGGGCCGGCCCACATGCTCGGCGTAGTGCGCGTCGGACAGCTGTGCGTCCATGGTGCGCAGCTCCATCCGCTCGATGCGCAGCCCCTTGCGCTCCAACCGGGCGAGGACCTCGCCGATGAGTCCGCGCTCGACGGCGTCGGGTTTGATCAACACGAGCGTGTGCTGCTCGGCCACGGTCACTCCTTAGAGTTGCTGTCGGATTTCTGCGCAGATTCACGGCTCCGCAGGTGGTCTTGGCAAAGCTCGCGAGCCATGAATCGGCATTGACGTGGGTGCCATCCTAAGCGATGTTGTGCCGTTCGCCTCTGGCACGTAGCATTCTCGTAGAAACCCGGTTTCCATATGTGGATGAGGTGTCGGCGATGCCTGCGAGACAACCACCCCGGCCCGCCCCCAAGGCCGCGAAGGCGCCGAAGGGCGGCGGCGGCAAAGGGGGAGCCCGAGGCGGGGCCAAAGGCGGCGCCAAAGGCGGGGCGAAGGGCGGCGCGAAACCGCGCGGCGGCGCCCGCAAGGCCGCGCCGCCACCGAAGGGCGCCCCCAAGGGCAAGCAGCCGCAGGGCAGGCCGAACTCCGCCGAGCAGCTGCGACAGCAGCGCATCATGCTCGACCAGCAGCGACGCCAGCGCGAGGCGACGTGGTGGGCGGTCAACCAGGTCGCGATGAACCGGCTCCACTCCACCCAGCACCACGCCGCGGGCGGCGAGGCCATCGGCACGGTCCTCAACGGCGACCGGCGGCTGCGCTGGCGCACCTCGCACGCGGTCGGCGCGATCACTTTACTGATCCTCGCTGCTTTCTTCGCCTCCATGGCCCTCGGGGCGCAGAGCATCGGCATCGCCGTGCTGGCGTTCCTGTGCGTGGCCGGGTGCATCGCGTTCATCACCGTCGAGTACTCCGCTCGGCGCTTCCCGCAACCGGTCCCGGCTCCGCCGCTCATCGGCGAGCACCGTCTCGAAGACCTCATCGTCGAGGACGACCTTCCCAGGAGCAAGCCCCCGGCCGACGAGAAATCGACCACATTGGCCGCTCTCGACGACCTTTTGGACGATCCCGGCGCCGCCGCGCCGCCGCGCCCGGAAGCGGCCGGGCCCACTGAAACGCCGGCCCCCGAACCTGCCGAGGCCGCCCCGGCGCCGACCGTCGCCGCGGTGAAGGAGGAGCCGCCCGCCGAGCCGGAGGCCGCGCAGCACCTCCCGTCCCCGCCCCTGCAGCGCAGCTCCGCGGAGAAGCCGAGACTCCCCGACGACGTCTCCGACCTGCTGCTCGCCGAGGGCGCCCTCGCCGACACCGACGTCACCGACGTCGCCGCCACCCTGATCGTGGCCGATCTGCGGCGATCGGTCGAGTTCTACACGGAGGCTTTGGGACTGGCGATCGCCGATCGCACCGACGAGGCCGCCGTCCTGGAGGCCGGATTCGGGAAGGTCCTGCTGTGGGAGCGGCCCGACGCGCCTCCCGGCGAGACCGGCGTCATGCACCTGACGTTCGAAGTCGGCGACATCGACCAGACGTTCGCGCAGATGAACGACGCCGGCGTCGAGTTCCTGCACCTTCCGCGCACCGCGCTGCTGGGCCAGGACTACGAGCTGCGCGCCGCCGCGTTCCGCGACCCCGACGGCCACGGCCTGGCGATCACCGAGCACCGGGAGCGCTAATGGTGCTGGTCCTCGGCGAGATCCAGACCGCGCTGCTCCCCCATTCGCGGCCGCTCACGCCGGAGGAGGCGCGCTCGGCCCTGGCGCTGGCCGTCGGCGAGGGCGTCACGCAGTGGGCGAGGCCGGTGCCGCACACGGCGTCGCCGACGCTGCTGCACGGCGTGGACTGCAAGCTGCCGCTGGGCCCGAAACCGGGCCGCAGGCACACCGATCCGAACGGCGACAACGGGACCGTCCGGTCGGTCGGGACGGTGTGCTCGCGCGCGGTCCTCACCAGCGGGCACCTGCTGCAGGGCTCGGCGTGGACGGTGGTGTCCCCGCAGGAGCGCCCACGGCGGATGCCCTGGTCGTACTACCTGGCCCGGCCCGGGACGGTCCACCCGATCGGGAACCCGGAGATCCGGCGGCTGGCCGAGGGTTTCCTTTACGCCGACGCCCGGCACGACCGCTCGGGGCTGCTCGACACGGCCGCGATCGCCCGGCATTCGAGCCGCGACGTGCTGTCGCGTCCCGTGCTCGATCAGCGCCCGCCGATCAAGACCGGGTCGACCCGGCTGCGCTGGGCGGCGATCGCCGACCCCGGCTCGAAGTCGGCGGTGGCGTTCCGCCTGGTCGGCACCGACCGGCGGCGCCTGAGCCTCGTCACCGGCACGATCGATCCCGAGCGGATCGCCTCGGCGGCAGAGGATCTGGCCGTCCACGACTGGCTGCTGACGGCGGTGGCCGCGCGGATCTCGCTGGCGAAGATCGGCGAGGACAGCCGGCGCACCCTCAGGATGCTCAGGCCCGTCGTCGACCACCTCATACACCTGTGGTCGCCGGGCGCGCGCACCTCGCACGACCTCGGGTTCGTATGGGACGTCCTGGAGCGGCGCCCGGGCCTGACACGGCAGTGGAACACGATGACCGAGCGGGTGCGCTCGCAGATCGACTACGGCGCGGCCGACCTGGCCGACAAGGTCCTGTCGATCATCGAGCAGAACCCGCAGCTGCTGCAGCGCGGCGACGACCGGTACTGACCCCTAAAGGGGCCCTTGGAAGATGTAGCTGAGACGGTCGACCAGTTCGGCGGGAAGGTCGACCTTCTCGCGTGCGGCGGCCTTCGTGATCGCCTCGAACGCGCCCGGGTCGGGGCGCACGCACGAGCAGATGACGCGGACGGCGTGCTCCACTTCGAGGAAGTCTCCCGACAGGACGGACACGGTCCGGTAGGCGGGGAACGGGAACGCCTCGGGATCGAGCTGGATGATCGGCGGCATCGCCGACCACTGGTCGGGGAATCGGCCCGCCGGCCGCCCGCCGGGCTCGTGGCTGAGTTCGACGCCGACGACCTGGTCGACCGGGACGGGCGCGCCGATGCGCTTGCCGTGGTTGCGCAGGACGCCGAGTCGCATGAGCTGCCACACCGCCGCGAGCATCGGGCACGACCAGCGGCGTCCGTGCTCGGTGTCGTTCCACAGCTCGACGTCGAGGAAGATCGAGTGCTCGCGGGCCGAGTTCTGGCTCGGCGGGCGCCACGTGTCGGGCTCGCTCATGGCGACGCGCGGGCGCTGGGGCGTGGGCACGCCGTTGCACAGCCAGCCGGAGCGCGAGACCGGTGGGCGGGAGCCGTTGGTGCCCGGCGTCGGCTCGAACACGATCCGGCCGGCGACCAGGGCCGCCAGGTCCAGCTCGCCCATGCGGGCGCAGCCCGATTCGCGGGCGAGGTAGTCGATGCGCAGCCCGGCGTCGGCCGCGGCCTCGCTGATCGCGGCGACGAGCTTCTCGGGCGACGGCAAGTCGTCGTGGAAGTAGTCGTCGACGAGGTAGCAGGTGGACACGCGCGGTCGGCGACCGCCGAGCCGGTGGGCGAGCGCCTCGGTGGTGCCGCGGACCCAGGCGGCCGCGGAGGCCATCTCGGCGCGCAGCGCGTCGGGGCGCGCGGCGAGGTCGTCGGCGTAGAGGTGGCCGACCTCGATCGACAGGTGGGACATGCCGAACCGCTCGGTGGCCTGCTTCGCGCTGGTCTCGCTGTAGCTCATGTCCGGCTCCTCACGCGGTCCCGTCGAAGCCGGGGATGAACGTCTCCTCGCTGGAGCGCTTCGCGAGCTCGTTGAACGCGTCCACGGTGCGCTGGTTGGCGATGTCGAGAGTGGCGCTGTCGGCGTCGGTGATGATCTGCTCGCGCCACTGCAGGACCGGGTCGAGCGGCACCGAGCCGAGCAGGTTCATGCGCCCGACCCGCAGGGCGGCCGCCATCTGGTGCAGGTCGGCGTCGATGCGGCGCAGCCAGCGCACCTGCGTGGGTTTGAGCCCCGACAGCTCGGCGCCGTCGGGGTTGACCACGGCGGTGCGCACGAAGCGGATCGCCGACATCAGCCGGGCGTGGTTGTGCCGCCAGGACTTCCCGGTGTCCAGCAGGCCCCGCTCGCCGTGGACGAGGCTGTGGGCGGCGAGGACGTGCTGCTTGGTCCAGCGGTGGAACACGAGCCAGCGCCACGGGATGGTCGCGAGCTCGGGTTTGGAGGTGGCGGCCATGACGATCTCGGTGGCGTGGCTGCGCCCGGCCGACAGGTCGACGATGACGAGGTCGAACTCGGAGGCGAGCTGGAGGAACAGGTCCACGCAGCGGTCGATGGTGTCGCTGTCGCCGGGGAACTCGCCGCCGTCGGAGTCTCCGGGGTAGAGGACGAGCTCGCCGGCGCCGTCGGGGCGGACGCGCAGCTCCTCGCGGTCGGTCTCGGCCCACACCGAGTGCCGTTCGGGTTCGGAGGCGAGACCGTGGAGGTAGTCGTGGATGCCGTCGCCGACGGTGCCGTGCTTGAGCTCGTCGATGCTGAAGATCGCTCCGGCGGTGGGCGAACCGAAGTCGAAGTCCACATAGCAGACGTTGCCGCCCTGGATGGCGCGCCGGTAGGCCAGGTTGCTGGAGGTGACCGAACGGCCCGTGCCGCCCTTGTCCGACGTGGCGAACAGAAGCATCGCTCATTCCCCCGTCTCGGCGTCGCGCCCGGCGGCGATGAGCCGGTCGAGGTCGATCAGGGCCCGGACCCCGAGCGAGAACGCCGTGCCGGGCCGCTCGCCGACGATGTCCTTGGCGTGACGGATCGTCGTCCCGACCGCCTGGATCTCGTGGGCGAGCGAAGGGCCGGCGGCCCCCGATCCGCGCATCAGCTCCTGGTCGTAGACGTGCTCGGCCTCGACCAGAAGCTCCTGGGCCAGGTTCTCCAGTTCCCTGGAACGGGCCGGCTCCGAACCGGCGAACCTGGCGGCGAGCACCATGGACTCGACGATGCGGATCGTGAAGTGCCAGGACGGGTCGTCGAAGCGCTGCCCGATGCCCTCGAACACCTGGCCGGGCTGATCCCACAGCTTCGCGGCCGGCCCGATGCGGATCCTCCTGCGCTCCAAGTGGTCCCACACCTGGTCGGCCACGTCGAGGATCTCGGCTCGAGCGTCGATCGTGTTGAGCAGGCTCGCGGCGTGGAGAAGGCGCTTGAGCAGCAGCGGGGCGTAGTCGACCATGTGCCACACCATCGGAGGCCCGTCGAGTTTCTCGATGCCGGTCAGCTCCGAAGGGACGCCCGGGAAGTGCATCTCGACCGCCTTCTCACCCGACAGGGCGCGGCGGGTGATGCGGCCGCGGTTCGCAAGCTCGATGAGGACCTCCCCGAGGCGGATGAGATCGTCGTCGCCGCCGCGGGCGGCGCCGAACCGCTCGGTGGCGACGGCGCAGACCAGGAGGCTGTAGTAGTCGTATTCCAGACCGTCGGTGGTGCGCCAGGGGACGTCCTCCAGCGGCCACTTCGAGCCGCCGCCGAACGAGGCGATCGCGGCCCAGTAGCGGCGGGTGATGTCCAGGCGCAGCTGGAGCGCCTGCACCAGCTGCTGCTCGGCGTCCGACAGGAGATTGCGGCGCAGGACCCGTGGGGAGAACAGCGTGGTGATCGCCTCGAGAGCGACGACGGTGAAGTACAGGTACGGGGCGTCCTGGGCGCGGCCGGGCCGCTGCGTCTCGCGGTCGGTCACGATCTCGATCTCGGGCGCCTTCTCGACGACCGACCAGGACCAGCCGATCTCGAACAACTTCGTGGGAGCCTCGACGCCGGCGGTGCCGCCGGAGCCGACGGTGATGTCCTTGAGCGTCGCGATGATGTCGCTGGTCTGCTCGCGGAAGCGGCGGATGATGCGCTTGGCCGGCTGGCCGTCGACGTTGATGAGGTCGAGGAGCCGCACCCCGTAGTCGTCGTCGGCGTCGAAGGCAGCCACGGCGAACGAGCGCAAGAGACCGGTGAGAGCGCCGACGAGGCGGCGGCGGACCATCGCCTCGGCCTCATCGCGTTCCTTGAGCAGGTCGGTCCGCCCGATCCTGTCCACAGTCGCAGAGAAGTCCATCAGGAACGACAGCGACGACAGGCACAGCGGGATCGCCAGAGCGAAGCCCTCGGTGACGTCGATGCCGCGCTGCTCCGCGCTGGCCTCTTTGCTGCGGTCGAGGCGGTGCATGTTGGCGCCGCCGGAGTAGCTGGGCACGCCCTCGTCGTCGGAGTGCTTGATCATGTAGTCCTTGATGATCCGCATGATCAAGATGGGGATCTCAACGGCGTCGCCGAGGCCGCCGAGTGCGTCGAGGACGGCGTCGCTGGTGGCGTCGGGGTCGGCGTAGTTGAGTTCGGGGAGTTCCTGGGCTGGGTAGAGCAGGCACAGGAGCTGCTGGGCGTCGCCGACGGGGTCGGAGTCGTTGCGACCGCCCCAGTGCCAGGTCTTGTGGCGGCGGCCGTCCTCTTCGGTCACAGCCCGCAGGCAGTATGACACCTGGGCGCGCCAGATGTCGAGCAGTTGCTGCTGAGGCTGCATCTTCACGGGGGACCTCCGCCGGAGGGTTCTGGACCGTCAGGACCTGTTCACTATGGCATGGGGGTGCCAAGATCACAAGCAGGCCAATAGCTCTCGCAGAACGTGTTCTGTCGGCTACCGGACTCCGCGTTTTCGGGACGCCTGGGGAGCCCGGAAATGGCCCTTGGGCGGTTGGCGGGGTGCCAGTGTGTGGGTGGTTGTTGTGCGCCAAGGGCGGCAGCGACAAAAGCGTGAGTGGATGGGCGAGCCTGGTTTCGGGCCGCCTGGCCGAATGAAGTCGGGCGAGATTTCCTCGTGTTGTGTTTGGCGGCAGGCGGTCCGGGCCCCGAACATGAGGGGTTTCTCCCCCTATCAGGTGATGATTTCCGCTGGTCAGGCCCGTATCATTGAAGTATAGGACGAACAATCGGAAACAGGGAGATTGTTCGAAGGCTTGGATGACGGAGGGGGTGTGTGATGGCGGAGACGATGGCGAACGGGTCGGTGCGGAGCGAGAAGTCGAAGGTCATCCACACCGAGTTGGGCGCCTTCGCCGATGCCATCAACAGCGCGCACGCCGGGATCCTGTCGCGGGTGATCGAGGCGCGGGATTGGAACATTCACCGGGACGTGGACGGGTTCTCCGCGTTGCGGGCGTGGCTGATGGAACGGTTCGACTTCCACGTGCGCACCGCCGCCGACATCGCCGCGATCGCCCGCCTGTCCAAGAAATTCCGGGCACTCGCTAGTGCGGCGTGTGCCGGGGAGGCGCGGATCGATCCGGTCGCGTTCGCCGTCCGCCAGTTGGACAAGACTCCCGCGATGCGCGTGTACGCCCGCACCCCCTACGCCGAACCCGTCCCCTCCCCCTGGAACGCCTCGGTCGCCTGCCCCACCCCCGAGCACCTGATCGCCCAGTACTGCGCTCACGCGACATTCGACCAACTCGCCACCCACCTCGCCGAACTCGCCGCCTCCCTCGCCGAGTCCGCTGAGTTGTTCGACGGGCTCTCCCAGCAGTCCCTGCAGCGTCTGGAG
>NZ_JAKZEW010000039.1:16828-38721 GCF_022548875.1 Glycomyces sp. L485 | reverse complement strand
CTTCGAGCCATTCCCCGTGTCCAGGAACAGAACACCACACCCAAGCGCCCCAATCCTTCACACCCGACCGGCCCGAACCTCCACACCCGGCCGCCCGGCCCGGCACCCCCGCACAGCCCCGAACCAGACGCGACAGCCCCCCGAAACTGACACCGCCACAGCCCCTCCACAGCCGCCGAACCGGACCCGAGAGTCCCGCTCCCACTCCCGCTCCTGCTCCTGCTCCTGCTCTTGCTCCTGCTCCCCACGACCAACCTCCGTGGCCGACGACCCGCCCCCGACCTCCACTCAGCTCCTCATCGCTGCCCGCCTGAAGACCGACCGAAAAGCACGAGCGAGCCGACGACCTCGGCCCTCCCATCTCACTACCTCGTTATCGCTGCCGATCTTGGCGCAGAGCGACCATCCGCCACCCCGATCCCGCCAACGCCTCCGCAGCCATTGCCGGGCTCCCCGAGCAGCTCGATCGGCGCCCTGTCGGCGGCAAGGACTCTCGACGACCAGGTCGCCGCAATCGGTGGAATCGTGGAATCTTGGAATCGGTCAAAGGCTGCGGTGCGGGTTCTTCGGGGGCCTGCTGCCCTTGATGGACGCGACCATGTCGAGGACTTCGCGGGTGGCGGCGACGTCGTGGGCGCGGAAGACGCGCGCGCCGAGCCAGGCGGAGACGGCCGTGGCGGCGAGCGTGCCGTTGAGGCGGCGATCGACCGGCAAGTCGAGGGTTTCACCGACGAAGTCCTTGCGGGACAGGGCGACCAGAACCGGCCAGCCGGTCTCGGTGATCTCGTCGAGGCGATGGGTCAGGTCGAGGGAGTGGTAGGTGGTCTTACCGAAGTCGTGGGTGGGGTCGATCAGGACCCCATCGGCGCGGACCCCGGCCTCCACGGCTGCCTCGGCCCGCCCGATCAGTTCGGCCCTCACCTCGGCGACGACGTCGCTGTAGACCGGCTTGGAGGCAACGGTCCTGGGTTCGAGGCCGCCGGTGTGGGAGCAAACGAGGCCGACCCCGGTGTCTGCGGCGACCTTTACGACGCCGGGGTCCCAGCCCGCCCAGGTGTCGTTGACGAGTTCCGCCCCGGCGGCGACGGCCTCGCGGGCGACCTCGCTGCGCCACGTGTCGATGGAGATGACCAGCTCGGGGTGGGCGTCGTGGACGGCGCCGACGAAGGGCACGACCCGTTCGATCTCCTCGGCGACGGAGACCTCGGGCCCCTCGCCGGCCTTGACGCCGCCGATATCGACGATGTCGGCGCCGTTCGCAACGGCGCTCGCGACAGCTGCCAGGGCCGCGTCGAACTCGAAGGTGGCCCCGGAGTCGTAGAAGGAGTCGGGAGTGCGGTTGACGATCGCCATCACCGCGTAGTCGCCCTCACCGAAGGTCCTTCGCCCCAATTTCAACGCGCGCATCCGTCTATGCTGGCAGCCGAGTTCGATATCCGCCAGTGAAGGAACCATGATGCCCGTCTTCGATCGATCTCACACCGATGACCTCGCCGAATACATCGCCGCTTCGCCCACGCCGTACCACGCGTGCGCGGTCGCGGGGACACGGCTGGAGGCGGCCGGGTTCCGCCGGCTCGCCGAGGTCGACCAGTGGCCTTCCGGGCCCGGCGGCTACTACGTCGTGCGGGACGGCTCGATCATCGCCTGGCGCCAGGGCGACGCGATCAGCGGTTTCCGGATCTTCGGCGCCCACACCGACACCCCCACGCTGAAGGTCAAGCCGAGGCCGGACACGGGTTCGGGAGGCTGGAAACAGGTTGCGTGCGAGGTCTACGGCGGTGTGCCGCACCAGACGTGGCTCGACCGTGATCTGAGCGTGGCCGGGCGCCTGGTCATGCGGGACGGCACCGAGGTGCTCGTCCACGTCGACCGGCCGGTGCTACGGGTCCCGCGCCTGGCGATCCATCTGGACCGCGGCGTCAACGAGGGACAGAAACTCAACGCGCAGTCGCAGCTGACGCCGATCTGGGGCCTCGGCTCCTACCGCGAGGGCGAGTTCCTGGAGTTCGTCGCCGCGGAAGCTGGCGTCGACGCGGGCGACGTGCTCGGCTTCGACCTGTTCACCGCCGCCTGCGACCGGCCCTCGTACCTCGGCAAGGACAACGAGCTGTTCGCCGCCTGGCGGCTGGACAATCTGCTGAGCACCCACGCCGGGCTCGCCGCGCTCATCGCCGCCGAGCCTGCCGAGGACGTGCCGATGTTCGTCTCCTTCAACTACGAGGAGATCGGCTCGATGACCTACTCGGCGGCCCAGGGGCCGTTCCTGGAGACCGTGCTGCGGCGCCTCATGGGCGAAGACTTCGCGACCTACGCGCGGGCGATGGCGAATTCGCGGATGATGTCGGCCGATACCGGCAACGCCTTGCACCCCAACTACGTCGAGAAGCACGAGCCGGGGCACCGCCCGATGCCGAACGGCGGCCCTATGATCAAGGTCAGCGCCAACCAGCGCTACGCCACCGGCGCCGAGGAGCAGGCGATGTTCACCCGCGCCGCCGAGCACGCGGGGATCCCCTGGCAGTTCTACGTCAACCGCAACGACACCCCCGGCGGCACGACCATCGGGCCGATCTCGGGGACGCAGCTGGGCGTGCTCACTGTGGACGTCGGCGCGCCGATCCTGTCGATGCACTCCTCGCGGGAGCTGTGCGGCGCCGACGATCCGGCCTACCTGGCGGACCTGGCACTGGGTCTCTACAGCTGCGCCTGATCCCCGGTATGCTGACCCGGGCGACACCCTGAGGGAGGCACCGTTGAGTTGGCGGACCGAATTGGAGCGTGCAGCGGCGGCGCTTCGCGACGTGGCCGGGGCCGCCGACCGGGCCGATCGCCTTCTCGCGGAAGAGGAATCGCGCCTGGCGGTGACTGACATCGAGCGGCGGCGCCGGGAGCTGTCGGCGAAGCTGCGCGGCGCGGCCGAATCCGCGGCCACCGGCTGGCTCGGCGCCGAGCTCCACACGGTCACAGGAGACACTCCCGTGTGGTCGGATGAACCGTCTTCGGGCGCGGTACGACTGGGCACGGCCGAGCTCGACGGCGATCCGGTTTTCCCGGCGTTGGCCGACCTGCTCGGCAACGGCCACTTGGCCGTCGACGCCGACGCCGCCGATCCGCGTGTCGCCGGGTTCCTACAGAGCCTCCTCGTGCGCCTCGTCGCCGCCTACCCGGGTCTGGAGCTGAGCCTCGTCGACGGTGTCACCCTCGGGCAGGTCTTCTCCCCGGCGACGCCCCTGGTCGACGCCGGACTCGCCGAACCGGTCGCCACCGACCACCTCTCTCTCGGACGGGTCTTGACCGACGCCGAGAAGCGCCTCCAGGAGATCCGCGACATCGCCGCGCGCGGCCAGTCGATCGCGAACCGCCCATACCACCTCATCGTCGTCGCCGGCATGCCCCCGCAGGTCGGCCGCACCGTCCGCGAGCGCATCGCCGCTCTCGCCCACGCGGGTCCGGCCGCCCGCACCCACCTGGTGCTGTGCGGCTGGCGCACCGACCACCTCGGCGAGACGCTCCCGGCCCTCGAACACACCGTGCATCTGCGGGTGGACGAGGATGTGCGCCTCGGCGAGCTGCCGCTGCCGGTCCGGCTCGACCAGACTCCGTCGCCGAGCCTGACGCGTACCGTGTTCGACGCGCGCGCCTCCCAGCGCAAGGCGGCCTCCACGCTCAGCGTCGCCGACCTCGTCCCTGCCGAGATCTGGTCGGAGTCGAGCCGCCACGGACTGGCCACCGTCATCGGCCGCGACCCCGGAGGCGACGTCACCGTCTCCTTCGACGACGCGACGCCGCACTGGCTCATCGGCGGGCGCACCGGCGGCGGCAAGACCGTCTTCCTCCTCGACGTCCTCTACGGCCTGGCGACCCGCTACTCTCCCGACGAGCTGGAGCTGTACCTGCTCGACTTCAAGGAGGGCGTCTCGTTCACCGAGTTCACGCCCTCGGCGGTCGACGAGTCGTGGATCCCGCACGTCAGGGCCGTCGGCGTCGAGTCCGACCGCGAGTACGGGGTGGCCGTCCTCCAGGCGCTGCGCGGCGAGCTGTCGCGGCGCGCCGGGCTCATGAAGCGAGCCGGGGCCACCAGGCTCGCCCGGCTGCGCGAGCTGCGACCGGACGTGAAGCTGCCGCGCATCGTCGCGGTGGTCGACGAGTTCCACGTGCTGTTCTCCGGCAACGACCGGCTCGCGCGCGAGGCCGTGGCACATCTGGAGGAGCTGGCGCGCAAGGGCCGCTCCTACGGGGTCCACCTCGTGCTCGCCTCCCAGACGATTTCGGGCATCGAGGCCCTGTACTCCAAGAAGGACTCGATCTTCGGGCAGTTTCCGCTGCGCGTAGCCCTGCCGGGCGCCAAGCACCTGCTCGCCGACGACAACGACGGCGCAGAAGCGATCACCGTCGGGCAGGCCGTCGTCAACGACTCGGGCGGCATCAAGGGCCGCAACCGGACCTGCTTCTTCCCCGACGCGTCCTCGGCCGAAGCGCTTCTGGCCGGGCTGCGCCGCACCCTGTGGGAGCGGCGCGAGTCCGATGTAGAACCGGTGGTGTTCCGGGGCTTCGACGAACAGCATCTGGCCGACGACCCGAGCTACGCGGCTCTGGGACCGAACCCGACGCCGCGGGCGCTCCTGGGCCGGGCCGTTGACGTGGGCGTCACCACCGTCGGCTACCACTTCGACCGCAGTCCCGGGCGCCACCTGGCCGTCCTGGGCACCACGCCGGTCGCCGCCGACGTGCTCGCCGCGGCCGCCGTCTCGCTCGGGCAGCAGCACGAGCCGGGCAGTGTCGAGTTCCGGATCGCCGCCACCGCCGCGGGCGCGGAGGACGTCGCCGCCGCTGCGCTGGCGGCGCTGGAGACCGGCGGGCACCAGTGCCGGAGCCTGGAGCCGGGCGAGATCCTCGCCGACCGCTCCGGCCCGGCCTACGTCGTGTGGTTCGGCGCCGACGGGGCCGACGGCAAGACCGCCCGGCTGCGCGAGCTGCTGCTGCACGGCCCGGCCGACGGCGTACACCTGATCGGATGGTGGCGCGGCGCCCGGCGCTTCCTCGACGACATCGGCGGCGCCGCGAACCGCGAGCACTGCGCGGGCCTGGTCGCGCTCAACATCGCGGCCTCCGACCTGGGCGCGGTCACCGGTGACCCGAACAACGGCTGGGAGTCGCGCGCGAACCGCTGCCTGGTCATCGACCGCCACACAGGGGCCGAGACTCTGGCCGTGCCGTACGTCAGGCCCGGCCGGCTCGACGAGTACGGAGCCGAATGATGAGCGAACTGAGCGTCTACAACGATCTCGTCCACGAGCTCGCCCGGCTCGACGCCGACACCGCCGCCAGCGCCGAGCAGACCCAGAGGCGGCTCGCGAGGCGGCGCGAGGCCCTGGAGGGGCTGCGGACGGCCCTGGACGAGGAGGTCGCCTCGCTGGCCGAGGGATGCGCGGCGCTGCGCCGGCCCGTGCCCGACCTCGCACCGGCCGAGAACGACGGCGAGGACGTCGAGGCGGTGCTGCGCGACGCGCGCGTGCGCCTGCGCGAGGCCGCGGACTTCCGGCTGGCGACGATGCGGGCGGCGCAGCGGCCGACGTTCCTGCCCGGCGCCCATCACATCGCGCGCGAACTGATCGTCTACGGCGGCGCCATGGTCGCCTGCCTGCTCGGACAACTGCTCTGGCTGAACGCGAACGGCGGTGTCGGCTCTTCTTGGTGGGTCGTGTTCATCCCGCCGGTCGGCGCCGCGCTCGTCGGATACGTGCTGGTCGGGGCGGCGAACAAGCCGCGTATGCCGATGTTCGACCGCGGCGGCAAGCCGATCAAGCCGGTCGTGCCCCACAACCCGCGTCTCGGGGTCACGCTGGCTGTCGTCACAATGGCGATATTCGCTTATCTCGCGTTCTTCGCGTAGAGCTTTGGAGGATCCTGTGGGCATCGTTCTGCCGGTCGTGGTCGCGGCCATCGGTGTGTGGGTCGCGTTCGCCATCGTGGTCTGGGCCACCGGTGAGGACGGCCTGCGCGACGACGCCCCGGAGGGCCCGCCGCCCGGGCTGGGCGAGGAGGGGCCGGTCACGGAGTCGTCGGTCGCGGCGCTGCGGTTCGACACGGGTCTGCGCGGCTACCGGACCGACCAGGTGGACGCTGCGCTGCACCGGCTGGCTTGGGAGGTCGGGCGGCGCGACGAGCGCGTCGAGGAGCTGGAGCGGGAGCTCGCCGCCGCGAAGGCGCCGGTGCCCGACGACGGTCCCGAACCCGCGGAGTGAGGCAGGGCGCGAGCGCCGAGGGACGGCGAGGTCGCGGGGCGTGACGTGATGGGATTTGGGCATGCGTTATTGGCTGCTGGTGTTGAACGAGGACGACTTCGCTGAGCAACAGGCCTACGAGGTCGACTCAGTCGAGCCGGGCGCGGGTGTCCCGGCCCTCGCCGGGGACGGCGACGAGGTCGCACTCGCCGGTCCGGGCGGAGTCTTCGCGCTCGGCGAGATCAACGGCGGGGCCGTCGCCTACCGCCGCCGCTTGGAGGAGCTGTCGGCCGTCGCCGAGGGTGCCGAGGAGGGCTGGGGCGAGTTGAATCCGGACGCGTGGGAGCGGCTGGTGCGGGCGCTGCCGGCGGCGGAGCGCAGGAGCGACTGGCTGGTGAGCCTGTCGCTTCCGGTGGAGGCCGGTGACCGGGCGGAGGCGGTGCGCCGGTTCTGGTCGTATGCACGCACCTTGGGCCCGACCGAACTGCCGACGTTCGTCGCCCCGTACGGGCGCGAATTGGAGGGCACGGCGTTCCTTCTGGGCGCCGAGCATGAACAGGACCCCGAAGAATAGGCCCGGTACCCAGGGACGATTCCGAATATCCGTATTGACCCATATAGGCGATTTCTCCGCAACTTTGTCACATACCCGGAGGGGCGAGTTGGCTCTCGCGCACGTCATCGGGGAAACTTGATCTAGCAACGTCGAGTCGCATCCGGCGACCTTGGATCGAGGGGAGACGAATATGGCGGCCATGAAGCCGCGGACCGGTGATGGCCCGCTGGAAGTCACACAGGAGGGCCGCGGCGTCATCATGCGGGTCCCACTGGAAGGTGGCGGTCGTCTCGTGGTCGAGATGACGCCCGAGGAGGCCGAGACCTTGAACAAGGAACTCCAGGGCGCCCTCGAATAGCCAGACCTGCAACGCCACCCCACTCGGCGGTCACCCCGCCGCCGAATTGACACTGAAGGCCCGCCTCGGCAGTCTGCCTGAGGCGGGCCCTCGTCGTTCCCGCATCGGCGGAAGTCACGCGGTCGCCGATCCTTGTGCCGTTCTTGCGTCCATGGGCGACAATGGGACCAACGGAACGGACCCCCGCAAGAAGGCCCCGTACCCACGAGGGGACAACACATGAGCTACGGCACCGATCGACCCCACGCCGCGCCCGGCGGGCCGCCCCCGCCGCATGCGCCGCAGCCGCAGACCTCGGCCTGGTGGAATCCCGGAGCGCCGGGCGACCCGTGGCGCGACCCGGGCAGCCGCGCCTTCATCGAGACTCGACCCGCCCCGGCCGCTCCCCCGATCGAGCCGCTCCGGCCGCGCCCGGTCCAGGCTCATCGCGTCGGACTGGGCCTGGTCGTCACCGTCTCCGCGATCGTCTCCCTCATCGCCGGCACCCTCGGCGCGGCCATCGGCATCTGGGCCACCCGCAGTGACACGCTCGGCGGCACCATCTCCGGCGCCGATCCGCAGGTCCAGCGCGACGCCGAGTCCGTCGCCGGCGTCGTCGCGAGCATCATGCCGTCGGTCGTCACGGTCCTGACCTCGGGCGGCGGCAACGGCTCGGGCTTCATCGTCAGCGAAGACGGCTACATCATGACCAACCATCACGTGGTCGTCGGCAGCGGCTCCGAACCGGCCCAGGAACTCAACGTCCTGTTCAACGACGGCGATCTCGCAGTCGCCGAGGTCATCGGCTCCGACCCCGACTCCGACGTCGCGGTCCTCAAGATCGACGGCGACGACCACCCCGCGATGGTCCTCGCCGACTCCGACCAGATGGCCGTCGGCGACCCGGTCCTGGCCATCGGCGCGCCCCTCGGGCTGTCCTCGACGGTCACCGAGGGCATCGTCTCGGCGGTCGACCGGCCGGTCCTCACGCAGAACTCCTCGGGTGAGGTCGAATCGGTCATGGCCGCGATCCAGACCGACGCCGCGATCAACCCCGGCAACTCCGGGGGGCCGCTCACCGACTTCGGCGGGCAGGTCATCGGCATCAACACGGCGATCGCCTCCACCGCCGCCGAGGGCGAGCAGGCCGGCAGCATCGGCATCGGCTTCGCCATCCCGATCAACCAGGCCAAGCGCATCGCCGACGAGATCGTCGCGACCGGTTCGGCCTCCCAGACCGTCATCGGCGCCGAGCTGGGCGAGTCGACCCTCGGCGTCGGCGTGACGCTGACCCGGATCCTCCCCGACTCCCCTGCCGCGGCGGCCGGGCTCCAGGACGGCGACGTCCTGACCAGCTTCAACGGCAAGACCATCACCGAGAACACCGAGCTGGTCGCGCTCATCCGGAAGCTCGCGCCCGGCACCACCGTCACCATCGTGTACGAACGGGACGGACAGGAGTCCAGCGCCCAAGTCACCCTGGCGGCCGCAGACGACTGACCCGTGATGAATGCTTTACCGCTTGTGAGCTTGGAAGATCCGCAGCCGTCCGCCTTTGCATTGCCTGAGGCAAGCGAATACTCTTGGCTGAAGTTCTCCAGCTCCTGAGAGGTCGACGTGTTCGGAAACATAGGCGGGACAGGCTTCCTGGTCCTGATCCTCCTCGCCATCTTCCTGTGGGGACCGGACAAGATCCCGCATGCGCTGGCCAATCTCCGCAAGTTCATCGCCAAGGCCCGCCAGATGGCGTCCAACGCCGCCGCCGACCTCAGCCGCGAGATCGGCACCGACATCAAGCCCGAGGACCTGAACCCGAAGACGTTCGTCCGCAAGCACGTGTTGAGCGAAGAGGATCAGGAGATGCTGACCAACCCGCTCAAGACCACGATGAAGGACCTCGAGGACGGCACCAAGCCGCTCAAGGAGGACCTCGATTCGGCCGCCAGCGGCCTGGACGACGCCCGGCGCAGCGTGAACGGCCAACGGCCGCGGCACAGCGCCCCGAAGGCCGTCACGGGCGAGGCCCCGGCCCCGAAGTCCGACTCGGGCGACGAGCGCGCCGCGAGCCGCTTCGACGACGCCACCTAGCCCCGGCTGATCATCGGCGACTGTCGGTGCCGTCTGCGACACTGCCGGGATGATAGGCAAATGGCACGGACTCATCATCGACTGCCCGGATCCGAAGCGGCTCTCCGCTTTCTATCGTGAGCTGCTCGGCATGATCGAGGTGCAGGACGACGGCGACTGGGTGGTCATCGGCGACGCGCCCGACCGGCCCGGGATCGCGTTCGAACGGGCGGAGGTCTACCTGGAGCCGACCTGGCCCGACCCCGAGGTCCTGCAGCAGATGCACCTCGACGTGAAGGTCGACGACCTCGACGAGGGTGAGCGGCGGGTTCTGGAGATCGGCGCGCGGCGCCTCGAAGGAGGCGGCGAGGCGTTCCGGGTCTTCGCCGACCCGGCGGGACACCCGTTCTGCCTGGTCCTGTTCTAAGACCACGACAGAGCGGCGCGAGCTCTCGCTCGCGCCGCTGTTGTGAGTCTAGAAGCTCGTGCTGGTCGCGGTGCCCGCGAGGCCCCACAAGACCCAGACGAGGCTGGCCAGCACGAGGGTGATGACGCCCAGCACGACGCCGGCGACCGCCATGCCCTTGTTGGTGGCCTCACCCCGGTTCGCGCGGGCGACGCCGACGCCGCCGAAGCTGACTGCGAGGATCCCCAGGACGATGCCGACGATGCCGCACCAGGCGAGCACGATGCCGATGATGCCCACGACCATGCCGGCGGTGCCGAGGCCGTTCGTGGGCTGTGGCTGCGGCATGCCGCCGTATCCGGGGGCCATCGGCGGCGGCATCTGCGGAGGGCCGTAGCCGGGCTGCTGAGGCTGCTGAGGGCTGTAGCCTCCGCTCTGCGGGCTCGGGGGTTGCGAACCGGGCTGGTTGCCGTACGGGTCGTACTGGAAACCACCCTGGCCGGACTGGTCCGGAGGCGGAGGATATGACATCGCTGCAACACTCTCTGTTCGGGCGGAAACGACACAGGCGTTCACCATATACAACCTGTGCCACTACAGAAATGCAAGGGTTGCTCGCCTTATCGGAGTCGCGCCCTTCGAAGGGACCCGAATTCGGACTCAGGCAACCGCGAACAGACGCTAAGCGAGTCGTAACGCGCCGCGGTGGAGGACCTTGCCGCGCAGGACGATGAGAGCCGGTTCACGGACGGCGGCGAGGTCGACGCGCGGGTCCGAGTCGTAGACGACGACGTCGCCGAGGTCGTCGGGCAGGCCGAGCCATCGGCGGGCGTCCCAGGACGCTGCGGCGAGCACCTCGGACACGGGGATGCCGGCCTCGCTGTGCAGCAGGTGCATCTCCTCGGCGGCCAGACCGTGGTCGATCCCGCCGCCGGCATCGGTTCCGAGGTAGATCGGCACCCCGGATTCCCAGGCGGCGCGCACGACGTCGGCGAAGCCGGCCTTGAGGCGCCGCATATGGTCGGCGTAGGTCGGGAACTTCGCTTCGGCGCCCGCGGCGATGTCGTCGAACGTCTCGATGTTGATCATGGTGGGCACCAGCGCGGTGCCCTGGGCGGCCATGAGGTCGAGCAGATCGGTCGACAGCCCGGTGCCGTGCTCGATCGAATCGGCCCCGGCCTGGACGACGCAGGCGACGGCTTCCTCGGAGAAGGTGTGGACGGCGACCTTGGCGCCCACTGCGTGGGCGGCGCCGATCGCGGCGGTCAGGATCTCGGGCTCGAAGCTCGGCGCGAGGTCGCCCTGGCCGCGGTCGATCCAGTCGCCGACGAGCTTGACCCAGCCGTCGCCGAGCTTCGCCTGCCTCGCCAGCTCGGCCACGGCCTCCTCGGGCTCGCATTCGATCCCTATGCCCCGCAGGTAGCGCTTCGAGGCGGCGACGTGGTGTCCGGCGCGGATGAGCCGCGGGATGCCGTCCTCGCCCACCAGTTCGGGGTAGTCGAACGGCGAGCCCGCGTCGCGGATGGCCAGAACGCCGGCGTCACGGTCGGTGTAGGCGAGGGACCTGGCCTCATCGAGGTCGGCGATGGGGACCGGGCCGCGACGGATCCCGATATGGCAGTGCGAGTCGACCAGTCCCGGCAGTGCGTACCCCGAGGTCGCGACGGTCTGGGCGCCGGGCACCGGTTCGAAGCCGATCCGGTCACCGTCGATGTAGAGGTCGCGGACGGTGTCGTCGGGCAGCCAGACCACCCGGAGATGGAGCGGCGGCACGGCTACTTGTTCTTCTTCTGCTGCTTCATGAACTGCTCGATGTCGATATCGGGCAGATCGCCCTGGTTCAGCTTCGAGAGGTCGGGCATCTCGCCGGGCGCGCCCGCGGGCAGCTGCGGCGTCCCGGCCGGGCGTCCGCCGCCGCGGCGCACGACCTTCTTCTTGCCCTTCTTTCCCTTGCGCTTGCCGTAGGGCGACTTGGTGGCCTTGCCACCGCCGCCGCCCACTCCCATCGCGCCGGTCATCTGGCGCATCATCTTCTGGGCGTCCTTGAAGCGGGTGAGCAGCTGGTTGACGTCGGAGACGGTGACGCCGGAGCCGTTGGCGATGCGCAGGCGCCGCGAGCCGTTGATGACCTTGGAGTTGCGCCGCTCCTCGGGGGTCATCGAGCGGATGATCGCGGTGGTGCGGTCGAGCTGCTTGTCGTCGATCGACTCGATCTGGTCCTTCATCTGGCCCATGCCCGGCATCATCTTCAGGATGTTGCCGATCGGCCCCATCTTGCGGATGGCCTGCATCTGGTCGAGGAAGTCCTCCAGGGTGAAGTCCTCGCCTTCGAGGAGCTTCTGGGTCATCTCCTCCTTCTGCTCGGTCTCGAACGCGGCCTCAGCCTGCTCGATGAGGGTGAGCATGTCGCCCATCCCGAGGATGCGCGAGGCCATCCGGTCGGGGTGGAAGACGTCGAAGTCCTCGAGCTTCTCGCCGGTGGAGGCGAACAGGATCGGCTGGCCGGTGACGTGGCGGACCGACAGCGCGGCGCCGCCGCGGGCGTCGCCGTCGAGCTTGGAGAGGACCACGCCGGTGATGCCGACGCCGTCGCGGAAGGCCTCGGCGGTGTTGACGGCGTCCTGGCCGATCATGGCGTCGATGACGAAGATGGTCTCGTCGGGCTTCGTGGCGTCGCGGATGTCGCGGGCCTGCGCCATCATCTCCTCGTCGATGCCGAGGCGGCCGGCGGTGTCGATGATGACCACGTCGCGGCCGGCCTTCTTGGCCTCTGCGATTGAGTCGGTGGCGACCTTGACCGGGTCGCCGACGCCCGAGCCTGGCTCGGGGGCGTAGACCGCGACGCCGGCGCGATCGGCGATGATCTCCAGCTGCCCGACCGCGTTGGGTCGCTGGAGGTCGGCGGCGACGAGCAGCGGCGAGTGTCCGTCGCCCTTGAGGTGCTTGGCGAGCTTCCCGGCGAGCGTGGTCTTGCCGGCGCCCTGAAGGCCGGCGAGCATGATGACGGTGGGCGCCTGCTTGGCGTAGTTGAGGCGCCTGGTCTCGCCGCCGAGGATCGTCACGAGCTCCTCGTCGACGATCTTGACGATCTGCTGGGACGGGTTCAGGGCCTTGGAGACCTCTACGCCTTTGCACCGCTCCTTGACCTGGGCGACGAAGGTCTTGACCACGGGGAGCGCGACGTCGGCCTCGAGCAGCGCCAGGCGGATCTCGCGGGCGGTGGCGTCGATGTCGGCTTCGGTCAGACGGCCTTTGCCGCGGATGGACTCGAAGATTCCCGACAGACGTTCTGACAAGGCGTCGAACACGGGCGAACCTCTCGGTGGTGTTGAAGCTGGGTACTCATACGAGCTTAACGGGCATGGGTCTGAACGCGAAAAGGACGGCCGCCCAGCCGTGAGGCTGGGCGGCCGACCGCAGGGGGTGGGAGGTGGTTACGCCTCGATCTTCTCGGGCGCGTCGGCCTCGGAGGTCGGGGCGGTGGTGATGGCCTCGCCGTTGACGGGCAGGTCGTAGCCGGCCTCACCGTGCTCGGCGGCGTCGATGCCCGCGAGCTCCTCTTCCTCGCTGATCCGGACACCAATGGTGTACTTCAAGATCAGGCCGATGATGAGGGCTGCGACGAACGAGAAGGCGACCACGGCCAGGACCGCGATGGTCTGGTAGCCCAGGAAGCTGAACTCGCCGCCGTAGAAGACGCCGTTGACTCCGGCGACCCCTTCGTAGGCGAACAGGCCGACCGAGATCGAGCCCCAGATGCCGGCGACCATGTGCAGGCCGACCACGTCGAGCGAGTCGTCGTAGCCGATCTTGTGCTTCAGGCCGATGGCGAGCGGGCAGATCGCACCGGCGACGGCGCCGAGGGCGATCGCGCCGAGCGGGGTGACCAGGCCGGCGGCCGGGGTGATCGCGACCAGGCCGGCGATGACACCGGAGCAGGCGCCGAGCACCGACGGCTTGATGCCGCGGATCCGGTCGATCAGGAGCCAGGCGAGGATCGCGGCGGCCGTGGCGACCTGCGTGTTGAGCAGGGCCAGTCCCGCGATCGAGTCGGAGACGAAGGCCGAGCCGGCGTTGAAGCCGAACCAGCCGAACCACAGCAGGCCGGCGCCGATAACGACCAGGGGCAGGTTGTGCGGCGCGAAGTTGCCGTCCTTCCAGCCGATGCGGCGGCCGACGACCAGGGCGAGGGCGAGGGCCGCGGCTCCGGCGTTGGCGTGGACCGCGGTGCCTCCGGCGAAGTCGAGGACGCCGAGATCACCGATCCAGCCGTCGCTCCAGACCCAGTAGGCGACCGGGGCGTAGACCAGGACGACCCAGGCGGTGGCGAAGATGACCCAAGCGCTGAACTTCATGCGGTCGGCGACCGCGCCGGCGATCAGGGCGACGGTGATGATGGCGAACATCATGCCGAAGGCCGACATCGCGGCAGTCGAGACGCCGTCGTCGTTGATCGGTGCGTCAAGGATGTACTGGGCGCCGAACGCGGAGCTGAAGTCGTTGCTGAACAGCAGGTTGCCCCCGCCGTCACCGACGGCGATCGATTCGCCGACGAGGACCCATGCGATCGAGACAATGCCGATGGCGACCAGGCACTTCATCATCATGTTGATGACGCTCTTGGCCCGGGTCAGGCCGCCGTAGAACAGGGCAAGACCGGGGGTCATGAGCAGAACAAGGGCGGCTGAGATCAGGATCCAGGTGTTGTTACCAGTATCGAGCTCGGGCATTGCCGCCTCCTCTCTCCAGAGATAGGTATGTCGGGCTTCAAGGTCTTGGTTCCGGCTTTCGAGGGGAGCAACGCTGCTCGGGGTAGGTGTCACGCGCCGACCGAAGGGCCGTCATGGCCCGCGAGCCGCTAGCGGCAAGCGGCCGGCGCGTGATTCTCCTACCTACCGGAGTCATGTCAGCTTCACTGCGACGTGTTACGCGACCCGAGCCGTCGTGTTAAGAATTCGTCGCGAAAGATTTCAAACGTGTGAACTCCTGCTCACGGCCGCCGATCCGACCGCAACTCCAGGCACGCGAGTGACCTATGGACCTGTAGGGGCGGTTTCCGGTGAATGGTCGGGCGGCCCGGCGACCCCGGCGAGCCTTTACCGCGACATGACCATCTCGTTACCGAATCGTATCCTTCGGGGAACGCCTGCCGGGCACCGTGACTCACGTTGCGAACGGTGCCAACTACGCTGGCACAGGGCAGCCCGCCGGACCGGGCCGAAACGCCACTGCTCCGGCCTCCCCCACGTACGGTGCCGAGCGGCGGGCAACAGCAGACTAGAAGGTGACCGACCGCAATGAGCGCTGAGCCGAAGAAGGCAGCCAGCATTTGGGATGTGGCCAAACTGGCCGGCGTCTCGCACCAGACCGTCTCGCGGGTCGTCAACGGCTCGCCGAGGGTCGCCGCCGACACCCGGGACCGGGTGCTGGCCGCCATCGCCGAACTGGGCTACCGCCCCAACCGCCTCGCCCGGACCCTCGCCGGCGGCGCCGCGCAGTCCCTCACCGTCCTGACCGCCGACACCTCGCTCTACGGCAGCGAGGCGTCGCTGCGCGGCATCGAGAAGGCCGCCCGCGCGGCCGGATGGAGCGTCTCGATCTCGGTGCTCGACCCGGCCGAGACGCACTCCGACGCCGACATCGTCGCCCGTCTGCCCCGCGCAGGCGAGCCGACCATCGTGATCGCCCACGACGAGCCCGGCATGCGAGCAAGGCGCACGCTGCTGGAGGCGCAGCCGCAGGCGATGGTCGCCGTAGGCGAGTACACCGGCAAGGAGTTCGACGAGCCGTGGCTCATCGGCCTCGACGACGGCCAGGTCGCCGGCGAGGCCACCCGGTACCTGCTCGAACTCGGCCATGAGACCGTCCACCACCTCGCCATTCCCACGGCACTGGGGATCGAGGCCGACCGCAAGTCGCACCGCGCCGAGGGCTGGGCCGACGCGCTCCGGCAAGCCGACAGGCCGGTCCCACCGGTGGTCCACTCGGGATGGACGATCTCGGAGGCGTTCGAGGCGGTCAAGCCGCTGGTCGCCGACAAGTCGGTCTCGGCGATCCTCTGCGGCAACGACGACCTCGCGCTCGCCGCGCTCCGCGCCGCCCACCTGAGCGGACGCGACGTACCGGGCGACCTGAGCATCGTCGGCTTCGACAACGCACCGTTCGCGGCGTACACCACCCCGGCGCTGACCACCGTCAACCAGGACTTCGAGAACGTCGGCAAGGGCGCGTTCGAACTGCTCAGGCACCGCCTCGACAGCTCGCTTCCCAAGCCCACCCCCACATGGCGCGCGCCGGAGCTCATCATCCGCGAGACCTCAGGACCGCCGCCGCGCCGCTAGGTCCGGACCCGAACGGACGGACGGCTCGGTCAGCGGCATTGGCCACGAGCGTCCTGCGGCACCCGAGTGCGACACTCTTGACCATGATCAAGGGTTTCAAAGAGTTCCTCATGCGCGGCAACGTCGTCGAGCTGGCGGTCGCGGTCGTCATGGGCGCGGCGATGACGGCGCTGGTCGCCTCCTTCGGCGAGGCGTTCCTCAATCCGCTCATCACGCTGTTCACCGGCGGTGCCGCGATCGGCGGCAGCTTCAGAGTCGACGGCGTCGAGTTCCCCTACGGCGTGTTCCTCAACGGCCTGCTGGTCTTCTTCCTGACCGCCGTGGCGGTGTACTTCGTGATCGTGCTGCCGTTCAACAAGATCCGCGCCCGCATCATGACCCACGAGGAAGAGGCGAAGGTGGAGCGCGAGGAGCAGATCGTGCTCCTGGAGCAGATCAGGGACGCCCTGCTGGAGCAGCGGCGACCGTAATACCGTCGGCGCCGCCAGGCGGCGCGGACCGGCAGCAGCGGACGCGAGCCCTTGCGGCAGTCGCACCCACGTGGGACGGTGATCTGGAATTGCAAACCGACCCTCGAAGGAGCGGTTCACATGCCGACCTCCATTCCTCTGGGCGCCCCGATCTGGGCCGACGGCAACGCCCCGGACCTGGCGTCCGAACTCGCCTTCTATACCCGGCTCTTCGGCTGGACGACCTTCGACAGCGGCGAGGAGTTCGGGCACTACACCGAGTTCTGCCTGGGCACCAGTGCCGCATCCGCCCGAGCCGTGGCGGGCATGGCCCCCAATCAGTCCGACCAACCGGACAAGCCCGCGAGCTGGGGCGTGTCGTTCCACGTGCAAGACTGCGTGGCCGCCGCCTCCCAGGCCGAGAAGCTCGGGGCCGCCACGATCACGCACCCCATGCGCATCGGCGACGACCTGGTGTACGCGAACATGCGCGACCCCGACGGCGGCGTGTTCGGGCTGTTCGAGCCGCTCAACGACGCAATGGGGTTCATGGCGTACGGCGAGCCGGGCGCTGCGGCGTGGTTCGAGTACGTCTTCGACGGCGTCCCGGCCGAAGCGATGCAGTTCTACTCCGAGTTGCTCGACTGGTCGATGTTCGTGCCCTCGTGGGTGGACCCCGACGACCCGGCGCCGTACACGGACCTGCGGGTCCGCGAGTCGGGAATGGGCTTCGGCGCCTGCCGCGCGGCGGCCGGGCCCGAGACGGAGCTGCCGCCGCAGTGGCTCGTGTGCTTCGCGGTCGAGTCGGTCGACCGCGTGAGCGCCAGGGCGCTGGAGCTGGGCGCCTCGGTGGTGATGCCGCCCGGCGACGAGGCCGAGATGCGCAGCGCGACTCTGGCGTCGCCGACGGGTGCGCTGTTCGGCGTGGTCGCCGAAGCGTCTTAGCGCGGACCCGCCGTCACGTCGCCGACCCCCAAGACGCCGAGCTGGAGCGCCGTCCGCACCGCCTAATTTGACCGCCCGAAGGGCCATCCGGGCACTGCCGACGTTGGCGCAGAGGACCACCGGCAGCGGATCGCACAGCCGCATCGCCAGCGCCACCTCCTGGAGGGTCGAGGTCGAGTCGTCGAAACCGAGGATCACCAGATCGGCCTTCGACAGGGCGTTGCACGCCTTCAGGTGGCGGTACTGCCCGAACTGGCCTCGAACGACGATGCCCTGGTCCCGGGTCAGGGTGTCGATGATGACCGAACGGTAGAAGTCGACGGGATGCACCACGACCGTCTCCAGCGGCGCCAGTTCAGGTATCGCGGGGCGAACGCCTGATACCGCTTGCTCACCGAGCATGCGGGATTCGGTCAGCCGGCCGGTCATGCGGTCGAGATCGGGCCCCAGTTCCTGGGGTAGGGGTTCGGCGCTCACCGTGATCTCCTTGGGGTCGAATCGGATGAGTCGGGCACGGTGGGCAGGGGGCCATGGGGGCCGTCACTCGGCTTGCAGGTTGGCGATCACCGACGACCGCGCCGCCGACGCGGCCGGCAGGAGCGACGCGGCGACCGCCGCGGCCAGTGTCGCGCCGACCAGGACCGCCATGTAGGCGTGGGGGATCTCAAGGGACACCGGCTGGTCGGCGGCGATGACCCTTATGGCGCCGTAGGCTCCGGCGAGTCCCAGACCAATGCCGATGGCGGCGCCGAGCAGCGACACGAACACCGATTCGGCGGTGACCATCGCCCGCAGACCGCCTCTCGTCGTCCCGAGCGCGCGCAGGGTTCCGTGTTCCTTGACGCGCTCGTACATGGAGAGGCTGAGCATGTTGGACAGGCCGATGACGGAGATGACCGCGGAGAGGAACAGCAGCGCGAGCATCGAACGCAGGACCAGATCGATGCCCGCGGTGCGACTCTCCCGGTAGGACACCAGATCATCGACCGCCATGGCCGGATACGCCGCGGTGACGGCCGTGATCGCCGAGGCGCTGGGTGCCCGTTCGAGGATCTCGACAGAGGTCGGCGGTGTCCGGGGCAAAAGGGCGGCGGCCGTCGCCTCGTCGGTGAGGACGTCGAACGCGGCCAGGGGCGCCGGGTCGTCGCCGACCGGGTAGACGCCGGTCACCGTCGCTTCCACGCCGTTGATTTCGATGAGGTCGCCGGTCGCCCAGCCTTCGCGTTCGGCCGCCGGCTCGGCGACGGCGACGGTGGCGCCTTCGCCGAACGCGAGATCGATGCCCGCCCGTTCGGCGATGGCCGGGGCGGTGGAGGCGACGTTCAGTCCCTCGGCCGTGCCGGTCCTCCGCGGGTGGACCACGGTCAAGGTGTCCACGTCCCGAAGGTCCGCGACGAGTTCAGGGGTGATCTCGGCCCCGGCGACGGAGTAATCCGCCGGATACTCCTCGACCGCTTCGCGTTCGACGCTGGTGCGCGCCGAGTGCGCGCCGATGAGGATGGCCGACACCAGAGCCGTGCAGAGCACGATCGCGGCGGCGGCGGAGGCCGCGCGGCGCCGGTTCCTGCCCACGTGGCGCACCGCGAGCCGAACGGGCGAGCGCCCGAGGGGCAGTCGGTCCAGTGCCCGGGCGAAGAGCGGGACGACGGCGGGAAGGACCATGACGACCCCGAAGAAGCCTGCGACGCCGGCGAGCGCGAGTAGCGGGAGTCCCGCTTCGAAGGACATCGCCCAGGCCGCCGCTCCCCCCAGGATGAACGCGGTGCCGCAGGCGAGGCGAAATCGCCCGATTCGGTGCGACGCGGCCGCGGCCGTGTCGCGGAGCGCGGCGATCGCCGCGGTGCGGGCCGATTTGAAGGCGGGGACGGCCGCGCTGGCGACGGTCACCGTCACTCCGGCGGCGATGGTCAGGGCGGCGGCGGGGAGGTCGATGACGCCCAGCTTCGCGGCCGGAGCGCCGGTCGAGGACAGGACCGCGGCGAGCGCTCGGGCGATGCCGCTGCCGGCCGCGAGGCCGATGAGGGCCGCTGCCTTCTTTTTTGTTCTCTCACAAGGCAAAAGACGCAGAGCGGCTGTCTTGCGTTGCAGCCCAACACCATCGAATCGTCCCCGACACACCGCCATCACCCCAGCTCAGACATCAAAGTCCGGCTGTAGTACTGGCGGGGTCCAGCAGTAGTGGAAGGCGAGCTTGCCGCTGGAGCGGTGTTTGCCGACCAGCAGTGTATGGCCGGGGCTGGCGGTGTCGAACCAGTACCAAGCGTAGGCCCGCTCGCCTTTCGATCCTTTCCCGGCCGAGGCCGCCCGCCAGTGCCAGCGCGTCGAAGCGAACTGCTTCACGGCCTGCTCGCAGGTGAAGGTGCCGCGGGACCCGAAGTCGAGGATGTGGGTCTTCTTGACGCGCGGCACGTAGTCCTGCCCGATCCGCTCGCACCAGCGGCGCAGGACGGTGCAGCCTCCGTAGACCTCGTCGCCGGCCACGAAGTCGAATCGGACACCGTCGCGGATCGCTTCGCTCAGCAAGTCGATCGCGATCCGGCCCTTGGCACGGGCACGGCGCATCGATGCGGACAGGCCCATCGCCGCTCGCACGAGGGCATCGGCGAGCTGGAATGCCGGGATCCACAACCGGTGGGCGATGAGCGCATGCCCTGCGCCTTCGACCACGTAGGCGAGGTGGACGGTGTTGATCCCGGTTGGCGACCCCGTCCGCGCAGCCCATGTGCTGACGCTGCACTCCAGCGGTGGCACGGCCTTTCTTGACCTGCCCGGTCTCATCGATCGCGCCGATGCGCAGTCGGGAAGCGGCGGCGCGGTCGTCGAGGGCGCAGGCCGCGAAGCGCCGGACCGCGCTCATCACCGCATCGTGGTCCTACACCGCGCCCGCCAACAGGTGCTGCACCCGGTCGGGCCGAGCGTGGCCGATCCACTCGGCGATACTCCACCCGTTGCGTTGACCCAGATCGGACATCAACGCCCGCATATACTGGCCCGCATTCCACCGCGACTCGATCCGCGCGAAACACGTCGCCACCGACGCCAAGAGCGCCCGCAGCACCGCCTCGCACGAGGAGACCGCTACCCTGGAATCCGCAGCCGCTTGCCGCTTTCCATGTGTCACAACGAGGAAGACGCCGAGTGGCTGCTTCTTGTTGCGCTGCAGCCACATCAGAAACAACACACAACCCTGCCATCATCGCAGGTCAACTACCGAAGTCCGGCGGTAGTACCGCTTGCGGCGCCACGCTACGCTGGCTTGCATGCGAATCGAAAGAAAGTCATATGTCGCCCAAATTGCGGTCGTGATTGTGGCGTCGTTGTTTCTCGTCGGATGCGGCGGTTCTGAGTCCGGACCTGATGATCCGTCGCAACCGACCGAATCGAATCAACCCCAGAACACCGAGCAGTCTGACGACTCCAGTGGCGACGAGCCCGACGCAGCACTGGGCACCGGAACCGCCACGATCGACGGTGTGACATACTCGTTCCCCGACGTGCGAGAGTGCGAGATCGATGGCGACACATGGGGTGAAGGCTGGCGCCATTTCCTCGGTTGGTCCGAAGACGGTCACTCCCTGTTGGAGGTCACGGTCGCGAACGACGAGAGTCAGGCCTTGGGCGCCACGTCGTCGCTGACGATCACCATTGGTACTCAGGAAGCGAATACCGTCGACGGGGCGAACCCGGATTCCGAATGGTCCGATCAGTTCGTCGGCAACGAGGATTTCGGTGCGGACCTTTCCCCCAACGGGGCGGCGGGTACCACTGGCGTCGGGATGGCTAGCGGCGAAACCGGTTCCGCGCAGTGGGCGTTCAGCTGCACATAGTGAACCTGTCCTTCTGCCTGAGTTCAGTTGTCGTGCAACGGATGTCGAGCTGACTTCGCACAGTCCCGTCCTGACACAGCACGAGAGCCCCTGATAGAACAACAGTTGCTGAAATCCGTTGCCTACCAGGAGCTCTCGTGCTATGTCCACCCTGCCGCGCAACCGCTGTCCACCTCGACCCTGAGCCGCGTGGCCGCGCTCATCCGGACCCACCGCGGACCATCGGCTCACGGTGGCCGACCCCGAACGCTGGCACCCAGGCCCTGCTCACCCTCGCCTACCTGCGCAAAGGCGAACGCTTCGCCGACCTCGCCGCCGGACTCCGATGGCCGGTCGAGGAGTGTTTCGAGGCCGCCAAGGACGACTTCGGGCTCGACCAATCCCAGGTCAGGACCTACACCGCCCTCAGGCGCCACACCGTGCTGGTCTGCGCGGCCCTCGCGATCTGCTCGGTCACGGCCGCTCGCCTACGCACCCGCACCGACCGGCGCGCCCGCGCCGCCCGCGCCACCGACGAAGCGCCTCCCCAGGATCCGGGCCAGGTCCCGTTGACAGTGCCCGAGATCCGCCGCCTCTGGGCCGCCAGCCACGCCCCCCCGCCACAGTGAAGCCCATCGCTGGCACTGGTCATGGTGGACAAGACGCCACCAAGCCCGATCACAGTGGTACCACCAACGCCGCAACCTCAACATCTGGGAGGAGTTTCAGGAGGTCACCACGTGAAATCCGGCTGTAGTA
>NZ_JAKZEW010000039.1:0-16733 GCF_022548875.1 Glycomyces sp. L485 | reverse complement strand
CTTCATCGTGGACGATCAGGGGCAGGGACCGAGGAACCAAGATCGGGCGGCCTCGAATCCGGACACGGCGACAGGCGCCGGCTCCCGGGCTCGCCACGTGGTGGCTGACAGGCGGAAACGTTGAGCGAGGTGGGCCCGTCCGTCTTCACGCGCGGCGATCTCGACGCCGTCGGGGCTGTAGCCGAGTTTCTCCGAAACGCGGCAAGCGGCGACGTTGTCCTCGAAGCTCCTGGTGAGCATCGTGGTCGCCGCGAGCGAGCTGAAAGCGAACGCGAGGACTGCGGCGCGCATCTCCGTGCCGAACCCCTGCGAGTGCGCGGACAGGGTCAGCCAGGAGGAGGTCGCGATCTCGCGTGTGAGCGCGAAGTCCGTGGCGTAGGTGATCTGCACGCCGATCGGCTCGCCGTCGGCGAAGACGCTCAACGGGAGGACCCACTTGTCGGGCTTCCAGTTGCCGATGGCCTCGAACTGCTGCAGCACCACCGCGCGCGCTTCCTCGACCGGATCACCGAGGCCTGGCGCTCGAACCCCGAACTGCCGACGCTGCTCGCGGCGCCGGAGTTCACGAAGATCGTGACGGACGCGCAGGACGCGTGGCGCCGGGTGGTTTCGACGGCCGCGCTGGCGGGGATCCCGACGCCGGGCTTCTCGTCGGCGCTGGCGTACTACGACGGGCTGCGTTCGCGCCGCCTGCCGGCGGCCCTGATCCAGGGGCAGCGGGACTTCTTCGGCTCGCACACGTACAAGCGTGTGGACCGCGAGGGCACGTTCCACACGGACTGGTCGGGGGACCGGTCGGAGATCCAGCTCTAGGCACGCCTTGACGGCGCCGCCCCCGCTCGATCGAGCGGGGGCGGCGCCGTTTCGCTTGAACGCATGGCGGCGATCACTTTTACACTCGATAGTTTCTTTTCTCTGCCGATTGGTGTAATCTCGATTTACACCAACCGGTTTCTTAAGGAAACCGAAAAGTTTTCTCGAAGGGATTCCATCATGCCGACCCTCCCCGTCGACGCAGCCCAGGTCGCCTACCGCGTCGTGCCCTCCACCTCGGGCGCCGATCGCCGTCTCGTCCTCGTCCACGGCACCGGCTCCGGCGGCGCCGACTACGTCTGGGGCGGCCTCCTCGACCACTTCGCCGCCACGCACACCCTGGTCCTCCCCGAGCTCTCCGGGACCGTTCACACCCCGGACGATGGCACGCCGCTCACCGTCGAGACCCTCGCCGAGCAGGTCGCGGCGGTCATCGAGGCCACCGGGCCCGGCCCGGTCGACATCATGGGCTTCTCCCTGGGCGGCACCATCGTCGCGGCGCTCGCCGGACTCCGCCCCCACCTCGTCGCCCGCGTCGTCTCGATCGCCGGGTGGGCCCGCAGCGACCACGCCGCCCTCCAGCAGACCTTCGGGCTGTGGCGCTCCTTCGCCGACGACCCCGAGCGCTTCGGGCTGTTCGCGACGACCGCCGCGTTCAGCTCGACCTTCCTCGGCGCACTCCCCGACGGCGCCCTCGCGGGCATCAACGGGTCCATGCAGCCGGACGAGGGCACACTGCGCCACATCGACCTCGATCTGCGCCTCGACATCCGCGACCTGCTGCCCCGCATTGCGGCTCCGGCGCTCGTCATCGGCAACGCGCACGACGCGACCATCCCGGTCGGCCTCACCCGCGAACTCGCCGCAGCCATCGGCGGCAGCGAATACCTCGAACTCGACTCCGGGCACATCAGCTTCGCCGAGCAGCCCGAGGCGTTCCTGAAGGCCGTCGATGCGTTCCTGTCCTAGCGGGAACCGACGGGCGGGGCCCCCGCCCGTCGGCCACTAGACTTGCCCCGGACATCCGCACGGGAAGGGGCGACATGGGCACTGAGGCCACACCGGCGCGGCGCGGCCGCCCCGACAAGCGCGAGGCGATGATCCGCGCCGCGACGCGCGTGTTCGGACGGGAAGGCTACGAGCGGGCCTCCGTCGACGCCATCGCGGCCGAAGCCGGCGTCTCCAAGAAGACCATCTACAACCACTTCGCGGACAAGGCCGAGCTCTTCCGCACCGCCGCTCTCGAAGGCGTCCGCGACGTCTCCGAGCACATCAGCATCCTCATCGACAAGCACCTGTCGAAGATCCTGGACCTCCAGACCGACCTCACCGACTTCGCGGTCGACCGCGCCGAGGCGATCCTCGACGCCCCCGACGAGCACACCGCGTTCAGCCGCACCATCCGCGCCGAGGTCACCAGCCTCCCACCGGAAGTGCTCGACGAATGGCTGCGCGAGGGCCCGATGCGATCCCTCCGCGAGATCGCATCGAAGTTCCAGGGCATGGCCGACCGCGGCCTGCTCGACATCGACGACGCGGGCAAGGCCGCCGAGTACTACACGCTCCTCACGTTCACGCCGATCAGCGACCGCACGTTCTTCGGGGCGCTGCCGATCAGCGCGGAGGAGATCCGCGAGCTGGCCGGTGACGGCGTGCGGATGTTCCTGCGGCTCTACGGCACCGGGGCCTGAGGTCAGTCCCAGCCGGGGAAGACGGGGCCGTGGGAGCCGCCGAGGTCGACCGGCTCGGCCGGGACGTGGCCGTCGCGCAGGCGTTTGACCAGGGACACCAGGCGTTCGGGCTCGATCATGCCGTCGCTCGACCCGAGCGCCCCGATCGGCAGCCAGTCGAAGCCGAGGCCCAGTTCGTAGCCGGCGCCGGCGGTCATGCGCGGGGCGAAGCGTTCGACGCGGTGGAAGAAGTACCAGTTCTTCTGGACGAGCAGCCGGCCGTGCGGGAAGCAGACGTAGACACCGTAGGCGACGGGGCCGTGGAGGTCCTCGCGGTCGATGCGCAGGCCGGTCTCCTCGTGGACTTCGCGGACCGCCGCGGCGGCGAGTGCGGATGCGCGCCGTGCTGGACCGGCATGCGGATCTCGTCGTCGCCCCTGAGCCGCTGGCGAGGCGGCTCGCGAGCGATCTCGCACCACGGCTGGTGGCGACCATGCAGAGCGTGCTGGCGCTCGAATTGAACGTCGCAAGCCTGCGCGGCGACCTGCCGGGAGGGACCGACGCCGAGCGGCTGGACCACTTCCGGTCCCGGATTTCGCAACTGGAGTGGTTCACCGACGCGACGACGCGCTACCCCGTCGTCCCGCGCCTGCTCGTCACGGCGATCACCGACAGGGTGCGGGCGATCGACGAGGCCCTCGGCCGCTACCGGCGCGACCGGCGGCGCCTGGGGGCGATCGGCATCGGCTCCGCCGAGCGGATCGTGGGGATCGAGCCGGGCAAGTCCGACCCCCATCGCGGCGGCCGGACCACACTGGTCTTCGAGACGGAGACGGGCGGCAGGATGGTCTACAAGCCGAGACCGGGCGAGGCCGACGCCGCCTTCGCCCGGTTCACCGAGTGGCTCAACGACAACGGCTTCGAGCCGAGCCTCCGCAGCCCCCGCACCGTCTGCGCGGAGCGGTGCCAGTGGCAGGAGTTCGTCCGGCACCGCGACTGCGGCGAGGCCGAAGGCGTGCGCAGGTTCTACCGCCGCCAGGGCGGCCTGATGGCCCTGCTGTACGCCCTCGGCACCTCGGACCTGCACCGCGAGAACCTCATGGCGGTAGGGGACCACCCCCTGCTCCTCGATCTGGAGACGCTCTTCCACGTCCACCACCGGCCCTCTCGGGAGACTTCGGCGACCTACCGGGCCTACAGCCTAGTGTCCGACTCGGTGCTCGCCACGGGCTTGCTCCCGTTCTACCTGGAGGACCCCGACGGCAGGAAGGGATCGGATCTCAGCGGCCTCGGCGACTCGCAGGGCCAGCTCTCGCCGAACGCCGTGCTCCGCTGGGCCGAGGACGGCACGACGCGCATGCGAGGCGAACGGGTCATCGTGGAGATGGAGGCGACCGACAACCAGCCGACCCTCGACGGCGCACCGAGGCCCGCCTCCGAACACGTAGCCGACATCGTCGAGGGGTTCACCGGGGCCTACCGGATCATCGAGGGCCGCAAGGAGGATTTCGCGGCGATGATGCGCGGCTGCGCCGACGTGAGCGTGCGCCACATCGTGCGCGCGACGGCCACGTACGCCCTCGCGCTGGAGGCCGGGCGGCACCCCGACCACCTGTTCAACGGCCTTTACCGCGACCGCCTGTTCGACCGGTTCTGGTCCGGCTTCACCGCCGCCGACAACCTGGCGCCGATCGTCCGGGCCGAACGGCTCGACGGCTCGATGCTCTCCAGAGCGCGCGACGAGGCGATGCGGCTCGCGGGAAGGGCCGGCGCCGTGAGCGCCGACCTCCTCGAAGGCGCCGCCGGGCTGGTGCTGGTGCTTCTCAACGCCCACGAGACGGTCGAGGACGACGAGCTGCTCGCCGTCGCCGGCGAGTACGGCGATGCCGTACTTCGCGCCGCCGAGCCGCAGGAGTCGGGGATCGGTTGGGCGACACCGGTGGCGAACCTGCCTCTTGCCGGGTACGCACACGGCGCGGCCGGCATCGCGCACGCCCTGGCGGCGCTGCACTCGAGGACCGGGGAGCCGCGGTTCGCTGAGGCCGCGCTCGCGGCCGTCCGGTATGAGCGGAGCCTGTACATAGAGGAGGCCGAGAACTGGAGGGACCTTCGCGAGGCGGACGTCCCGGTGGAAGACCTGCCAGTCGCCTGGTGCAACGGCGCCCCCGGCATCGGCGCGGCGCGCCGCCTCATGTCGGCGCACCTCGACGTGGCTGGGGCCGCCGACGAGGTCTTTCACGCGGTGAACACCACCAAGAGACGCGGATTCGAGCGGAACGACTGCCTGTGCCACGGCGACCTGGGGAACCTGGAGTTCCTGCGCCTGGCAGGGGCGCCCGAGTACGCGGATCGGCGGTTGGCGGCCTCGTTCGTCGAGGCCCATCGCCGCGGGGCGTGGCTGAGCGGCTGGGGGCACCAGCGCCACGAGACGGTGGGCCTGTTCACCGGCCTGGCCGGAACCGGCCTCGCCCTGCTGCGAGGCGCCTTCGGAGCGCGGGTGCCCTGGCTGGAGGGACCGAGGGGGGACCGGCAGTGGTAGAGGTCTTCCACGAGCCCGCGCGGGCCCGGCCGAAGAAGAGGGCCGGGGTGATCGCCGCGGCCGGGGCCGCCCTCGCCCTCGCGGGCGGAGCGTACCTCCTCATCGGAGGCGACGAGGGCGGGCCCGAGGGTGTGGAGCGAATCGAAGGACTCCAGACCGTCGACGTCAGCGGCGCCGGGGACCATACGACGGAGACGGTCGAATACCGGTTGCGGCCGCCTGCCGGAGGTCCGCACCACCCCGTATGGCAGAACTGCGGGTTCTATTCGGAGCCGATCAAGGACGAGCACGCCGTGCACGCGATGGAGCACGGGACCGTGTGGATCGCCTACGCCCCGGAGCTCGACGCGGACTCGGTGGAGCGGATCGGCGTCGCCGTCCGCGACCACATGTACGTCCTGGCGAGCCCCTACCCCGGAGTCGAGGGGACCGTGATGTCCGCGTGGGGGTACCGGCTCGAACTCGACGGCGTCGACGACCCCCGGTTCGCGGACTTCATCGGCTTGTTCGCCGGGAGCCGGCACGTGCCGGAGGCCGGAGGACCCTGCCACGGCGGGACCGGGACGCCGGAGTGACGACGGCCGAGATCGAGAGGTCAGCGATCATCGCGGCACACGGACGCGAGGACGCCAGGCGCGGCTGAGCACGCGACGGGAATCCGCTTCCAGACTGTCCATTTCGAAATCGACCTGTACCGGTGGTCACTCTTCCAGGATCTGGCGGCCCTTGTACTGGCCGCAGTGCGTGCAGACGTGGTGCGGCCGGATCACCGCCTTGCTCGGGCACGGGCAGGCCTGGAGCGCGGTGGCCCGGCCCTTCCACTGGGAGCGGCGTTTGCGGGTGTTCGAGCGCGAGAGGCGCCGTTTCGGAACTGCCATGCCCACACCCTAATGAACATGGTTTTCATTAATCACTTCGGGTCGACCCATGGCCGACTTCCCCCTCGCGACCGCCGCCTGGCCGAGCGCGAGCGGTTCCCGGTCGGCCCGGTCGTCGCCCGGAGACAGGGCCGAGAGGTCGTCCCCGTCGACTGGGGCGGCCCCTCGGCGCTCGATGGAGTCGCGGGCCGGACCCGGCCGGTCAGTCCCTCGCGGCGATCGCGCTGTCGGGGAAGTCGCTGAAGACGGCGTCGACGCCGAGGTCGTAGAACAGCTCGTACTCGGCCATGTAGTCGCCCCACTCCGCGTCCCCGTGCGCACGGCGGAAATCGGCCGGCAGGAAGGCGTTCTCATTGCGGAAGGTCCACACGTGGACCTCCAGGCCGCGCTCGTGGGCGCGCTCGATGACGTCGGTGGCATCGAGCAGGCGGCCGTCGGCGTCGCGCGGCACGATGCGGTTCTTGGACAGGCTGATCGCGTCGAGTGTCTCGGCGTACAGGTCGAGGTCGGCGTCGGAGATCGCCCCCGAGCCGCCGATGTTCAGACCGATGGGGTTGTCGATGGCCTCGCCGATCTCGACGAGGCTCTCGTAATCGAAGGACTGCACCCACACCGGGGAGGCCTCTTCGTCCAGTCCGCGCTCGGCGAGCGTCTCGGCCAGGGCGTCCTCGATGCTCAGCCCCATGTCGTCGTAGTAAGCGGGGTGCTTCATCTCCGGGTAGGTGACGACCTCGCGGCCGAGTCCCTCGACGTAGTCGAGGATCTCGTCGTAGGTGACGAGTTCGAACCTGCCGTCCCAGGCGGCGCTGCGGGGCCGCAGCTCGGGGAGGCGCTCCTCGGCGCGGAGCGTCTTGAGCTCGGCGACGGTGAAGTCGTCGGCGAACCAACCGGTCATCTCGGTGCCATCGACGTCGCGCGTGGTCTTGCGGTCGGCGAACTCGGGGCGGGCCTCGACGTCGGTGGTGTCGCTCAGCTCGGGCTCGTGGCGGGCGAGCAGCTCGCCGTCTGCGGTGAGCACGAGGTCGGGTTCGATTACGTCGGCGCCGAGCCGGACGGCGAGCCTGTATGCCTCCATGGTGTGTTCGGGGACGTAGCCGCTGGCGCCGCGGTGGGCGATGACGACGGGTTCACCGGAAGGCTCGTGTTTCGGCTCGGCGGCGGCGGGAGTGGCGGCCACGGTGGCCACGATGCCTGCAGCGGCGGTCGCGGCGAGGCCGCGAAGGAGAGCAGCACCCTTGCGGGACATTCGCTTCATCCTCTTCTCAGTCGGGTTCTGGGGTCCCCAGTACAACGACCGAGGCCGTCTCCCGCGTCGCACGGCCGTGAACGCCCTCTGAACGCTGATGGAAATCGCGCGATTCGGCGCGTCGGCGATCGACGCGCAACGGAAAACCGCCGCTTCACTGCGACGGTGTCGCCGACCGGCGATAGGTACGGGCAGCCCTGGTTGTCGTCGTCCATTTAGTCGTGAAGAACATGTGAGCTGCGCCGGCCACGGCGAGGAACCGGTTCCTACACCTATGTGCCGAACCGGTCGAACGCACGGTCGATGTCTCCTCGAATGACGTCGGCAAACGACTGGAACCGCTTGCTATGAGCCATCCTGGTCCGACCGAATCAAGTATCGAAAATTTCGAGAATGCCTTAGGGCTTCACCCCTGATCGGCGGTGAGCAGCTGCGAGGCGGCCAGGTCTCGGTACAGCTCGTCGGCCTCGACCAGCTCGGCGTGCGAGCCGACCGCGCGCACGCGCCCGGCGTCGAGCACCACGATCTGGTCGGCGCTGGTGACCGTCGACAGCCGATGCGCCACCACCAGGACGTTCGTGCGCTCGGCGGCGTCGAGCATCACCTGCTTGAGCGCGGCCTCGTTCGCGGCGTCGAGCTGCGAGGTGGCCTCGTCGAGCAGCAGCAACCTCGGCTTCCGCAGCAGCGCCCGCGCGATCGCCACGCGCTGGCGCTCCCCGCCGGAGATCGTCATGCCCCGGTAGCCGATCGGCGAATCGAGCCCTTCGGGGAGCCGCCCGACCAGGTCGGTCAGGCGCGCGAGCTTCACGACGTCCTCGACCTCGGCGTCGGTCGCGTCGGGCGCGGCCATGACGAGGTTCTCCCGCAGAGTGCCGTGCAGGACCGGGGCGTCCTGCTCGACGTAGCCGATCATGCGGCGCAGCGTCGCCAGGGGCCACTCGGCGACCTCGCGGCCGTCGACGGCGACCGAGCCGCCGCCGGCCGGGTAGAAGCGCTCGATGAGCGAGAACACCGTGGTCTTCCCGGCGCCGGAGGGGCCGACGAACGCGGTCAGGCCCTTGCCGCTGGACTCGAACGTGACGCCGTGGTGGACGAACGGGAGGTCGTCGGCATAGCGGAAGGTGACGTCGCGGAACGCCACGCGAGCCGGTCCGTCGCCGGTCTCGACGAGGGCTCCGTTCGCGGGCTCCTCGGCGTCCAGGTTCGCGATGTCCTCGATGCGCTTGACCGCGGCCAGTCCGGTCTGGAGCTGTGAGAGCGACGCGACCAGGCCGTTGATCGGCCCCATCAGGTAGAACAGGAGCAACAGGAAGCCGATGAGAGTCCCGACCTCCATCGAGCCGGAGGCGACGCGCGCGCCGCCGACGCCGAGGACCATGAGGAAGGCGATGTTGATCGGCATCCACGCGGCGACGCCCGCAAGCCCTTCCCACAGTGCGGCGGTGACGCCCTTGTCCCGGGCGGCAGTGGCGGCCTCGTCGAGGCGTGCGACCTCGTGCTCCTCGGCGCTGGAGGCCTTGACGGTGCGGAAGGCGCTGAAGATGCGCTCCAACAGCGATCCCATGTCGCCCAAGGCCTTCTGTGAGTCGACTGTGGCGTTCTGGATCTTCGGCATGATGTACAGCATCGTGACCGTCACCAGAGCGACCATCGCCATGGTGGTACCGAACAGGACCATGTCGAGCCACGCCATGAGGACGATGCCGCCGATGATCATGAACGAGTCGGTGACCCCGCCGATGACGGTGGTGCTGGCGACGGTTCGCAGCAGGTTCGTGTCGGAGGTGAGCCGGGAGACCAGGTCGCCGGGTCGGAGCCGGTCGACCTCGACGATTTTGAGGCGGACGAGGTTGCCGATGAGGCTCTTGCGCACCGACAGGACGACGTCCTGCCCGGCGATCTGCATCAGGTAGGGACCGACGGCGCTCAGGACGCCGCCGACGACGACGATGCCGGCGAGCAGCAGCAGGGGGTTGCGCAGCGAGGCGTCGTCGGAGAGGGCCTCGATGACCTCCATCGCGATGAGAGGCTGGATCAGGCCGGTGACCCCTCCGAGAAAGGACAGCGACCCTCCGATGAGGAGCAGTCTCCAGTGGGGGCGGGCGTAGGCCCACAGTCGGCTGATCGGGGCCTTCGCCGGGGGTTCGGCGGCCGGGGTGGTCTCGGCCGCGGGCGGTTCGAGGGTACTGGTTTCGGACATCGTTGTTCCTCCGCTGGGTGTTGGCGGTTGCCACCGACGCTACCCCCGCGGTGCGACTTCGCCCTCCGCCGCGAGTCGCATACCCGACCAAGACCTGAGACGGAGGACCGCAGTCCTCGGAGTTCCCCTATCCCCTCGTCGCCGCCGTCCTAGGACGCCCGCTTCTCGGCGCGGCTCAGGGTCGCGAGGGTCTCGGCCAGGGGGTCCGCTCTGACGAACTGCCCGAATGTGTCGTTGGCGAAGAAGGTGACCCCGTCGATCAACTCCGCGCAGTCTTCGAGCACCTCCCGTTGGCAAAGGTAGGTCCGCCGGTCGTCCAGGTAGGCGCGGTGCCAGCGCCAGGGGTCGACGAAGTCCAGGCCCATGATGACGCTCGGCCCCGACAGGGTGGACTTGCTGCGCAGGTTCGGCACGATCCGGCCGCGCTCGGTCGGGACGGCGCCGGCGGAGGCGACGATCGCGTCCAAGGAGGCGTAGGCGGCGTCGGTCATGCACCACGCCTCCCGCTCCACCTCGGCGGGCCAGTGGGTGTCCATCCAGTACACGAGCCGGTTCCCCATCCGCTCGCGCAGCTGCGTGAAGAAGCGTTCGACGCCCGCGCGCCGCTCGTCGGTCGGCTCGGGGGCGTTGGCCGGGTCTCGGAGGCCGACGAGCCCGAACTGGTCGCCGAGCAAGACGCCGTCGAGGCCGAAGTCGGCGCAGAACGCGGCAGCCTGCGCCGCCGCGAAGTCCCCGGCCGGCAGGCCCTCGGGGATCCCGTCGGGCCAGGCGGCGTAGCGGAAGCCGTCACCTCGAAGAGGCACTGTCGTATCGATGACGCCGGGTTCGCCGCTACCGGCGCCCTGCGAGACCTCTGGGTGGCGCCGACGCTTCCACTCGCTCGCGCAGCGCTCCGGGCTCGGGTCCAGGTACTCCAGCAGGCGGATGTCGACATTCCTGGACTCGGCCTCGGCACGGACGGTCGCGTAGATCCCGGCGAGGACTTCATAATCCATGACCTGCTCGGACAGGATCATCATCGGTCCGGCCGCGTACGGGTTCTCCGACCGCTCGCCGCCCTCGCGGACGCGGTCGAGCCAGTCTCGATTGTGGTCGCGGCGCAGCCGGTCCTGATCGTGGCCCGGCGCGAAGGCGTTGTATCGGGCCCAGTCGAACCGGTCGAGCCGGCCGCCGCGCCCCGCGTAGTTGAGGACGTGGTCGCCGTTTCCGGCGGCGAACAGAATCGTCGCGCGCCGGCCGTCGATCCAGTCGCGGTAGTGATCGAAGAAGGCCCCGACCGCCGCGGCGGGCCGGCACAAGTCGTCGAAGATCTTGGGGGTGATCCAGAGCAGGACCTCTGCGGTCGTTCGCACCGCTGCACCTTAGCTGGCCACCCGCCGGGCGACTAATCTAGGAGAGCGAAACGAATCGACCAGGAGGTCAGCGGTGACCGGACACGTGCGATCCCCGGTTAAGCTCGCCGTCATCGCCCGCGAGGTGGGCGTCTCGGTCTCCACGGTCTCCAAAGTCGTCAACGGCCGCGCCGACGTGGCGGCCGACACCCGATCCCGCGTGCGCGCCGCGCTGCGGCGGAACGCCTATCCGATGCCCTCGTCCCCGGCGCGATCCGCGAAGGTCGGCTCAGCGCTATTGGATGTCGTCATCCACGAGCTCGACTCGGCATGGTCCTCGACGCTGCTCAGCGGCGTCGATCGGGCGGCTGCCGAGCGGGGCCTGAACCTCGTGGTGAGCACCGCACAGATCGACCAGTCGCGTCCGACTCCGCCGAGGCGCTGGCTCGACCAGGTCGCCGCGCGCGGCACCAGCGGAGTCCTCGGAATCATGGTCGACTTCACCGAGGCACAGGTGGACTACCTGCGGGACACGGAGATCCCGAGCGTGGTGATCGATCCGGCGACCGAGCAGGACCGGGCGCTCACCACCGTCCATTTGAGCAACCGCGATTCCGAATACCGGCTCACCGAGCACCTCATCGAGCTGGGCCACAAGGACATCGCCGTGGTCATCGGCAATCCGTCCTCGCTGCCGGCACAGGAGCGTCTGGACGGGTTCCGGGCCGCGATGCGGGCCGCCGGCCTGCCGCTGCGTCCCGAATGGTGCCGGGAGGGCGCGTTCCACCGGCCCGCGGCGCAGCGGGCGATGACCGATCTGCTGAGCCTGCCGAACCCGCCGACTGCGGTGGTGTTCGCCTCCGACAAGGGCGCGCTGGGCGGCATCGCCGCGGCGGGCCTGCTCGGCCTGCGTGTCCCCGAGGACGTCTCGGTGACAGGCTTCGACGACATCCCCGACGCCGGGGACTCGGTCCCGGCGCTCACGACGGTGCGTCAGCCGGTGGAGGCCATGGTCGAGGCGGCGTTGCGGCGGATCGTCGACCCGCCCGGCGCTCGGGAGGCCGTGCCCTCGAACAGCGGCCGGATCGTGTGCGAGGCCGAGTTGGTGATCCGCGGCAGCACCGCCCCACCGCGACGCTAGGCGAGGCGGATCGCGAGGCGGCTGTGCCGTTTGGGAACCACGAACCATCCCTCCACAGTGGGTCCGACGCCCTCGCGGTAGGCCTCGATCTGGAGACGGCGCTCGGCGCGGCACTCGCGGTCCCAGACCCGGACCTGCCGGGCGACCCGTTCCGCGAGGTCGGCCCCGCCGGGCCCGTGCCCGCACACCCCGGCTTCGATAGCGCTCCCATCGGCGGTGCGACGGCACGCCAGATACGCGAACGCGCGGCCGTCGACGATCCCCGGGTTGGCCCAGCGGAGCAAGAGCCGCAGTTTGCCGTGGTCGCCGAACGGCGCGCTCATGCGCCCGTAACCGCTGAACCCGCACGCCAGCCACAGCGACAGCTGCGCCGTGTCCTCGCCGGGCGCGATGCGGACTCCGGTCCAGACGGTGGCGCCGCGCTCGTCCAGGACGCCGCGCGCGCCGCCGACCTCGACCTCCTCGTCTGCGTGGAAGGCGATGATGCGGCCTTCGGACAGCTCCACGACCCGGCTCTCGTACGAGCCGAGGCCGCGCATCGGCATGAATCCGCAGGTGATGACTGACCGGCTGCGCATGACGCCCCCGGAGAGCTCGAAGGCGATCGAGTGCTCGGAGCTGCGGATCTGGAGCGGCGCGACGAGTCTGCCGCCGTCTACGAGCTGGTCCCACCACGCGGGAGGAAGGTCCCAGGTGCCGACGGTGACGATGATCCGGTCGTAGGGTGCGCCGTCTGCGTGGCCGAGTTCGCCGTCGCCGTGCACGACCTCGACCCGGCGGCGGCCGACTGCCTCCAGTGCGTCACGGGCCCTCTTGACGGTGTCTGCGTCCAGATCGACCGCGACGACTGACCCCTCAGGCCCGACCAGGTCGTCCAGCAGGCTGGCGTTGTAGCCGGTACCGGCGCCGATTTCCAGCACCTTATGGCCGGGCCTGACGTCCAGTTGCTCCAGCATCTCGGCGACGATGGCCGGCTGGGAGGCGGAGCTGACGGGGACGCCCTCGTTGTTGCGCTTGGTGACGAACACGTCGTCCGCGTAGGCGGCCCGGAGCGGCGCCTCGGGGACGAAGACGTGTCTGGGCACGGCGAGCATCGCCTCGGCCACCCGCGCGGTTCGAATGGATCCGCTCCCACGCAGCTTCTCGACCAGACGCGTTCGCCGCCGGCGCGCCTCCTCACCTGCGGTGCTTGTGCGCTCACTCACATTGTCAAGCGTACGTCCGCCTCGGCGCGATCGCCTCCTCCAGATCTGTACGCGGGATGCCCGCGTCGTTCGTCGGCCACAGAGCAAAGCGCCTGCCTCTCGGTCTGCCCGTCCGGGATCGGCATCGGGACGGGATCGATGCCGTCGACGGTGATTCAGATGTTCAACCCGAAGGGCTGCTTGACATCTCCGACGGCGTGGACTTCGCGCCGGTGTGCCCCGTAGCGAAGGCGGACGGAATCACCCGAAAGGTCTTCGGCATTGATCGCGAGCGGGACGCGGCCGGGGGCGTCGGTGACCGAATAGGAGACGCCGTCGCGTGTCCCACCGGCATCGGGCTCTAGTGAACTCCCGCGGGCCGGTCTTCGAGGAGCTTGCGGATCGGGCCGAGCATGATGCCGAGGGGGATGTACCTGGCGGCGCAGTCGCGCAGGGTCGCCGCGAAGGAGGCATCGTTGAACAGCAGCGGCGCGAGATTGCGCGAGTTGTCCTGGGCCGCTTCAACACGCGGCCGCTGGGCCTTCTCGTAGCCGACGAGCGCGGCGGGGACGTCGGCGGGATCGCTCCGGGCGAGGCGGTCGGCCAGGACCCAGGCGGACTCCATGGCCATGCCGGCGCCGATCCCGGCGGTGGGAAGGAAACCGGCGGCGGCGTCGCCGACCAGCCCGATCCGCCCGGACGACCAGGTGGCGCTGCGGCAATCGGTGAGCGACCAGTAGTAGGCGTCGCGCCCGTCGACGGCTTCGGTGAGGACGCGCGCCATGCGGTCGCCGGCGGTGGGGACCGCGGTGCGCAGCCGGGCTACGAACGAGTCGAGTCCGGCGTGGGCGTCGTCGCGCGAGCCGCAGACTATGGCGCCGAGCCGGCCATTGACGGGGTAAGTGCCGACGAAAGCGCCGACACCCCAGAGCTCTTCGCCGAGATCGTCGTCCTCATCGGCGTCGGTCCAGACGACCCATCCGCCCCAGCCGGTGTCGTAGACCTTGACCTGCTCGGGGGTGAGCACGAGGTCGCGGGTGGCCGAATGGAGGCCGTCGGCGACGATGACGGCGTCGAACTCGGCCTCGCTCCCGTCGTCGAAGGCGGCGGCGACGACCGAGCCCGGCTGTTCGAGTCCGGTGACGGTGATCCCGTGCGTCACCGCGCCGCCGGACGATGCGAGGACCTCCATGAGGTCGCCGCGGCTGACGCCGCGGTAATCGCCGTAGGCCTTGAGCAGGCCGCCCATGGTGTACTCGCGGATGACGGAGCCGCGCCGGTCGCGGATGCGGAAGCGGTTCATGGCGACCGAGCCCGAGCGGTACGCCTCGGTCGCACCGAGCGCCTCGAAGACCGGGTCGACGAGCGGCATGAGCGCGAGCATGTAGCCGTTCGGGGCGTCGGGTCCCGCCCGCTCGACCAGAACCGGCGCAAGTCCTCGGCGCCTGAGCAGCTGGGCGAGCGTCAGCCCGGCGATACCCGCGCCGACGATGAGGACGCGAAGCCGGTCGCCGCGCGACGCCTCGACCTGCGTTCGTATCGAAGTCTCCTTGAGCACGGTCTCTCCAATCCTCTGGACCACTCGGTCCACTCCAAGGTAGCACGCGAGTGGACCATGCGGTCCACTGCGCTGCTATCCTTGGCGGCATGCAGAAACGCGAAGCGGGAGTGCTGCCTCCGGAGCGGCGGCGGGCGCTGCTGGAGGAGGCGGCGGCGGAGTTCGCGGAGTCCGGCTACGAACGCGCCTCGCTGAACCGCATCATCCGGGCCAGGGGCATGAGCAAGAGCTCCTTCTACCACTACTTCGACTCGAAGGAGGCCCTGTTCAACGCGGTGGTCGGCGATGTGGGGGCGGCGCTGGCCTCGACCCTGGACCTCCCCTCCCCCGCCGAGCTGGCCGACGGGGACTTCTGGGCCCGGATTCGGAGGCTCACCGCCCGGCTGGCGAAGGCCGCCAAGGAGAACCCGGTCTTCGCGACGCTGCCGAAGCTCTTCTACCTCCCGGACGCGCCGCGGTCGCTCGCCCGGACGCGGGCCCGAATCGACGACTGGATCGACGGGGCCCTCGAAGCGGGCCGGTCGGCCGGCGCCGTCGGCGACGACCTGCCGGCGTCCCTCCAACGCGAGCTGGTCCGGGCCGTCCTGTGGGTGATGGACGAGTGGTCGGTGGCCAACATGGACGACCTCACCGAGACCGAACTGGACCGCTTGGCGGACGCCCAGTTGGAGGCGATCCGGCGCCTACTCGCTCCGAGCCGCTGACCCGGTTCCCGCGCGCGTACCGCCCGCGGACTACGACCGCGAGGCCGGCTTCTGAGAGGCGTTCACCGGCAGGCCGCAACGACCGAACGGCAGCCCCGCGTGCGAGCGCCTCGAACGTATCGCGGTCGCCTTCCTGTCAGGCCTTGGTGGCAACGTAGACCGTGTTGGAGTGGCGGCCTCCGGTGAAGGGGTTGTCGAACCAGACGCGGCGCGCGTCGACGTCGGTGAAGACCTGGCCGAGCGTGGAGACGAACTCGTCGTCGGGCGGGTCGTCGGACCACAGCGCGAAGGTGCCACCGGGACGGAGGTGAGCGGACATGGCCCCCATGCCGTCGGAGGTGTAGAAGGCGGCGTGCGGTGAATGCAGGACGTTGCGGGGCGAGTGGTCGATGTCAAGAAGGATCGCGTCGTACTCGCGGCCGGGCCGCTCCGGGTCGAAACCCTCGGTGCTCGTCGCGGCCGCGAAGAAGTCGGCCTGTTCCAGGCGGACCCGATCGTCGGCAGCCAGACCGGCGGTGTCGGGGAGCAGGTCCTGTTCGTGCCAGTCGATGACTGCGTCGGAGTACTCGATGACGGTGAGCGTGTCGACTCTCGGGTCCTCCAAGGCCGCCTGGGCGGTGTAGCCGAGGCCGAGGCCGCCCACGATCACGTCGAGGTGGTCGCCCTCGGTCCGTTCCAGTCCGAGCCACGCCAGTTCGATCTCGGCCACCGTGAACAGGCTCGACATCAGGAACTCCTCGTCGAGCTTGACCTCGTACACGTCCTTCTCCACAGCCGGGTCGTACCGGCGTCGCAGGCTGATCTCACCCATCGGCGTCGTCCGCCAGCCCAGCTCCTCGATTCCCCTCATCATCGACCAATCGAACCACCTGCCGGAAACGGACAGGCGAGCGGAGGCGATTGTCGGTGTCACACCGAACGCAGGTGTTGGTCAGAAGGCAGTCGTAGGCTCCGGAGCGCTGGGCGCGGGCGCTTGGGGAGAAAGTTTGCTGTTTCGCACGTCTTTCTCCGTCGGGGTGAGATTGCGACCTAGGTGTCTTGGGAGGTGCGGTCGGCTGGTCACCGGTGGCTGGTGGTGCATGTGGGGAGCCTGGGGAGGCCGGAAATGGCCCTTGTTCGCGGGCGGCGTCTTTCACGTGGGTGGTTGTTGTGCGCCAAGGGCGGCGGCGACGGGGAGGTGGAGGGTATCCCGGGGTGCGTTGCGGGGGTCGGGTGCGCGCCGGGTGGTTTTGGTGGGTGAGTTCTGCTCGTGTTGTGTTGCGCGGCAGGCGGTCCGGGCCCGAACATGAGGGGTTTCTCCCCCTATCAGGTGATGATTTCTGCTGGTCAGGCCCGTATCATTGAAGTATAGGACGAACAGTCGGAAACAGGGAGATTGTTCGAAAGCTTGGATGACGGAGGGGGTGTGTGATGGCGAAGACGATGACAAACGGGTCGGAGCGGAGCGAGAAGTCGAAGGTCATCCACAC
>NZ_JAKZEW010000001.1:263-270068 GCF_022548875.1 Glycomyces sp. L485 | reverse complement strand
ACTCCGAACAGGACTTCAATCTGGGCTCCGGACCGGGCGGACGCTCCGGCCCCGAAGACGAGCACACCCCCACACCGACCACACCACCAGCAGACGCGGCCTCACCAGCCGCCCCGGTCGCGGCGATGCGCCTGGTACACCCGAAGACGAATAAACCGCTGATCCCGGTGCGCTCGAACGTGATCGAAGATCCCATCCCGTTCTTAACCTGCCCGCCGCGGGAGGCCGCGGCGGGGAAGGCGCCTCATACCGCCGCCAGCTCGAAACCGGAAACGGCTTCGAGCCATTCCCCGTGCTCAGAGCCAGAACAGCAAACCCGAGCGGCCCGAGACTCCGTGCTCGACCGGCCCGAACCGGCTCCCCCTCCCGGCCGTCCCGAACCGGCATCCCCTCACAGCCCCCGAACCCACGCCCACAGCGCCCGCCGCAGCCGCCGAACCGGCCCCTAGAGTCCCACTCCTGCTCCCCACGACCGGCCTCCGTGGCCGACGACCCGCCCCCGACCTCCACTCAGCTCTTTCGTCGCTGATCGATTGAAGCCCAAGCGAGAGGCACCGTGGAGCCGAAGACACCGCTCCGGGCCAACCACTACCTCGTCATCGCTAAGACGCCTGAAACTCAATCCAGCACAATTTACAAGCAACCCGGCCGACGACAACTCAGCACGACCTTCAAGAGCTGAAGCATCGACTAGCCCTCGCCGTCGTCCCCGTCAGGGTCGCACTCGGGATCGGTGAGCGGATTGCATTCCTCATCGGTCGGAGGGTCGTCACCGCCGCCACCTCCGCCTTCGTCCTCCGGCACCGTGACAATGGTGATGTCACTGCCGACGGCCACCACGTCGCCGCTGCTGAGGGCGCCGTCGGGTCCGGAGACCGATTCGATGGCGGTGGCGCCCTCATCGCCCTCGATCGTCACGTTGAGATCGGCGGCTTCGAGCGTGGTCTGGAGGTCCTGGGCCGTCGTGGCCTCGTCCCAGACGACTTCGACCCCCTGGACGGTGATGGTCACCGTAGTCCCGTCGGGCTCGGTGGAGCCGGCGTCCGGACTCTGCGAGTAGACCGCGCCGACCGAGCCGCCGCCGGTGCCGTAGACGACCTCCGGCTCGAAGCCCGCGTTCTGCAGCCGGTCGATGGCGACGTTCTCAACCAGACCGAACAGGTCCGGGACCTGTGACTGGCCGCCCTCGGAGACCGTGAGCGTCACTTCGGAGCCCTTGTCGAGCATTTCGCCCTCGCGCGGGTCCTGACCGAGGACCTCCCCGGCCGGTCTGGCGCTCGACTCCTCTTCCACTGTGACGACGAACTGGTAGTCGTCGCCTTCGAGCAGTTCTCGGACCTCGTCGACGTCATCGCCGACGACATTGGGCATCTCGACCTCGCCCGGCGGGTCCAGGACGACGATGGTCACCTCGGTGCCCTCCCCAACCTCCGAGTCGGGTTCCTCGGACTGCTCGATGACCGAATCGATCCGGTCGTCGTTGACGTCCGTGGCTGCCTCCCGCTCGACCACGAAGCCGAGACGACTTTCTGTGAGCCTTTCGGTCGCTTCCTCCTCGCTCAGGCCGACCACTTGGGGGACGATCACGGTGGGCGGCGTCTCCATGGCGCGCATGATGCCCCAGGCCGCCAGCCCGACCAGCGCGAGCGCGGCGATCACCCCGAGGGCGACGAGCCACGGCCTCCTGCGGCTGGACTGGGTCTCTATCGGGGAGATCGGCGCGGTCGAGTCGGCACCGCCGATGATCTGCGTGCGCGCTTCGGCGCCCATGACCATGGGCGCGCCGACGGCCTCGCCCCGGGCGGCGCGGATGAGGTCCTCGCGCATCTCCCCGGCCGTGCGGTACCGGTTCTCGGGGTTCTTCGACAGCGCCTTCATGACCACGGCGTCCACGCTCGCCGGCACGGCCGGGTTGAGCTCGGACGGAGGCCTGGCGTCCTCCCGGACGTGCTGGTAGGCCACGGAGACGGGGTTGTCGCCGGTGAAGGGCGGGTGGCCGACGAGGAGCTCATACAGGACGCAGCCGACAGCGTAGACGTCTGAGCGGCCGTCGACGGTCTCGCCGCGGGCCTGCTCGGGCGAGAGGTACTGGGCGGTGCCGATCACCGCAGAAGTCTGGGTCATGGTGGCCTGGCCGCTGGCCAGGGCCCGGGCGATGCCGAAGTCCATGACCTTCACCTGGTTGGTGTCGGACAGCATCACGTTGCCGGGTTTGACGTCGCGGTGGATGATGTGGTGCTTGTGGCTGAAATCTAGCGCCGAGCACATGTCGGCGACGATCTCGCAGGCGTTCACATAGTCGAAGCGGCCCTCGGCGATGAGGACCTCCTTGAGGGTCCGGCCGGTGACGAACTCCATGACCATGTAGGGGATGCCGTGCTCTTCACCGGTGTCGAAGACGGCGACGATGTTGGGGTGGTTCAGCGAGGCCGAGTTCTGTGCCTCGCGGCGGAACCGCACGAGGAACGATTCGTCGCGAGAGAGGTCGGCACGCAGGAGCTTCACCGCCACGTCGCGGCCGAGACGCAGGTCGCGGCCTTGGTGGACTTCAGCCATCCCCCCGTAGCCGACGACCTCGCCGATCTCGTATCTGCCGCCGAGAAGGCGGGGCTCTGTCGTCATCGCCGTTTACGTCCTCGTGTTCCGTTCATCGCGGATTGATTCTAATCGCAGCGGTCGGCCGGAAAGGCCGCTATCGGTCCTCGCAGTTGCTCCCCGGCAGGCAGCCGTGGGACGGGCCACCGTTCCCGGGGTCCTCGGACCTCTCGGGCTGCGACGGCGTCTCGGTCTGATCCGACTGGTCGGGTGTCTCCTCGTCGGTGGGCTGGATGGTCTGCCGGTCCGCCGGTTCGACCGTCTCCTCTGCACCGGGGTCATCGCCGGCGAGGTTCTGCAGCAGCAGCCACACCATACCGCTTATGAGGGCCAGCGCAACCACGCCCACGAGGGTGCCGACGAGGGTCTTGTTCACACCGGGCTTCGGGGCGGGCTGGACGGGCGCGCCCATGTTGATCTCACCGGGCGGCGGGCCGACGGCGGGCGGGTCGGCGACGGCGGCGAGCGGGCCGCCCATGCCGACGACGCCGGCGCCGGGGTTCGGTGCTGGCGGGCCGCTCGGCATGAGCGAGGTCGGCGGGTGGGCCGTGAGGGAGGCGCGCGCCGCCCCGGCCATGTCGGCGCCGGTCGCGAAGCGGTGCGAGGGGTTCTTGCTCATGGCGCGTTCGACGAAGGCCCGAACGCCCGGGGCGATCTCGGGCGGCAGCGGCGGGGCGGGGGTGCGGACGTGGTGGAGGGCCAGCTCGATCGGGTTCTCGGCGTCGAACGGGCGCCGCCCGGTGAGGCCGTGGAAGGCGACCACGCCGAGGGAGTACATGTCGGAGGCCGGGAGGACTCCGGTGCCTTCGGCCTGCTCGGGGGCGATGTAGGAGGCGGTGCCCATGACCGCGCCGGTGGCCGTGAGGTCGCCGGCGGCGCCGGACCTGGCGATCCCGAAGTCGGTGAGGACGGCCTGGCCGTTGGCTCTGACGAGGATGTTGCCGGGTTTGATGTCGCGGTGGATGACGCCGTGGTCGTGGGCGTGTTGGAGGGCCTCGGCGACCGAGGCGACGACGGGCATGAGCTCGGCGGCGGGGATGGCGCCGCGCCGGGAGATCAGGTCGGCCAGGGACTGGCCTTCGATGTACTCCATGACGAGGTAGGCGGTGGTGTCACCGCTGGGGAGGGGGGCCTCGCCGTAGTCGTGGACGTTGACGATGTGGGCGTGCGAGAGCGCGGCGACGGTCTTGGCCTCGGCGGCGAATCGCTTCGCGAAGCCGGGCTCGCTCAACAGGGCGGGCAGGAGCGCCTTGACGGCGACCTTGCGTTCGAGGACGGTGTCCTCGGCTCGCCACACCTCGCCCATGCCGCCCACCGCGATGCGTTCAAGCAGGCGGTAGCGCTGCCCGAGTCGCATTTCGGGGCTCAACACGGCGTGCTCCTAATTTCTCCAAGGGGATCGACGCTTCAGTCTAGTCAGTCGGCGCTCAGGACCTGTTCCATGAGGTCGCCGGAGATCTCGGCGGCCTTCGAGGAGGCGCCGTCGCCGTAGGAGTCGAGGAAGACGCAGACGGCGACGACCGGTTCGTCCTCGCCGTTCAGGGCCCAGCCGTGGAACCAGCCGTGGTCGGCCTCGGAGCCGTCGGCTTCGGCCGAGTGCTCGGCGGTGCCGGTCTTGCCGCCGACGGTGAAGCCGGAGACCTGGGCGTTCCGGCCGGTGCCGTCGTCGACGACGGCCTGCATGAGCTCGCGCATCTGCTCGGCGGTGGATCCGGAGATCGCCCGGCCCGCCGACTCCTCGTCGCCGCGCTTGACCGTGGTGCCCTCGGAGTCGGTGACCTCGGCGATCAGCTGCGGCGACATGCGCTCGCCGCCGTTGGCGATGGTGGCGGCGATGATGGTGTTCTGCAGCACCGTCTCGCGCACCTCCTGCTGGCCGATGCAGGCCTGGGCGCGGAAGGCGTCCGCGGAGATGTCACCGGTCTGGGACGGCTGGGTGGGCAGCGGCGTCTCGAATTCCTCGTCGAAGCCGTAGGCCTCGGCCATCTCCTGGATGTCCTCGTCACTGAGTTCCTCGACGCACAGCGCCGCGAACGTGGTGTTGCACGAGCGCTTGAACGCCTCCTTGAGCGACAGCTCGGACTCGGGGCACTGGCCCGAGGAGTTCGTGATCTCGTGGGTGGTGTCCGGCGCGGTGTAGCCGTTGCCGGCCGGGACCATGGTGTCGGCGTCGCCGTGGCCGCCTTCGATGAACGCCGAAGCGACGATGGTCTTGAACGTCGAGCCGGGCGGGTAGAAGTCCGACCGGGTCCGGTCGAGTCCGGGATTGTCGGGATCCTCGGTGAGCTCGTTCCAGGACTCGGTCGCGGAATCGTAGTCGTTCGAGGACACCCCGGTCGGGTTCCAGCCGGGGTGGGAGGCCTCGGCGAGGATCTGGCCGGTGCGCGGGTCGATGACGACCGCGCCGCCCTTGACACCGGCGTCGGCGAGGGCGTCGTACGCGGCCTTCTGGAGTTCGGCGTCGAGTGTGAGCGAGACGTTCCCGCCGATGCGCTGCTCGCCTGTGAGCGTCGAGCCGATCTCGTCGAGGAAGAACAGGGAGCTGGTGCCGTTGAGGACCTCGTCCTGGGCCTGCTCCATCGCGCTCGATCCGCGGAACATCGACTTGAATCCGGTGATGTTGCCGAAGTAGTCGCCCTCCGGGTAGTCGCGGTAGTAGCCGTAGGCCGAGTCCTCGGGGCTTTCGAGCGACTGGGCGATGACGACGTCGCCGGCCAGGATCTGCCCGCGCGGCACCTCGTACTCCACGAACAGGGTCCGGTTGTCGTCGTAGCGGTCGTAGTCGGCGTGGCTGAAGAACTGCACCCACGTCACCTGGAGGATCAGTGCTCCGAGGAGCACGAGAGCGACGACGCCGGTGCGTCGGAGCGCTGGGTTCACAGGTCGCCTTCCTTCTTCTCGGTGTCCCGGGGCCCCGGCGGCTGCGGCCGGTGGTCGAACGCGGGGTTCGGCGGCGAGGGCGGGGGGCTCGACTGGTGGTTCGGCGGGCCCGGCTGCCGGTCGGTCCTCTGGGGCGGGCTCTGCGGAGGAGCGCTGACGGGCGAGGACTGGCCGCCTTGGAGCTCGGCGGGAATGATCAGCTCGGTCGGCTGGTCACCGCCGGGCACGGGCCCCTCGACGCCCACGCCGGCGGCTTCGGCCTTCGCGGCCTCTTCGGCGGCACGCTTGGCGGCCTGCTCGGCGAGGAACTCCGGGGGCGCCTCGGTCTTCTGGAGCCCGTAGGAGACCTGCCAGGGCTTGCGGGCGTCGTCGGAGACGCGTACCAGCATCGCCACCAGCAGCCAGCCGCCCACCAGCGAGGAGCCGCCCGCCGACAGGAACGGTGTGGTCTGCCCGGTGAGCGGGATGAGCTGGGTGATGCCGCCGACGACGACGAACAGTTGGAAGGCGACCGAGAAGGCGAGGCCGCCGGCGAGCAGCTTCCCGAACAGGTCCCGCGACATGAGCGCGGTCTTGAAGCCGCGCTCGATGAACAGCGCGTACAGCACCAGGATGGCCATCACGCCGAACAGGCCGATCTCCTCGCCGAGCGTGGCGAGGATGAAGTCGGAGATGCCCGCGGGCACGATGTCGGGCCGGCCCATGCCCGGGCCGTTGCCGAGCAGTCCGCCCTTGTTCATGCCGATCAGGCCCTGCACGAGTTGGAAAGAGGAGGGCCACTGCCCGTAGTAGTACTCGTCGGTGAACGGGTTGAGCCAGATCGCCACGCGGACTTGGAGGTGCGAGAAGAACGGGTAGAGCGCGACGCAGCCGCCGACGAACAGGCCCAATCCGATGAGGATCCACGAGACCCGGCGGGTGGCGATGTACAGCATTGAAAGGAAGATGCTGAACAGCAGCAGGGAGGTTCCCAGGTCCTTCTCCAGGATCAGCATGCCCAGACTCGCGGCCCATACGATGACGATCGGGCCGAGGTCCTTCAGGCGGGGGAACTGGAGACCGAGGACCTTCGGGCCGGCCACGCTGAGCACGTCGCGCTTGCGCACCAGGTAGACGGCGAAGAACACCAGCAGCATCAGCTTGGCGAACTCGGAGGGCTGCACCGAGATCGGGCCGAGCCTGATCCAGTTCTTCGAGCCGTCGACCTCCGAGATCGATGCCGGCAGGAATCCCGGCAGGGCCGCGAACGCGATGCCCGCGAACAGCAGGATGTAGGCGTAGCCGCGCAGCATCCGGTGGTTGCGCACCAACGCCAGGAAGGCGCCGAAGAGCACCACGCCGGCGATGAAGTACATCAGCTGGCGCCCGCCCACGCCCGCGAACATGCCGTCGTCGACGTCGATGGCGTTCGCGCCGAAGGTGTAGTTGAGGCGGCGGATGAAGACGATGCCGATGCCGGTGAGCATCGCGGCGATCCCTACGAACAGCGGGTCGGCATACGGCGCGAAGGCCACCGTGATCCCCCACGCCGCCAGCGCGACGGCCGTGATGACGATGGGAAGCGCGAACGTCGTGGCCGAGGTCGTGTCGTGGAAACCCATGTCGACCGCCAGCTGGAGGGCGAAGATGATGAGCCCGCCGAGCAGGAGCAGCACCAATTGGCGGGCATTGCGTTTGGGCATGCCCGACAGCGGCGTCAGCGGGGTCTCCGACGGCGTCACCGGCTTAGCGGTCGCCGACATGGGCTGGGCCATCAGTCCCCCTCGCGTCTCGGAATGACGAAAGCGAGCCTACATTGGGCCCGCTTACTCGTCGCGGCAGTCCTTCGCGGCCGCAGGCACCGGGTCGGACACGCTGTCCCCAGAGGAGCACAGGGGCACCAGGTTGTCGTTGGCCGCGCCGGGGTCGATCAGCTCGGCCAGTTCCGACTCGGCCTCCTCGATGCCGTCGGCGGCGATGCCCGCGTCGAGCTCTTCGCGGACCTGCTCCACGGCGTCCTCCACCGGCCGCTCCGACTCGATCTCCAGCCACGCGGCCCGGGCGCCGGCCACTTCTACGGGGACGCCCCGGTAGACGGCTATGTTGCCGTCGTCGGAGACACCCAGAAAGTACTGCGTGCGGACCCACCATGCTCCCGCGCCGGCGACCATCGCCAGGATGACGAGCAGGGCAAGGACCGTCCGCCACACCCGCCCGGAGCGGCGCGGCTTCTCAGGTGCCTCGTCTTCTTCCGCCGCGGCCTCGTCTTCTGCGGTTTCGGCGTCGTCCTCGGCGCGCTTGACCGTCGGCAGCACCGCCGTGTCGGACTCGGCGAGCCGGGCGTCCGCCGCCGCACCGGCGATGATCGGCGAACGCTCCCCCGGGTCGTCCTCGACGACCTCGGCGACCAGCACGGTCACATTGTCGGGCGCGCCCGCTTCGAGGGCCTGGCTCACGAGCGACTCGACCGCTTCGTCGAGCGTCGCGGCGCCCTGGAGCGTCAACGCGATGTCGGCGTCCGAAACGGGCCCGGTCAGGCCGTCCGAGCACAGCAGCAGCCGGTCCCCCACGACCCCCTTCAGGGTCTGGAACGCCGGCTCGACCTCCGAGGCGCCCAAGGCGCGCAGCAGCAGCGACCGCTGCGGGTGCCGCTCGGCCTCCTCAGCGGTGATGCGGCCCTCGTCGACGAGCATCTGCACGTACGTGTCGTCCACGGTGATCTGCTCGAAGCCGCCGTCGCGCATCCGGTAGGCGCGCGAGTCGCCGATGTGCACCATGTTGAACCACTCGCCGTCGAACCACAGCGCGGTCAACGTCGTGCCCATGCCCTCTTTGCCCGGGTCGTCGGCGACCATCCGGCGGATCGCCCGGTTCGCCTCGCCCACCGCGTCGGCCAGCTCGTCGGCTACCGAGTCCGCCGGCGGCGGCTCGTCGAGCCGCGCCACGGAGTTGATCACGATCGCCGAGGCCAGATCGCCCGCGGCCATCCCGCCCATCCCGTCGGCCACCGCGATGAAATGCGGACCGGCGTACACCGAGTCCTGGTTGCCTTGCCTCACCACGCCGCGGTCGGAGACCGCCGCGTATCGCAGGTGCAAACTCATGAAATCAACCGCCGTCGCAGTGAGGCACTAGGCCCGCAGCTCGAATGATGAACGCCCGATCCGGATCGGGACCCCCAAGGGCACGGGAGTCGGTCTGGTGACTCTAGCGCGTCCGAGGTAGGTGCCGTTCGTGGAGCCCAGGTCCTCGACCATCCACTGCCCGTCGACCGGTGCGACGCGGGCGTGCCGGTTGGAGGCGAAGTCGTCGCGGATGACGATCGTCGAATCCGGGGCGCGCCCGATCGAGATGGACTGGCCCGAGAGCGCGAACCGGCGCCCGGCCAACTCCCCGGTGGTCACCACGAGCCACTGCGCGGACTGCTGGGGTTTCGACCTCCCGCCCGCGGCGGGCGGCGCCGAGACCGGTCCCGAGGCGGGGCCGCCGACGGTCGCGGGGCGGCGCTGCGCGAGCAGGTCCTTGGTGACCGTCCGGGCCGCCGCGAACACGAATAGCCACAGCAGCACGAGAAACCCGAAACGGGCTACGGTCTGGACTATCTCAGGCATACGGCACTCCCAGCGGACAAACGATCAGTCCCGAACACGGTAGCCCACGCGGACATCCCGAGCCCGTCGAGTGGCTATCCGGCCTGCAGCGTCAGCGAGGTCGTCCCGATCTGGACGACGTCGCCCGGCTGGATGCTCACCGTGGTCACACGCTGGCCGTTGACCAGGGTGCCGTTGGTGGAGCCGAGATCGGTCACCGACACCTGGCGGCCGTCGAAGTCGACGCGCACGTGGCGGCGCGAGATCCCGACGTCGGGGAGCCGGATCTGCGCCTGCTCGCCGCGGCCGATGACCGTGGCGCCGTGCGCCACCGAGAACTGGCGCCCGTCGGCGGCGACCAGCACCGGACCGGTCGGCGCCTGCTGCTGCGCGGGGCCGTAGCCGCCGCCGGAGACCGGCTGCGACTGGTCGGCGCCCTCGTTCAGGGCCGCGACCTCGGCAGTCACCCGGAACATGCCGGTGTCCAGGCCTTCGCCGCGTTCGATCTCGACGATGACGTCGCCGTAGACCGTCCAGCCGTTCTCACCGATGAACTCGGCTTGGGACTGGGCCAGCTCCTGGGCCAGGGCCGCCGCGTAGGGGGCGAGGCGGTCGTGGTCGGGCGGGGAAAGATCGATGACGTAGCGGTTCGGCACCAGCACGCGCCCGCCGGCCAGCACGGCCTTGTGGGTCTCCGCCTCGCGCTGCATGGCGCTGGCGATCTCGACTGGATGCACAACGCCCTTGAACATCTTGTTGAAGGTGCCCTCGAACAGGCCCTCCAGTTGTTTCTCCAAGCGTTGCAGAACGCTCACCGGTATCCTCCTCGTTTGAACGCCCACCAGGCGGTGACGCCGTCCCTAATTACACGCGTCGAACTCTGATGGTATCGGCTGAGTTCATGCTTCGGCGAGCGGTTGAGACGCAACCTTTCCGCGAGTCGCGCTCGGGTCCACTGTTCGGGTGATGGCCCCCTGGGACGCGCGTACCGAAGAACGCCACCGCAGGCCAGACCCGGTTTGCGCTTGCCACCCCGGGCGCGTATGGTGACGCGGGTGACAGATCGCGACTTTGGTTCATTCATCCGCGACGTGCGCAAACGGGCGCATGTCTCGCTCCGTGAACTCTCGGATCAGGCCGGAGTGTCGAACCCCTACCTCCAAGGGGAGCGAGGGGTACGGCGACCGAGTTCGGCCGTGCTCCGCCAACTCGCGGCGGCACTGCGGATGACCACCCCCATCATGTACCTGCGGGCCGGCCTCGGCTCGGACGAGGGCTCGGCGACGCCGCTGGCGATCGCCACCGACCCCGAGCTGACGGCCAAGCAGAAGCAGACCCTCACCGAGATCTACGAGGCCTTCGCCCGCGAGAACGAGCGCAGCCCCTCCAAGATCGCCTCGTTATCCCCCGGCAGTCCGAGCGTGACTCGGACTCCGTCGCCTGCGAAGGGGCGCACCAGGATCCCCCGCTCCTCGCAGTGCGCTGCGAACCGCACCGAGTCCTCGCCGAGCGGCAGCCAGAAGAAGTTCGCCTGCGAGTCGGGCACTTCGGGCACGATCTCGCGGACCGCCTCCAGCATCCGCTCGCGCTCGGCCACGACCAGACCGACGCGGCGGCGCATCTCGTCCTCCGCTTCGAGCGCCGCCGACGCGGCGGCCTGCGCGACATTGTTGACCGCGAACGGGATCACGCACTTCCGCACCGTCGCGGCCACCTCGGGCCGGGCGATCATGTAACCGACGCGCAGCCCCGCCAGACCCCAGGCCTTCGAGAACGTCCTGAAGATGACGGCGTTCGGCCTGTCCCCGTACCGCTCAAGGGCATCAGGTGAGTCCGGGTCGGTGACGAACTCCCGGTACGCCTCGTCGACGACCACCAGCACCGACTCGTCGACCGCGTCGAACAGCTCGTCGAGCTCCGCGGTCGTGGTGGTCCGACCGGTCGGGTTGTTGGGGCTGCACACGATCACCGCGCGCGTGTCGGGCCCGATCGACTTGGCCATCGCTGGAATGTCGTGGCGGTGGTCGGGCGTGTTCGGCACCTGGACGCTGCTGAGCCCGGCGACTGTCGCGGCGATCGGGTAGGCCTCGAATGAGCGCCACGAGTAGACGACGTCGCAGCCGGGGTCGGCGATCGACTGCATGAGGTGGCCGATGAGCGCGACCGAGCCGGTGCCGGTGGTGATGCGCTCGGCATCGACGCCGAGGCGTTCGGCCAGCGCGTCGCGGAGCCTCACGACCGCCAGGTCGGGGTAGCGGTGGACCTGGCCGGCCGCCTCGGCGACGGCGTCGGCGACGCCGGGAAGGGGCCCGTAGGGCACCTCGTTGCTCGAGAGCTTGACGGCGTCGGGGAGGGCCTTGCCCGGCACGTAGAGCGGAATCGATCCCAGGTCCTCGCGGAGCGGCTTGGTCATGCGGCGGGCTCTTTCTCTCGGGGCACCTCCACCACGGCGGTACCGGGGGACTTGTCGTGCAGACACTGACGGAACGGACGGTCACGTATGCAGTACAAGCCGTCAAGGATCCACAATATTGCGCCGAGCGGGAAGCAGATCATCGGGAGCGCCGCGTAGGACCAGCGCAGGATGAGGCGGCCCCAGCCGGGCTCGCCAGGGGCGAGGGAGACGACCTTGATGCCCATGAGGCGCTTGCCCAGGGTCTGGCCGGTGTTGAGGGTCGAGGGGACCTCGTAGGCGAACCACAGGCCCATGGCGATGAGGATCACGATCCACCACTGGTTCGTGGCGGCGGAGGGGATGTCGATCTCGTCGCCGCCGCCTCGCAGGGACTGCTCGACTGCGGGCCTGATGGAGTCGAAGAACTGGTAGACGAAGTAGCCGTTGACGACGGCGTTGAGCGCCACGAGGACGATGAAGTCGACGAGTCGGGCGATGAAGCGCTGGCCGGGGTGGGCGAGGACGCGGCCGGCGAGAACGCGTCGGACGTCGTCGTTGGTGATCCAGCCTACGGTTACGCCGAGAGAGCGGATGGGGACGGAGTCGGGCGGCTGGGTGACACCGGGGGCGCGCTGGATGATCTTGGGCGGGCCCTGCCGATCGGATCCCCGGCCGTACGCCGGGCGCTGCCCGACCTCATCCAATGGGGACTGGCTGGGTTCGGGGGTCGGAGGGGCTTCGGGCTCAGGTCGTTCGGGCGGTTCGGCGTCGGCCGGGACGGGCTTGCCGACCCAGGCGGAGCCGTCCCAGTAGCGTTGTGTGGCTGGTTCGGCGGGGTCTCGGTACCAGCCCGGTTCGATCGTGGTCATCGCGCCCATTGTTGCAGCCGCCGCCGAGAGTTCCCAGGGAGTTCGCGCACAGCTGCATCGGAGGGCCGTCAGGGCGCATAGATACGGCCCAGTCGGTGTACTACCTCGACTGGGCCGCTCGTCTTACTTGCTGTCACATCCGGACCGAGTTACCAAGCGTGAAGTCTATTAAGCGGTGTCCTGCTCCTAGGCGCTAGACCCGCTGTGCCTCCCGACGGCTCAGGTCGCACGTGGGTGCTCGGCGGCTGTGCCCGAATCCTTCCGGTCTGCGGAGACCGTGTCCCCGGGTAGTCCGTCTGGATCCGTAACTCATTTCTACTCGCATACTGACGGGTAGTAAAGGCCTACGCGCAAATTTTCCGAGCCCAGCTCGCGGATGCATGAGTTGCGCCGGTTCACCCAAGCGGGAGTCCAGTCGATCCGGGCGAACCGTCGCATCACGGTCGGGAATGGGTTACCTTCCGTGACAAGAGCACTTCGGCGCGACAGCACCGCAGGAGGAGGACCCGATGACCACGCAGGATCCGCGGATGGGACCGTCCAAAGACCCCGACGAGCAGGGCCGGGCCGGCGGGGGCGGCTACGACAGACCCGGTGCGTATTCGGGTGGCGCGATGCCGACCGCCTCGCCGGCGTACGGCGGCGGGCGAGCACGCAACGGCATGGGCGTGGCCGCACTGGTGTGCGGGATAATCGCGGTCGCCCTGTCGTTCATCCCGGGGGTCAACTTCGGCACGTGGCCGCTCGGTGTGCTGGCGGTCGTCTTCGGCGCCGTCGGATGGTATCGCGCCAACCAGGGGATGGCGACGAACAAGGGCGTCGCGATCGCCGGCTTGGTCCTTGGAATCGTCTCGTTCTTCACGTTCTGGCTGGCCTGGGCAGCAATCCTCGGCGCCAGTGCCACCCCGGGCTAGACCTGGGACCAGGCGCCACGGCGCCGACACGCCGGTTGAGGAGGCTGCCATGACCACGCAGGGACCGCAAGGGGGCTGGCCGGAGCCTCCTCCTCCGAGGAACAGCGGCGGCGGCAAGCCCCACGACCGGCCGCCGCGCAACGGGCTCGGCACGGCCGGCCTGGTGTGCGGCATCGTGGCGGTCCCCCTCTCGTTCATCCCGGTGGTCAACTTCTTCACCTGGCCGCTGGGGGTCCTGGCGGTCGTCTTCGGCGCCGTCGGATGGAGCCGCGCCAACCGGGGCGAGGCGACGAACAGGGGCCAGGCGATCACCGGGCTGGTGCTGGGGATCGCCTCGTTCTTCACAATCTGCCTGATCTACGTGCTCATCGGAGCGGGCTCCTCCACTGTGTACGGCACCGCGCCGTTCTAGACCTGGAGCCACGCGCCGCGGCGCATGACGGAGACGAGATTGAGGTCGTCGTCGAGCACGACCGCGTCGGCGAGTCTGCCCGGCTCGATGGCGCCGACCTCGTGGAGGCCGAGCAGTTCGGCCGGTGTCGCCGAGGCCATCTGGGAGGCGGCCTCCATGGACTGGCCGGCGAGGTTGACGGCGTTGCGGACGGCGTCGAGCAACGTGATGGTCGAGCCGGCGATGGTGTCGGTTCCGGCGACGGTCGCGACGCCTTCCCGAACCTTGACCTGGTGGCGGCCGAGCCGGTAGGTGCCGTCGGCGAGTCCGGCGGCGTCCATGGCGTCGGATACGAGGATGGTCCAGCCCGGCAGGGAGACGTCGAAGGCGAAGCGCATCGTTCCAGGATGGAGGTGGGCGGTGTCGGCGATGATCTCCGAGAAGATGCGCTCGTCGGCGAGAAGCGCCGGGATCGGACCCGGCTCGCGGTGGTCGAAGCCGCGCATGGCGTTGAACAGGTGCGTGGCCGACTGGGCGCCGGCGTCGATGCCGTCCATGGTCTGCTCGAAGCTGGCGTCGGTGTGGCCGATGGAGGGGACGACTCCCCTGGAGTCGAGGAACTCGATGGCCTCGATCGCGCCGGGCAGCTCCGGGGCGATGGTCACCATCTTGACGGCGCCTTCGCCGGCGTCGATGAGCTCGCCGAGTTCACCGGTGTCGGGATCGCGGAGCACTTCGGCGGCGTGGGCGCCGCGTTCGGCCTTCGAAATGTAGGGGCCCTCGTAGTGGATTCCGGCGAGCGTGCCGTCGGCGACCAGCGGCGCGAGGTTCCCGGTGGCCTCGAGCAGGAACTCGTGGGTGGAGGAGACGAGGGAGGCCACGAGCGTGGTGGTGCCGCGGGAGGCGTGGAACGCGGCCGCGCCGCGTGCGGACGCGGCGTCGCCGGAAGTGAGCGAGTGCCCGCCGCCGCCGTGGCAGTGGATGTCGACGAAGCCGGGCAGGACCCAGCCGGTGGGCTCCCCGTCGCGCTCCTCGACGGCGGCGATGCGGTCGCCCTCGACGACCAGGGCACCGGCCACGACCCCCTCCGGAGTGACGATCCGGCCCACGTTCGGCAGCATGACGCCTTCCACTTGCTCTCCTTCGATCCAACAACGCGCACGCAGTGAGCTCGTGCGACCATGAAGCGAACACTATCTTGCAGCCCGACGCACCTGATCGAGGAGTAACGTGGACCGCTATGCCCGGTGGAACACCCTGCTGGAGATCCTCGCCGAAACCGGACGCATCACGGTGGAGGACGCGGCGAGCCGCCTCGGCGTCTCGCAGGCGACCATCCGACGCGACTTCGACCAGCTCTCCCAACAGCAGATGATCACCCGCACCAGGGGCGGCGCCGTCGCCGGGGGCATCTCCTACGACCTGCCGCTGCGGTACAAGACCGCCCGGCACGTCGAGGAGAAGCACCGCATCGGCACCGCCGCCGCCGGGCTGGTGAGCCCCGGCCAGGTCATCGCGCTCAACGGCGGGACGACGATCACCGAGGTGGCCCGCGCTCTGGCCACCCGCACCGACCTGGTCGCGACGCCCGGGTCGACCGGGCTGACGATCGTGACGAACGCGCTGAACATCGCCAACGAGCTGATCGTGCGTCCGCACCTGAAGGTCGTGGTGGTCGGCGGCGTGGTGCGCCCGCAGTCGTACGAGCTCATCGGGCCGCTGGCCGCGCCGATCCTGCGCGAGATCACGCTCGACATCGCGTTCCTCGGGGTCGACGCGGTCGACATCAAGCTGGGCGCAACCAGTCATCACGAGGGCGAGGCGGCGATCAACGCCCTGATGGCGGCGCGGGCCAGGAAGGTCGTGGTGATCGCCGACGGCTCGAAGATCGGCGGCCACGCCTTCGCGAGGATCTGCGCGACCGACCGGATCCNGTGGTGATCGCCGACGGCTCGAAGATCGGCGGCCACGCCTTTTTTTGGTGACCGACGGGAACGCCCCGTCGGACCAGCTGCGGGCCTTCGAGGAGGCCGGCATCCGCGTCATCGTGGTGTAGTCGAGGGCTCCGCGTTCGGGTCGAACAGCCTCGGCGGATTCGGGGTGAACGGGCTCGACTCCTCGGCCGAGTCCTCGGCGTCCCCGGCTTCGCCGTCCTCCCTCGGCCGACCGAGGCGGTCGAGGCCGAAGGAGACGAACAGCGCCACCAGCAGCAGTCCGACGAACAGGATCTGCGACCAGTCGGTGTACAGCGATTCGTCGTTGGTCGGCGCCCGCAGCTCGCCCCACAGCAGCAGCCCGGACCACAGCAGCACCGTGGTCAGCACCGAGCCGAGCACACCGCCGCGGCGGCCCCACAAGCTCGTCCCGGCCGCCAATACCGCGATGAACATGAAGACCTCGAAGCCGATCGCCGTCTGACCGTCGAAGCTGTACACTCCGAAGTAGAGCGACGACTCCGTGTCCGGACTGCGCAGGTCGAAGACCGACATCATGAATCCCGCACCGCCTGCCAGCAGCATCGACAGGAAGGTCCCGCCGACGAGCAGCAGCGCCGGGGAGGCGCCGCGGCCCGTGGTGCCGTCGGCCATGGCCTTGACACCGCTGAAGCCGTCGCGGACCGACGGGAGCAGGCCGACCAGGCCGCCGCCGACGGCCAGCGCCGCCACTCCGAGGAAGATCCACAGGCCGCCCGGCGACTGCAAGGTCCGCACCTGTTCGAGGTCGGCTGAGAACCGGTCGAGCAGCGGCGATCCCGCCCAGATCAGCCAGGCCGAGGCCAGTCCCGCGAACCATGGCGGGACCCGCAATGCGAGCACCAGCAGGGAGAACAGCAGGGCTGCGACAGCCGCGCCGGCCGCGATCCAGGCGAGGTTGATCCACGGGTTCGCCGAGAGCGGCGGCGCGAAGGCCGCCACGAAGACCGCCGCGGGCGCTGCGAGGTTGACCGCCCCGAGTCGCAGGGACAGCCCGAGCGCGAGCACCCCGAGCAGCAGCGGCGACATCGACAGAAGGTGCGCGTCGGCCGCGTCGAGCGCGGTGCCGAACTCGTCGCCGAAGATCGCCTCGCGCCGGCGGTAGACCATGAACAGCGCGTTCAAGGCGAGCAGCAGGAGGATGGTCTCCCAGATGAGCTGGAATACGATCCGGTCGCGCCGCGGCCTGGCGTCGGCTCCGGTGGCCTCCGGCTCCGCGTAGTCCGCGGCGAACGTCGAGGCCGGCTGGGCCTCGGGCCGGAGCGGCCTGGGCACGGTGGCGAACTGCTGGGTCTGATCGCGCGGTTCGTCGTCCCCGCCGCCGTTGCGTTCGGGGGGTACGTAGGTCATCAGTGTGTTCCTCTGTGCCGGAGGGAAGGGTCGGACTTCGGTAGGGAGCGTCAGCGCAGAAAGCGCCGTTCGGCGTCATCGTATCGAGCGCCGCCGGACGACTCGAAGCCGTCGCGCGGGTTCGGCTCGCGCAGGTCGTCGAAGACGCCGGAGGCGCCGAACGGGTCGTCGCCGGCGCGCGGCATGCTCCCGGTGGTGGACCACGGGTCGCCGCCGCTGCCGACGGCCGCGAGGTCCTCGTCGTACTCCTGGTAGCCGCCGTCGGGCTGGTCGGGCACCGCTGGGTCGTCCTCGCGCAGGTCGTCGACAGCGCCGGCCCGGCTCGACGAGGCGAGCTCGGCCTCGTCGGTGTCGTTCATCGCCTCGACGAGGCGGGTGACCAGGAATCCGGCGATGATGGCGCCCAGGGCGATCCAGCTGGGGTTGAGGTCCCAGCCGCGTGCTTCGGCCAGCCACATGAGGGCGAGCAGGAGCGTAGCGGCGAAGACGGTGCCGCAGACTCCGCCGCGCCTGCCGAGCAGGCTGGTGCCGCCGAGGAGGGCGGCGCCGACGGCGACGACCGACAGCAGGATCGGGTCGGGCAGCGCGGCCGCGCCGTTCTCGGGGACGCCGCTCCAGACGGCGATGACGCCGGCGGCTCCGGCGAGCGACGTGGACAGCAGCAGGCCGAGGAAGACGAGTACGCCTTTGCCGTGCCGCTCCCCCGGCGGGGTGTCGCGGATCGGCGCGAGGCGCTCGCGGACGCCCGCGAACGCGCCGACGAGGCCGAGGAACATCGACAGGCCGGCGGCCGCGGCGAGGGCCGCGAGGACGCCGGTGTTCGGCAGCGCGGAGAGCATGAACGCGGCCGGGTCGTCGACGGTGCCCGACCAGAGTCCGACGGCGCCGCCGAGGGCGCCGCTGGCGGCCCATCCGGGCACGCGCAGCCAGGTGCACAGCGTCGCGAGCACGACGCCGGAGAACAGGGCGACGCCGAGGCCCATGGCCAGGGCGACGGCCGTGCCGGAGCTGGAGGCGTCGATGAAGATCCACGCCGACATCAGAGCGACGGGGCCGACGGCGAGGTTGACGGCGCCGAGCCGCAGTGAGACGGCCGCGGCGGAGGCGGCCATGACGGCCGGCGCGAGGGCGGCCATGAGGCCGCTCCAAGAGCCTTCGGCGAACGGTCCGGACGCGGACTGCGTGAGCGCGAACAGGACGCCACCGGCCAGAAGCAGCAGCCCGATCTCCCAGACCACGTGGACGGCCATTCGGTCGACGGGTGGATCGGAGACGACGTCCTTAGATGTGGTCGAATCGCGATCGTCGCTTCGACTTGGGGTGTCAATATTCATGTGGCGCACCTCATAACGCGCAATGCATGCGGGGATGTACGGGGAGTGTGCCGGGGGTATTGAGCTAGCCGGGCGACCGGTCGTCGTCCTCCTGCGACGGGGGAATTCGGCAGGAATGCTCCAGCCACAGGGCAGTCGTGACGAGCACCGCGCAGGCGACGGTGCCGAGCACCGCCCCCGGCAGGTCGTCCGAGGCCGCCTGGAGTCGGTCGCTCTGGACCGCGAGCCAGACGGTGAAACCCAGATAGGCGCCGAAGAAGGCCGCGCCGCCTATCGAAGCGGCCTTGGCCAGGACTGCGAACCTGGCGATCTGGAGCGCGTGCTCGGGCCCGCGGACGGTCCCGGTTGGCGCCGTGGTCTCGGATCGGTCGTCGGCCCGCGCGCTGCCGGTACGCGCGTTCGGGTTCAGCGTTTTCTTCGTGTTCCAGGCCATCCAGGCGATCAGCGCTGCGAGCGCGAGGATGGCGGCGGAGTTGTACCAGGCGAGGTCGGGTGCTCGCTGGTAGTAGCGGGCAACGAGGAGCAGCGTCAGCGCGCCGCCTGCGAGCGCGCTCACCGCGATGGTCGACGGGGTGGTCGGCCGCAGGCTCGGCTGGGGGCCGTGCTTGTCGTCACTCATGATGCCTCGACCATATCGGGTGCAGGCGGCGCAGTGCGCGCGCGTCGGCGGAGAGGCCTTCGCCGCGGAGCAGTTCACGGACGCGGCCGCGGCCCGGCAGCTCGGCTTCGCGGTCGATCGCGTACCACGGCACCAGGACGAAGGCGCGCAGGTGGGCGTGCGGGTGGGGCAGTTCGAGGCGGGGCTCGGCGCGGTGGACGGGCCGGCCGTCGTCGTCCCAGGCGGCGATGAGGTCGACGTCGAGGGTGCGGGGGCCGTAGGGGCGGTCGGGGTCGCGGACGCGCCCGGCGTCGATCTCCAGGTCCTGGGCGAGCTCGAGCCACTCGTCCGGGCCCTTGGCCGGGTCGGAGGCGATGGCGGTGAGGTTGTAGTAGGCGGGCTGCTCGTCGTCGCCGCCCCACGGCAGGGTCTCGTAGATGTCGGAGACGGCGTCGGGCTCGATCGCCTCGACGGCGGCGGCCAGGTTCGCCTCGCGGTCGCCGAGGTTGGAGCCGAGGCTCAGGACTACGCGGCTCATTCGGCTCCCCCTTGGCGAAGTCCGCTGGTCATGTCCCGGTCACGCTCGATGGTCACCGAGACGTCGGCGAAATGCTGCGCGATGGGAGCCTGGGGCTTGTGGACGGTGACGGTGGCCCGCTGGACGCCCTCACGGCGCAGGCAGGCCGCGGCGAGACGTTCGGCGAGCGTCTCGATGAGATTGCACGGCTCGCCGGCGACGATGTCGGCGAGGTCGTCGGCGAGGGCGCCGTAGTCGATGGTGTGCCGGAGGTCGTCGGCGGCGGCGGCCTGGGCGATCGAGGTCGCCAGAGCGACATCGACGACGAAGTCCTGCCCCGCCTCCCGCTCGTGGTCGAACACGCCGTGGCGCCCGTGCACACGCAGGCCGGACAAGGTGATGACGTCGGTATCCACGACCCCGACCCTACTCGACGTCCTCGGCTTCGCCGAGAAAGACGATTCCCGTCGGGAGGCCGCCGCTCATTCCGAATCCGTCCAGTCGCAGTTCTGGAGTCCGTCCATGACCGCCTGCGCCTCCTCGGGCGTCATCGGTTCGGCCCGGCCCTGGGTGAACGATTCCTGTGCGTACCGGTCAGGGTCGATGCCCATCAGCGAGATCCAGGTGAAGCTGAGGCGGTCCATGCTCGTCCAGAACCCATCCCCCGGCGGAGCGCCCGAATGGAGTTCCTCGCATTGCTCGGGGTAGACCAGGTCGTACGCCAGGCGGTAGGGATCGATCTCGCCTTCCTCATGAATCGACGGCACGAAGGTGAATCCGGCGACTGATCCGTCGGCGGGCGCGTACGTCCGGCTCAGTTCCCAGGCCTTCTCAAATACGAACGCGTCATAACCGTTCTCGACGGCCGCCTGCCGCAAGGGTCGATACACTCGGTCGAGCTCATCGATATAGCCGCGATGCTCCGCGAAGACGCAGTACTCGGCCCAATCGGCATCGCCCACACCGACACAGGTGTCCGGTGGCTGAGGCGCCGCCACCCACCGCTGATCTGGCCCAAACGCATTGGCCACTCCGAGGAGCACCGCAAGGGTCACGCTCACACCGACGGCGACCCAGCGGGCCTGCGCCCCCCTGCCGCGAGGAAAGAGGGTCACCGCCGCCATGAGGACGGCCGAAACGAGCAGAACCGCCGCCTGAAACCCGAGGTATCGCGGGTTGTAATCCAATCCGATTCTCGAGACCGTGGAGGCGCCGAAGTCCAGCAGAGCGAATTCATCGCCGACGTATGAGGAACCGAGCGCATAGAACGAACCGAATCCGAGGACGGCGGCAACGACACCGGACACCAGCGGGGGCATGACGCGTCCCGCCGCCATGCCGATCGCGGTGTACCAGAGGATCGCCAGGCATTGCAGCAGCAAACCTCCGGCCATCGAAGCCCAATCGACCGAGCTCGGTACCAGGCCAACTATCAACCCCGCGGCCGTGAAACCGATATGCACGGCGCACACCGCGAGACCGCACCATGTGACGACATTCCAGAGAGCACGATGCCTTTGGCGCGAAACGGTGATCTGGTGGACCGATCCCGGTCGGAACAGCCGGGCCGTCTCCACTGCCGCGAAGCCCGATATGACAGGGCCGAGCAGGAACAGGCCGATGGCCATCCACTCGACGGTCCAGATTCCCTCGCCTCTCCAAGGCATGCCGCGCTGGAAAAAGTTCAGGAACTCGATGACGACTGCGGGCACCACCACCCACGCGGCGACGGTGGTCCGGAACGCGTATGGAAGCCGATCGATCATTCGCCGATCGGAAAACGACGAGCTGTCCTCTCTCATTCCTCTTCCTCCTCGGCTTCGGCGCGGCCGCGCACGACGAGCCAGGTGGAGAACGCGAGGATGGCGCCGGCCACGAGGATCGGGACGATCTGCAGATTGTGGTCGAACCACGAGACGAGATTGATGTACTCCGAGGTCGGGTCGGCCAGTACCACCGCGACGAAGATCGCGGAGATGATCCCGGCGGTGCCGAACAGGGCCGAACGCCACCACAGGCCGAGCCCGAAGCGGCGGTTGAGGACCTGCGCGGCGGTGATGATGCGCTTGGCGCGCAGCACCCGGATCGAGCCGATGACATAGAACAGCCGCAGGATCTGCGCGCCACCGGCCGCGGCTACGAGGCTCACGAAGGTGAGCGCGCAGATGCATAGCAGCCACTTGTGGCGCATGAGCCATTTTCGCTTGTTCTCGGCGGCGAGCAGCAGGATGACCGTCTCGACCCACAGGACGGCGCCGGCCGCCCAGCCGAGAATCTTTCCGGCCACGACGAACTGGCCGTCCGACCAGACCGTCAGGAACACCGCGGGTATGGAGGCGCATACGGCGATCACCACCGGAAGGGTGAGCCGGTCCTCTATGCGCTGGGCGAGCGCGGTGAGTCGCCGCAGACTCCATCGGGGGGAAGGGTCCACGCTTATACGATACCGAAAGCGCTTATCCCCGATGCATCACCAGGTCAAGACGACGCCAGTATCGTTGCGGTATGCGCCCGCCCACCGCTTGGACCCGTTCGCAGTCTGGCCGTCTCTCGCCCGAGCGGCGGCGCTCCGACCTGGAGCGGCTGCGCTCGGAGCCGTTCGACGTGGTCGTGATCGGGGGCGGAGCCACGGGAGCGGGGGCGGCCGTGGACGCGGCGAGCCGGGGTCTGCGGGTGGCGTTGGTGGAGGCTCGGGATCTGGCGTCGGGGACGTCGTCGCGGTCGAGCAAGCTGGTGCACGGCGGGCTGCGGTATCTGGAGCAATTGGACCTGGCCCTGGTACACGAGGCGCTGCGGGAGCGGGGGCTGCTGACCGAGCGCCTGGCGCCGCATCTCGTGCGTCCGGTCCCGTTCCTGTTGCCGTTGAAGGACGTGTGGGAGCGGCTGTACTACGGGGCAGGGGTGGCGGCGTACGACCTGCTCGCCTCCGGCTCGGGCCGATTCACGGCTCGAGAGGCTCGCCGTAGTGGCATGCCGTGGCACCGCCATCTGGGCAGGGCCGCGACCAGGCTGGCCTTTCCGGACCTCTCGGGCGGGGTTCGGGGCGCGATCCGGTACTACGACGGGCAGGTCGACGACGCGCGGCTGGTGGTGACACTGGCGAGGACGGCGGCGGCGCTGGGCGCGGCGGTGGTGCCGTCGGTCGAGGCGCTGGGATTCGTGCGCGAGCGCGGTCGGATCGCCGGGGTCGAGGTGGCGGACGTGGAGTCCGGTGAGCGGCACCGGGTCCGGGCGTCGACGGTGATCAGCGCGGCCGGGGTGTGGAGCGACGAGCTGGCGGCACTGCTCCCCGAGCGGACGGGGATGGCGGTGCTGGCGTCGAAGGGCGTCCACCTCGTCCTGCCGCGGGAGGCGATCGAGGGGAACGCCGGGATCATCACGAGGACGAAATGGAGCGTCCTGTTCGTCATACCGTGGGACGGGCACTGGATCATCGGAACCACCGACACCGATTGGAAGCTCGACCTGGCGCACCCGGCGGCCTCGGCCGGAGATGTCGCCTACCTCCTCCAGCAGGCCAGCGAGGTGCTCCGAAAACGCCTGGACATAAGCCAGGTGGAGGGCGTCTACGCGGGACTGCGGCCGCTGCTGCGAGGGGAGACCGAGGAGACTTCGAAGCTGAGCCGGACGCACGCCGTCGTCGAGCCGGAGAGGGGCCTGTTCTTCGTGGCGGGCGGGAAGCTGACGACCTACCGGGTGATGGCCCGCGACGCCGTCGACCGGGCGGCCGAACGGCTCGACCGCGAGGTGCCGGCTAGCGGCACGCACCTGCTTCCGCTCATGGGCGCGGACGGCTTCGGCGCCTACTGGTCAGGGCGGGCGGCCCTGGCGAAACGCTTCAAGGTGCCGGTCCGGACGGTCGAGCACCTGCTGCGCCGCTATGGGAACCTGGCGACGCAGCTCTTGCGGCTGGTCTCGGACCAGCCGCAGCTGGGTCGGACGCTGCCGGGCTCGCGGGACTACCTGCGCGCGGAGGTGGTCTACGCCGTGCGGGCCGAGGGGGCGCTGCATCTGGACGATGTGCTGACGCGCCGGCTTCGCATCTCGATCGAGTCGGTCGACCGGGGCACCCGAGCGGCGATGGACGCGGCCTCGCTGGCCGGGGCTGTCCTCGGCTGGGACGAGGAGCGGCGCGCCGAGGAGGTGGAGGCGTACCTGCAGCGGGTCGATGCGGAGCGGCGCTCGCAGCGGCAGCCGGACGACGACGCGGCCGAGGCCGCGCGCCTCGCAGCCGCCGAGATCCGAAGGATCGTCCCGCTCGGCCGCTGACGAGGCCCCGGGATTCTCGCATCGAGGATCTCAGGGCGGCGATCGAGCCGCTCGAAGATCGCCTCTCATTGCCGCTGCGTGCAGGAGGGAGTGGAGAAATCCCTGGCGGATTCCGATCGGCTCATGAGCGGCGGACGGGCCATCGCGACTCGCCGCGGCCGGACCGCGGCAAGACCGATTCATGCGACTTCATCTCAAGACGGCCCATGGGCTAGACTCTACCGCTGTCGCCTCCGTAGCTCAGTGGATAGAGCACCGCTCTCCTAAAGCGGGTGTCGTAGGTTCGATTCCTACCGGGGGCACTGCTGTCATCTGGTGACTCCCAGGGTTTCCAGGTGAACTGGCGCTCCGACTCGCGATGGAGGGGCTCCCGCAGTCGTGCGGGAGCCCCTCCTTGCTTCCCGAGCGCTCCGCCCGGAAGCCGCTCGAGGTGCCCCCGGGGGGCAGCGGTGCTGTCAAGCGGTGCCGCACCAGGTTCGGAGCGCTCGTTCTAGGCCGTCGGGGGCTCCGGACCAGGCCGCGTGGCCGTCCGGGCGGACGAGGACGGGCTCGGACCGCCGCCCGGTCGCGGGGAGGAACGCCACATGCTCACCCCACGCGGGCAGCTCGGGGCCGCCGAGGACGGCGAACCTGCCGCCCCGCAGGCGCTCGAAGAGCCGGGCGCCGTCGGGAAAACGGTGGTCCGGCACGCGGGCGCCGACGATCGCCGCCTCGCCGGCGCGGCTCCCGTAGTCGATGCCGAGGCCCGACACCTGCATCGCGACCCTTCGGGTGATTCCGGCCGAACCCAGGACCAGCGGGGCCAGAGCGTTGCGCAGGGCGACGGCAGGGCGGGAGTGGAGCGTGGCCATGCGGGCCATGCGACCGCTGGAGCGCAGCACCTCCTCGCCGACGGGGTGGCGCTCGGCGTGGTAGCCGTCGAGCATTCCGGGGTCGGCGCCGCGGGCGAAGGCGGCGAGCCGCCACGAGAGGTTGGCCGCATCCTGGATCCCGGTGTTCATGCCCTGCCCGCCGGCCGGGGTGTGGCAGTGGGCGGCGTCTCCGGCGAGGAGGACACGGCCTACCCGGTATCGGGGCACTTGCCGTTCGTCCGAGTGGAAGCGGGAGATCCAGCGCGGCGATCGCATCCCGTAGTCGGTGCCGAAGGCCTGCCGGGCGGCGGCGGCGATCTGCTCCAGCCTCAGCGGGGCGTCGTCGTCGGCCTGGTCGTGGCGGTTCCATGCGGTGATCCGCCAGAAGCCGTCGCCGAACGGGGCGATGAAGGCGAAGCCGTCGCGGTTGGTGTTGACGGTGGGTGCCGAGGGCGGCTCGGCCAGCTCGACGTCGGCGAGCATGATCGACTTGAGGACAGGACCGCCGGGGTATGGCAGTCCGACCAGGTCGCGGACGGTGGAGTGGACGCCGTCGCAGCCGACCGCGTGGTCGGCGCGGAGCCTGACGGCCTCCCCGTCGGGCCCCGCTGCGGTCACGGACACCCCGTCTGCGTCCTGCGCGAGCGCGGTGACCTCGGTGCCGTAGCGGATCTCGACGCCGAGCTTCGCGAGCCGGTCGAGCAGGACCCGTTCGATGTTGGTCTGCGAGCACACGAGCAGGTAGGGGAAGCCGGTGGGCAGCACGGACAGGTCGAGCTCGGCGTTGCCGAAGGCCGCGATCCTGTCCATTTTGTAAGAAGCTTGGGAAAGCAGCTCGTCGGCCAGTCCGCGCATGTCGAACACCTCCATGGTGCGGGCGTGGACACCGAATGCGCGGGAGAGGTTGGACAGCCCGGCGGGGCGCTTTTCGAGGACGGTGATGTCGAGGCCCGCTTCGGCCAGGTCGCCTGCGAGCAGGAGGCCGGTCGGTCCCGCTCCTACGACGACGGTTGTTGCCATGACGTCCTCCTCAGATTTAGTTGCCATGGAAACTACTAGAGCACGGTTTTGTTTCCATGGCAACTAAGATGTTAGGGTGGTCACCGTGGATTCCGGAGCATCACTCGGCGAACGCGAGCAGCGGGCGTGGCAGGCGTTCGTCACCATGCGGCGCGACCTGGAGGCGGCCCTCGCCGGGGACCTGGCTCGCAATGGACTGTCGGTCAGCGACTTCGAGGTGCTCGCCCGGCTCCGCCAGGTACCCGGCGGCGAGATGCGGGCCCGCGACCTGGCGGCCGCCATCGGCTGGGACAAGGCTCGCCTTTCCAAGCACGTCACCCGCATGGCCCGGCGCGAGCTGGTGGAGCGGCGCGGGGTCGCCGCCGACGGACGCGGTCAGGCCGTTGCGCTCACCGGGAAGGGCGAACAGGTCATGGCGACCGCCATCCCCGATCACATGGCGGCCGTCCGTCACCACTTCTTCGACCTCATCGAGCCCGAGGAGCTAGAGGTGCTCGAACGGGTCATCGGTCGGATCAACGAGCGGGCCGCGAACGGGTGACGCGGGCGCACCCGGCGCAGGTCGTTCAGGACCGGTCGGGCCGCGACAGCGGGAGCTGGAGCCAGCGCCGGGTCCCGGCCCTGTACAACCCGGCGGGTCGGCCGCCGTCCCGGGTGGTGGTCTCGCCGGTGGGTTCGAGGAAGCCCTCGATGCGGGTGACCTTGCGGTGGAAGTTGCCCGGATCGAGCTTGGTCTGCCACACGATCTCGTAGACGCGGCGCAGTTCCGCGACCGTGAACTCCTCGCGGCAGAAGGCGGTGGCGGCGGTCGTGTATTCGAGCTGCCTCCGGGCGTGCTCGACGGCGTCGGTGAGGATGCGGCGGTGGTCGAAGGCGAGCGGTTCGTTCAGGGCACGTTCGACGCTGATCCACTGGGTGTCGGCCGCGTCGCCGCCCGCGGCGGCCTCCGGGGGGTCGGGGACCATGGCGGCGTAGGCGACCGAGACGACCCGCTGACGGGGGTCGCGGTCGGGGTCGGAGTAGACGCCGACCTGTTCGAGGCGGGCGTCCTTCGCCCACAGGGCGGTCTCCTCGCGCAGTTCGCGGCCGGCGGCCTGGTCGACGGTCTCGCCCGGTTCGAGGAAGCCGCCGGGCAGCGCGAGCTCGCCCTTGAACGGCGGCTTGCCGCGCCGGACGAGCAGGACCTCGAAGTCGCCGCGACGGATCGTCAGGATGACGATGTCGGCCGCAACGAACACGGCAGGGGCCGTTTCCTCGCCCATCGTCGCCCCCTTCTTGACTACTTGACAATAATTCATGTCTCACCCTATGATGGACCCTAGTTCTTGTCGAACGAACAATATAGCGATCGGCACAGATTGGGCATTGTCGGGTTTCCGACAGTCCTACCCCACCATCCCCCCACCTGCGAGATTCACGGAGACCCCTATGAAGCACCTGCCGACAGCCGTCCTCTGCACCCCGCTGGACGTCGAGCACCGGGCCGCGCTCGACCTGCTCGACGGACACCGCATCACCGAGCACCTCGAAGGCGGCACGGTCTACGAGGTGACGGAGTTCGAAGGTCGCCATACCGCCTGGAGACTCGTCCTCACCCTCACCAGCCGCCGCAACGAAGACACCGCGGCGGCCGTCGAACACGCGATCGCCGTCTGGGACCCGCAGATACTGCTGCTCGCCGGAATCGCGGGCGGACTGCGCGACTCCTCCATCGGCGATGTCATCGCCGCCACCAAGGTCTACGGTTACGAGTCCGGACAGGACACCGACGGCGGCTTCGAGCCGCGCGTCGACACCATCCGCTGCTCCCACATGCTCATCCAGCAAGCCCACCGAGTCGCGGAAGACCGGACCTGGACCGGCCGTCTCGACCCTGATCAACGGCGGCCCCGGGTCTTTCATCGGCCCATAGCGGCCGGCGGCAAGGTCGTCACCGGCACCGGCTCCGAAACCGCCGCCCTGATTCGGCGAACCTTCGGCGATACCCAAGGTATCGAGATGGAGGGCTACGGCGCGATGGCGGCGGCCTCCCGAAGCAGCGGCGTGGACGCCATGGTCGTACGCGGCGTCTCCGATCTCATCGACGACAAGACGAAATCTGCGGATCGCACTCGCCAGCCGCTGGCGGCCCGCAACGCGGCTGCCTTCGCCTTGGCGCTGATCGAGCGCTGCAAGCCTGCCCGGCAGCACCGCGCAGAAGACGACCAGGTCATCGGCGGCGGCAACTACACCGGCGCGATCGGCGACGGAGCCGTCGCCAATACCGCCGCCATCGGGCCCGGGGCTTCGGGTCACCTCACGATCAACCAGCACGGCCGCTAAGGCGGCCATCCCCACCGGAGACATCCGATATGGTCCAGCACCATCCCGCACCTCAGTTCGGCAAGGCCAGCCCTGACCGGACGCGCAAGAACGACGCCACCATCCACCTCTGCGCCGCCGCCTACCTCGACCGCGAGTTCCGAGAATCCGTCATCGAGAAGGTCTGCGCGCGACGCGACCAGGCCATCGCACCGAATCCCGGGACCGATGCGGTCCCCGTGATCCGGCACGTGCACCGGGCCAGGATTCTCGACATCGCCGAGCAGAGTCTCCTTGCCGCCATGCTGGTCGCGTTCCTCCTGACGCCCGCCGTCGACGACTTGTCGCTCCTCATCTGCCTCGGCGCATGGCTCCTCGTCGGGCTCAAGGCGCGAAAGATCGGCAACGAGCTCAAGATCTCGTCCAACCAGCGGCGCATCGACACGAGTCCGCTGCTCAAGAAGATCAAGTCGAAACTCACGGTTCCGAAGGCCGCCTTCATAGCCTTGGCGTTGGGCGCCTATCTGTGGATCGACATCCGCACCTCGGGAACCCCGATATGGATCTGGCTTGCGGCCCTCGCCGTCTGCACCGCCGGATTCGAGATGGCACGGATGTACCACCTCACCCGAATCCCGAGCGAGCCCGAACCAGGCCGTCCACCGCGTGGAAGACTCGCGTACATAGGCGCCGCGCAGCGCTCGCAGGTGATCACATACTCCCCCGGTGAAAGCGAGTTCGTCGGATTCGGGAACCACATCACCACCCACCCGCTTCCGCTCCCCCTGCATGCGAAGGAACCCAACGGCAAATCGCCGCCCACTCTAGACATAGCGGACCTGAACCGTCATCTGAAGGCGCGGATCGAGGCGCTCAGTGACGACTCCCCCGCCACTCGGGGCCTTCCCGACCTCGAAGTCTCTGATCAGTTGTTCGTCTCCGGGCGCGCCATCACGCGCCCCGTGCTCGACATCGCCGGCCTTCCAGCCTCGGAATTCGATCTCCGGAGCATCGAGGACGTCCTGGACGCACCGGCGTCACCAGTGCGGCACCGCATCCGCTGCCAGGTCTCCTGCCTGGGGGGCGAGGTGGTCACCACCGGTTTCATCCACCTGGCGCTGCAGGGCGAGACGCTGTACATCGAGTACGCGAGCTACTGGCTGCCCATGACGAAAAGGGATTACCACGTATTTCGTGACGGGGCGGTACAGCGAATGCGGGCGATGCTCTGGTGCGGGGGTCTCGCAGTGGCGACCGCCCCGATCGAGGTCCTTCGCAGCCCCTACGACTCCGTCGTCAATGCCTGGCGCGGCGTCTTGAACGCCTCTCGGGGACGGCCGAAGCTGAAGGGTTGGCGCCCACCCGACTGGGGACCGGAGACGAGCGTCCGCCAACTCGGCTGCGATCTCGATGATTTCACCAGCTACCCAAGAGAGGCCGTCAAATACTCCCTGATCCTCGAACACCAGACCCTCGAAGCACTGAGCGATTTCCTCGATGAACGCGGCATCGACACCAGCGCCCTCAACGACCGAATCACCGCGATCGTCCACAACCAAGGCGTCATCAACTACGGCGAGCTCTCCGCCGGCGCCGTCGGAACGGGGGCCACGGCGACGACCGGCGCCGTCGGTCCGGGCAGCACGGGCGCGGTCCAGCAACCAATGGCGAAAGGATAGAAATGAACCAGCAGCACGACGAGGACCAGAAGGACGGCGGCTACGTGTTCCGCGGAAGCGTCCAGACCGGAGCGATCGGAACCGGGGCCTCGGCCACCGTCGGAGCGATCGGCGAGCACTCCCGCGGCTTCGTCACGGTGGCGCGGGACCCGGAAGCGGAGCGCATGCTGGAGCAGACGCTCGCTCTCATCGACGAGCTCCGTGACGCCCTGGACGCCCACCGCAGCGCGGTCGGCGACGACTTCGAGGCCATCCGGGACAACATCGACGACCTTGAAGAGTCGCTGGAGCAGATGAAGCCGGCCAGGCGAATCCACAGCAAGCTCAAGGCGATCGAGCAGTTGGTGAAGCCCTTCACGGCGCTGACCGAACTGGTCACCAGGATCGTGGAACTCGTGCAGCGGTCGGAGGCCTCATAAGCATGTTCTTGAGTTCATTTGGGGCACAAGGGGTTTTGAGTAGGTTCCCTGGTAGGCGACGGGGTGTCGGCGATGGCTTACGGCTGGTAAACTCGCAGGTCAAGCCGTGCTCGGGGTAGCCGGCGAACCATAGGCCGTACAGGCCCTCGGGTTGCCACGGCTGCGATGAACCTTGCCCGATGTGGAGCTCGGGGAGGCCCCCACCGGCCTCCCCGAGTCTTCCCACCGAACAGAGCAAAGCCTGTCACCGCGCGAGGCCTCCGGAATCAGCGGAAGCGCGCGGTGTAGATATCGCCGTCGCGCACCCAGGCCAGTTGGAGTGCCGCGAACATCTCGTCGACTATGTCCTCGTCGGGCAGTCCGTACAATTTGCCGACGCTGCGGCCCCGGTAATGCCACAGCAATCCCGCCTGGACCTGCCTCGCGTCGGCGAAGTGCTTGCCGCAGGACGGGGCGCACCGGTATATCGCCTGGCCGTTCCTGTCGTACTCGATCGCCATGACCTGCTGGCACATAGAGCTCCGCAGCTTGCCTGCCGCGGCCGCCTGTAGCAACGTCTGGGTCTGAAGACGTTCCACCATGGCACCCAACCCCTCTCCGGGCGACGATCAAGACCTGCCGGGGTGCGGCCCGGCCGGGTTCTGCAACGACTTAGCGAGATCCGGTTGTGCGATGCGAGACGCCCGGTCGTGTAGGCGGTTGCCGTCCAAGGAGCCTCAACCCCTGGACCGATTCCACCGAGCGCCGGACGCCGGTTAGCGGCTTTGAGTCTGCGATCACGATCGCACACTCGAACCATATATGTCTATGTGCAGTATCACATTCATCCTAGCATGCATTCACACAGGGCAGATGCACGTGCAGATGCGCGCGAATAGGCGCGTGCAGATCACTGTCTGTAATGTGCAACACTGTCCTGGACCAGCAAAGGAAACGTCGGAAACATCCGGTATGCGGTTCTCCTGACAGGGCCGAATCTCGGCCCCCCGGCGTCGCCCAGCGGGCCGACTCGGCTCCGGGGCGTCGCGAGGAACGTCCGCCGCCGAAGCTCTCTTCGGATCCGTGCGCAGGTCATTGACAGATCGAGATACCGGTCGGTTCGCCGGCCACTGGTGGAAGGAATTTCGATGAACGAGGCACGCAACGGAATCCCCGCAGGGGACCTCCCCCCGTCGATTACCTGGCAGAAGAGCAGCCGCAGCGGCCCCAACGGCGGCAACTGCGTCGAGCTGGCCGCACTCCCCGGCCGGCAGGAGATCGCGGTCCGCAACTCCCGCGACCCCGAGGGCCCGGCCCTCGTCTACACGATCGCGGAGATCGAGGCGCTCATCGAGGGCGCCAAGGACGGAGAATTCGACAACCTGATCGCTTAGCGGCCCTAGTCGATCACTCGGCCGCACGCTCACCCTGACGAGAATGCCCGGCAGGTTACCCTGTCAGGGTGAGCTTTTCGTCCTGGACCGCCTCTACATTGCCCGTATGGAGGTGAGAGGCATGAACACGTCACCCCCCGTCGGCGGAAGCACGGGAGGCCCCACCGCGCTGCGCATGATCATGGGCGGCTACCTCCGGCGACTACGCGAGGCACAGGGCATCACCCGCGAAAGGGCGGGCTATGAGATCCGCTCGTCGGAGTCCAAGATCAGCCGCATGGAGCTCGGCCGGGTGGGCTTCAAGGTCCGCGACGTCGAGGACCTGCTGCACATGTACGGCATCACCGAGCAAGCCGAGGTGGACCGGCTTCTCGCACTGGTCAAAGAAGCCAACCAGCCCGGCTGGTGGCACCGCTACGGCGACGCCCTGCCTGACTGGTTCAGCGCCTACCTGGACCTGGAGGGCGCGGCGTCGATGATCCGGACCTACGAGGTCCAGCTCGTCCCCGGTCTGCTCCAGACCCGGGAGTACGCTCGCGCGCTGCTCATGCTCGGCTTCGGGCACACGCCGCTCCAGGAGATCGACGACCGCGTCAACGTGCGCCTCTCGCGCCAGAACGTCCTCAAGAAGCACGACCCGCCGATCCTGTGGACGGTGATCGACGAGGCGGCGCTGCACCGGCCCTTCGGCGGCAGGGCGGTGATGCGCGATCAGATCCAGGCGCTCATCGAGGCCTCCGAGATGCCGAACGTGCGCATCCAGATCGTCCGCTTCTCCAGCGGCGCGCACTCCGGTGCCGGCGCCCCCTTCACCTGGCTGCGGTTCGCCTCCGAGGACCTCAAGGACGTCATCTACCTCGAACACCTCACCAGCGGTCTCTACCTCGACCGCGAAGACGAGGTCGACGCCTACCAGGCGGCCATGGAGCACCTGTGCGTCCAGGCGGCGCAGCCGTCGAAGACTCCCGACATCCTGCGCGAGATCCTCAACGCCAACTACTGATCGTGACGTCGAGCTCGCAGTTTCGACGCCGGTGAGAACGACGAAAGGCGCGCGGCTCGGCCGCGCGCCCTGCTGCTCGGGGCGGTTATTCCTTGTAGCCGAGCCCTGCCATCATGATCCGGTTGTACGGCTCCAGGTCCTCGGCCGCCGGGACCTCCTTGTCTGGCTCGCCGGGGAACCAGCGCGGGACCCATTCCAGACCCGGCTCGACGAGCGGCAATCCGCAGAAGTGCTCCTCGATCTTCTCGGGCTTGCGGACCCACCCGTTGCCGAGGCTCTCCAGGCCGGCCTTCTCGATGGCCTTCTGCTGGGGTTCGCCGGTGTCGGCGAAGTCGGTCATGAGCAGGTAGGACCCGCTCGGGCAGGCGTCGACGAGCTCCTGGACCCAGTCGCCGGGCCGCTCGTCGTCGTGGAAGTGCATGAACAGGCCCACGACCATCAGCCCGACCGGGCGCGAGAAGTCGATGACCTTCTTGACGTCGGGGTGGTCGAGAATGCTCTCGGGGTCGCGCAGGTCGGCGGTGACGATCGTGGTCGAGTCGTTGGTCTCCAGCAGCGCCCGGCCGTGCGCGAGCACGATCGGGTCGTTGTCGACGTAGACGACCTTCGCGTCGGGGTTGATCTCCTGGGCCACCTGGTGCGTGTTCCGCATGGTCGGCAGGCCGGCGCCGACGTCGAGGAACTGGTCGATGCCCTTCCGCGCCATGTACGCGACGCCCTTTTCGAGCCCGGCCCGGTTGTCGATGGCGACCTCACGGGAGTTGGGAACGAACTTCATGTACGCGGCCGCGCCTTCTCGGTCGGCCGCGAAGTTGTCCTTGCCACCGAGGATCGCGTCGTAGACGCGCGCGATGGTGGGTCTGCTGATGTCGAACTCGGGTGTGTAGGGCGGGTCTTCGCCGGGCACGGTGACTGATTCTTCACTCATCGGCACAACCTCTTCGTCGAAGGTACGTTCCGACCATGGTACGACCGGTGAACCCCATGTCGGAGTTCGGGATCGAGCCATTACGGCACATTGGCCGCACTCGTTCGGAAGCGAATCACCGGCCACACCAACAACATGGGACGCGTTCGTGTCGAAGTGGACGGGCGCGGTCTACGCGTCCTCGCTCTGGCCGGCGGCCTCGGGGTTCGCCTCGATCCACTCGCCGACGGCGTCCTCGCGGAGCGCCGCCCACAGGCCCGAGGCGGTCTCCTCGTCGTACACGACGACCGACTCGCCGCCCTCGGTGCCGGTGCCCAGGTTCGGCGTGGTCATGAAGACGATGTCGTCGCTGCGCAGGTGCATGAACTCGATCCCGGTGGACACCACGTTGAACTGGGTGTCGACCTTGACCGCGTCCGATACCGACTCGATGAACGAGCTCAGCTTCGACTGGGAGGTGAGGACCTCGGCGGTGACCGCCGCATCCATGATGGCCTTGATGAGCTCCTGCTGGTGGCGCATGCGGGCGAAGTCGCCCGAGGCGTACTGGTACCGCTGGCGCACGTAGTCGAGCGCCTCCTCGCCGTCCAGCAGGTTCTTGCCGGCGGGGAAGAAGCGGCGCGGCGGGTGGATCGAGGTCACGCCGGACTCGTCGTAGTAGTTCGGCGCGTCGGCGGGCTCGATGTCCATCTCGACGCCGCCGAGCGCGTCGACGACCTCGACCAGGCCCGGGAAGTCGATCTCCACGACGTGGTCGATACGGGCTTCGGTGAGCTCCTCGATGGTCTGGACGGTCAGGGTGGCGCCGCCCCACGCGTAGGCGGCGTTGAACTTCGCGTTCGTGTCCGAGTAGTCGGCTTGGGAGTTCGGAGGGATGTAGACGTACAGATCGCGCGGTACCGAGATGCCGTACGCCTCGGTGCCGCCCTCGTTGACGTGCATGACGATCGAGGTGTCGCTGCGCGCGTCGTCGCCCTCCTCGCGGGCGTCGGAACCGAGGATCAGGACGTTCATCGCGCCGTTGATCTTCTCCGGGCGGTCCTCCTCGGGGATGCCTTCCAGGTCGAAGGCCCGGTTGAGGTCCGAGTTGGCGCTGTTGGCGGTCGTCCACACGGCAGCGCCGCCGCCGGCCGCGGCCAGCGAGGCCACCAGGCCCACGGCCGATCCGATCAGGCCGCGCCGAGTCGGGCCGTCGGCCGCCGAAGCGGCCACGCGCGCTCCGCCGCCTTCGGGAGGCACCGAGGCGGCGCCCCGGTAGTTGGAACCGGAATACGTCATGGCGACAGCTTACGCGGCTGCCGCTCGCGGGCCATGACGATGCGCGCCCGGCTGCGCCCCAGCAGTTGCGAAATAGTCGATAGTGGCCTTGAGACCCGCTTCGTAGGGGACCTGCGGGTGGTAGCCGAACAGTTCCCGCGCGGCAGTCAGGTCCGGGCGGCGGCGCTCGGGGTCGTCGGCGGGCCGGTCGGTGTACTCGATGGTCGAGGGCGAACCGGTGAGGCGGATGATGATCTCGGCGGTCTCGCGGACCGTCAGTTCGTACTCGGCGCCAAGGTTGACCGGGCCGTACTCCCCTGATTCGAGGAACATGACCAGGCCGCGGACCAGGTCGTCGACGAAGCACAGCGAACGGGTCTGGGAGCCGTCGCCGTGGACGGTCAGCGGCTCGCCCGCGAGCGCCTGGGTGATGAAGGTGGGAACGAAGCGGCCGTCGTCGGGGCGCATCCGGGGCCCGTAGGTGTTGAAGATCCGCACGATGGCCGCGTCCAGGCCCTTGTGGCGGTGGTAGGCGGCGACGGCGGCCTCCGAGAAGCGCTTGGCCTCGTCGTAGCAGGAACGCACCCCGATCGGGTTGACGTTGCCCCAGTAGGACTCCGGCTGCGGGTGGACCTGCGGGTCGCCGTAGACCTCCGAGGTGGAGGCCATCATGAAGCGGGCTCCGTCGGCCAGCGCGCGGTCGAGCGCGTGCAGGGTGCCGAGGGAGTCGACGCGGAGGATCTCGACCGGGAGGGTTGCGAAGTCGACGGGGCTGGCCGGGCACGCGAAGTGCAGGACGGCGTCGAACGGCTCGTCGCCGACGGGGAGGCCCTCGGTGACGTCGGCTTCGACGACGGTGAGGTTCGGGTGAGGGGTGAGGTTCTCGGCCGAGCCGGTGGAGAAGTTGTCGACGGCGGTCACGCCGCAGCCGCGCTCCAGGAACGCGTCGACGAGGTGCGAGCCCACGAGGCCCGCGCCACCTGTGACGAGGATCCGGCTGCCTGTTCCGTAAGAAGTCATCAATTCCCCAGATTATCAGGGTTCCCACGGCGTTCACCTGGTCGTAGCCGGTCAGTAAGCGCCTTTTCGCCGCAACACTACCGCCACGGTGCGGAAGAGGATCTGCAGGTCGGTGGTGAGGGACCAGTTGTCGACGTAGTAGAGGTCGAGGCGCACGGCGTCGTCCCAGGACAGGTCGCTGCGGCCGGAGACCTGCCACAGGCCGGTGATGCCGGGTCTCACAAGCAGGCGGCGACGAACGTCACCGAGGAAGTCGCCGTTCTCGGCCGGGAGCGGGCGGGGGCCGACGAGGCTCATATCGCCCCTGACGACGTTGATGAGCTGGGCGAACTCGTCGATGGAGGTGCGTCGGAGGAACTTGCCGACGCGGGTGATGCGCGGGTCGTCCTTCATCTTGAACAGCAGGCCGTCGGTCTCGTTGTGCATCATGAGCGCGGCCTGGCGCTCCTCGGCGTCGATGTACATCGTTCGGAACTTCCAGCAGTAGAAGGTCTCGCCGTCGCGGCCGACGCGGGACTGCCGGAAGAACACGGGGCCGGGGCTGTCGGACTTGATGGCGATTGCCACGGCCAGGAACAGCGGCGACAGGACGATGAGGCCGAGCACCGAGGAGGAGATGTCGAGGACGTTCTTGATGAGCCAGCTGATGCCGGAGATCTTCGGCTCTTCGACGTGGAGGAGCGGGAGGCCTTCGACCGGCCGGATGTGGACGCGCGGGCCGGCGATGTCGGTGAGCTGGGGGGCGACCACGAGGTCGCGGCCGGTGCCTTCGAGTTGCCAGGCGAGGCGGCGCAGGTCGGCGGAATCGGACGAGGCGGTGCCGCAGACGGCGAGGGTGTCCGCTCGGAGCTGCTCGGCGCAGGTGACGACGTCGGTGCCGGCGAAGACCGGCACGGGCGTGTCGAGGTTGCGCACCGAGGAGGCGCCCTCGGTGACGTAGATGCCGACGGGGACGAGCCCGGCTGCGGTGGCTCGGCGCACGGTCCGGTAGACCTCCAGGGCCTCGGGGTAGGAGCCGATGAGCAGGACGCGTTGGACCGCGCGGCCCGCCTCACGCATCCTGTGGAGGCCCAGGCGGGCCCCGTAGCGGAATGCGGCGATGAGAATGGCGCCGGCGGCGAGGACCACCGCGACCGTGGCGCGGGAGACGTCGGCCTTGAAGGTGAGGGCGAGGAACGAGACGAGGGCCAGCATGAACATCGAGGCGCGGATGACGCGCTTGAACTCGTCGTTTCCGAGGCCGAGGTAGCGACGGTCGTAGGAGCCGGTGCCCCAGAGGGAGAGGAGCCAGGCCACCGGAAGCAGGAGCCAGACGACGAGGTGGTAGAAGACCATCTGGCCGTCGAAGCCGGCGTAGGAGTGGGGGGTGAGGTTGACGGCGATGGCCGAGGCGGCGAGCGCGGCCGCCAGATCGACGCCCACCAGCGCGGCCTGGTAGGAGCGGTGCCAGTTGGAGGCGCGGACGAGTCGACGCCACGCCGAGCGCGTGACTCCGTTCGTGACGAGCTTCGGATCACCGTCCTCTTGCGTGCCAGCCACTTGGGTCCCCGTCCGTCCGTACTTCCCGGCTGGGTATTGCTCTGCTGGGCGTTCCAGGCTCGTCGCCACTGCACATCCCTGCGGTCGTCAGCTTACGGTGGAGGTGAGTGTCCGCGGGGGAGATCGAAGCCACCGATCCCTACCGGGCGGCCCGCCGGACACGGTACCCGACAACCTACACCTATTCAGCACCTGAGGTATCTTCGCCCGAGTTGGAAGCCGTGCGCGCCACCCGGAGGAATCTTGAAGATCGTCATCGCCCACAACCGCTACGCATCGGCGCAGCCGTCGGGTGAGAACGTGATCGTCGACTACGAGATCGGCGCTCTACGGGACGCCGGTGTGGACGTGGTGCCGTTCCTGCGGTCCTCGGACGAGATCGGAAGCCTTGCGGCCCATAAGAAAGCAGCATTGGTGGTCTCGCCGGTCCACGCGGCGGGGACGCAGCGAGAGCTGGCGGCGCTCCTGGAGCGCGAGCGGCCGGACGTCCTGCACCTCCACAATCCCTATCCACTGCTGTCACCGTCCGTGGTGACGACGGCGCACCGAGCAGGGGTCAAAGTGGTGCAGACCATTCATAACTACCGTCACGATTGCGTCAACGGGCTGTACTTCCGCGACGGCCACGACTGCCACGACTGCCACGGTCGGCGGTGGAACGGCCCGGGCGTGCTGCACGGGTGCTACCGGGGCTCGCGGGCGCAGAGCGCGGTGATGGCGGTGGCACTGGGCGTCCACCAGGGGACGTGGAGGACGGTGGACCGATTCGTCGCGCTGACCGACGCGATCGCCGACTACCTGCGTGGCATCGGGATCGCGGACGAGCGGATCCGGGTCAAGCCGAACGCGATCGCCGACCCCGGCGCGGTTCCGCCCGGCGAGGGCTTCCTGTTCGGGGCCCGCCTGGTGCCTGAGAAGGGGGTGGAGCTGCTCCTGGACGCCTGGAGGCGGGCCGACCTGCCCGGGCGGCGGCTCCGGATCGCCGGCGACGGCCCGCTTCGCCCTCTGGTGGAGGAGGCGGCCGCAAGAGAAGAAGGCATCGAGTACCTGGGCCAGCTGGACGCCGCGGGCATGCGGGCGGCGCTCGCGGCTTCCGCGGTGATGGTGATCCCCTCGATCTGGCAGGACATCCTCCCGACGACCGGCCTGGAGGCGCTGGCGAGCGGGAGGGCGATCGTGGCGACGCGGATGGGCGGCGCGCCGTTCATCGCGGGCGCCGACACCGGCGCGCCGGCCGGAGTGGCGGTCGAGCCGACCGCGGAGGCGCTGGCGCGGGGCCTCGAATCGGTGGCGGGGGATCCGACGTACGCGGCGAACGCGCGGGCCCGCTATGAGTCGACCTTCTCCCCCGACGTGGTCTTGCAGCGGCTGATCGCCGTGTACGAGGAACTGCTCGCGGCTTAGCGGAGCGTGGTGCGGGCGGCGGCGGCGATGCTCGCGAGGAGGAACAGCGCGTTGATCGCACCGAAGAACAGCATGACCGCGGCCATCGCCTCGGGCCGCAGGAGTGCCAGGGCGATGACGACGATCATGAAGCCGTAGTCGCGCACGAGCTTGACCAGGCGGACGACGAGGTTGTCGGCGGTCACCAACGAGGCGCCGCCGCCGTCCTTGGCCATGACCGCGGTCACGAGGTTGGTCATCCACAGCGCCGCGAAGGCCGCCCCCGTCCAGGCGGGGATCTGGGGCGTGTAGGCGTTCACGACCGCCACGACTACTGCCACCACCGATGCCTGGATCGCCACATCGGACAGGATGTCGACTCGGGCGCCGGCGTCCGAGCCGGTCTTCGTCACCCGGGCGAGCTGACCGTCGGCGCAGTCGAGCATGTAGGCGACGTGCCAGATCACGAGGGCGGTGATCGCGACCGGCCACCATGGAGCGCCGTCCTGCGCGGCCGGGATGTAGGCGATGACGCCCGCGGAGGCGAGGAGCCCGAGGAGCAGGTTCAGCAGTGTCAGATGCGTCGGTTTCAGGCCCGTTCGCCATGCGAGGTAAGCGAAGAGCGCGCCGCCGCGCTGATCCACCATTGTGAGCATGCCGCCGCCTCGATTGGCGGCGAGGAAGTCGGCCGGGCCTGGGCCCGAAGCGCTCTGTTCGGTCACGCCATGATCTTACAAGTCCTTGGAAGCGCACCCACCGTTGCCAAGTCAGACCTGAATGTGTCAACCTTCGGACACCACTCGGAGTAGTCAGTACCTAATATGTGCGTGAACCACGGCATTTGGGACTAAACAACGTCTCCCTTGGTAGCCATGACGTGACCTACCGTCTTAAGGTTGATGAACCATCGATTCCTGGGGAGGAAAACATGGGCGACGAGGTGAGCGGTTCTGCCTTGGCGCATTGGGATCAATCCGCATACCGAGCGAAGCTCCAAGCAGGACGAGAGGCCCTCGCGCAGCTCCTGGCCGACCGGCGACTCGACAGGGACCGGCCCCTCACCGGACTCGAGCTCGAACTCGATCTCCTCGAGCACAATGGAGACCCGGCGTTCGCCAATGAGGCCGTCCTGCAATACCTGCACACCACCGGCGACGAGGAGGCCCTCTACAGCGCCCAGCACGAGCTGGGCGCCTTCAACATCGAACTGAACCTGCCCCCCAGGATGCTCGACGGCGCCGGGATCTCCTGGTACGAGAGCGATCTCGCCGCCGCTCTCGCCGAGGTCCGCGAAGCCGCGGGCAAGGCGGGCGTCTACTGCTGCCCCATCGGCACGATGCCGACCCTGTTCACCGAGCACATGGACGTCGAATCGCTCTCCAGCGCCGAGCGCTACCGAGTCCTCAACGACGGGATCATGGCCGCGCGCGGCGAAGACCTCCGCATCGACATCACCGGCGCCGAGTCGGTCGACTACTCCTGCGCGAACATCGCCCCCGAGTCCGCCAACACCTCGGTCCAGTTCCACCTGCAGGTCGCCCCCGAGCGCTTCCACCGCTACTGGAACACCGCCCAGGCGCTCGCCGGAGTCCAGATCGCCCTCGGCGCCAACTCCCCCTACCTGTTCGGGCGCCAACTGTGGGCCGAGACCCGCATCGTCCTGTTCGAGCAGGGCACGGACACGCGGCGCGCCGACCAGCGACGAGCGGGGGCGATGCCCCGCGCCTGGTTCGGGGAGCGCTGGATCGACAGCGTCTTGGACCTGTTCGATGAGAACTACAAGCACTTCGCGCCGCTATTACCGCTGTGCGACCCCGAGGACCCGCTCGCGGTAGCCGCCTCGGGCGGCGTTCCCGTCCTCCGCGAGCTGCGCTTCCACAACGGCTCCATCTACCGCTGGAATCGCCCGGTCTACGACATCAGGTCCGGCCGTCCGCATCTGCGGGTGGAGAACCGGGTCCTGCCGGCCGGGCCGACCCCGGTCGACATCTGCGCGAACATGGCGCTGTTCTACGGGCTCATGGCGCATTTCGCCGAGCGCGGCGAGCAGCTCAGCGACGAGCTGGACTTCGCGTCGGCGACGGCGAACTTCCGCGCCGCCGCCAGGCACGGCATCCAGGCCGACCAGGTCTGGCCGGGCCGGGGCCGGGTCCCGGTGCGCAAACTCGTGCTGGAGGAGCTGCTGCCACTCGCGGCGGAGGGGCTCGCGTCGATGGGCGTGGTCCGGCGCGACGCCGACCGCTTCCTCGACGTGATCGAGCAGCGGTGCCGCCGCGGGGTCAACGGCGCGTCCTGGCAGGTCGCCAGGGTGCAGGTGGCCGAGCACCGGCAGCGTCTGGAGCGGTTCGACGCGCTGCGCGCGATGGTGCTCGACTACGCGGCGCAGGCGGCCGACGGCCGCCCGGTCCACGAGTGGGAGGTCTAGGAATCGTCCTCTGAAGCGGGCTCGGCGTCGGAGAGTTTGCGCCGGGTCCGCTTCGACGCCTTCCTCGTCCGCTTCGGCTTTGCCTCGGTCTTCGTCTTCGTCTCGGTCTCGGTCTCGGTGTCGGAGCCGGTGACGGTGGAGCCGTCGACGGGTTTGAGCTCTTGGACCCAGTCGACCTCGGGGTCCGAGGTCTCGGCGTCGGCCGGCTCGCCGGCCATGGACTCGGTCTTGCCGTCGTTCGAGTCGTCGAAGGCCGAGCTCGGCGCCTCGGGGACCGTCCAGGCGGGTGCCGTCTCGACCGGTTCGTCGGGCGTGTCGTCGATCTGACCGCCCGAACGCGGGATGGCCGAGACGATGAGCGAGCCGAGGAGTCCGGCGATCGCCGCGTACGGCCCGACGAGGAACACCGCCGTCGACTCGGGGCTGTCGACCTGCGGAGGGCCCGCGATCAGGTGCGCGACGGTGACGATGAGCGGCCCTGCGATTCCCGAGGCCGCGGCGATCCGGTAGCCGGAGCTGGTGATCGGCTTGCGGCGGGCCATGACTGCGACGACCGCGCCGATGAGCGCCGAGCCGGTCACGAACGGCACGACGATCGAGAAGCCGCGCCGACCCAGCGCCGATTCCGGACTCGCCCACGAGCCCCACACGGCCAGTTCGGTGACGGGGGTGGCGGGCTCGCCGATCTCCACGAACGTCGCCAGGACTGCGAGCAGCCAGATCAGTGCGACCGAGGCGCCGACGTTGACCGCGACCGAACGCGAACCGAGGCCGATGAGGGTGAGCACGAAGCCGACGACCGAGCCCGCCCCCGCGGCGATGAGCGGGTCGGTCAGGAACGAGGAGAACCCGGCACCCTGCTGAGCGGACAGCGACACGAGGGGCCCGACGGCGAACGCGCCGACGGCGGAGGCGACGACGGCGGCGACGCGCACGGCCGGGGAGCCGGCGGCCTCACCTTTGCCGCCGATGACGCCGGAGGCGAGGCCGCCGACGACGCAGGAGGCGGCGGCGAACCACGCCACCCAGGCGAGGTTCGCGTTCGCGCGGTAGTCGAGCACGGGGTCCGCGGAACCGGGGGCGGCGTCGGCCCAGGACAGCAGTCCGAACCCGTACGCCAGCCCGAGCTGGGCGAGCGCCGCGGTCGCGGCCACCGCGAATCCCACACCGATCGCGTTGGTTGCGGTTTTAGGTGACATGCATCGCACGGTACTGCGTGTACGCAATGGAGTCTCGAACAGGCGGATGAGTCACGGCCCGCTCAGCCGGGGTCACAGGCTCCAAACGCAGCTGAGCGCGGACAGCTCCGGCGGTTATGCTCGGGGAAGTCAAGGCCACCTGCCCGGTCGCCGTGCTGAGACCATGCCATTCGACAAGGAGAGCATGCATGACTGACGCCTATGAGGCCCTGACGGCGAACCTCGCGGCCGCCGACCCTGAAATCGAACGGCTCATCGAGGCCGAGGGCCGCCGGGAGTCGGAGAAGATCCGCCTCATCGCCTCCGAGAACTACGTCTCCGAGGCGGTCATGGAGGCCACCGGGTCCATCCTGACCAACAAGTACTCCGAGGGCTACGCCCGCAAGCGCTACTACGAGGGCCAGCAGTTCATCGACGAGGTCGAGGAGCTGGCGATCGGCCGCGCCAAGGAGCTGTTCGGCGTCGACCACGCCAACGTGCAGCCCTACTCGGGATCCCCCGCGAACCTCGCCGTCTACCTGGCGTTCCTGAAGCCGGGCGACACCGTCATGGGCATGGGCCTGCCGATGGGCGGGCACCTGACCCACGGCTGGAGCGTCTCGGCGACGGGCAAGTGGTTCAACGCCGTCCACTACGGCGTCCGCAAGGACACCGGCCGGGTCGACCTCGACGAGGTCGCCGAGATCGCGCGCCGCGAGCGACCGAAGCTCATGATCTGCGGCGGGACGGCGATCCCGCGCACGATCGACTTCGAGGGCTTCGCGAAGATCGCCGCCGAGGTCGACGCGATCCTCATGGCCGACATCGCCCACATCGCCGGCCTCGTCGCCGGCGGCGCGCACCCGAGCCCGGTGGGGCACGCGCCGGTCATCACGACCACGACGCACAAGACGCTGCGCGGGCCGCGGGGCGCGATGATCATGACCGACGCCGACCACGCGAAGGCCATCGACAAGGCGGTCTTCCCCGGGCTCCAGGGCGGCCCGCACAACCACACCACCGCGGCGATCGCGGTGGCGCTGCGCGAGGCGGCCCGCGAGTCGTTCCGCGGTTACGCGGCCCAGATCGTCAAGAACGCGCAGGCGCTCGCGACGGCCTTGAGCGACCGGGGCTACGACCTGGTCTCGGGCGGCACGGACAACCACCTGATCCTGGTCGACCTGACCAGCAAGGAGATCGGTGGGAAGCCCGCGGCGAAGGCCCTGGACGTCGCCGGCATCGAGCTGAACTTCAACACGGTTCCGTTCGACCAGCGCAAGCCGTTCGACCCGTCGGGTCTGCGCATCGGCACCGCCGCCGTGACGACGCGCGGCATGACCGAGGGCGACATGGAGCTCGTGGCGAACTGGATCGACCGAGCGATCAACGCCGCGAAGGCCGAGAAGGACCCCGAGCTGGACGCGATCGCCGGCGAGATCCGCGAGTTCTGCAAGGCCTACCCGATCCCGGGCTGGCACGCCTAGAACTTCTGCGACTGAGGGGACCGGCCTGCGGCCGGTCCCCTTCACTCTCTCCGGCGCGGACCGATCGGTCCGCTCCCGCGACGTGGTCCTCCATGCGGGACGGTTTCGGCGACTCGGCCGCGGCGACCGGTGCGGCGGTCTACCGTGGTGCCATGTGCACTCGCGTCCTGTGGTCCGGCGATGAGCGGGCGGTCCTGGTCGGTCGCAATATGGACTGGGGTATCGAGATGGACACCCGGCTATGGGTCATGCCGCGGGGAGCCGCTCGGACCGGACTGCCGGGGGACGCGAATCCGCTGCGCTGGACCGCCTCTTATGGATCGGTCATCGCCTCCAGCTACGACCTGGCGACGAGCGACGGGGTCAACGAGGCGGGACTGGCCGCCCACCTGCTGTGGCTGGCGGAATCCGACTTCGGGCCGCGTGAAGCCGATCTACCGGCGCTCGCGGTGTCGCTGTGGGCCCAGTACCTGCTCGACACCTGCGCGACCGTCGCCGAAGCGGTCGAACTGATGCGCTCTTCGCCCTTCCAGCCGCGCCCGGTCTTCGACGACCAGACCAGCAGGTACGCGACAGTTCACCTCGCGCTCGACGACGCGAGCGGCGATTCGGCGATCGTCGAGTACCTGGACGGTCGGCCCAGCGTCCATCACGGCGAGCGGCATCGGGTCATGACCAACTCGCCGCCGTTCGACGAGCAGCTGACCCACCTCGAACGCTACGTGGGTTTCGGTGGCGAGCTGCCGCTGCCGGGAACCACCGATGCCGCCGACCGGTTCGTCCGCGCCAGCTACTACCTGGACCGGCTGCCTCGGCCCGAGACCCTGCCGTCGGCATACGCCGCGCTGCTCAGCGTCATGCGCAACGCCGCGCAGCCGTTCGGCGCGCCGGATCCGGACAGTCCCAACATCTCCAAGACGATCTGGCGGACGCTGACCGACCTGACCAACCTGGTGTACGCCTTCGAATCGTCGACGCGCCCGGACATCGTCTGGGTCGAGCTGCGAAGCCTCGACTTCTCTCGGACGATGTGCATGGACCCGGCCTCGCTGCCGATCGGCGGCGCGATCAACGACCGGTTCGCTCCCGCGGAGCCGTTCGAGTTCGCCACCGCCTGACAGGAGGGTTCGCCCTCCCGGCCCCGGACAAGGCGAAACGCGCCGGCCCTTGTCGGCTCAGCGCGTCGCGTCTTCTGCTTTTGAGTTGTCCAGTCACGGCCGGCACCTTGTGGGTGCGCTTACACCGTCGCCTTGTCAGGCGGCGCGGGTCAGGGCGCCGCGCTCGACCCGGTCGGCCACGCGGCGGAGGACGCCGGCGGTCGAGAAGCGGACCTTGTCCTGCGCCGTGGCGCCGGCAACGTACAGCTTGTTCTCGCGGCCGTCGTCGACGACCGGAGCGTTCGGCAGGGCCGAGGTGGCGTTGGTGTTGGCGGCGTCGACTGCGAGGTATGCACCTACGAACTCGTTCATGATCTGTTCCTTCCCGGCATGGTGTGCCGGATAGTGAATTTCTCAGGGGATGAACCGCCCGTCGATGACGCCTTTGTCGACGGCGGCGGGCCAATGCTTCGCATTGGACCGGGGGTTCGAGCCTTCGATCGGGATTGCCGCTTCGTTGCTGTCGCCTCCCGGCTTCACTGACAATGCTATGGCCTCCACGTCCGAGAAATCCAGGGATTTCGCGTGGGTCACATGTATCCCGCACCACTGTCCACTGAGATCTGATCATCCGTTCGGTTACAAGGACGGCCGGGGGGTTGCCGCCAGATGGCGGTAGTCTGTCGGCATGCGGGACTTGGGCGTCCGGGTAGGCCATTGGACCGGTGAGCGCACCGGCTGCACGGTGCTGCTGTTCGAGCGGGCGGCCCTCGCCTCCGGCGAGGTCCGGGGCGGGGCGCCGGCCACCCGGGAGATCGAACTGCTCGATCCGATCAGGTCGAACGCCGGGATCGACGCGGTCCTGCTCACCGGCGGTTCGGCGTTCGGGCTGGCCGCCGCAGACGGGGTCATGCGCTGGCTCGCCGAGCGCGGCCGCGGGGTCGGCACTCCCGGCGGCGTGGTGCCGATCGTGCCCGCGCTCGGGCTGTACGACCTCGACGGCTCGGAAATCGTTCCCGAAGCGGCGCACGGTTATGCGGCATGCGAGGTCGCGAGCGGGGATACACCCCTCGACGGTGCCGTCGGCGCCGGTAGGGGCGCGACGGTAGGGCAGTGGCGCGGGGTGACGCTGCCGTCCGGACTCGCGTCGGCGACCCTGCGGAGCGGAGAGCTCGTCGTGAGCGTCGTCGCGGCCGTCAACGCCTTCGGCGAGCCCGGGCCGCTCGACCGGGCTCGACTCAGGCCGGAGGGCTTCCCGGTCGCATTCGGACGCAACACCACCATCGGAGTCGTCGCGACGAACGCCAGGCTCGACAAGGTCGAGTGCAAGCTGCTCGCCGAGGGCGCGCACGACGGTCTGGCGCGGGCGGTGAGCCCCGTCCACACGCGGATGGACGGCGACGCGTTCATCGCCGCCGCGACCGGGACGGTGGAGGCGTCTGCCGACGTCGCCAGGGCGCTCGCCCTCGAGGCGGTCGCCGATGCGATAGGCGCGATGCGGTTACCGATCCTTCGCGGCGCACTGGGCGGCCGAGCGGTGGCGGGACCCCCGCGGCTCGACCAGGCGGTGGCGGCCGAGCCCTGGACGAGCCGGACCGATCTGGCCGCCGCCTGCGCGCTACGGCGACGGAGGCTCCTCGGTTTTGTCACGACTGTGCAACTTGATGGAGCCGGCCGTCCCCGTGAGTTACTTTCAGTGTCACAATCAATCCATAGCGTTGATTTTGGGGGTCCTCAGGGGCGCGATATGCGGAGACGCTTCTGATCCTCTTTGGAATTGGTTGCAATCCCATCGCAGAGAACACCCCCAGGATCAGCATCGATATAACGAGTGTCCCTTTTTGCGAAGGGCGCTGACAACAGCCAATCGAACAGGAATGCCGCAAACTTCCGGCCGCGTGCCCACGGCCGATGGATTCAGGGGTTCTATTGCGACTCCAGCCACTGTATGATCAGCGTCATTGCCCGAAAACCTTCGATTGTGAGGTACTCACATGGTCGATCTATCGGCCCCGATCATCACGACCTTCATCTTCTATCTGCTGGTCATGGTCGCGATCGGCGTATGGGTCTACAGCCGCACCAAGACGCTCTCCGACTTCGCGCTCGGCGGCCGCACCCTGAATGCTCCGACCGCCGCCTTGTCCGCCCAGGCCTCCGACATGTCCGGTTGGCTCCTCCTCGGCCTTCCCGGCGCCGTCTACGCGTTCGGCATCGGTGAAGCCTGGATCGCCGTCGGCCTCGCCATCGGCACCTACCTGAACTGGCTCTTCGTCGCTCCGCGCCTGCGTACCTACACCGAGCGCGCGCACAATTCGATCAGCCTCTCGGCCTACTTCGAGTCCCGGTTCGAAGACAAGACGAACCTGCTGCGGATCGTCTCGGCGCTCATCATCGGCGTGTTCTTCACCCTGTACGTCGCCTCCGGCCTCGTCGCCGGCGGCCTGCTGTTCGAGACCATCTTCGGCGTCGAGCCGACGGTCGCCATCACCGTGGCAGTCGTCGTCATCGTCGTCTACACGTTCCTCGGCGGCTTCCTGGCGGTGTCCTTCACCGACTTCATCCAGGGCGTGCTCATGTTCCTGGCCCTCGTGATCGTCCCGATCCTGGCCATCGGCGCGGTCGGCGGCTTCGACGCCGTGTTCGGCGACGTCCGGAACACCAGCCCGAACCTGCTCAACTGGATCGACGAATCCGGCTTCACGCCCGGCGAAGGCTGGGCCGGTTCCAACACGCTGAGCTTCGTCGCGATCGCCGGGCTCCTCGCCTGGGGCCTCGGCTACTTCGGCCAGCCGCACATCCTCGCCCGCTTCATGGGCATCCGGTCCGCGAAGGATGTTCCCGTCGCCCGCCGCATCGGCGTCACCTGGGTGCTCGTGACCCTCGCCGCCGCCGTTCTCATCGGCCTGGTCGGCATCTCCTACATCGACGCGCCGCTGGAGAACCAGGAGACGGTGTTCCTCGTCCTCGTGCAGGACCTGTTCAACCCGTGGATCGCCGGCATCCTGCTCGCGGCCGTCCTGGCCGCGGTCATGTCCACCGCCGACTCCCAGCTGCTGGTCGCCTCGACCGCCGTCACCGAGGACTTCTACCGCCGCTACTTCCACCGCGAAGCCCGCGACGCCGAACTCGTGTGGATCGGCCGCGCCGCGGTCGTCGCGGTCGCGATCGTCGCCTACTACTTCGCGCTGCAGGGCGGCACGGTGCTGGAGATCGTCGCCTACGCCTGGGCCGGCTTCGGCTCGGCGTTCGGACCGATCGTCATCCTGTCGCTGTACTGGTCCCGCATGACGTGGCTGGGCGCGCTCGCCGGCATGGTCACCGGCGCGACCGTCGTGGTCACGTGGGAGCAGCTCGGCTCTCCCGGCGGCGTCTACTCGATGCTGCCCGGCTTCGCCGCCGGTCTGCTCGCCGCCTGGATCTTCGGCATGATCGGCAAGCGCCCCGAACGCGAATGGGTCGGCAAGTACCGCCCCGAAGAGGAGGTCGAGCCCGCGGCTCAGTAAGACTTCCGATCCCGCTTCATCTGGTACATGGCCTGGTCGGCAGCCCACAGCGTTTGCGCGGGGTCGCCGCCGGGCACCAGCCGGGCCCAACCGATCGAGACGTCGACCGGCGTGCCGGGAACTGAGTACTCCCAGTTCTCGGCCGCCACGGCCACCCGGATCCGCTCCGAGACCGCGTCGGCGTCGAACTCGGTGGCGCCCGGCAGCACGAGGATGAACTCGTCGCCCCCGGTGCGCGCCAACAGGTCCCCTGAGCGCACCACGCTCGACAGCAGCGCGGCCACCCGCTGGAGGATCGCATCCCCGGCCTGGTGGCCGTGCGTGTCGTTCACGGCCTTGAAGCCGTCGAGGTCGAGCACCGCGATCATCCCGTCCCCGACGACCTCGACCAGGAACGCATCCAGCCTGCGCCGGTTCGGCAGACCCGTCAGATCGTCGGTGTTCGCCTGGTCCGCCCAGCCCGCCACCGCGCGGCGCAACTGGTCGTGGTCGACCAACGCCGCCGCCGAGTCCAGGTAGATCGTGTGGAACTCGTTGATCTGCTTGTAGAGCGCGTACGTGGTCTGGTGCGCCGCCAGAATCGACTCGGCGTGGTCGCCCTTCGCCACCAGCGCCAACGAGCGCAGGTGCTGCGGCTCCATCACTCCGATCGTCTCGCTCCCGATCACGCGCGTATCCAGCGTCTCCAGTGCCTCGTTGCCCCGCCCCTGGGCGATGAGCCGCGAGGCGAGCGCCAGCGCGCGCAGGTCGAGCGCCTCGGCAGAGGAGGTCGTCTCCGGCAGCATCTGCTCGACCGACCACTGCTCTGAGAAGCCGAGCAGCATGAGGCGCCCGAGCGCGTAGTGGACCCATTCGAGCTCGCGCTTGTCGAGCACGTGAAGGTGCGGTTTGACGCGCCGCAGCTCCTTGCGGAGCAGGCCTATGCAGGCGTGCGGGTCGCCCGTGTAGTAGCGGAGCAGGGCGTCGCGGACGAGGATCTCCACGCCCTCGACCGAGGAGCGCGGGACGCCGATCCGCTCGGCGAGCATGTGGCACTCTTCGAGCGCCGCGGTGGACTGCTGCTGGTAGCCGCAGTTGCTCATGACCACTGCCAGGTCGTACCAGGAGTCGACGGCGGCCTGGCTCGCCTCCTGCATCGAGCGCAGGGCGCGGGAGGCGAGGACGAGGTGCTGGGCGGTGAAGTGGAGGGATTTGACGTGGTGGTGGTGGTACCAGGCGGCGAGGGCGTGGAACTCGCCGGTGAGCCGGTAGTCGCGGCAGCGGCGCACGGCCGAGTCGGACTGGTCGAGGGTCGTGGGGATCTCGGCGATGGCGCGCTGGTTGATCTGGCCTTGGAGGATGAACAGCCAGGCCTGGGCACGCCGCTGCGCGGTCGGTGCATTATACGCGATGGTGGTGGCGTTGTCGACGGCCTCGGCTACCCGCCCCGATCCCATCAGCCTACGCAGGCGCCGGTACTCATCGGCATAATCACACGCAGGTGTGGTCTCCCTCCGTGGCGTCACAGCACTATCCTGCCACCCCGAAGCGGATATATCCAGAGGAGGCCTCGGCTTTCGCGCCACACCGGCGGCTCGATGCGTTTGAGCGCGAAGCGTTCTCCGCGCTGGTCGTCGCCCGTGCCGGGCGGGGCCCGCGGGACCGGCGCCCGTCGCGAGCCCTGCGGCGCGCGGCGCGGCGCTAGAGTGGATCGGGGCCCGATCAGAAGGAAGGTGTGGAGGACTTGTTCTCGAAACTGCGCGGCGAGTTCGTCGACATCGTCGAATGGCTCGACGATTCTCGCGACACCATGGTGTGGCGGTTCCCCCGCTACGACAATGAGATCAAGATGGGCGCCCGGCTCGTCGTGCGCGAGTCCCAGACGGCGGCGTTCGTCAACGAGGGTCGGCTCGCGGACGTGTTCGGCCCGGGCACCTACACGCTTGAAACCCAGAACCTGCCGATCCTGTCGACCCTCAAGGGCTGGCGGCACGGGTTCAACTCGCCGTTCAAGGCCGAGGTGTACTTCGTCAACTCCCGGCAGTTCACCGACTTCAAATGGGGCACGAAGAACCCCGTGATGGTGCGCGACCCCGAGTTCGGGCCGGTGCGCATCCGCGCGTTCGGCGCCTACAGCGTGCGCGTCACCGATCCGGCGAAGCTGCTGCGCGAGGCAGCCGGGACCGACGGGCGATTCCGCACCGAGGAGATCGAGAGCTGGCTGCGTGAAAAGGTCGTCGCGGCGTTCGCGCCCGCGATCGCCTCGTCGGGCATCCCCGTGCTCGACATGGCCGTCCACCAGGACCAGATCGGCGAGCAGCTGCGCGGCACCGTCGCGAGGCAGCTGTCGTCGCTGGGCCTGGACGTGCCGGCCTTCACGATCTCGAACATCTCCCTGCCGAAGGAGGTCGAGGAGGCGCTGGACAAGCGCACGTCCATCGGCGTCGTCGGCGATCTGAACCAGTACACGCAGTTCCAGGCTGCGAACGCGCTGGAGGAGTCCGCCGGCCACGGCGGCGGGGCCGCCGACGGCCTCGGCCTCGGCGCGGGCATGGCCGTCGGTCAGCAGATGGCCCAGAACATGAACAGCTCGCAGCCGGCCGCCGCGGCGGCCCCGCCGCCGCTGCCGAGCACCGGCCAGTGGTATCTCGGGATCGGCGGCAGCCAGGCGGGGCCGTTCGACGAGCAGGCCCTGCGGCAGAAGGCGGCCTCCGGCGAGCTGACGCGCGAGACCCTCGCATGGCGGGCTGGGCAGGACGGCTGGAGGGCCGCCGGCGAGATCCCCGAGCTCGCGAGCGTCCTCGGGGCGGTGCCCCCTCCCCTGCCCCCTCAATAGGAGCCCCCAGTGACCGAACAGTCCGCCGGCCAGACCTACCCCTGCAACACCTGCGGCGCCCAGCTCGAGTTCAAGCCCGGTTCGAGCGCCCTGACCTGCCCTTACTGCGGAACCCATCAGCAGATCGAGCTGAAGCGGCGCCGCGTCGTCGACCGGGACTGGGCCTCGCTCGCCTCCAAGCCGAGGCGGCCGCGGTCCGAGGTGCCGGCGAACCTGTTCGTGTGCACGCAGTGCGGGGCCCACACCGAGTCCGACACGTGGTCGGACGTGTGCCAGTTCTGCGACGCGCCCGTCGTCGCCGACGAGTTCAACCCGGACCTGGTGCCGCCGGAGGGCGTGCTGCCGTTCCAGGTCGACCGGGCCGCGGCCCGCGAGCGGCTGCGCGAGTGGGTGCGCAGCCGGTGGTTCGCGCCGAACAGGTTCAAGCACGTCGACGAGGCCGAGTCGCTCAAGAGCACCTACCTGCCGCACTGGACGTGGGACGCCGATACGCGTTCGCGGTACACCGGCCAGCGCGGGGAGCACTACTACGTCGAGGACTCCAACGGGAACCGGTCGCGGCGCACCCGCTGGCACCTGGCGAGGGGCACCGTCTCGCGGTCCTTCGACGATGTGGTCGTGCCGGCCACGAACCACGTCTCGCACGCGTACCTGGAGAAGCTCGGCGAGGACTGGCCGACGGGGCAGGCGCTCGCCTACCAGCCGGAGTTCCTGTCCGGGCACCACACGCAGCGCTACGACATCGAGCCCGAGCAGGGGCTCGGGCACGCCAAGGAGAGGATGGCGCGCGTGATCGAGCGGGACGTGCGCCGCGACATCGGCGGTGACGAGCAGCGCGTCCACTCGATCGACACGTCGTACTCGAACATCAAGTACAAGCTGCTCCTGCTGCCGGTGTGGCTGGTGGTGTACCTGTTCGGGGGCAAGTCGTGGCAGGTGCTGGTGAGCGGCCAGACGGGGCGGGTCACCGGCGAGCGGCCGTGGAGCGCGTGGAAGATCGCGTTCGCGGTGGTCATCGGGCTTGTAGTGGCGGCCGTCGCGGTGTATTTCATTGTTCTGTCCGATTCTTCGGGCGGATCCCCCACGACCGGCGGAGGGGTCGGCGGATACTGATCTTCGGTGTTCTAGGGTGCTGCTAGCACCCCCTGACGCAACCCCGCCAGTGAGCTGCGCGTGTGAGTCGCAGACAACGGATTTCCCCTGGGAGCAGTAGTGAGCGAGCGGATGAGCCATGCGGCGAAGGCGTCGTCCCCGTGGTGGGCGAAGGCGATGGTCATCTCCGGTGCGATGGTGATGGTCGTATCCGGCGGTGCCGCGATCGCGACGCAGGTGAGTCTCAGCCTGGTCAACAGCGCCGTCGAGACGCAGGACCTCCTCGGCGACCAGCGCGTGGAGACCGAGGGCGAGGATATCGAGGGGCCGCTGAACTTCCTGGTCCTCGGCACCGACGAGCGGGTGGGCGCGGGCGGTCTGGCCCGCACCGACGCCGACATCATCGTCCACGTCAACGAGGACCTCTCGCAGGTCACGATGGTCTCGCTGCCGCGGGACCTGCTGGTGAGCGTCCCCAGCGGCGTGCCGGCTCAGCAGACGAAGCTCACCGAGGCTTTCGCGTTCTCGGAGGACTGGGGCGAGTCGTTCGGGAACACCGCCGAGACCGTCACGCATCTGACGGGCGTCAACTTCGACGGCGGCGCGATCGCGAACTTCGAGGGCTTCCTGGACATGGTCGAGGAGCTGGGCACGATCGAGCTGTGCCCGTGGCACGAGATCACCTCGATTCACACGAACGTGACCTATCCGGGCGGGTGCGCCGAGTACGACAAGGACGGGGCACTGGACATCGTCCGGCAGCGGTACGTGTGGGACTGGGACGAGGACTACGCGAACGGCACGTGGGGCGACTTCGGGCGCCAGAAGATGCAGCAGCAGGCGATCAAGAAGATCCTGGAGCGCGCCAAGGAGGAGGGCTACGCCACGAACCCGACGAAGGCCGTGGACCTGCTCAACAGCTTCGGTGAGGCGCTCACGCTCGACGTGGGCAACTACTCGCTGATCGACATGATCACGCAGATGAGGGACATCGACCCGGGCGGGATCATCTCGATCGGCGTGCCGTCGTCGGCCGAGGAGATCAACGGGACGTCGTACGTGGTCACGCACGAGGGCGAGGAGCAGATCGCGGCCGAGTCGCTGTACCAGGCGATCCGTGACGACACGCTCGAGGAGTGGATCTGCCGGTACCCGGAGTGGACCAACGGAGACGCCGACCCCGACTGCGGCGGGGCGGGATCCGAGGTCGCGGACGAGGCCACTGAGCCCGCCGAGGACTGACGCGGCGTCCTCTGCAACCGCGCGGCTTCCCCGAAGCGTCATGTCTAGCGGAATGAGCTGACGGACCTCGTAGGAGCGCCGATGACCGGCAAGACCCATGCCCCCTGGTGGGCGCACGTGATGCTGTACGCGGGCGGGCTGACGACGGTGGTCGCCGGGGGCGCGGCGGCCGTCGCGCAGTACGGGCTCGACACAGCGAACGGCGCTGTCGAGCACGAGGACATCCTCGGTGACAACCGCGCCGAGGTCGACGTGGAGAACCTCGCCGGGCCCCTCGACATCCTGGTGCTCGGCGTCGACGAGCAGGGCGGGTCGACCCGGTCGGACACGATGATCATGGTTCATGTCAACGAGGACCTGACCGACGTGGCGATGGTGTCACTGCCCCGCGACCTGCTCGTGCCGATCCCCGACTGCGGGCCGGACTGGGGGAACGGCCCCTGCGAATACAAGCTCAACCACGCCGCCTCCATCAGCGACGACTGGGACGTCACGCGCTCGAACGTGGTGGAGACGATCGACGACTTGACGGGCGTGCAGTTCCACCTCGGGGCGACGGTGAACTTCGAGGGATTCCTCGACCTGGTGGACATGGTCGGGGAGATCGAGTTGTGCCCGTGGCACGAGATCACCTCGATCCACGGCGACCGGCGGACCTTCCCCGAGGGCTGCGCCTACTACGACAAGGACGAGTCGCTCGACCTGGTGCGCCAGCGCAAGGCCTGGGGCCGGCCCTCTGACTGGGAGAGCGGCCGAGGCGGCGACTACGGGCGCCAGGCGATGCAGCAGCAGGCCATCAAGTCGCTCCTGCGCGAGGCTAAGGCGCAGGGCTTCCACAAGGACCCGACGAAGCTGACCGGACTGCTCGACGGCTTCGGCAGCTCGCTGAAACTGGACCTGCCTCCGGGGCTGGAGGTGACGGACCTGGTGGTCAACCTCCGCGATCTCGACCCCGACCACATCGACTCCATCCGCGTTCCCGCGTCCGGCGAGAAGATCGACGGGATCGACTACGAGGTCACCCATGTCGGGACCGAGGAGCAGATCGCGGCCGACGCGCTGTGGGAAGCGCTGCGGAACGACACCGTGGACCAGTGGATGCTCCAGTATCCTGAATGGGTCAAGTCCGACACCTGATTCTCAACGTTCCCTCAAGATCTTCCCAGATCGGGTTCGGACGCGGTCGATACTCCTGAGGCATGATCGATGCGTCTTCGGACAAGCCCCGGATCCTCGTCGTGGACGACGAGGGGAACAACGGCGTACTGCTGTCGGCCGCGCTGCGGCTGACAGGCTTCGAGGCGGTGTTCGCGCGAGACGGGGCCGAGGCCCTGCGCTACGCCGAAGACTTCGCTCCCGACCTCGTGGTCCTGGACGTGGCGCTGCCCGACATCGACGGCCCCGAACTCGTGGAGCGGCTCCGCGCCGGCGGCCGGGACCTCCCGGCCCTGTACCTGGCCTCGCCGGGTGCCGCGCGCGACCGGTTCGCGGGGCACGAATGCGTCGCCAAGCCGTTCGACCTCGAAGCTGTGGTGCTGCGGATCCAGGCGGTCTTGCGGCGTGCCGGGGCCGACATGCCGACCGAGGAGCAGTTGCTGCGGTACGCGGACCTGGAGCTCGACGAGGCCCGTTACGAGGTGCGGCGGGCGGGGCGGGCGATCGAGCTGTCCCCCGTCGAGTTCCGGCTGCTGCGGTACCTGATGATCAATGCGGGCAAGGTGGTCAGCAGGGACCAGATCCTCGACCGGGTCTGGCAGTACGACTTCGGCGGCAACAACCGCGTCGTAGAGGCGTGCGTTCACTATCTGCGCAGGAAGATCGACGTGATGGACCCCCCGCTGATCCAGACGGTCCGCGGCTTCGGCTACGCGCTGCGCCGGCCGGGTCCCGCTCGTTGAGGCAGCGCGCGGGCAGGGCCGGAACGCCCGGGGAACCGATGGCTACTGGTCGGTAGCCCCGGACCCCGCGGGCGTCCGAATCCGCGTACGATTTCGCAACGCGCACACATTCGGGCGTTATACCGTGCCCCGCCTGCCGCGAACACAGAGAGGTGATCGGAATGCGCACTCCCGCAAGAAGGTCGGCCGTCGCGGCCATGACTACGGCGACGGTCTTCGGGCTGGCCGCGTGCACCGAACCGAGCGACGAGGGCACCCCCGGGGTCACCGACGACACGGTGACGATCGGCACTCACCATCCCCTGACCGGCCCGGCCGCGGCCGGATACTCGACGATCTCGGCGGCGACCTCGGCCTACTTCGAGTACGTCAACGACAACGGCGGCATCCACGGCCGCAGCATCGAGTACCTGGTCGAGGACGACGAGTACGACCCCTTCAACACATTGAATTCGGTGACCGAGCTCGTGAGCGAGGACGAGGTCTTCGCCATCGTCAACGGCCTGGGCACGCCCACCCACTCGGCGGTGCTCGACTACCTCGACGAGGAGGGCGTGCCTGACCTGTTCATCTCCTCGGGGTCCCGCATCTGGAACGATCCGAGGGTCTACCCGAACACGTTCGGCTTCAACGCCGAGTACGTGACCGAGGGAGCCGCGCTCGCCCAGTACGCGGTCGACCAGGACCCGGACGCGTCGATCTGCGTGCTCGGGCAGGACGACGACTACGGCGAGGGCATCCTGGAGGGCGTCGAGAGTGTCGTCGGCGGCAACGAGATCACCGAGATCCAGATCTACTCGACCTCCAAGGAGGACGTGACCCCGCAGATCGCCGCGATGATGGAGGCCGGCTGCGAGGTGAACATCCTCGGCACGATCAACGGGTTCACCGCATTGTCGGTCGGCACGGCCGCGCAGCTCGAATGGTTCCCCCGGTGGTACGTCTCTTCCTCCGGCGCCGACTACCCGACGCTGGTGGAGTACCTCGGCGCCGAGAACGGCCCGGCGCTGCTGCAGGGCATGGTCAGCGTGAACTACCTGCCGTTCAGCCCCGACGGCGAGTGGGTCGAGCTGTTCAAGCAGATCAACGACGAGTACAACGGCGGCGCGCCGTTCACCGCCAACACCGTGTTCGGCATGAGCGTGGGCTACCTGTTCGCCGAGGCGCTCGCCGCCGCCGGGGAGGAGCCGACCCGCGAATCGCTCATCGAGGCGGTGGAGTCGGGCGAGCTGCTCGGCAACGGGATCGTGCCGGTCTCGTACAGCGACGGGAACCACGCCGGCTACAGCACCGTCGGGATAGCGAGCGTTGACCAGGGCGTGCAGGACTACGTGGGCACCACCTACAGCGTGACGATCGGGCGGGTGGAGGAGGTCGAGGCCGACCCGGTCCCGCTGGAGAACGGCGGCATCCCCACCGGCTGAAGGCCCGGCCCGTTCAGGCCAGGCGATCCTCGACGCCCTCAGACGTCGGCTGCTCGCCCGATCGGCTCGGCGGTCACTCCCGGCCGGGTCTGCGGGCGGCCAGACGCTCGATCAGGCCGGCCTTGAACCGGTCGTGGGCCTCGATCGACAATCCGGCCGCCAGGACGTGCCTGATCGGGCGGCGACGGAAGTACTCGCCGCCGATCCGGATCGAGCCGATTTCGATGAGCGCCTGCACCGCGCGGATCCACCGCGGCCCGGCCACCACGTGGTCGGCCAGCAGCAGCAGTCCGCCGGGGCGCAGCACCCGCACCATCTCGGCCACCGCCCGCCGGTCGTCGGGGACGGCGCACAGCGAGAACGTGCAGACGACGGTGTCGAACGATCCGTCGGGGAAGTCGAGACGCTGGGCGTCGCCGGTGCGCAGGTCGGCGTCGCGCCCGAGTTCGCTCGCCCGCCGCTTCGCCCCGTCGAGCATGCGCGGGCTCAGATCGATTCCGGTCAGCTCCACGCCCTCGGGGTAGTGCTCCAGGTTGAGGCCGGTGCCGATCGCGACCTCCAGCGTCCTCCCCTGCGCCCGGCCGGCGATCCAGTCGCGGGTGTCGTCGAAGAACCGGCGCTCGGCCCAGGTCATCGACCGGTCGTAGTGGTCGGCTTCCTTGTCCCAGCGCCGCCGCAGGTCGTCGAGGGTCTTGACACGTGCCATGGATCGATCCCCTTCCGCGGGCATTCCCGTTCCCTCCCCACGCTACTCATCGTTGAGGAGTCTCCATGTATGGTTGAGCGCCATGCGCTACTATGTCCAGTTTCCGGCCGGTACGAGTGCGCTGGTCACAGAATCCATCGGGACATATGTTCACAGGCCGTATGTCGTCTACACCGACGACGGCTCGATGATCTTCGAGACCGATTCGAAGCGCTCGAATATCGAGAAGATCCCCTTTGTGAAGAACTCCTTCACCGTCATCGCCGACGTACTCCGGCGCGGCGTCGAGACGGGAGTCCTGGATCTGTCGGAGACCATCGAGTCCGGCCGCCTCGACAGTTACGCGAGCACGTTCCGAGTGATGTGCCATGTCGACGGCGAGCTCGTCTCCATCGATTCGCGCGTCAAGAGCGACCTCGAGTCGACGATCGCCGCCGCGTCCGGCAGGAGAGTGGCCGCGCGCGGTCTGGGCGAGGAGTACTGGCTCGTCGGCAGGACCGACTTCGACCGCCTCATGCTCTGCCGCCGCCACAGCAGGCGCGAACGTCCGGCGAAGGCCCGAGAATCTCAGGGACGGCTTTCCTCCGGCGCTGCGGGAGAGTCGGCGAGTCGCATTCCTGGCCGACGACGCCTTGCGCCTCCCCTCGATCGAGGACCACGGAGTGGACGTCATCGTCACCGATCCGCCTTGGGGCGAATACGAGCAGATCGACATGGCGCTGCCTGAGTTCTTCGGCGCGATGGCTCGGGCCTTCGACAGAGTCCTCGATCCTCGCGACGGGAGATTCGTGACCCTGGTCTCCAGGAAAGCCGGTGAGACGGTCGAGGAAGCGCTGATCAGCAACGACCTCCGGATCTCCTCGACCCACGAGGTCCTCGTCAACGGGCATCCGGCGACGGTGCTCATCGGAGGCCGTGCATAGCGACCGGACACGGCGATCCCGGCGTCGCGGTCAGCGGCGAGGAGGCGCGGTGGACTCCCGCACCACCAGCTGGGGTGCGACCACCGACGCCTTGAGGTCTACCTCGCCGTCGAGCAGTCTGGACAGCATGTGGAACGCCCGCGCACCGAGGTCCTCGAAATCCTGGTCGATCGTGGTCAGCGAAGGACGCCAGAGGGAGACGAGAGGCTGGTCGTCGAAGCCGACCACCGAGACATCGACGGGGACGTCGAGTCCGCGGTCGGTCAGCGCCCGCATGACACCGAGCGCGATCTCGTCGTTGCCGCAGAAGACGGCCGTGACATCGTCGCGCCCGGCGATCCTCTCACCGCACTGGTAGCCCGAGACGGCGTCCCAGTTCGCATGCAGGACCTCGGGGACGGCGGCACCTGCGTCCCGCAGTGCGGCACGCCAGCCCTCGGTCCGGCCGGAGGACTTCCCCTGCGTCGGGCCGGCGACGTGGTGGACGGTCTCGTGGCCCAGGCGGATCAGGTAGTCCGTCGCCTGGCGGCCCGCGGCATGCTCGTCGAGGAGGGCGGCCGCCATGCCGTCCACACGCTCGGATCCGCCGCCGGCGACGACGACCGGCAGGCCCTCGGGCAGTGAACGGGCCGCTCCTATGCCGGCGCGATCGAACTCCAGGACGATGGCGCCGGCCGTGGGCTGGGAGAGCGCGAGGTCGATCGCGCTCACCAAGGACTCGTCGTCGTCCGACTCCATCACGGTTATCGAGACCGACATCCCCGCGTTCCGGGCCGCGGTCTCGATGCCCTGAAGGGTGTGGGCCGGACCGTAGTTCGACGTGGCCCCGGCGAGGATCGAGACGAGGGTGCGCTGCTTGGACCGAAGCGAGCGTGCGGCGCTGTTGGGGCGGTAACCGAGTTCCTTCACCGCGGCCTGCACCCGCTGGGTCAGCTCGGGTGCGACGTACTTCGATCCGTTCAGCACGCGGGAGACGGTGGGCACCGAGACCCCTGCCGCCCTTGCGACGTCGGCGAGAACGGGGGCGCGGTACGGCTTGGAGGAACTCATGGTCTTGAGGATACGAGGCTCGGCATCGGCCGGGTCCAGACCGACGCTCGTCGGCTCGGGCAGATCGACCCCCGGAGCGAAGTTCGACTTCTGCCCGGGTTCGACGGGACCGGCCAGGTCGTGGTCCAGAACATCCCCTACGGCCGTTCGACGTGCCTGTCGCACACGCTTCTGGAGGACGAGGACCGCCTGGTCGAGGTGCTCAACGTCCTGGACTACATCTCCGCGCCCTACGGGTCGGAAGAGAACCTGTTCGTCCGCAACGGCATCGAGTGCCACAACCGCGGACTCGCCGAGTGACCGATGAGGAAAGGGGCCGTGTGCGACACGGCCCCTTTCCTGTGACGCGTCAGCAGTCGCCCAGGCGCTCCCAGACGCCGGCAGTGCCGGGTTCCTGGTTGCGCGACCACCACCGTGCCCGCCAGCGCACCCCGTCGTGGACCGCTTCGTCGCCTTCTTCGTAGACGGTCGAGGGCGTCCACCGGGTCAGGCGGTCGCCGCCGCAGAACAGCGCCTCGCCGACCTCGGCCCAGGCACTATAGGGCGACTCGCCGGGGACCTGACCATGCGTCGACCACTGGGCCACGTAGACCGCGCCCTCGTACTGCACGCGGGCTCCGGCGGTGTACTGGGTCGGTTCGTCCCAGTCGGGAACGTTCCAGACCAGGGCGCCGATCGCGGCGTCGAGCGCGTCGGCCGCCGCGTCCACATCGCTCTGCGTCGCGGCATCGTCGGCGGCGAGCGATTCGCCGTCGGTGACGGCGTCCGCGAGCGCGCCCCACGATTCGGGCGTCCAGTCGGCCTCATTGAGGAGGGCGGCGCGATCGAGCAGCAGGTCGATCAGGGTGTCGTCGACGGCGCGCTCGATGAACACGAGTTCGGCGACGTTGGCGTGCCCGTTCGGCGTGTAGTACCGCAAGTAGCGGTACTCGGTGGTGCTCTCGATGGGGACGGCGCCCCATTCGGCGGCCGTCACCCCGGAGATGGTCGCGAGGGCCTCCCAGGTCTGGCCGTCGTTCGAGCCCAGGATCTGCGCTCCGTTGGCGCGCAGATGGTTCCCTGACCGCGGCAGGAACTCGACGGCCGAGAGCGCGACGGCACCGTCCTCTCCGAGGTCGGCCTGGACCCAGCCCTCCGCGGTCTTGGTGTCCGGAGAGGTCGCCGGGTCGTCGTCGAAGGCCCGCCGGCCGTTCCCGGCCGCGTCGACCGAGTCGTCCCAAGCGACGCTGGACGCGACCACACCGGCCGGGTCGACCTCGACCTCGGGGAACAGCGTCGACTGCGGCACCAGCAGTGCCGCGGCCGCGAGCAGGTCGTTCAGGAGTGCGATGCGGTCGGGGTCTTCGGCTGCGAGGGCCTCCCGGATGCGGGCGACCTCCTCCTCGTAGAGATAGGCGCTCGCGCGGGTGGAGTCGCCGGTGTCGCGCACCTTCGCCTCGAGGTAGGCGTCGTCGTACGTGAAGTCGCCGAAGAACTGGGCCTCGCTGAGGTTGCCGTGCCAGCGGTTCGGGTTGATGATCCTCAAGTAACGGTAGTGCGCGTCGCCGGTGACCGCGCTGCGGGACCAAACGCCGCTGACGGGGTCGCTCAACGGCTCGGTGAGGTCGGTCCAGGTCTGGCCGTCGTCGGAGCCTTGAACGATGGTGCCCTCGGCCCGTGAGACGCAGCAGTCGCGCGGCAGGAGGAACGCCTCGTCGAGACGCACGGACGCGCCCTCACCGAAGTCCACCGTGTAGTAGGAGCCTTCGCCGGTGACGAGGTCCCCGGCCGTCTCGGCGTCGCCGTCGAACAGCAGGTATCCGACCTCATCGGCGCTGAGTCCGTTGCCGGGCCACTGCTTGTCGGAGGCGGTCACGGTGGCGAGGTCGGCGACGTCGATCCAGTGGTCGCGGTCGCCGCCGACGTAGAGGCTCTCGTCGTCGGCGGTGCCGTAGTAGGTCGGACCCGGCTGCCCGTTCGCGTCGGTGTAGTCCACGGCGAGCGAGACGGTGCCCGGCTCGACGTCGTCGAGGACGACCGGGGCGATCCAGTTGACGCCGTCGTCGGAGGTGGCCGCCGCCGATATTCCCTTCACGTTCACCGAGAGTGAGTCGATCGGCTCCTTCGTGGTTGCGGCGACGGTCACGGTGTCGCCGATGGCGATCTTCCCCGCGACGGCGTCATCGGAGGTGATCGTGGCCGACTCGATCAGGTTGCCGATCTCGTGGCGTTCGCCGTAGATGCGGAACTCGGTCATCTCGAAGAGTCCCCGCACGGTCCCGTACAGGACGTCCGGCAACGGTTCGAGCATCTTGACCTTGATGTACCGGAAATGATCGTCTGTGAGCTCCGGGTCCACTTCGAGGGTGTGGAAGTCCTGGGTGAACTCCGTGACCTCCGGGGTGAGCCGGGTCCAGTCGGTGCCGTCGTCGGAGCCGAACACCGCCGAGTTGGCGAGCCGGTCGGAGAAGATGTTGCTCTGGAACCCGAACTCGCTGGCCGAGACCCGGAAGTCGGGGCCGAAGTCGAAGGTGTGCGACAGGTTGACGGCCTGGCCGTACCAGACGCCGGTCTGATTGTTGCCGTCGGTCAGGAGTCCGATGCGGCCCCCGGCGGTGGAGGACTCGACGAGCCCCGCGTAGTCGAGACCGCCGTCCAGATCGGACGTCGGCGAGATCAGGCGTAGACCTTCGACGGCCGCGACCAGGTCGGCCAGCGCGGCCAGGTACTCCGCGTCGGAGCCTTTCTTTCGCAGGTCCTCGGCGGTCTCGTGCGCGGCGGTGAAGGCGGCCTCGGTCGCGGACTCGTATCCGTCTTCGAGGTCGAGGCCGTCCTCGGCGAGCCCGATGGCGCCTCGGCGGTCGCCCGCGACGGCGAACGTCACTCGGCGGGCGGCGGCGTTGGTGCCGTCGTCGGCGGCGACGGTGACCGCCCAAGTGCCGGATCCGTCAGGAGTCCAGGTCAACGCGCCCGTATCCGGGTCGAGATCGGCGTCCTCGGGGAGGCCGGTCGCAGTGTAGGTCGTGCCCTCCGCGGCGGTCGCCGAGAGGTCTGCGGTGACATCGGCTCCGGACCAGGTGACGACCCGGTCGGCCGCGTCCGCGGCGAAGACCGGCCCGGTGAGGTCGGCCTCGGCGTCGATGTTGATGTGGTCGATGTCGACCGTGGCGCCCTCGGTCTCGATGAACAGGATGTCGCCCATGGATCTGTCGGCCGTGACATAGCGCCATTCGCCGCCGGTGTCCGGCACGAGCAGCGTGCGGTCGCGTTTGACGGTGTCGTCGTGACTGGCACCGCCCAGGTGGATCACCGCCTCGCCTTCGGTGCGGACGAGGAAGCCCAACTTCGGGCGGTTGGTCGCGCCGCTGAGATAGGCGATCTTCGAGCCGTCGGCCATGCTCACGTAGCCCTCGCCGGTCTCGACGTCCCCGGCCAGATGGGTGTAGCGCTCCTCGACCTCGTGGATGTCGGGGTCATCGCCCAGCGGCGGAGTGGAATCCCCGGCCGCCTCGGCGGGTGCGAACAGCCACGAGTCGCCCTCGCCGTCGTAACCTCCCCAGGCGTTGCCCAACGCACCGCCGCGGTAGTACAGCGGGCCAGGGCGCTTGGCGTAGGCCTCGGCTAGGAACGGAGCCGTCGCATCGAGGTCCATGCCGCGAGTGAACTTGTAGTGGTAGTAGATCTCCCAGAAGCTCGCGGTCGCATACCGGCCGCGATAGCTGTCGGAGATGTGGTTGTAGGTGTCGCGGATCGTGCCGTCGGGCGAGATCGCGTACCCGACCGGGGTCCACTCGGGGTCGTGGCCGAGCATGAACTGCCAGAAGTAGTCGGCGGCTCCGAGGATGCGGTCGTCCAGGAACTCATAGGGCCCCACCGCGTCCTCGGCGGTCGAGACCGTGCCGTCGACCGGGTCCACCTCGGTGCCCTGGGCGAGCAGCATGCGGGACAGGACTGCGAAGTTGGTGAGGTCGCCGCCGCCGTGCGCCTGGTCGCGGCCCATCTCGACGTGCTGCACGTGCGGGTCTTCGATGGGCTCGCCGGTCTGGTCGTTCTTGTCGACCCACCGGAGAAGCCACTTGATGGAGCCGTTGAACCCTCGGTCCTCGGCGGTCGAGTTGACGGTGAACCACTCGACCTTCTCCTCGTAGAGGGCCTTGTCGTCCATGAAGATCGCCCCGGCCATGGAGCCCATCAGCGGGTAGTTGTGCTGGTTCATGAAATGGTCCGGGGAGGACATGAACGTCGCGATGCTCGGCAGGATGAGGTTCTCGGTGAGGGCCTGGGTGTCGGCGTCGGTCCACGGGTAGGCCTCGTCCTCGCCGCAGCTGGTGTAGCGCAGCAGCTCGGCGGCGGACGCCATGCGGAAGAGCGGGACGCCGGTGTGGATGTGCGAGTCGGTGAAGTACTCGTACTTCGCGGGGTCCATCTGCGACCAGATGCGGAGGATGCCCAGCGCGTTCTCGCGGTGGACCTCCTTCCCGGTGAGCACGTACATGACCGCCTGCGTGTAAGCCTTCTGGCCGTCGGCCCTGAACCGCCCGTTGAAGCCCTGGCTGTTGAACGCGTCCGAGGCCGGCTTGGTCGGATCGGACCCGGCGTTGGACGAGCCCACGTTCTCGCCGGCTGCGGAGTGGCTCTTCAGCGCCTCGAACGAGGACGCCCACGGCTCGGCTCCGGCCGCGAGCTGGTCGCGCACGTTCTCCAGGATCGGCTCGGTGAGTCCGACGCCGGGGTGGTTGAACCCGGCCTCGCTTGTCGTGGAGTGGATCTGCACCTCACAGGCGGCGGTCTCCTGGGCCGTGACGGGCTTCGCGGCGCCGGGCGCGAACTGGAGGAGTCCGAGTGACAGCGCGAGGGCCGCCGCGAGCGCCAGGGCCCGTTTCGGGATGCTGGAGGGGCCGCGCAGAGCGGCCCGGAGGGGAATCATGATCGGTACCTTCTTCGTTGAGGGTGGATGCGGGCATACAGGGTTCCGAGACGCAACATGCCGGGGCGGTGTCGCCGTTGCGCGGCAGTCGGATCCGGCGTGTACGGGTGGGGGATCGACTCAATTCACCCTGGATATCGTTATCCATTTACAGATAACGATATCTAAGGTCGCGACACGAATCAATGCCCCCGCACGCCTTTCTTCACTCGCATCCAGCGTCACTGGGGAACAGAGGCCCGCTCGCGTCACCACTTGCGGCGCAGATTCAAAGACAGCTTCCAAGCGTCGAAGCCGCCCGAGTTGACGCTGTAGGCCCCCGGGCCCGAAGCGCCCCGCCGCTTTCACGTCCGGTTCAGGCGATGCGGTGCAGGTGCCAACGCTGCTGCGGTCCGCCGTTGTCGCTCCACTGGATGACGCCGTCGCCGTCCGCCTCGCCGTTGCCGTTGTCGAGCACCATGCCGGAGCGTTCGCAGGTGAGCTTGACCGCTCCACCGCCGACGTCGGTGATGCGCCAGCGCTGCTGCGGGCCCCGGTTGTCGGTCCACTGGATGACCCGAGCGCCTTCGGTCGCGGTGTTGCCGTTGTCGAGTGCCTTGCCCGAATGCTGGCAGAGCAGCCGATGGTAGCCGCCGCCGACGTCGTTGATGTACCAGCGCTGCTGGGTACCGCCGTTCGCGCCCCACTGGATCATCCGCTGGCCGTTCTCGGAGGAGGCGGCGTTGTCCAAGACCTTCCCCGAACGCTCGCAGGTGAGCGTGTAAACCCCTCCTGAGACGACGGCCGGGGTCGGCAGCGTGTTGGCGAGGGTGCCGAAGCCGAGGGCGTCGAAGCCGCCGGAGCTCGAGTTGTAGTCCCCGCCGCCCCCTTCGGGTCGCAGGGAGGCGGCCATCCGAGCGACGTTCGGCATCTTGAGCCCGCGCCGCACGCTGTAGTGGTTGTAGACCATCTCCCACACCGGGCGCTGCTCACCGCGGCCGCCCTCAGAGATGGCGGTGTGCTCACGGTAGTCGCAGTTGTGGCCGAACCCCCAGCTGTAGGTGGTGAACGGAACGTCGTTGTAGCCGAGGTTGTAGCGGGCGACGTACTCTGCGGCCTTGGCGAAGGCGTTGTCATTGGCCGAGTACAGGTCGAGGCCCTGATTCCAGGCCATCTCCATGAACGCGGCCATCAGGCCGATGCCCATGATCGAGTGCGCCTGGTCGCGGCCGGACTCCTGCCACTGAGCGAGGCCGTCGTCGTAGACGAACGGGATCGCGTTCTCGATCGAGCCGTTGCCCTCACCGTTGTGGAAATAGTCCACCGCCTCGTCGAACTGGGCCTGGTCGTCGCGCAGGATTCCGATTGCGATGATCGAGGCCATGTTGCACAGGTCCCAGTTGGCCCAGTAGTGGCTGTCGCAGGTGTCGTTGTGCCTGGCCAGGAAGTCGCTGTTCAGCGGGTAGAAGACGTTGTGCATCATGTCCTGGAACCGAGCCAGGTCGAAGCCGTCGTAGTCGCGGATGAGCTCGCCGACGTTTGCGAACTGGTAGCCGTAGATGCCTGAGGCTAGACGGGAATCGGAGTGGGTGGGGTCAATGGACCTCAGCGTCTGCGACCACGCGTTGCAGATGTCTCGCGCGGCATCGCCGTGGGCGGTGTCCCCGGAGATCTTCCATCGCAGCGCGTTCTGGTAAGCCGCAGCGATGTCGAGGTAGAGCTGCGCGTAGTTCTCCTCCTGGCCGCCACCGCGTACGACCACTTCCACCGGGCGGGGCTCCCAGGTACTGTGCGAGCGGCCGTTGGCGACCAGCTTGTCCCAACCGGAGGTCCACGGCTCGGCGCCCGCGTCGACCTTTTCGGCCATGCGGTCGAGGTCCGCCTCGGTATGGAGCATCCCGGGGTGGGAATTCTGGAGCACTCCGGCCGGCTGGCCTTGGGCACCGGCGATGCCGACGGAGCCGGCGCCGGCCACCGCCAGGCCCGCCGCGCCGATCGCCCCTTGGAAGAGGCGCCGCCGTCCGACGCTCGCGCGCTTCGACGGCGTGCGCGGTCGTTCTGTGTCATGTCGTTCTGACATGGTGCTCCTTTGCTCCATGCGGTGTGCGATGCGGGAACGCAACCATCACCTTGAGATATCGTTATCCCTCAATTTCAACAGTACTCACAACATCTATGTATGTCAATACTCTGATCGCAACCTGCGGTTCAAGTGGAACACCCACCACCCCAAGGCCGAAAAGCCGGGCCGGCACCGTCGGCGAGCTTGCCCTAAGCCCAGAAGATCGGCCTCGACATTCCGGTTCGACCCCTTAGGACAGAAATCGTTATCCCGTGTCCGCCCGAGCACCTCCCCGCCCCTCAGCCACACCGCGATCGACCCCGCAACACTTCGGAGGGAGGCATGAGCCCGGGCTGCTCATGCCGATTCGCGGCCGAGTTCGACGGCTTCGGCCGCCTGCTCTCACCGGGGGACTCACGATCGAGGGACCCGCCTGGACCTGTGGTGGGCCCCGACCGGCAACGACCGGATCGGCTGGTTCGGTCCGAACGCCGGACCATGGCGCTCGATCGGCCTGCACCGCTTGGGGCACCAGCTGGTCGGTCTATACGAAGAGGACAGATGCACGGTGGTACGCACCCGCGTCGCCCCGGCCGTGACCGACCTCGGCAGTCGAGCCGAGTCGTCGTCCGGCATCGAGGCTCTTGACTTTCTCTATGGGTTGTCGTTAGCCTCGGACCATTGATCCTCGGTCGTTCCCACACTGGATCAGCCCATGTTATCGGTACCACTCGGTCCGCGCCCGTTCGAGCCTGGCGCCCCGAACCAAGGAGATCACCATGCCCAGAATCCGCTCCATATGCTCCGCTCTCGTGTTGGCGCTGGCCATCGCGTTGAGCGGAGCCTCCCCCGCCGCGGCCGATCACCATCTGACCGACGGGACGTCGGTCAACCTGATCGCCTTCCACTCGGACAAATGCGCCGACGTGATCAGCGCATCCACCGCCGACGGCGCAGAGATCGCGCAATACGACTGCAACGACGGCCTGAACCAGCTGTGGCGCATGAACGACCTGGGCGACGGCTACGTCGAGCTCACCGCTCGCCACTCCGACAAGTGCCTCGACGTCACCTCTGCCTCGGACTCCAACGGCGCCAAGGTCATCCAGTGGACCTGCAACGGCGGAGCCAACCAGCAATGGCAGATCCAAGACGCCGGGAACGGCCAGGTGCAACTCATCGCCCGCCATTCCGACAAGTGCCTCGACGTGCCCAGCTCCTCGACCGACAACGGCGCACGACTCCAGCAGTGGGACTGCCACACCGGCGACAATCAGAAATGGGAGCTGAACCTGGTCTCGAATCCGGCTCTGCCCGGCCTGTTCGCCGACCCGAACATCGTCGTCTTCGACGACACCTACTACCTCTACCCGACCACCGACGGCTTCGCCGGCTGGTCGGGCACCCAGTACCGGGCCTTCTCCTCCACCGACCTGGTCAACTGGACCGACCACGGCGTGATCCTCGACCTCGCGACCGACGTCTCCTGGGCCGACAACTCGGCCTGGGCGCCCGGCATCGCCGAGAAGAACGGGAAGTACTACTTCTACTTCTCCGGCGGTCTGGCCAGCGGCAACACGGCCAAGCACCTCGGCGTGGCCGTCTCGGACTCACCGACCGGCCCGTTCACCGACGCCCTCGGTGAACCGCTGGTCCCGGCGGGCACCTACTCGGGCCAGGCGATCGACCCGGCCGTCTACACCGATGACGACGGCCAGTCCTACCTGTACTGGGGAAACGGCCAGGCGCAGCAGGTGCCGCTGAACGAGGACATGATCTCGTTCGACCCCGACCAGGTCGCCATCTACGACCCGCCCGGTTACAACGAGGGCGCCTTCGTCGTCGAACGCGACGGCACCTACTACTTCATGTGGTCGGAGAACGACACCCGAAGCGAGGACTACCGCGTCGCCTACGCCACCGGTTCCTCGCCGACCGGCCCGTGGAGCGATCGAGTCGGAGTGATCCTCCAAAAGGACCTGAGCCAAGGCATCAAGGGCACCGGCCACCACTCGGTCGTCCAGGTCCCCGGCACCGACGACTGGTACATCGCCTACCACCGCTTCGCCATACCCGACGGCGACGGCACCCACCGCGAGACCATGATCGACCGCCTGTACTTCGAGCCGGACGGCTCCATCCGACCGGTCGTCCCGACCCTCGAAGGCATCGCCCCGATCTAGGCCCCCGACCTCGACGCGACGCCGTCCGACATGGATGGATCCGATCAGCTCCACGGAGCATTTCGTGGAGCTGATCGGCAGACCGCGCCGGACTGGGGACCTCCTTCGAGCACACCACGGTGTGCGGGAACGACCTCCAATCGAGCTCTTCTCCGACCGACGGTTCTAGATCGCGCCGACGAGTTCGGGCAGTGCGCCGTTCCGAGTGAAGACCGGGATGCGGTCGAGCGGGGCGTCGACGGTGAGCCACTGGCCGCCTTCGTGCCCCGTCCCGGTGCGCAGGTCGGTCCACTGCGCGCCTGCGGGCAGATAGACGCGGCGGCTGGTCACGCGCGGCTCGACCACAGGAGCGACCAGCAGGTCAGGGCCGTACATGTACTGGTCGGCCAGGTCCCAGCAGACTTCGTCGGCAGGGAACTCGTGGAACATGCCGCGCATGACCGGCTGGCCGTCGGTGTGGGCGTCTTCCATCAGGCGGCGGGTATACGGCCGCATCGCCTCCCGGAAGTGGACGTAGCGAGCGAGGATCTCGTAGACCTCCTCACCGAAACTCCACAGCTCGTTGGGCGCGCCGGTGGGGTTGCGGGCCGAGCCGTCCGCAGCCCGGACCTCCTCGCTCGGCTGCCTGTCACCGTGCATGCGCATGACCGGGCAGAACGCCCCGAACTGGAACCACCTGACGAGCAGGTCGCGGAAACCGGGGTCGTGGATGTTCCCGCCGCCGAAGCCGCCGATGTCGGTGGTGAACCACGGGATGCCCGCGACGCCCATGTGGATGCCCGCGGTGATCTGCTTTCGGAAGTCCTCCCAGCTCGAGTGGATGTCCCCGGACCACACGAGCGCCCCGTAGCGCTGGCTGCCGGCCCAGGCGCAGCGCACCAGGTTCACCACCTCGTCCTGACCGGCCTCGCGCTGTCCTTCGTAGAACATCCGCGAGAACGCCTGGGGGTACACGTTGCCGACCTCGACGTTCGGACCCGCGTGATAGCGGTAGTTGTCGAAGTCGTAGACGCCGTACTCGGGTTCGGCCTCGTCGAGCCAGAAGACCTTGATGCCGAGGTCGTGGTAGTTGCGCCTGACGATGTCCCAGACCTCGGAGCGAGCGCGGGGGTTCGTGGCGTCGAGGAACATGCTCGGACCTTGGAAGCCCATCTGGACGTCCAGGCCCCTTTCCGTGCGGACCAGCAGGTTCTCCTTCTTGAGCCTCGCGAAGTTCTCCGACTCGAGCGAGACCTGGGGCCAGACGGAGACCATCAGCTCCACGCCCATCTCCTTGAGCTCGGCGACCATCGCGGCCGGGTCGGGCCAGAACTCCTCCTCGAAGCGGAAGTCGCCCATCTTGGGCCAGTGGAAGAAGTCCGCGACGATGACGTCGAGCGGCAACCCACGCCGCCTGTGCTCGCGCGCCACCTCGAGCAGCTGCTCCTGGTTCCAGTACCGCAGCTTGCACTGCCAGTACCCGAGCCCGTACTCGGGCATCATCGGGGCGTGCCCTGTCGCATCGGCGTACGCGCCGCTGATCTTCGCGGGCGTCGTACCGACCGTGATCCAGTAGTCGAGCTGTTCGGTGGCTTCGGCGACCCACTCGGTGCGGTTCGCCGCGAACGTGGCCGCCCCGATGGCCGGGTTGTGCCACAGGAACCCGTAACCTGCGCTGGAGACGACGAAGGGGACGCTGGCCTGGGAGTTGCGGTGCGCCAGTTCGAACGTGGATCCCTTGACGTCGAGGATCTCCTGCTGGTACTGCCCCATCCCGTAGAGCTTCTCCCCCGCGACCGGCTCGAACGCGGCTCGCAGGCGGTGCGCTCCACCGGCCTGCGGCCGGAACTCGCGCGCGGCGAGCTTGAGAGCGCCTCCACCGCCGAGTTCCTTGAGCACGGTTCGCCCGTCCGCGTCACGGAACTCCAGCGAGCACTTGAAGACGTCATAGCCGGTCTGATAGTCGAAGCCGCCCCAGGCCCTGAGCACGGCTGTGATGGCGCCGTTCGTGAGCGTCGCGGTCTCGCCGTCCACCTCGATGGCGACCTGAACCGGCTCGGGCTCCAGCAGCGCGAAATCCGTGTCGCGCACGTCGCCCGACGGCGAACTGCGCACCCGCAGCGAATCGCGGCCCCACGCCTGGACCACCAGCGTCTCACCGTCGCCGCGCCAGGTGATGGAGTCCTCGGTCGTCTCGAACGTGTTCATCAGGTTGTCACTCGTTTCCTCTAGTTCTTGACCGCGCCGGCGGTCACGCCGGCGGCCACGTATTTCTGTGCCACGACCAGCAGCACCGCCGCCGGGATCGAGGCGACCACCGCGGTCGCCATCATCGGGCCCCACTCCTGGTTCTGGGCTCCGATGTAGTTGTATATGCCCATCGTGATCGGCCGGAGCAAGCCGCCCTCGCGATTGAGGGTGGAAGCGAAGATGAAGTCCGACCACGCCCACAGGAACGCGAACAGCGCCGAAGTGATGATCGCGTTCCGCGAGACCGGCAGCACGATCGACCGGAACGTCCGCCAGTGCGAGGCGCCGTCGATCTGGGCCGCTTGCAGCAGTTCACGGGGAATGCCGGACATGAACGCGGTGAGGAGCAGGACGGCGAACGGGACCGCGATCGTGGAGTCCGCAAGGATCAGGCCCGGAAGCGTGTCGAGCAGCCCCACGGTGTTGTAGATCGAGTACAGGCCGAGCGACATGACCACGGCCGGGACCATCTGCGCCACGATCAGCGCGAAACCGAGGACGCGGCGTCCCGGCACGGCCATTCTGGCGAGCGCGAACGAGGCCGGCGCCGCGATAGCGAGCGTGAGCACCACCGTCCCGGCGCCGATCACGAGGCTCGTGCCGAGGTACGGGAGCTGATCGCGGAGGACGACCGCGTAGTGGTCCAAGGTGAAGTCGACGGGCAGGAGGTCGCCGCCTCGGATGCTCTCGCGCCTGGTGAACGAGACGTTGAGCATCCAGTAGAGAGGGAACAGCATGAGCGCGGTCACGACGACCGCGACGGGGTTCTTCCACCAGGTGCGGGCCATGTCAGTCCTCCTGCTTCCGTTGGGCCGCGATGTAGATCAGGCCGAATGCGAGTGCGGCCAGCAGCAGTATCGTCCCCACGGCCGAGGCTTCGGAGTAGCGGATGATCGCCGAGGCGCCCTTGCCGACGGACATGCCGTAAGCCCACGTCGCGAGCGTCTGGGACGTCCCGGTTCCGAGCGTCATGATCCAGATGATGTCGACGACCTTGAGCGTGTACACCAGGCCGAGGAGCAGGGTGATGAGGGAGACCGGACGCAGCATCGGGAGGGTGATGCGCCAGAACTGCTGCCAGGGAGTGGCGCCGTCCATCGACGCGGCCTCGTAGAGCTCCTTCGGGATGCCTTGGAGTCCTGAATAGAGAATCACCAGGTTGAACGGTATGCCGAGCCAGATGTTCGCGATCGCCACCGACATCAGGGCGTTGTCGGCGCTGAGCCACCACACCGGATCGGCGCCGAACAGGCCGATGAACGAGTTGAGGATGCCGTCGTCCGGGTTCATCATCCACTGCCAGGTGGTGCCCGAGACGATGATGGGCAGGAGCCACGGGACGAGGAACATGGCGCGAAGCGGCGCCGCCAGCCGGAACCCGCCGCGGTGGAAGAAGACCGCCAGCGCCAGTCCGATCAGGTACTGGAACACGAGCGAGGCGGCGGTGAACACCGTCGTCTGCCGCACGATGGTCCAGAACCGCGGGTGTTCGACCACGTCCTGGTAGATCTCGGTGCCGACGAACGGGGCGCCGCCGTTGATGAAGGTCCCGCGGTCGAAGCGGTGCAGGCTCATCGACAGGTTCTGGGCGAGCGGGTAGGCGTAGAAGAGGAGGAGGTAGATCACCAGCGGGGCGACGAACGCGACGGCCGCCCAGCGAGCGCCGTGCCGTCTCGGCTTCGAGGTCGCCCGTTCCTGAGTGGTCGGCGCTGCCGTTCTCGTGGTCAGAGTGGTCATTCGGGTACTGCTCCGATCCGGGTTGCCGGATCGGTCGGCCCGCCCGAGGGCGGGCCGACCGACCGTCAGAATCCGCCGGCGTCCTGGAACGCGGCCTCGACGGCTGCCTGGTCGCCCTCGGCGTTGATCGCGGCCTGGATCGCCCCGGAGAGCGAGGCGGACACGTCGACGTACTCGCTGCCGAGTTCGGTGGTGCGGCCCTGGGCGCCCTCGACTGCGGACACCCACGGCTCCCACAGGGGCGACTGGTCCGCCTGGTCGGCGCGGACCTCGGGCTTGGCGGAGAGGTAGCCGAGCGTCTCGTTGGTCTGGAACGCGGCCTCGCCTTCGGTCAGGCAGGCGATCACGGCCGACGCGTTCGCGTAGTGGTCGGAGGCGTCCTCGGTCTGGATCGGGGCCACGGCGAACTCGCCGCCGGTCGGCACCGGGGCGACGCCGCCGTCCTTGGCCGGGATCGGGATGACGCCGACCTCGAAGTCCGCTTCGGCCGCGGCCGAGGCGAACCACGAGCCGTTCTCAGCGAAGGCGTACTCGCCGGTGAGGAACAGGTCCCAGGCCGCCGACTGGTTGTCGGTGGCCGCCGAACGGGGGGCCAGGCCCTCACCGATCCAGTCCGAGAGGAGCTGCCCGGCCGCGACGGCCTCGTCCGAGGTGATGTCGGACAGGTCGGCTCCGGCGCCCCAGAACCAGGGGAGGAACTGGAAGACGCCCTCTTCGCCGGTGACGCCGGAGAAGGTGATGCCCTTGCCGCCGTCTGCGGCGACCTGCTCCATCGCTGCGGTCAGGGAGTCCCAGTCGGTGATCGAGGCCGGGTCGACGCCGGCTTCTGCCAGCAGGTCGACGTTGTAGTACAGGCCGAGCGCGTTTGAGCCGAACGGCACGCCGTAGGCGGTGCCGTCGACGACGCCGGGTCCGATGAGGTTCTCGTCGACGCCGGTGGTGTCGATGCCCGCCTGCTCGGCGGTCGCCAGCATTTCGGCGCCGACGGCTTCGGGCATCATCGGGTTGTCGAGCAGGACGACGTCGGGGGCGCCGCCCTCCTTCACTGCGGTGGTGAGCTGGTTGAACAGGTCGGTCTGGGGCGCGCTGGTCCGCACGATCGTCGATCCGTCCGGGGCGCAGGACTTGACGTGCTCGTCCCAGGCGGAACCTTCGGTGTGCTGGGGGTAGGGGTCCCAGAAGGCGATCTCGGCGGTCGTCGAGCCTTCGCTCGCGTTGCCGCTCTCTCCCGGTTCGGGCGTGCCGCCGGAGCAGGCGGCCAGGGCGCCCATCGTGACCGCGGCGCCGGCGGCGAGGCACCGGCGCATCGTCTTGTTCGTCATTTCATCGGCCTCTTCGTCGAGTTGGGATCACCGGTGCCTCGCTGACTCGAGGGATTCCAATAGTCAGCGAACCGGTTCGCTGCCGATCATGCCAGCACGGATCCGCATTCGTCAAGGCGAACCGGTTCGCTGATTCTTGAGCTGCCCTGATACACCCTCGTCACGGGCCTATGCGACAGTTTCGACGCTCGCTCTGGGCTCCAGGTGCGGCATGATGAGGCGCTTGTGCACGGGACTGTCGGGCGAAGCGATCCGCTTCCCGAGCATCTCGACCGCGGCCTGGGCGACGGCGACCGGCTCGGACTCGACCGACGTGAACGACAAGACGTAGAGTCGCGCGAGCTCTGCCGCGTGCAGCGAGACGACGCTGCGGTCGGCGGGCACTTCGAGCCCGAGATCGCCGAGCACGAACGGGAGCATCGCCACGGCGGCGTCGTTGTGGATGAGCAGCGCGTGCGGGTTCTCGGGGTTCTCCAGCGCGGCGCGCAGGGTCGTGCGCACCTGCTCGGGTCCCACCGGGACGGAGACCGGAACGAGTCGCAGGTCGCGCCGCTCGGCCCTCTCTCGCGCCGAGCGGTCGAACCGGGTCGCGTAGGTGCTGCCCGAGGAGTACAGCTCCTCGGGCCATCGGACGAACATCGCCTCGCGGTGCCCGGCGTCGGCGATGTGGTCGACCAGCATCGCGGCCGCCGCGGCGAAGTCGAGGTCGACCGCGTCGACGCCGCGTGCGTCCTGCGGCATCCCGATGAGGACCGCGGGGTAGCGGGCCTGGCTGATCGGCTCCAGCCGCGGGTCGTCGTCGACCACGTTGAGCAGGATGAACCCGTCGACCTGGCGGCCGGAGATCGCCCGCCGCACCGCCTCCGTGCCGTCGGGCTCGGTCAGCAGCACGACCGAGTAGCCCTGCTCGCGCGCCGCGTCGGACAGCGCGATGAGGTACGCCGCGAGCGCCGGGCTGAACTCGGCCTCGTGGAAGCGGACGACGACGCCGAACGTCATCGTCCGAGAGGTCGCCAGCGCCCTCGCTCCGGCGTTGACCGAGAAGTGGAGCTTGGCGACCGCGGCGTCGACCTTCGCCCGGGTCTGGGGGCTGACGTATTTGCGGCCGGTGAGGACCGAGGAGACGGTACTGCGCGACACCCCGGCTTCACGTGCTACATCGCCGATCGTTGCCACGTTGTTCCTTCCACTCCTCGCTCGGACATGATCGAGTGTACCGGTTCGCTCTACAGCGGACCTCGCCCGAGAGGCGGCCGCCGGCTGGGCCGGCGGCCGCCCGGACTGTTGATCAGACGCTGACGCAGAAGGTGGAGTCGGCGCGGCCGGTCTCGTCTTCTATCGGATCGAGCTGCAGCTCGAAGCCCGAGTGCCGGACGTGCTGGTCAGGGAAGTTGTACGACTGGTACGACGTACACCACTCATCGGCCAGACCCTCGACCATCCGGAACGTCGCGTCCTCGTCGAACAGCGCCGTTCCGTCGTCGGGCGCCAGCACGAGCTCGAAGAACGAGTGCCGCAGGTACTGGCCCGGGTTGTTCACCGATTCGAACGACACGTACCCGGTCGAGCCGTCGGCCAGGCCCGGCACCATCCGGAACCGCGCGTCCTCCGCCGGGCTGGGGTTCGCCTCCAGGCGGACGTTGGAGTCCGTGTGCCGCACCAGCCGGTCCGGATAGTTATGCGATCGCAGTTCGCGCCAGTCGACGTCGGCGAACAGCGGGGTGACCGCGATCCGGTCGAGGTTGGGCGCGAAGCGCGAGCGCAGCAGTACGTCGGGCCAGGTGTCCGAGGCGTAGGTCGTGCCGTCGAACTGCGGTTTCTCCTCACCGCGCACGACGATCGAGTTCGCCCCCGCCTGGAGGTCGACCGGCACGGTCAGCTCCCAGAAGTTGTTCTCGTGGAACGAGTGCGGGAAGATCGCGCGGACCGGGTCGGCGCCGTTGACCGACACGAGCGCGTACCGCGCCACCGGGTCGGGGTTGTAGTGCGTGGCGGGCGACTGCTCTTCGTTGGAGTACCGGAAGGTCAGCGCGTAGCGGCCGGCTTCGGGAACCTCGACGCCGTCGAAGGTCAGGGTGTTGCCGTTGCCGGGATCGCCGCCGATGCCCGTCACCGCGGCCCCGCCGGAGGCGAGGGACAGGTTCGTGACCTCGGCGGTTCCGGCGACGACGCCGTCCTCCGCCTCGTAGAGGGCGGAGGCGTCGGCTCCGACGGAGGGCGTGACGGCGAGACGGTCCACCTCGAGCCCCTGGGCGCCCTTCACGGTGACCTGGTTGATCCCGCCGAGCAGGAAGGCGTCGACGATGCCGCCGTGCCCGGTCGTCACGGTCTCGCCGTTGACTTCGAGCTCCACCTTCCGGTCGCCGAGCGAGGCGACGTCGAGGCGGGCGGGTGCGTCGTCCGGGGAGTAGACCCAGAAGGTCGCCTCGCCGCCGGCCGGCACGGCGGCCGCGCCCGGGCCCGAACCGTTGTGTCCGGTCGGGTAAGTGGGCTCCGCACCGCCGCTGAACTCGGCGAATTCGGCCTCGTACACGTCGTCGCCGTAGTCGGGGTGGGGCAGCGACAGGTCGATCTTGTCGAGGATGACGTCGCCGGTGATGGCGCCGGTTCCGTCGAGACTGCGGGTGGCCAGGGTGATGACGTGGTCCCCGGCGGTGAGTTCCACGGTCGTGTCGGTGTGGTCCCACACCACCCACCTGTAACCCAGGGTCAAGAAGAGCTCCTGCTCGGTGGCGGCGTCGCCGTCGACCCGCAGGAACATGTTCGTCGGGCCCTGGTCCTGCACTTCGGCGTCGGTGTTGAGGGAACTGGCGAAGACACTCAGGTCGTAGACGCCGTCCTCGGGAACGCTGACGTTGAACTCGATCGCGTTATCCGAGCCGGTGCGCATACCGCCGACGTTGTAGCCGCCGGAGGTGTAGAACTTGGACACGCTCGACGGGGAGCCCTCGGGGCCGTTGCGGTGCAGGCCATCGCCGATCCAGGTGGCGTCCTCGGCCTCGTATGTCGCCTCCCACGACGACTGCGGCACGGCGGTCTCTCCGGGGGAGACGCTCGGGGTCACGATGACCTCGTAGGCGGACTCCGCGTCGAGTTCCGGCAGTCCGCCGGAGCCGAAGGCGAGTTCGGCGGTGCCGCCTGAGACGGCCACGTCGAGCTCGGCCACCGTGTCCGGTTGGCCCGAGTCGCCGATCTGGCCGCTCCAGCCGATCTCGCGCACGACCGCGTGCACGTTCTGGCCGAATACGTCGGACGGGACGTTGTCGAACGCGAGCGTGTTCGCCCCGCTCGCGCCGCCGATCAGAGCGCGGGCCTGCCGCTTGCCGGTGTCGATGGTCGCGACGCCCTGGAGGGTGTAGCTGACGCCGGGCCGAGGCGGCGTGACCTCGACGGTCTGGCCGCCGCTCATCTGGCTGTAGGCGTGCAGCAGCCACCACTGGCCGTTGGCCCGGTTGGCCTGCACGGCCGAGTCGGACAGGTTGCCGTCGATGTTCCAATAGGCGATGTCGCCGTATACTTTGGAATCTTCGAGCGCGGAGACCCACTGGATCATCTGGCCGGGCACCGAGGTGTGGTAGCGGTAGGCGTATTCGGTGATGTTGATCGGCAGCTCGGTGCCCTCATATGCCGTGCCGGCGAAGAACTCCGCCTCCCAACCGCGGTACTTGTTGACATTGGTGCGGATCTGGGCCGGGTTCGACAGCTCGTGCCACGCCATCGTGTCCGGTACCGTCCCGGCTGCGATGGCGTGCTCCATGAAGCCGTAGACCTGGTTGTAGAGCACGGTGGTGTTCGGGCCGCCGATGCGCGCGTCGGGCAGTACCGAGCGGATGGTCCCGTGTGCCCGGTCCCAGGCGTCGAAGAAGTACTGGGGGTCGTCCAGCCAGCTGATGCCGTTGTAGCTCCACGTCCCGGTGCCGAACATGTTCCCTTCGGGCTCGTTGTACGGCATGAAGACTATGTTGTCCTGCTGTTCCGCGGGCAATGTGGCGACCTGCTCGGCCTGGACGCGGATCTTGTCCAGGTAGGTGTCGAGCTTCTCTTCGGGGGTGTCGCCGGGCCACTGGTAGGGGAACCCGCGGTGGATGTCGGTCATGTAGATGTAGACGTCGCCGTTGGAGGCCTCCACCAGCGGGCCGAGGACTTCGAGCCCGTCGGCTCCGGGGTGCTGGGGCCCGTCCTGGGCCTTGGTGGACACCGAGGTGAGATCGATGCCGTCCACCAAGTTCTCGGACGGCAGCCCCTCGTCATAGAGGCCGTACAGCGTGCCCGAGGCTCCTCCGAGGAAATCTCCGGTGGTCTGGCCGAGGTCGACCCTGATGACATCCGCTTCCTGGCCGGCGGCGGGCACCGCTGCCAAGGGGATGATCGCGAAGGCTGCGACCGCGCTGCATATTCGCGCGGCCCGCCTTGTTCGTACGTTCATTTCGCCTCACTCTCATCATTGAGAGGTCCGCCCCTCGCCCGCACTCCGGGACAGTGCATCAGAGCGAACCGGTTCGCTGCATACCGTACCGACCTTGAGCAGCGTAAGCAAGAGGCCCGTAGATCGATTCGCATTTTCTCGACGACGCACAGCTCGCCGTCCATCGGCTAGGCGAGATTGAACGAGGCAATGGGCAAGGCACACCTCGAACGGCTCGAACGCGTCCGCGGTCTCCTGTCGAGCCGCTTCGACACCGGGCAGGCGAAATAGGCGCTGTGCGGCGGAACCGGGTTCACCGAATCCATGCACTGGCCGAACGAGAGGACGTGGTCCTGATCGGACTCAACGATCGCTGCGGTCGACGGGGAAGCTCCTGAGCGAATGAGCGCCGACCGCTATGGGGACCTCTTCACCCCCAGAGGCGTCGCTAGCCGCCTCGGCCGCGAAGTCATTCATCCGTCTCGTGGCCGGTGGAGGCGATGAACCGGCCGTGCCAAGTGTGGTACCAGACGTCGCCGGTATCGGCGTGGACCGAAAGCATCCCCGCGGTCCGGCCGGACGCGTCTTCAGTGTGGATCGTGTAGTAGCCGGGGAACGCCACGACCTCGGCGGTTTGCTCGCCTGACCGGTGGTCGGCGAGCCACTCGTCGGCGATCGCCCGTGCCTGGTCCTCCCCGAGCGCTGTGCCTTCCGGCGCGTCGAAACGGTGCGGTCCGTAAGCGGTGTTCCACATCATCGCCGGCCCCCATTCGATCCGGACCGCGCCACTGCGAGGGTCGATGACGACTTCGGTGGCGCCCGATCCATCGGGCTCGGTCAGGACCGCGTAGAAACCGTCGTCGAACTCCATCACTTCACCGACACCCAAGTCCCATCGCTCGGCGAAGCCGTTCGCAGCCCGCTGGGCCCCGTCGAGGTCCTCGACGGGGCCGGCGCTGTAGCCCGGGCCTCCCATGTGCCCCGGACCCCACTGGCCGGGTCCCGCTTGACCCGACATGCGGCCCGTCGCGACCCACGCGATCGAGGCGACCAGCAGGAGGCCCGCCACCACGAGGACCACCAGCGGCAACAGGCGGCCTCCGGTGCGGGTCACGGCCGTCCGCCTTTCGCGAGGCGCTCGCTCATCCGCTGGTAGGTCTCCTCGTCGATCTCGCCGGAGGCGTAGCGCCGGTCGAGCACCTCCTTCGCCGACTCGGCACGCGCCGAAGCGTCTCGGTGGCCGCCTGGATGCGCCAGGCGCACCACCGCCCACACGATCGCCCCGATCAGGAGGATCCACAGCAGCGGCATCAGCATCATCCAGCCCCAGCCCCAGCCGCTCCAATCCCCGTCCATCATGACGACCACATCCCCTCTCACAAGAGTGCTTTCACGTTCAAATCTCCGCCGAACCGAGGGGTGCATCAAGGGACCAAGGACCCGGCCGGCAACGCCGGGTGCGCGATCGCACACGCTTCTCGAGTGACCGGTTCCGTCGTCTCACAGGTGCTGCTCCGGCTCGGTGACGAGGACCAGCAGGCTCAGCACGATGAGCAGGAGCACGACCAGACCGACCGCCGCGATGACGAACGGGCGCCGGCGCCATTCACGCTCGGGGCCGCGGTCGATGAAAGGCAGCAGCACGAGCAGGACACCGAGCCCGACGCTTGCCCAGAGGATCGCCCGCAACCCGAACCAGTTCTCCAACGTGTACAACCACCAGAACATCCACGGCGGCCTGGTGACCTCGATGCCCTCGACCGGAGTGGCGCCGATGATCGGAGGGATCAGCACGGACAGCAGTCCGAGGAACCCCAGCAGGACCAGCCCGAACGCGCCGACGCGGCGCAGATGGTGGGTGAACGGCTCGTCCAACTCGCGGGACCGGCCGGGAATCGACGGGTGGGCGGAGATCCCGTGCCGCTTGACCAGTAGTGCGTGCAGGACCAGCAGCACGATGATCAGCCCCGGTACGAGCATCAGGTGAGCGGAATAGAGCCGCACCAGGATGGGGAGGTTCGCGGCCGCCTCGGGGGTGAGCCAGAACCCCAGACCGCCGAGCAGGTAGGCGACCTCGATGTTGTGCAGGAGCGCCTCGAAGCCCTCCTGGTCCCACTTGAGCACCGTCCCGGTGAACATACCGCCGATGACCAGAGCGAACATCGTCACGCCCACCAGGAAGTTGCCCTCGCGGGGACGCTTGTACGACCCGTGCAGAACCACCCTGAGCAGGTGCAGGATGACGAGCAGCACCATCGCGTTGGCCGACCAGAAGTGCAGGGAGCGGGTGAACTCGCCCAACCAGACATCGGTCGATATTTCGCGGACCGACTGGTTCGCCGCCTCCGGCGTCGGATTGTAGAACTGCGCCAGGTACACACCGGTGACCAGCAAGATCACGAACGTGAACGCGGTGAGGCCGCCGAGGCTCCACCCGAGATTGTTGGCGTGCTCGGGCACCGGGTAGCGGAGGGCGTCGACACCGAGTCGTTCGTCGACGGCGCCGATAAGGCGCCGTCCCGGCCCTCGCCGGCGCTGGGGAACCGGTGCGGGTACGTCGCGGTCCTCCATCATTCCTCCCGGCCGGTTCGGGCTCCGCGGCGCAGCGAGCGGATCGTGTCGGCCGGTCGGAACCGCCAGGCCAGGAGAGCCCCGACGGCGACGGCGGCCGCCGAGGCGGCCAGGAGGACCCAGTCGCCGCCGTCGAGCGAACGGCTCGGCCGGAACTCCTCGAGCACGAGCGGCGGCTCCGACTCCTCGGGGGCAGGAGTCGGCTCGGCGTCCTCCTCATCAGGGGTCGGCGAGGGGTCCTCCTGCATCATGGATCCCATGCCGATCGCTCCTTCGAGCAGTTCCCTGGCCCGACCCATGTCGCCCTCATCGAGCGCTTCGGCGGCCTGCGCGACCAGGTCCATGTCCGCTCCGCCGGTGTCCTCGGCTTCGAGGGCCTCCTCAAGGCGGTGGGTGACTGACTCGTGGTCGTCGGGGGTGTTGACCATCAGCGCTATGGTCTGCTCGACGAGGTCCGCAGCCGATGCGGGCGTGTCGGACTCACCTCCGTGGGCGAAGGCCTCACCGGAGGACAGGCCGATCACGACCAGGGCAGCGAGAGTCGACAGGAAGGCACGCAGAAGTCCCGTCAAGGCCCCTCCCCCGGTCGGCGGCGAATACTTCTATGTACCCACGCTATGTCCTGCGGCGCCTTCAGGCTCGATTTTGACCGCAGCCCGCCCGTGCCGGTACCGAGAGCCTTGCCGGAGTTGCGGTCGATGAAGCTGTCGAAGCCGTCCGAGTGCTCGCTCACCGACCACTGCTGGTCGTCCACGTGTCGGCCCATCGGCCGACCGAAGCCGAGGACGTCGTTGGGGCTGGAGGCCACCGCGGAACAGGCTCGCCTCGCCGGGGCCGGTGACCTCGATCCGGCCCTGGATCACTCGCGGAGAATCTGGGCATCAGCTGCCCCGCAATGCGTCCATGGAATGATGCCGCCGGCCGCCGACCAGGGTCAATGGCAACTCGATAGGACCGCACCGCAAGCAGGGAGACGAGACCAGACGGGAACGGCTGATATCGGAAAAGGAAGAAAGCCCGTCGACGCTGAATTGACGCAGGTCAACGGGCTGTTTGGCAGAGGATGGGGGATTCGAACCCCGACCGGTTTCATCCGGAACCCGCTTAGCAGGCGAGCCCGCCACCGGTTGTGATCAGTCAGATTCCATCCAGGTAAAGATCCTCGATGCCGACGAGATGGAGGCGCGGGTTCGATGCGGCCGCCGCCTGGACTTCTTCGGTGAAACCCGCTGCGCTGAAGAGCATGAGGTGGGCCTCGGCGGTGTCGAATTTCCGTTCGTTGAGGAGCCATTGGGCTCTGTGAAGTCTGTCGAGGTGACCGGTGCTGATGACTTCGCCCCATTTCGCCTCGCCCAAGGCTAGAACCCGGCGTCGCGCTGTCGACTCGGCGGCGGTCACCGCCACGTCGATCTCGATCTGGGTGCGAGAGCCAGGGTCGTTGACGACGGCGTTTCCGACCCGATCCGCGAACTCTCCAAGGATCTCCAGGTCGTGGTCTCGAACATAGGCGCGGCAAATGCCCTCGAAGTGCGGTCCCAGAACCTGGGTCTTGAAGGTGTGCTGAACCGATTCCCAGACCTGGGCGGCCCGGCCGGACTCCAATGCCGTCCATCGAGTCCGCATGATCGCCTCATAGAACGTGATCAATGGTTCGCTGATATGGTATTGGACTCGTTTGGCGCCGAAGGTGTCCGGATAACGCTCGATGAGACCGCAATCCTCAAGCACTCGGAGCGGGTGGGCGATCTCGGCGGACTTGCGGCCGACGTAGTTCGCGATACCGCCGTTGGTGCAGTTGCCTGCGGCGATGGCGGCCAGCACTGACTGGTAGAGAGCGAGGTCCCGAATATCGGGCTCCTCGGAGAGTAGGTAGCGAGCTTCGCGGAACAGAGGCACCTGCGGATTGAGCACGGTACGGGTGACCCACGCATCGAAGTCCTGCAGTCCAGCCGGTACGTCACCGCGGTTGAACTCATACCGGTATGCAGGGGTGCCGCCGACGACCGAATGCACGAGCATTGCCAGGCGCGGGTCGCCGATGCCCCAGAACTCGGCGGCGTCGCGGTAGCCGAATGGTCTAATGATCAGCTCTAGGCCGACGCGGCCACGCAACGGGGCGGTCCCTGACAGGAGCTTCCCCATGACGGAGAGCGCAGAGCCGCAGAGGATCAGGCGTGCGCTGCTGTCGGCACCGGAACCGCCCGGTCCGAGTTCCCGTTGCAGTATCGAAGGCAAAGCGGGCGAGGCGGCGGTCAGGAACGGGAACTCATCGATCACTACAGGGCGGGGGCGGCCTTGAACACTGGCGAACATGTGGCGAACCGCCTCGTCCCAGGTGTGGACATCGGCTTGGGGAACGTGGCCGGTCTGCTGGGAGATGCCTCGCGTGAACTGGCGGATCGACTCAGCTTCAGTGGCCTCGGTCGCGCCGAAGTACACGCCCTGGGCCGCCTCGGCGAGGGCCCGGAGCAGGTAACTCTTGCCTTGACGGCGACGACCCGAAACGACGCCAAGCGTCGCTCCTCCCGCCGCGGACCCCGTTGCCGGGAGAAAGGTCGTGAGCCCGGCCCATTCCTGGTGCCGATCGAACACGGACGCCGGCTTCTCCATGACAGCTCCCCTCTCACTAAACCACAGTTTAGTAATCTGTAGTTTAGTGGAGACTGGGCCAGTGTGGTCGAGCGACCCGCCGACCGGTGTTTCCACCGCCTGCCTGACCAGCTCGGTCGGTTTACGGAATAAATCGATTCGCGGCCCAGAGTTCTTCGGCCCCAGGAAAGAACGACCGTTTCCGAAGTCGAGATAGGGTGCCTGGCAATGCAACGGCACAGGTTCCACCCACATTGGCGGAAAACCGGCTGTCAACCGCTGGACGGAGCTGGAGATGCAAAGTTCGACAAGCAGCGTTTTGGCAGGTCAGAGTCCTCGAATGTCGAATACTCGTACATATCGACGGAAGTTCGATCCGACCACGGGGACACTGTCCTTTGTCTCAGTGTTCCCGCAGGTCATCGGCATCTATTCGTGAGGTTGTGGCGGAGGATGGGGGATTCGAACCCCCGATCGGTTTCATCCGGAACCCGCTTAGGGAGGCGGGTTGCGGGTTCTTCACTCGAACATCCGACCACCTGCGAAAACTCGGCGGCCACAGATGGTCGAACAGGCTCGACGAGGGACTTGCGGGCATCGGCCATTGGTGGTGTCGGCGGCCTGGAGGCCGCCGCAGACCTCGCTCACCCACCTGACCGGGAGACCCTGATCTAGCCGCCCAGCATCGCTCGTGGAACCACCCGTTGCCGTCAGAGGCCAGTGACGCTTGCGTAATATGGGAGTCGACACGCGGGTAATATGACCAGAGAGTAGCGCGTAATCTGGGTATCATTGTCGCATGCAGCCCGAATACCAGCCAAGACTCATCGACGACCTGCTCAGCCAGCGACTGCGACATCACGGCGCCATACTGCTGGTCGGCCCGCGTGCTAGCGGCAAGACCACCACAGCCGCCAGATTCTCGAAAACGGTCATCCGCCTCGACGAGCAACGCCAAGCCGCCGTGGCCGAAGCGGATCCGGACGCACTGTTGCGCGGCTTGCCCGAACCAGTTCTGATCGACGAATGGCAGCTCGCACCACAGGTCCTCGGAGCAGTCAAGCGCGCAGTGGACACCGATCCGCGCCCCGGCCGATTCATCGTAACCGGCTCGGTCCGCGGCGATCTCGACGCCGAAACCTGGCCCGGAACCGGCCGCCTACTGCGGATTCCGATGTACGGAATGACAGTCGCCGAGATCCAGGGCAAGCTGCCTGCCGTACCTCTGCTCGACCGGCTCGCGCGCCAAGGCGTCGAAGGGTTCGCCACTCCAGGCAACGGCGAAAGATTGGACCTGCGCAACTACGCCGAACTCGCTGCGACTGGCGGCTTCCCGCTGCCAGTGCTCCGCCTGCCGGCCTCCGAACACGGCCCATGGCTCCAGAGCTATATCGATCAGCTCCTCACTCGCGATGCCGCCAGCGTGGGAGAACAGCGCGATCCGCACCTGCTTCGCCGCTATTTCGAGGCGTTCTGCCTCAACACCGCCGGAGTCGTCGACCAGACGGCGATCGCTGAGGCCGCAGGTGTCAATCGCAAGTCGGGCGATGCCTACGAGGGCCTCCTGCGCAACCTCCTGGTAGTCGATACGGTGCCGGCATGGTGGACCAACCGGCTCAAGCGCCTGGCACGGGCACCGAAACGCTACATCGTCGACCCCTCCCTCGCGCTCGCCGCACTCCGTGTCGATTCCGACGGCCTGCTCACCGATGGCGACCTCCTGGGAAGGATCATCGACACCCTCGCCATGGCACAGCTGCGCTCCCAGCTCTCCTCCTGCGAGAGCACCCCGCGCCTGTTCCATCTGCGCCACGACGCCGGCAGACACGAGGTCGACCTCATCGCCGAATACGGCGGCGGCCGAATCTTCGCCTTCGAGATCAAGGCCAACAGCGCGCCGACCCGCCGAGACGCCAAGCACCTCATATGGCTTCGCGACGAATACGGCGATCGTTTCATCGGAGGTGCGGTCCTGCACACCGGACCGCAGGTCTTCACCCTGGACGAGAAGATCGCGGCGGCTCCACTCGCGACACTCTGGTCCTGAGCCCCGCCATTCGTCGCTTAACGGGTGGACAGTTCACCGCAGGGTGCGGCGATGCGGCCGCCGGTCGAACGGCAACCCAGTGCTCGGGCGCGTTCGATCATCGCCTGCGCCAGGCCGAGTTTGGTGATCGTCCCGGCCGCGACGCAGCGTGCCCGCGGAGGTGTCGACCAGGCAGGAGTCTCATCGCGATCCTCCCTTCGAACGGATCGGCTCCGGCGCGTCCAGGAGCTGGAGGGTCCCGTCGTCGAGCTCCTCGTAGACGATGAGGTCCAGGTCGGACCCCCGTTCGCGGCTGCCTCAGACCGTTCGAAGTTGTTGTCTCACAGAGTTATTCACGAATAGTCCGATTCCGCTAACCTGATTTCATGAGCCCCTCGGACTGGATCGCAATCGCCTCAGTCGTATCAGCGACCGTTCTTACCCTTCCTGGGGCGGTTCTGGCATGGAAAGCGTTGCGGCGTAAGGATAAAGAACGTCGACAAGGGGAAATCCAGCCGAGCTTGAAGGAGCCGTCGCCGTGCTTTTGGCGGATACCGTCTTCGACACCGCCGACGATCCCGAGGACGACCTGGCCGCCGACCCCGGATCGGCCCAGAACGACGACACGGCCGACCCGGCACCGGCGGTCGACGAGGAATGCGTCGACTACGAGGAATACGGCGTCTTCGACGCAACCACGGTCATCATGGCAGCCGAGATGACCGCCGATGAGGCCGTCGATGATCTTGCGCCACCGGGCCCGTTCGGCATCGGACAACCCCAGCAAGTCCACGATCCGCTCCTCGCGCAACCGCTCGATGAGCGCAGCGGCGTCACGCTGCCGCTCACCGGCTGCTGCCGGCCGCTTCAACGCAGGCGGCCCATACCGGGGACTCGCCCTGGACGCGGCATCATCGGCACAGTCGGCACGCTGTCGTGGCGTCCTATCCGCTGCTGTGGTTGGGAGCATGGCCTCGGGGTGAACGCCGTGCTCGAGGTAATAGTGCCCGGCCTCGGTGATCTGGGCCTGCCATCGGCCACTGCGCCTGCTGACCGAGACCAACCCGCGCGACTGCAGCGCCCTGGCGGTGTTCCGAAGCCCCACCGAAGCATCACCGCTGAGGTCATCGCCACCACCGACGAGACCGAGAACCTTGAGCTGATGTTCGTTCAACGGACGAGTGCGCTCCACCTACGATCCTCCTAGCAGCAGTTGCGATCAGCAACGGCCAACGGAGGGCCACCAGATCGAATGCGGCCATCCCTCAGCGAGCACGATGATCATCCGGCTCGTCGCCACGGTCCACCCCACCGCTGCCCGGCATCAAGCCGGAACGCTCCCGCCAGTCGCGGTCTCTGACCGACTGGACCGGCCCCACCCGGTCATCGCCCGGCTCCGGGACGACAGTGAGCGGATGACCATGCCGGGCGACGTACGCCACCGCGGTCTCTGCATTCTGCAGGGCCTCGCCCAGGCCGCAGTCGAACGCGGATGGGAGGTCGGCGACCAGTCCAGTCACGGAGTCGCCATCCAATCGGAGACGCAGCAGGTTCGCCTCACACGTGAAGGCGTGGTCCGGGTCGCGATCGACGATTGCATTTATGCGGTCACGATCGACCAGAAGTCTCCGCGGACGAATGATCAGGTTAAGGCCGGACATCTCAAGATCACGCTCCCCCAGTCGCATACCGACCTGCAGCGGAAACAGGTGCAAGGGCCGCCCATCAGGAAACCCGGGAAGCAAGCGCCACCCGCAATCGAGCACAGGCAGTTCAGGCCTTCCTAGGAAGCGAACTCGACCGCCAAGCCCGGGCGTTGGAGCGGTGGCGCCTGCTCACCGCCTATTGCGACCAGCTCGAAGCGCACATCGAAGCAGCGGATCCTCAAGCAGCCCAAACCGAATCTGCTCGCGCATGGCTCGCCTGGGCCCGCGCCCATACTGCCTCCGTCAACCCGTTCAAGGAGCTGCCGGGCATGCCCGACGTGCCGGATGACCTCACCCGCTTCGAAGGAGCAAAAGATTCCCGTGACCCGATTCCTGATGTTTCTGCTGGCAGAACGCCCACATATCCAAGTGGTCTCAAACTATGGGATACAGGTCGGAGATTTCATCATAACGTGAAGGATGCCGAACAACGGTCGCCTTCGCTGCAAAACTTTGGCGGGTATTTGGCGGAAACCTGACTGGCGACCACTGGACGGCGCTGTACACAACTGGCGACGAAGAGTCAGACAAGCAGTGTTTCAGCAGGTCAGAGGACTCGAACGTCGGCGTTTCGTATACAGTCGCGGATGTTCGAAGACGACTGCGGGAACACTGTCCCTTGTGACAGTGTCCCCGCAGGTCATGTACGTCGCTACACGCAAAAGTGGCGGAGGATATGGGATTTGAACCCATGATCGGGTATCACCCGAAACCCGCTTAGCAGGCGGGCGCACTAGGCCACTATGCGAATCCTCCGGGACATGCCGATACCTGTCGGTCTTGGCACGTACCGAGAAACGAGCATACCGGCACCGGTCGAGGTCGGCGAGGCGGGCTCCGGTCCGTCAGAGCCAGCCCACATGGGGCGCGACCAGGAGGTAGCCGACGAAGGCGGCGATGTCGAGGATCGTGTGGGCCACCACCAGGGGACCGGTGCGTTTCCAGCGCAGGAAGGCGAGGGCGAAGACCGCGCCCATCACCGCGTTGCCCACGAAGCCGCCGATGCCCTGGTAGAGGTGGTACGTGCCTCGGAGCAGCGAGTGCGACACCACGATCGCGACCGGGCTCCAGGCCAGTTGGCGCAGACGCGTCACCAGATACCCCACGCCGATGACCTCCTCGACGAGGGCGTTCTTCACGGCGGCGAGGACGAGGATCGGGACCGCCCACCACACATCGTTGAGGCTCGCGGCCGCGATCGTCGCGTTCAGGCCCAGTGCCTTGGCAGTGAGGTAGAGGGCGATTCCGGGGATGCCGATCGCGGCGGCGAGCGCCGCACCGCCGGCGAGGTCGAAGGCCGGGCGCGTCCGGTCGAGTCCGATGAGGCGGAACGGAGCACCCCGGTCGAGGCTGAGCAGGTGCAGCGCGAGCGCCACTGGGGCCATCGCGACGGCGAGGCGCACGAGCTGCATCGTCAGGTCGAGCCAGGGGCGCTCAGGCTCGGCGAGCGAGCCGTTCATGGACTCGGTCGCCTCCGCGAGGCCGCCCGGCTGCGTCAGCGTCCCCATGATGTCGACGACCGCCCAGACCGCCGAGGCGCCCAGCGACAGCGCGAGCACGATGATGATCTCGCGGCGCAGGACTCGCGGAGTGAAGACGGGCCGCGAGGTCGCTTCGGTCTCGGTGCGAGTGGTCATGGGAGTCAGAGTGCCAGATTCTTCGGAGAACTCCCAGTTCGGTCGCACAGCGCGTGCGACGGTCGGCACCGTTTCGAGCGCAGAATCGAATCGGAGAGGCGAGGTGCTGTGAAACTCATCCCACTCGGCGACGCTCACCGCTGCAGCACCTCGCTTTTCTGTCTCCCGCTCTCGATTCGCCTGTCGGCTCCGTGACATTCGGCGGTTCGAGTCAGGTAAGGTTAGCCCAGCCTTACTTGAGAGGGGTCGCAGATGGATGCCGAGGTCGTGACGTGCTGAGCGCCGCCGTCGATCTCCAGCGCCCCGGCCTGCGGGGACTCGTCCCGCGACACCCTTTCTTGCCGGACCTGGCCGCGCCGTTGCGCACCGCCGCCGACCACGTCGAACGCCTCCACGGACCGCGACCGCTCATGGGTCTGCGCCCCTGGCTCGACGGCGGCACCGTGGACGGCGTCGAGTTCTCCGGCGCCGAGCTGTCCGACGGCAGCCGTGTCACCGAACTCCTGGCCGGCTCCGCGCGCCTTTGGGGCGGTTCACCGCACGCCTCGGCCGCGCTCGCGTGGAAGACCTACTGCTACTGGGTGGTCCTCCCTGCGGTCCTCGGCTACATCGCCGCCCGGCGCGTGCCGTTGCTGGAGGCCGAAAACTTCGTGTTCACCGTCGCCGAGGGCGAGCCGATGTTCTCAGGAAGGCAGCTCCGCCCGAGGTTCCTGGTGCTGGACCACGACGCGACGGCCACGGCACCCGGCGTCGAGGTCGCCGCCGACGAGGCGGTCCTGCTGGAGCGCATGCGCGAGTCGCTGTTCGATCGGCACCTCGACCCGGTCCTGGAGTCGATCCGGCGCGAGGTCCGCATCGGGCGCCGCACCCTGCTCGGCTCTCTGGCCTCGGGGATCGCCTACGCCACCGCAACCTGCTCCAGCGCCGGCCGCGAGCCGGCCGAAGTCGTAGCGAAGAATCTCCTTGAGGCCTTCGACGTCGCCGACCTGGTCGACATCGCCACCGACGCCGACGGCCGCCTGGTCTACCAGCGCCACACCTGCTGCCTGGCCTTCACCATCGACGGGTGCGGCACCTGCGCCACCTGCTGCGTGCAGACCGAGCACCGCTGACCGTTTGGTAGATTTGCGGTTGCCCTGAGGGCCTGGAGGGGTCGCATAGTGGACTAGTGCAGCGGTCTTGAAAACCGCCGTAGGCGTCAAAACCTACCGTGGGTTCGAATCCCACCCTCTCCGCAATTCCAGCGAAAACAGCTCTTGGCCAGGGGAAACCTTGACCAAGGGCTGTTTTTGGACTGTCTCGGGAAATCCGGTTGAGTCCGACCGGGGAGGGCCGATTCCGGCTCGCCGGTCAGAATTCCTTGCTGTCTTCGCCCTGTTCGTCGGGGTCGTCGGAGGGCGTCATTTCGAGGATGCGCTTCATAGGCTTCGCGCTGCCGTCGATGCACTTCGAGTAGATCCGCGGCAGCGTCTCGATGCTGTGCCCGGCCCACTGGCGACCTGTGCTGGATCACCGCCGCCACAACAGGCGGTGAGGAGAAGTCTCCGGAAAAGATAGAGGGACTCAGCACCCCGGCACGGTGCTGAGTCCCGGCACCTAGAGTAGCTGAATGCCGCAACACTCTTCACTCTCGGGTCGGGATGTTCACAAGATCGTTACCCTTGCGCTCCGGTGCGTCGAGGTCGACGACATCGAGCCGTTCAACGAGCAGACGACGCTCGCGCTCCACCGTCCCCCGTCTCCAGAGTTCAGACATTTCATTGCGCCCCATGATGAAACGATCATCGGCTATGCCGGTGTGGAGATCGTCGGGGAGGCCGCAGGAGTGGAGTTGGCGGTCGATCCGGACCATCGCAGGCGTGGTGTGGGGCGCGCGTTGCTGCGGGAGGTCGTCGCTTCACTTGAGGCGGAAATCACTTCACTGAAGGTCTGGGCACACGGCGATCTGCCCGCTGCGACCGCTTTGGCCACTTCGGAGGGTTTTATCCGCGACCGAGTGCTCTTCAAACTCAGTCGCGATTTGGAGGGCTTCGAATGGCCCTCGTCGTGGCCCTCGAGCACGGCCGGGAACTGGCCGCGGGGCACCGGCCCGGCGGTGAGCCTGCCCGCAGGGGTGTCGTTGCGGGACTTCGAGGTCGGTGAGGATGAGGACGAGTGGCTGCGGGTCAACGCCGCCGCGTTCGCGCACCACCCCGAACAGGGGCGCTGGACGATCGAGGATCTGCGGGCCCGCCAGGAGGAGACCTGGTTCGACCCCGAGGGGCTCCTCGTCGCCGAGGACGCCGACGGGCTGCTCGGCTTCCACTGGACGAAGATCGAGGGCGGCGTCGGCGAGATCTACGTCCTCGGCGTCGACCCGCGCGCCCAAGGCACCGGGCTCGGCAAGACCCTGACGCTCGCGGGCCTGGCGCATCTGGCGACTCACGGGATCCATCAGGTCGAGCTGTACACCGACGAGTCGAACGCCCGCGCCGTCGAGCTGTACCGCTCGCAGGGCTTCGGGATCGCCCGGTCCGACGTCCAGTGGGCGAAACGGCTCGGTTAGCTCAGAGGTGCGAGAGGGACGCCTCCGGGTAGCCCTCTTCACCGGGCAGCACGAGGCGCGGGTGGTCCCATCCGGTGCCCAGCCGCGGCAGGATCGGCGACATGTCGCGCTGCTCGGCTGCGGCGAAGACCTCGCCGACGGTCGAGTAGCGGCTCAGTTCCGCCAAGGTGGTGGCCTCCGGCATCGACATCTGGCCGCCGTACTGGCAGACGGCCTGCTCAGGGCCGATCCACGTCATGTATTCCGGTTCGCGCGCGCGGATGCGCGGCTGGAAGCCCTCGGCGAGGGTGGCGACATAGATCCAGGCGTCGAAGCGCACCGGCTCGTACTCGGGGGTGACCCACCTCGACCAGGCACGCTGGAGCGCCACCATCGCGCCGGTCTCCTCCTCGACCTCGCGGACGCCGGTCATCGCCACGTCGGGGTCGTCGGGTTTGAACCGCCCGCCCGGGAAGCCGTAGCGGCTGCCGCGCCGATGCCGTTCGCCTGCGGAGCCGTAGTCCGCCTCGGCGTCGGCCCAGCGTTCACGCACCGTCTCGAGCGGCGCGTGCTCGCCTTCGGCGACCGCGCCGAACGGCTCCTTGGCGGTATGCCGCAGCAGGAAGACGCGCAGCGGCGCCTCTCTCAGGAGGACGACCGCGGCGGCGCGCTCGGGCTCGGCCGGCGCGCCCTGCTCTTGGAGACGGGCCCGGGCCCGGGCCGCGGCATCGCGGTCGACCGCCCTGAAGTCCCACTTCCCGTAGCGCTGGATGGACATAGCCCCACGCTAGCTGAAGCGTGGGGCCGGGCCTAGAGCATTCTGCGAATCTAGAAGATCCAGCTGACGGGGAAGTACATGAGCGCGCCCACGATCCCTGCTGTGGGGAAGGTGAGGATCCACGCCATGACGATGGTGCGCGCGACGCCCCATCTGACGGCCCGCTTGCCGCCGGTCGAGCCGACGCCCATGATCGAGGAGGTGATGATGTGCGTGGTCGAGATCGGCGCACCGATGAGGGTGTTGCCGAACAGCACCGCGGAGGCCACGGTCTCGGCGGCGAAGCCCTGCGGCGGGTGCAGGTCGATGATGCGGCGCCCGAGGGTCTTGATGATGCGCCATCCGCCGGCGTAGGTGCCGAGCGCGAGCGCGACCGCCGAGACGATGTACACCCACTCGGGGATCTCGGTGCTGGAGTCCTGGTATCCGCCGACGTACAGGGCGAGCACGATGATGCCCATGGTCTTGGCCGCGTCCTGCATGCCGTGTCCGATGGCCATCGCGGCGGCCGACACGGACTGGGCGTGGCGGAAACCGCGGTTGAGCTTGTCGGGCCGGCCCTTGCGGAAGACCCAGTAGACGGCGAGCATCACCAGGAAGCCGAATCCGAAGCCGACGAGGGGCGAGACGATGGTCGGGATCGCGACCTTCTCGAGGAAGCCCATCCAGATGACCTGGGCGCCGCCTACGAACCAGCTGGCGGCGAGCGTCGCGCCGGCGACGCCGCCGAGCAGCGAGTGCGAGGCGGAGATCGGCCAGCCGAACCACCAGGCGACGTAGTTCCAGCCGATGGAGCCGAGCACGCCGGCGATGACGATGACCAGGCCGGTCATCGAGACGGGGAGGTCCACGAGGCCGTCGGCGACGGTCTTGGCGACGGCGGCGCCGAGGTGGGCGCCGACGAAGTTGCCGACCGCGGCCATCGCCAGGGCGGTCCGGGGTTTGAGCGCCCGGGTGGAGATGGAGGTGGCGATGGCGTTCGCCGAGTCGTGGAAGCCGTTGGTGTAGGCGAAGAGAAGGGCCGCGGCGATAGCCACGACCACTGCTATGAGATTGGCGTCCACGTCAGGATTCCTTGACGTACACGGCTTCGATCACGTTGCTGACGTGCTCGAAGGAGTCGCAGGCGGCTTCGAGCTCGTCGGCGACCTCTTTGAGCTTCATGACGGTCAGGGTCTCGTACTCGCCGGAGTAGAGCCGAACCAGCAGCATGCGGTAGGCGCGGTCGCCGTCGTTCTCGAGGCGGTTGCACTCGACCCAGAACTCCTTCATCGAGGAGTTGAGGCCCTTGAGCTTGGGCATGTACTCGGCGAGCAGGTCGGCCTGGGAGTCGAGGACCGTGATCTGCTCGATCATCTCGCGGGGGATGGCCGGGAGTTCGGACAGCCCGTAGAGGTAGACGAGGTTGGCGGCGGCCTCGACGTGGTCGAGGACGTCGTCGAGCTTGCCGGCCAGCTCGTGCATGTCGTTGCGGTCCATCGGCGTGACGAACGTGGAGTTGATCTTGTTGAACAGCCGGTGGGTGAGCTGGTCGTTGTCGTGCTCGACGTCGACGAGGCGTTCGGAGATGGATTGGAAGTCGGGCTTGTCGTCACCCAGCTCGGAGAGGATCGTGACGCCGCGCTTGATGTTCCCTGCGGCTTCGGTGAAGAAGGCGTAGAACGCGCCTTCTTGAGGTTTCAGAGAGAAGCGCACTGGGCACCTCGGTCTTTCAGTCGTCGGGCTGTCCTCACTGTACCGATTCAGTCACAGGAGGGCTGGAAATCGTCCAGCCGAAGGTAACACCCTGGTGAACAGAACCCAATAGGTCGAATGAAGCTGTGTGCAGGTACACGTAACCGCTCTAAGCTGCGGTTACACTTCAATTCACTATGAATTCACCTTTTGTTCACCTTGCTTTTCCGCGAGACGTCCGAGCGCGCCCATGACGGAGTCGGACTTCGTCGTGTACCACATCGGCGGCAGCGAGTCCCTCAAGAAGCGGCCGTAGGAGCGGCTGGTCTCCAGCCGCGAGTCGAGGATCGCGACGACACCGCGGTCGGTGGTGCGCCGGATGAGCCGCCCGGCCCCCTGGGCGAGCCGGATGGCCGCGGACGGCACCGAGACCTCGGCGAATCCCGAGCGCCCGGCTTTGTCGGCGGCCTCCGCACGGGCGGCGGTCAGGGGCTCGGTCGGGCGCGGGAACGGGATCCGGTCGACCACGACCAGGCGGCAGGTCATGCCGGGCACGTCGACGCCCTGCCACAGGCTCATGACGCCGAGCAGGCACGTCGACTCCTCCTCCTTGAAGCGCTTGACGAGGCTCCCGAGCGTCTCCTCGCCCTGGAGGAGGATGTCGAAGTCGACGTGGGCGCGCAGCAGCTCGGCGGCGGCCTCGGCGGCGCGCTTGGAGGAGAACAGGCCCAGGGCTGCGCCCCGGCTGGCCTCGACCAGGCGCAGCAGCTCCTTGCCGGTCTCCTCGGACAGCCCCGAGGCGGTCGGCCTCGGCAGCCCGGAGGCGACGTAGAGGATGCCCTGCTTGCGGTAGTCGAACGGGGAGCCGACGTCGAGCGAGGTCCAGTCCTCGCCGTCGTCGGGCAGGCCCAGGCCGCGGGCGACGGTGTCGAACTTCCCGCCGAGCGTGAGCGTCGCCGACGTGGCGACGACGGTTCGATCCTCGTACAGCCGCTCCGAGAGCATGCCGCCGACCGACAGCGGCGCGGCCACCAGCTGCGGGCCGTTCGGCTCGGCCCAGATCACGTCGTCGGCCGAGGGCGCGGCGCAGCGCCCGGCGGTCGTCTGCGTCTCGGTGAGCCCGGCCTTGAGCTGCTGCGTGCTCAGATGCTTCTTCGTCTCGGCGTCGAGGGTGCCCAGGACGGTCGTGGCCTTGACGCAGGCGCTGTTGATGAGGTGGAGCGACTCCGTCAGCGGCGCGGGCAGCTCGTCGGGGAACCGCCGCTCGCCGGCCATGTTCAGCGCGTTCTCGAGCGACTCGGCGGCCTCGCGCAGCTGGTCGGCCACGTCGGCGTCGATCAGGCGCCGGCCGCGCTGGGCCAGCCAGCGCAGACGCGCGGGGCTCAGCTCGGCGCGGGCCGCGGAGGTGACCCGGTCGACCAGTTCGTGCGCCTCGTCGACGATGAGCACGGTGTGCTCGGGCAGAACCGTGCGGCCGTGCATCATGTCGATCGACAGAAGCGCGTGGTTGGTGACGACGATGTCCGCCTCGCGTGCGCGCGAGCGGGCCAGCTCGGCGAAGCAGTCCGAGCCCTGCGGGCAGTTGTTCGCGCCGACGCATTCGGTCGCCGAGGTCGATCCCTGGCGCCAGGCGCGGTCGCTCACGCCCGGTTCGAGGTCGTCGCGGTCGCCGGTGTCGGTGTCGTTGGCCCAGTCGAACAGCCGCTGCACCTGCTTGGCGAACGACTTCTGCTGCCCGGCCCACTTGAGTTCCTCAGTGCCTTCGAGGGCTCCGTCGTCCTCTTCGTCGTCGCCGGCGATCTTGTGCTTGCACACGTAGTTGTGGCGGCCCTTGAACAGCGCGAACGTGGGCTTGCGGCCGAGGATCGGGGCGACGGCCTCGACCAGGCGCGGCAGGTCGACGGCGACGAGCTGGTGCTGGAGCGCGAGCGTCGCGGTGGAGACCACGACCGTCTCGCCGGCCGCGAGCGCGGCGCACAGGTACGCGAGGGACTTCCCGGTGCCGGTGCCGGCCTGGACGAGCAGGTGGCGGCCCGACGAGATGGACTCGGCGACCGCTTCGGCCATGGTTCGCTGGCCTTCGCGCGAACTGCCGCCGGGGGTGGCGGCTACGGCCGCGTCGAGAACTTCAAGGGCTGTGCTCACCGTCGTTCCACCGACTCCTCGCCGGCGTCGATCGAGTCCTCGCCGCTGTCGGACTCCTGGGCCTCGATCTCGCGCTGCCTGGCCCTGAAGCGGTTGAGCGCGCGGACCGTGCCGTTGACGATGGCCAGCAGCGGGACGGCTATGAGGGCGCCGACGATCCCGAAGGTGAAGCCGCCGCCGGTGACGGCCAGGACGATCGCGAGCGGGTGGAGCTTCACCGCGCGGCTCATCAGGACCGGTTGCAGGAGGTTCGACTCGATCTGCTGGACGACCAGCACGATGCCGAGCACCAGCAGGGCGTTCACCAGGCCGTTGTCGGTCCCGACGAGGGCGACGACGACGGCGACGGCGCCGGAGACCGTGGCGCCGACGATCGGGACGAACGCGCCGAGGAACACCAGCGTCGCCAGCGGCAGTGCGAGCGGGATGTCGAGCAGCCACAGGCCCAGGCCGATGAAGATCGCGTCGACCGCGGCGACGATCACCATGGTGCGCATGTACTGCACGAGCGTCGACCAGCCGGCGCCGCCGGCGTAGCGCAGCGGCTCGCGCGCGGCCCGCGGCATCATGCCGGTCAGGAAGTGCCAGATCTTGTGGCCGTCGCGCATGAAGAAGTAGGTGCTGAACAGCACCAGGAACAGACCGGTGAAGAAGTAGCCGAGGCCCGAGGCGGTCGAGCCGGCGATGTCCAGGCCGCTCTGGACGAGCGTGTCCTGGTTCTCACGGAACCAGTCACCGATGTTGGTCTGCATGTTGGCGAGGATCTCGGCCATGTCCTCGCCGTCGAGTCCGTACGGGCCGCTCTCCAGCCACTCTTGGGCTTGGCTCAGGCCCACGGTGATCTGTTCGTAGAAGTCGGGAATGCCCCTGATGAACTGGTCCACCACGAATGTCAACACGGCGCTGACGACGGCGAGTCCGGCCACGAGTACGAGGATCGAGGCCAGCGACCTGTTCCAGCCGTGGCGGATCAGCCAGCCCGCCATGGGCTGGAGCATCGCCGCCAGCAGGAACGAGACCGCGATGGGGATGACCACTACGGCGACGTGGCTGAGCAGCCACAGCACCGCCGCGACGGCTATCGCGATGACGAGCATGCGCCAGGACCAGGCAGCGCCGACTGCGAGGCCGGTGGGGACGTATCGGGGTTCGTCGGCCTCACCGTTGGTCTCGGCGATCTCGGGGGGCAGGTCGCCTGCGGACGGCATGGGGATGTCGGGCTCGTCCTCGTCGCGGCCGTCCCCCGCGCGTTCGGCGTGCGGTTTGAGGCGCATGCCGATCCACATTCGTCGCGCTCGTTCGGTGGTTCGGCGGAAGCGGCTCACCTTGTCTCCAAACAACACTAAGTTCACGGCTTCGCAAGCGTCGCCGCCGACGCGGGTGTGACGTCTCCAGTACGGTACCGGCTCCGCGCGAACCCGGACAGACTGACCGGGGCGTGGCCGAGCCCAAACGGGCTCCGCTCGCGCGGAGCGAGCGGCACACGCAGGCGGTAGGCTCATCCGTTGTGACCGATACACCGTTGGACTCAGAGACCGGGCTGCCGATCCGGCTGCTGCACGACCGGCTCCTGGTGCGGCAGGATCCCGAATCCGAGCGCCGCTCCTCGGGCGGCATCGTCATCCCCGCGACCGCCGTCATGGGGCGCCGACTCGCCTGGGCCGAGGCCGTCGGGGTCGGCCCGCTGGTCCGCTCGGTCGAGGCCGGGGACCGGGTGCTGTTCGACCCCGAGGACAAGTCCGAGGTCGAACTGCAGGGCCACATGTACATCCTGCTGCGCGAGCGGGACATCCACGCCGTGGCCGCCAAGCGCGTCGACGACGGCGACACGGGGTTGTACCTGTAATGCGCGTCGCGGTCCTGGGACTGGGGCTCATCGGCGGGTCCGTGGCGCTCGCGCTAGGCGAGAAGATGCACGGCTCGGACCACGAGGTGATCGGCTACGACCCGGACCCCGGCGTGCGCGCGGCGGTGGCCGGGAGGTTCACCGCGGTCGCCGATCCCGCCGAACTGCTCGACAGCGACATAGCGGTCGTGGCGACCCCGTACGAGCACGTCGAGGCCGTCGCCCGGGACGTCCTGCCGGCCGAGACGTACCGCGGGCTGATCACCGACGTCGCGTCCGTGAAGGCCGCGGTCCGCCGGCGCTTCCGCGGCCATGCGCGCTTCGTCGGTGGACACCCCATGGCGGGCAAGGAGACGGCGGGATTCGCCTCGGCCGAGCCGGGTCTGTTCGCGGGCCGCAAATGGGTGCTGTGCATCGAGGAGGACACCAAGCTGCGCGACTGGGTCGCGTTGGCCCGGTTGTGGATCGCGATCGGCGCGACGGTGGTGCCGACGACCGCCGCCGCCCATGACGCGGCCGTCGCCAAGTCCTCGCACATCGAGCACATCGTGGCAGCTGCGCTGACGCTCAACGCGGCAGACCCGCTGACCCGCACGCTCGGGGCCGGGTCGTTCCGGGACGCCACCAGGGTGGCGGCGAGCGCGCCCGAACTGATCGAGGGGATGGTGGCCGGGAACAGGCTCGGAGTCCTCGAGGCCCTGCGCGAGTTCGAACGCTCAATGGACGCGGCCCGGACCTTGATCGGCCGGTCCGCCGCGACCGACATGGCGGGCCGGGACAGCTCGCTGCGGGGCTGGCTGTCGCGGGCCAACGAGTTGCGCGCCTCCTGGCCGCCGGAGCCGGGCGAGCCCGAGCGGATGGAGCTCACCCGCGATGGTCTGCTGGCGCTCGGCGAGGCGGGCGGCTGGGTGGAGTCGATCCAGGACAACGAGGTCGCCATGGTACGGCGCCCTCGCGTAAAGTCCACTTCATGAGAAAAATCGATCAGATCGCTGACAAATACGTCGATGACGTCTTGGCGCGCAGCCCGATGATGGCCACCTACATGGGTGTGCCCGGTTCTGACCACCTGCTCGACGACCTCTCGCCCGGCGGCATCGCGGAGGAGGCCGAGTTGGCCCGCCGGGCCATCGCCGACGCGGAGGCCGCCGAACCGGTCGACGAGCGCGAGCGGGTGGCCAAGGAGGCCATGCTCGAACGGCTGCGGCTGGAGGTCGAGCGCTACGACGCGGGCGACGCCTACCTCTCCCTCAACGTCCTGACCTCCGGCGTCCACAGTGTGCGTCAGATCTTCGATCTCATGCCCGTCGAGGGCGAGCAGGCCGCCGAGAACATCGCGAAGCGCCTCGCGGCCGTCACCAAGGCCTACGCCCAGTACACCGAGACACTGCGCTCCGAGGCCGCCGCCGGGCGCGTCGCCTCCAAACGGCAAGTCCTCGAAGTCGCCAAGCACTGCGACAACTGGAACGGCGCCAACGGCGACGACTTCTGGCAGGGCCTGATCAGCCGCGTCACGGTCGACGGCGAGCCCCTCACCCGAGGCAGGCTGAAGATCGACTTGGGCAACAGCGCGGCCTGGGCGCGGGCGGCGACGACGAAGTTCGCCCAGTTCCTGCGCGAGGAGCTCGCTCCGCAGGCGCCGGAGAAGGACGCCGTGGGACGCGACCGGTACTCGCGGGCCTCGCGCTACTTCATCGGCGCCGAAGTCGACCTGGCCGAGACCTACGAGTGGGGCTGGAAGGAGCTGGCGCGCATCGAGGGCGAGATGGCGGCCGTGGCCGAGGCCATCAAGCCGGGCGCGACGCTCGAAGAGGCGATCGCCCAACTCGACGCCGACCCCGAGCAGAACGTCGCCGACAAGGAGGCGTTCCGCGACTGGATGCAGGAGCTGGCTGACCGCACCGTCGCCGAGCTCGCCGACAAGCACTTCGACATCCCCGAGCAGATCCGCCGCATCGAGTGCATGATCGCGCCGACCGAGGACGGGGCGATCTACTACACCGGCCCCAGCGAGGACTTCTCGCGCCCGGGCCGCATGTGGTGGTCGGTGCCGAGCGGGCAGGAGACGTTCGCGAAGTGGCGCGAGGTCACGACCGTCTACCACGAGGGCGTGCCCGGTCACCACCTCCAGATTGGACAGACGCAGGCGCGCTCTGAGCTGCTCAACCGCTTCCAGCGCACGATGATCTTCTCCTCCGGCCACGCCGAGGGCTGGGCGCTGTACTCCGAGCGGCTCATGGACGAGCTGGGCTACTACGACGACGACCCGGCCGGGAAGCTCGGCATGCTCGACGCGCAGGCGTTCCGGGCCGCTCGCGTCGTCGTCGACATCGGACTGCACTGCGAGTTCGCGATCCCCGAGGACAACCCGTTCGGCTGGCGGCCCGGCGAGCAGTGGGACGCGGACAAGATGTTCGAGTTCATGCGCGCGCACTGCCGCATCGAGGACGACATGCTCCAGTTCGAGTGCAACCGCTACCTCGGCTGGGCCGGGCAGGCGCCGTCGTACAAGGTCGGCGAGCGCCTGTGGATGGCCGCCCGCAACGACTACGCGGCCCGCAAGAGCGCGGACTTCAGCCTCAAGCAGTTCCACACCGACGCGCTGAACCTCGGCTCGATGGGCTTGGCGCCCTTCGCCGACGCCCTCAAACGCATCTGATCCCGCCGACCTCCTCGGGCGACACGGACATGTACCCCGGTGACGGCAGGGGCGACCTGCCACCGCAGCTCCGTGTCACGATCGGCCGCCGCAGGAACTCAGTCGCCTGACAATCCCGGAAACGAGGGCCGCGGTCGGACACCCGACCGCGGCCCTCATGCTTTGAGCGAGCCGTCAAGCATGGTCGAGACCGAGCTCCATCTCGTCCTTGCCGTACCAGGCGCGGAGGCGGTCGGCGCCTCGGCGCATCGCGGCGATCTCGGCGGCCGTGAAGCCGCGCAGCCGGTAGGAGTCGATCTGCACCTTCTTGGCGCGCACCGTGGCCTTCCAATGGCCGATGATCTGGCCGTCGAGGAGGATCGCGGAATTGAAGCGCGGGCGCTCGGGGAAGGCCGAGCGCGGGATCGAGGAGTGGATCACCCAGTCCCTGGTGTCGGTGTAGGAGCACATCATCTCGTCGAAGCCCTGCACGAAGTCGACGACGGGGAGGCCGTCCTCGCGCGGAGCGGGCGCCTCTCCTTCGAGGTAGCAGATGCGGCCGTCGATCTCGATCGACTCGAGGTCGAGGTCGCCGATCGCGGCTTTCGCGTCGGCGACCGTCAGGCTCGCCCAGCGCGTGAAGTCCTTCAGCGTCGCCGGCCCGCGCGAGGCGTAGAACCGGCGGGCGAGTTCCCGGATCGCGTCCTCCCTGCCGATCCTCCCGGCCGGGACGCGCTCGTCGAAGTTCGCGTAGGTCTGCTGCTTGCCCTTCGGCGCGCCCGAGCAGATCGCCGCGGTGAACTCGGCGTGCATGAGGATGTGGCCGAGCCGCTGCCCGGTGGCGCCTTCGATCCCGGCCGCGGCGAGCTCGGCGGCGGCCTCGTCCCGGGTCAGGTGCCTCCCGCGTGCGGTGCCTTCGGCGAGGATCTCGTCGCACCGCGCCAAGGTGGGCTCGTCTAGGCCGAGGCCGCGGGTCATCGAGCCGAGTACCCGGAGGGTTCGGTCGGCGGTGGCGGACAGCATCATGCGCAGGTCGGTGGCCGGGACGGTGTGCCAGGTGGTGCGCAGGACGTGGGTGCGGACCACCGTGCCGTCCTCGATGAGCGCGTCGACGGCACTGGCCGGGGCGAACGCGCCGTCGGCCGGGGCCGTCCGCATCGCGGGCGTGAGCTTCGACGGGTGGTACTCCTGCGACTGGACCGCGCCCAGATGCGCGAAGGCCTCCAGCGGGGAGCGCCATTTCTCGCCCCACAGCCGTTGGGAACGGGCGCGCCAGGCGGCGATCTCACCTGGTGTGAACTCCCGAGTCCGTCGGCTGGTTTTCTCCATCCGCACATGCTATAGGCGGCAACCGACATGAACCATCTGCAGATTCATTCGAGTCCGGTGGACACGGATTGCGAAATGCAGTCACACTGGATATATGTCACTGCCTCAAGCGGTTCTCAGACTGTCGACCGACGTCCTCGCCGAAATGAACGACGACGATCGACTCGCATTCGCGTACGCGCACGGCCCGGCGCTGTCGGGCTTCGGCGACGACGCCGAACTCGTGTGCGTGTGGGAGACCGATACGGTCCCGGACGAGGCCGACGACGAGGCGGTGCATTTGACCGTCGAACGGTTCGAGACGCTGCTCGCCGCCCTCATGCGCGGCGAGGGCTGGGAGCAGCCGGGCGACGAGGCGCTGCACGTGATCGCGCGCTTCGCCGAGGGCTCGCTGCTGGCCGACGACTCCGAGCTGGGGTCGCGGGCGCGCGCCGACGTGACCGAGTTCCCGCAGGCGCTCGCGGACGCGGCGAGGACCGTCGTCGAGCGCGAGGCCGAGGAGATCGCGAAACGGCTCGGCGACGCCGAGGACCCATGGGAACTGGCCGAGATCCTGACCGGCGGGCTGCACCGGGCGTATGTGGCGCTGTTCGCCGCAGGCGGGTATTTCTTCCCCGGCCGGGAGCACCGCAAGGAGTTCATCGAGCGCTACATGCTGGGCGTCGAGGTGCTGGAGGCCGAGGCGGCCTTGTGGGCTGCGGCGGAGGCGGCCCCGCGGGAGCGGCCGCAGGTGCTGCCCCAGGCGTGGCGTGCGTTTGCCGGCGAGGTGCTGGCCAACTGCTAACGAGCGGCCGGAGCGCTGCCTGGCGGCCTCGTAGAGCGCGATGGAGCCGGCCGCGGCGGCGTTCAGCGATGAGGCGGCGCCGCCGATCGGGATCCGGACCATGGTGTCCACAGTCTCCTTCCAGGCGCGTGACATGCCGTCGGCTTCGCGGCCGATGACGAGCAGTGTCGGGAGCGTCAGGTCGCATTCGGCGAGGTCGCCGCCGCCGTGTTCGTCGGTGCCGACCATGCGGACCGGCTCGCCGGCCTGCCTCGCGAGCCAGGCGGCGACGTCCTGAGGGCGGTCGACGTGGGCGACGCGGGTGGAGAACAGTGAGCCGGTGGAGGCGCGCACGGAGCGGGGATCGAACGGGTCTGCGCCGTGTCCGGTGGTGATGACGAGGTCGGACCCGAAGGCGTCGGCGGACCGGATCAAGGACCCGAGATTCCCGGGGCTGCCGGGCCGGTCGAACGCCACACCCAGGAAGTTCGGTCCGAACTCGAGGCTGCCGAGACTGAGATCGGGCAGGGAGACGACGGCCAGCAGTTCGGGCACCTCGTCGTCCTTCTCCCCGAGCTCGGCCATGAGTTCCCGCGAGACGGCGTACCGGTCGGCTCGGCACGCCTCCAGCACTCCCTGGGCCCAGGCCGACGGCTTCCGATCGGCGTCGAACAGGATCTCCAGGAACTCCCAGCCGTGCTCGAGTGCCATATCGATCGGCCGCACGCCCTGCACCAGGAATCCGCCGAGCTGGTTCCGCTTCTTCCTGTTGGCGAGCAGTGCCTCCCACTGCTGGAACCGCGCGTTCCTGGTGCTCACCCGCAACTGCTTGCCCATATGCCCCGTCTCCTTCTCCTCGTCCCGAACGCCCATTCTACGAAGCGGCCGTCGTCGCACCCGTGAAGTGACCTCCAATGACCTAGCGCACAACCGGATACCCGCTTGCAGCTTGCTTTCACGCCCGGGTAAGCTGGTGCGCGGCCTGGTCGAACGGGCCAGACAGGCGCCCCTAGCTCAACGGATAGAGCATCTGACTACGGATCAGAAGGTTGGGGGTTCGAATCCCTCGGGGCGCGCCATCATCACAGGTAGAGCCGGGTTTTTAACCCGGCTTTTCTGTTCCTCGAAACCCACCATCCCGGATATATCCCGGACGGCTAGGCTGCGAGCGCCAGCGCCTCGGCCCGCTTCGCGCTCATTGCGTCGGCGACCTCATCGAAGCGGTCGGGGAATAGGTGCCCGTAGACATCGAGGGTCACGGTGGCGCTCGCGTGCCCAAGCATCCGTGTCGGACTACAGACGTAGCCCGCATGCGACTCAAACTATTCGGGCCGGACAGCCGCCAACAGCAGCATGTCTCGGCGGACTCCGGCAATCACCTGATGGCTTCGCAGTAGTCCTTCACGGGCATATCCGGCACGCTCAGCGGTCCGTATCGAGCCGATGTTCCAAGGCTCGATGTACAGCGCGATCCGGAACAGGTCCGGCACCGTCCATCCGAAGGCGGTGAGCGCGGTAAGCGCATCGGCGGCGAACCCGCGCCCTCGGGCGGACGGCACAATCGAGTACCCGGCCGTAGCCCTGCCGTCTGCGAGTTCGCTGAGCCAAAGTCCGCATTGGCCGACCGCCACATCGGTTCCCGCCGCTGCGATTACGAAGGAGAAACCGGTGCCTTCGTCATAGCGCCGGTGTTGCCGACCTATCCACGCCAGGGCCTCCGCATCGCTGGCGTGCGAAGGAAGCGTGCCGATCGTCGGCACGTAAGCGTCGGTTGAAAGTTCCCGAGCCATCGCGGCATCGCTCTCACACGCCCGACGCAGCACAACACCGCCGTGCGCAGGCGGCGTAAGCGGCCAAGGCGGAAGCGACGGTGTCAGCATGGCTTCATTATCCACATTGCCGCACACCTCATCGACGACCCGAAGCTTCCCGCGAACTTGGAACTCACTGGCACCACCAGAGCCGCATGCAAACCGCGTCGCGGTAGAACCCCGTAGCGCGCAGCAGTCCAGCTCTGCGGCTTGAGGCATCGCGTTTCTCGGCTGGGTTTAGGCGCGTGGAATGCCGAATGGACCCAGAACGGCTCGGCGGTGACCATGACCAACACGGAATGGAACGGGAGCATCCCGGCGGCTTCACCGGGAGCGGCGAGCCGCTGTCCGCCATCCGCGTCTTCGTTGACGGCCGCGAGTGCATCACGGCTTGATCGACCCGGTGAGGGGCGGGCGCCCCGCCCCTCACCGGACTCGTCAGGCAGGCGCACCCAGGCGTCTGCGCCGGTTGTGATCGACGGTCAGGACGGCGCAGTCGTCGAGTCGCCATCCCTCGCGGACGAGCCGGAACGTCAACGTCATCGCCCGGCGGGTACGCCCGTCGCCGATGAGCGCGACGAGCTCGGCCGTGTGCTCGGTCGGACAGGACATGCGACGGATGCGCGTCTCGCTGAGACGGTTGGGGATCTGCCGTCGGACGCGACAGAACGCGGCCCAGCCCCGCGGCGTGGCGTACCGCTCCAGGTCTAGCGCCGGGCGCCTGCCCGCCAGGACGTTCAGGAACTGGCAGGAGAAGCCCGCCGCCTGTCGCGGCGAGACGCGGGGAGCTGGGACTCGTTGCTGCTCATTACAAGTCATGGCTGACTCCTAAGGATCGCGGCCGCCAGATCGCGGCCTACGACTCAGTAACTTAGACATGACCCTGGGTAATTTCAATCACGGTGCCGCCCCGGTCACCTCCGTGGGAGCGCCGAATCTGTAGACATTGGAATCCACCTGCCCGACGCCTTTTCGACCGTAGGAGACAAGTGCCGGGACGTAGAAATCCACGATTGCAGCATTCCTACAAAAATCAGAAGAATCAGCTGTCGCGTGTCGTCCCCAGTGTCGGGACCGATTTGTGGCCGTTGTGGGTGGTGACAAAGTGGTGGCCCGTCGTTAACTTGTGATTATGGATTCCCCCTCCTCATCCGGCCCGATCGCTCTCGGCGTCGATTTCGGGACCTCCCACACGGTCGCGGTACACGGCAGGGGCGGCCGCACCCGACCACTGCTGTTCGACGGATCGCCACTACTCCCGTCGGCAGTGTTCGCCGAGGAAGACGGCCGACTCGTCACCGGGCGAGACGCCCTGCGGGCGGGTGTGCTCCGCCCGGAGTGTCTCGAACCGAACCCCAAGCGCCGCATCGCCGATGAGTACACGCTGCTCGGGCGGCGGGAATATACGGTGGTCGATCTGTTCTCGGCGGTGCTGGCGCGCGTCCGCGAGGAGGCGCTGCAGGTGGTGGGCCGACTCGACCAGGTGGCGTTGACCGTCCCCGCAACCTGGGGCCCGGCGAGGCGACAGCTGCTGATCGACGCCGCCGGCGCTGCCGGTCTTCGGGTCACCGCCGTGGAAACCGAACCGGTGGCGGCGGCCGCGTACTTCACGACCGCGCTCGAACACGCGGTGCCGACCGGTTCGGCCGTCGTGATCCACGACTTCGGGGCGGGCACGTTCGACGCGAGCGTCGTGCAGCGAAGCCCGCGGGGCTTCGATGTCCTCGCGGTGGACGGTCTGGACGATCTGGGCGGGCTCGACCTCGACGCGGCGCTGGTCGAATACCTGGGCCGGCAGATGTCGGAAAAGGAGGACTGGCCTCGCCTGGTCGACCCGACCACGTCGTCGGACCGCCGCCACCGCAGGACGCTCTACGAGGAGGTGCGGGTGGCCAAGGAGCAGCTGTCGCGCCAGCAGCGGGCCGACCTGCTCGTGCCGCTGCTCGACACGAACGCGCATCTGACACGAGGCGAACTCGAGCAGGTCGTGGGACCGCTGCTGGCGCGGGCGGTCAAGGTGACCGGCGGTGCGATCAGGGAGGCGCGTCTGACTCCGGAACGGACGGCGGGGGTGTTCCTCGTCGGCGGGGCCTCGCGGATGCCGCTGGTGGCGACGATGCTGCATCGGGAGCTCGGCACACCGCCCACGGTGTTGGAACAACCAGAGCTCGTAGTCGCGGAAGGCTGCCTGCTCATAGCCGGGGAACCGCCACCGCCCGCGGTTTCGCCTGTGTCGCCTCCGACGGCGGTGACGCAGCGGCTTCCACCGGCGCCGACTCCGACGCCACCATCCGGTCCGGCTCCCCGACATCGCCGAGCCCTCACGGCACTCGCCACGGTCGCGCTGGTGCTGGGCATGGTGGCGGCAGCGTACGTCTGGTGGCCGGACGGTGAACGTCCGGGCGAGGAGCCTCCCGGACAAGCGAACACTATGGATGAATGGGCCTCAAGGTTCGTCTCGACCGGCACCGACGGCACTTTGCGGACGTGGAACCTTGAAGGGGAGGCGGTCGGCGATCCGATCCCGGCGCACGACGGCTACGTCTTCGCCGCCGCCTTCGCGGAACTCGACGGTAGTGGCGTACTCGTCTCCAGCGGCCAGGACCACACGATCCGAATCTGGGACCTCGACGAGCCGGCCGAGCCCAGAACCATCGAGGAGGCGCACACGGACTCGATCGGGTCTATCGCCGTGTTCGACCTCGACGGCAGGCCCGTGATCGTGTCGGCCGGCAACGACGATCTGGCGAGGGTGTGGGACCTGGCCAGCGGCGAACCCGTCTCGAAGTTCGAGGGCCACACCGCCGACGTGCGGTCCATCGCCGTCTCAGAGCTCGACGGTCGCCCCGTGGTGGTCACCGGTGGCAATGACGGGTTCATGCGGGTGTGGGACCCGAACACGGGAGACGAGGCCGCCCGAGCCGTCGACACCGACTCGACCATCCGCGGCATGACCACCGGCGTCCTCGAGGGGAATCAGGTGGTGATCAGCGCCGATGACGACGCCGCGCTGTTGGTCCGGGACCTGGCGAGCGGCGAGGTCGTCGGCGATCCGCTCACCGGCCACACCGCAAGAGTGCGGGTAATCGAGCTGGTCGAGACCGATGAGGGTCTGCTGGCCGTCTCGTCCGGAGACGACGGCTCGGTCCGCGTGTGGGACTTGGAGGACGGCATCGAACGCAAGGTCTTCAACGACCATTCGGACCCCGTCTATGCTTTGGAGATCGACACCAGAGGCGACGCTCCGCTGATCCTCACCGGCGACCGGAACGGACGGATCGTCGTGCGCGACTTGAACGGCGACGACAAGCTCATCGACATCGACGCTGGGCAAGGGTGGGTCCAGGCAATCGCGTTGCCGCGACCGCATCCCTTGTGACAAGGTGAGGCCGTGTCCGATGCGATCCGCCTCCCCCGCAACGTAGACGAGGCGGTGGCCGCCGAGCGGACCGGCCGTCGCCTGCGCTTCGTCCACTTGGCTCCCGGACAGCGCACTCGACGACCGCTGAGACCATCGGGTCGAACCAGGCCGAGGCGCTCTCGGCACTGTCCCAAGGGTTCAGTGTCCGCCCGAAGAGGATCGTGACCTCAGATGAACGACGGCACGTTCGACAGAAGGTGTCATGGCGTTGCGGAGAAGTAGAACAGGTTCGGTGAGTTCTCGATCTCGGGTGGGAGGCTCGTCTTCCATTTGGATTCGCCCTGGTAGTCGATGAGCTCGACTTCCGTGTCGCCTCTGGAGAGGTAGCCCCCGGCCGCCAGGGATTCGCAGGTCGCGCCCTGCTTTCCGGCGGTTTCGCCGGAGGCCAGGTCGATCACCTTGGTTCCAGTCTGCGGGCGGATCGTGAAGCCTCCTCCATAGGTCCCAAATTCGTCGTAGCCGTCGGCCAGGCACACGTACCGGCCCGACGGGTCGACCGCGACCAGGCCGGTGACCTCGGGCTCGACACCGCCGAGCTCGTCAAGCGAAATCGTCTCGAACCGCTCGCCGGTCTCGTCCACTCGGTACAGTTCGCTCACCCCGAGATCGTGGTAGATCCCTTCGACGGCACCATCGGCCTCGTACCAGCGCAGCCTGCAGCCGTCTTCGAGATCGTTCTCGGACGGCAGCCGGTCTCCCTCGGGCGAGAGCCACTCCGTCGACCCCCAGACTTCGCCCGGCATCCCGTCGCCTTGCGACGCCGCGCCCCAGACTTCCGTTCGGTGGACCAGTAGGGACTTCCCTTCCGGGGCCCATACCGGGTCCAGGCAGGCGTGGTCGACCGGGTACGGCACGGTTCCACTGATCTCGCCGGATTCCAAATCGCCGATCTGGAGCTCGGCGTTCGGGCCTCCGCCCGCGATCCACGACGCGTGCCTCTGGTCGGGAGCCACGCTCAGCGAGGCCCGGAGGACCGCGCCCACGTCGCCCTCCCGCTCCCAGACGCCGCCCAGGTCGAACACCGCCTCCACCTCGTCGGAGCCGACCTCCCAGCGCCACAGCGTATGGTCGTCGCCCACGCCGTACAGCACGCCGTGGTCGTCCTCGCCCCCGTCCTCGCCCCCGTCGTCGCCCGCCGAGCCGGCATCGCAGGCCGTGAGGCCGGCGGCCAGCAGCAGCCCGCCCGCCATGAGTCGGATTTCGCGTCGTCGCTCGGCCATGTCGTCCCCTCACTTCACCGTGAACGTTCCGGCGTTCTCGTCGGCCATGGCGTGCCTGGCGATCAGATCGAGCCAGACGCGTCCTTCCACGGCCGTGACAGTCGGTCGGACCTCTTCGGCCTGGAACCGGGTGCGCAGAAGCCGGAGCCCCTCCAGCGCCTGCGGACCCCAGTGGCCGTCGATCCTCATATCGGTCATCCCGGCTAGATCCCTCGCGGCCCACTGGATGATAGTGCAGTCTGTGCCGTAGTCGAAGTCGAGCGCGACGGCCTGTCGACCGCGATCCACGTGGATGTGGTTCCAGTGCGTCCCGTCTGGATCGTTGTGGGTGTGCAGGACCGTGCCGAAGTATTTGCGGCAGATCGCGATGACCGCGAGGTACCGGCGGCGCAGGCGGCGGCGCCGGTCCTTCCCGTGGACGGCCAGGTCGACGTACCGTCCCGGGCCCCAGGCGAACTTGGTGAAATCGATGGCCGCGCCGTAGCGGTGGTAGCCCGGCTTGCAGACTTTGGCTCCGGCCACCCCCGCCCAGCGGAACGACCAAGGGTCGTTGTCCGGAGGGAAGTACAGGCCGAGGATGTGGAGGTTCTGGACGAGTCTGCTCGCCCGGTCATGCGTTTCCCGGTGCATCGTCAAAGACGAGGTCGACGGGTGAACCCCGTACCCGTTGCCGTTGAGACCGGCTCGCTGCCTCATCTTCCACGACGTCTTGTGCAGCCAGTTGCGAGTGATGTCCGGCAGGGCGCATTTCGACGACGCGAATGCCTTGCTGCTGCTCGGAAAGCCCATCGTTGCTCCTCACTCCATTCCTTGGGCGCGGGTCTCGTCGCCGTCGGCTTCGAGCCAGGCGTCTGCGAGTCCCTGGACCGCGAGGACCTCCCCGGCGCAGCCGCACGCGGCGCCGGCCGATTCGAGGGCGCGTCCCTCGGCGGTGAAACGGGCTTCGCTCACCTTGCCGTCGCGGTCGCTGTAGACGCTGACGCTGCCTTCGGCAGTGGGTATCGCTGCCATGGGGCGTCCTGCGCCGGTCTGGGCCGCCGCCCGCTCGAAGCCGATGCCTGGACGGCCGACGTGGAGCGTCTGGGTGCCGTCGCCGTCGGCGGTGACGGCGAGAATGCGGTCGCCGACGGAGGCGAGGACGGTGCCGTAGCCCTCGCCGAGACCCACGGCAGCCGACTGGTACCGCCAAGTACGTCCGTCATCGACGCTGACGGCGAGGTGACTGCGCGAAATCACGGCGAGGTCGGGGTCCGAGCAGCCTTCGATCGCGATGGCGATGTCGTCGTTTCCTAGCAGTGCTATGGCCATGGCCGCCCCGGAACCCATCTGTTCGGGCGTCGGGAGTTCGACGAAAGCAGGCCGGGAATCCTGGACGCGGAGCAGGGCCGGGCGCGCCCGGTAGACGTCGATGTCGACGATGCCGTCAGGCAGGTAGGGGTCGGCGTCGTCCGGGTCGGCGAGGTCGCGGAGCCGCTCAGGGAGGGCGTCGAATCGGTTGTCGACGGTGACGGTCTTGACGAACTCGTCGACTGCTCCGGTGATCCAGAGCGTCTCGCCGCGGGCCGCCATCGAGTGCGGATGGAACCCTGCGGGGAGATCGATCGCGAGCCGCTCGCCGAGTGCGACCCTTCGGTCTGCGTCGACGGTGAAGTGCCGGATCTCGTAGGCATCAGAGGGATCGCCGTCGGCGGTCAACGCCAGACGTTCGGCCCCGCGGGCCGCGGCCGAGCGGATCACCGAGGCCGGTCCGGCCGCGCCCGCCCGCGGCGGAGCGGCGGTGATCCCCGCGGCGAGCACCGCCGCCGCGCCGGTCAGCGCGGTCCGTCGCGAGAAACGCGAATACTCGATAGTGGCCATGAATGCACTATGGCCAATATCGTAGAGTTAGTCCGCTGAACGGCGAACTTCATCCACTCTGGGGCACGTGCCGCGCGCTTTCCGGCTTTAAGGGGGTCCCGGCGCGGAGCCGGTGAAGACGGCCGGGCCACGACGGAACCCGCCGAGGACTCGGGCCCGGTCCCGCTTCTACCCCCTGGAGACGATGAGCTTGTCGCCCAGGTCGGCGGTGCCGACCTTGACGGTGTCGCCGTCGATGATCTTGCCTTCCAGGAGCTCCCGGGAGAGAGGGTCGCCGACGGAGGACTGGATCAGGCGGCGGAGCGGACGGGCCCCGTACACCGGGTCGAAGCCGCGGTCGGCGAGCCAGGACTTGGCCGAGTCGTTGACCGCGAGCTTGAGTCTGCGGGAGTCCATGCGCTTCTGGAGCTGGCGCAACTGCACGTCCACGATCGACTTGAGGTCGTCGTGTTCGAGGGCGTGGAAGATGACGATGTCGTCGAGCCGGTTGAGGAACTCCGGCTTGAAGTGGCCCCGGATCGCCCCCAGCACCGATTCGCGCTTCGCCTCGTCCTCCAGGGTCGGGTCCGTCAGCGACTGGGACCCGAGGTTGGAGGTCATGATGAGGATGACGTTGCGGAAGTCGACCGTGCGGCCCTGGCCGTCGGTGAGTCGCCCGTCGTCCAGCACCTGGAGCAGCGTGTCGAAGACCCTGGTGTGGGCCTTCTCGACCTCGTCGAGGAGCACGACGGAGTACGGGCGGCGGCGGACCGGTTCGGTGAGCTGGCCGCCCTCCTCGTAGCCGACGTAGCCGGGCGGGGCGCCGATGAGTCGCGCCACCGAGTGCTGCTCGGTGTACTCGCCCATGTCGATGCGGATCATCGCCCGGTCGTCGTCGAACATGAACCCCGCGAGGGCCTTCGCCAGCTCGGTCTTGCCGACGCCGGTCGGACCGGCGAAGACGAACGAGCCGGTGGGCCGGTTCGGGTCCGACAAGCCCGCGCGGGCGCGGCGAAGCGCGTCGGCGACGACGGTGACGGCCTCGGTCTGGCCGACGACACGTTCGGCGAGGGCGCTCTCGGCGTTGAGCAGCTTGTGGCTCTCCGACTCCTGGAGTCGCCCGGCGGGGATGCCGGTCCAGGCCGAGATGACCTCGGCGATCTCCTCGGCGTCGATCTCCTCCTTGAGCATCGGGGCCTGGGCCGCAGGCTGGTCGGTGTGCTCCAGTTCGGCCTCGGCGGCCGTCAGCGCCTGTTCGAGCTCGGGGATCTTGCCGTAGCGCAGTTGCGCGGCCTTCTCCAGGTCGTATTCGCGTTCGGCGCGTTCGGCCTGGGTGCGAAGGTCGTCGAGCTGCTCCTTGAGGTCGGAGACCTTCGAGATGCGCCCCTTCTCGGACTCCCATTGGCGCGACAGTGCCGAGAGGCGCTCGCGCGCGTCGGCGAGTTCGCGCTGGAGCGCCGAGAGCCGCTCGGCCGAGGCCGGGTCGTCGGTCTCGTTCTGGAGCGCGGTCTCCTCGATCTCCAGACGGCGGACGGCCCGCTCGACCTCGTCGATCGCCTCGGGCCGCGAGTCGATCTCGATGCGCAGGCGGCTGGCGGCCTCGTCGACCAGGTCGATGGCCTTGTCGGGCAGGAACCGGTCGGGGATGTACCGCGCCGAGAGCTGCGAGGCGGCCACCAGCGCGGAGTCGGTGATGCGCACGCCGTGGTGGACCTCGTAGCGCTCCTTGAGGCCGCGCAGGATCGCGACGGTGTCCTCGATAGACGGCTCGCCGACGTACACCTGCTGGAAGCGGCGTTCCAGGGCCGCGTCCTTCTCGATGTGCTCGCGGTATTCGTTGAGCGTGGTCGCGCCGATCATGTGAAGCTCGCCGCGGGCGAGCGCCGGCTTGAGCATGTTCCCGGCGTCCATCGAGCCCTCGGACTTACCGGCGCCGACCATGGTGTGGAGCTCGTCCATGAACGGGATGATCTGGCCGTCGGAGGACTTGATCTCTTCGAGGACGGACTTGAACCGCTCCTCGAACTGGCCGCGGTACTGGGCGCCGGCGATCATGCTGGCGAGATCGAGGAGGATGACCCTCCGGTCGCGCAGCGACTCGGGGACGTCCCCGGCGACGATGCGCTGGGCGAGTCCCTCGACGATGGCGGTCTTTCCGACGCCGGGCTCGCCGATGAGGACCGGGTTGTTCTTGGTGCGGCGGGACAGTACCTGGATGACGCGCCGGATCTCGGTGTCGCGCCCGATGACCGGGTCCACTTTGCCAGATCGGGCGTTCTCGGTGAGGTCGACGCCGTACTTCTGGAGGGCCTTGTAGCCCTGCTCGGGGTCGGCGCTGGAGATCTTGCGGTCGCCGCCCCGCAGAGTCGGGAAGGCGCCGATCAGCTTCTTCTCGGTGGCGCCCTGGTCGGACAGGTAGGTGCCGACCTCGCCGCCGGCCTGGACGAGGCCGGTGAGGATGTGCTCGGTGGAGACGTACTCGTCTCCGTAGTCGGTGGCGATCTTGTCGGCGGCGTTGATCGCGCGCAGCGACTCGCGGCCCATCGACGGCTCGGACACGGAGGGACCGGAGGCGGAGGGCATGTCGTCGAGGCGGCGCTCTGTCTCGGCCGAGACGGTGCCGGGCGTGACGCCGACGAGCTGAAGCAGGCCCGGGGCCGTGGAGCCGTCGACGGTGATCAGCGCGTCCAGCAGGTGCCACGGGTCGACGGTCGCGTTGCCGTGGGCGGCGGCGGAGCGGGCGGCTTGGGAGATGACTTCGCGGCTCTTGGTGGTCAAACGATTGACGTCCACGGGTCTGTCTGCCTTCCTGACGCGATACGGAGCACGGCGGCTGGAACCACCGCAGAGTTGAGTCTAACCGACTCAGGTTTCACGATCCAATCGACGGTTCCGCCCACAGCGTAAAGCCCCGGGCCGCAAGGGCTCGGGGCTTTCGTTCGGGTCCGCGCTACTTGCGGGCGCCGGTCAGGTTGAAGATGGACTTGAGTTTGGCCACCAGTCCCGGCTTCGGCGAAGTGGCGGTCTCCTCGTCGGCCTTGATCTCCTCGGCCTTCTCCGCGGGCTTCTCGATCTCATCGATCTCGGGCTCGCTCTCGGCCCTCGGCGCTTCGGCCTGGGACGGGACGGTCGGCTCGGGCTCGGCTTCGGCTACGGGCTCGGTCTTGGCCTCGGGCTCGGCTTCGGCTTCGGCTTCGGCTTCGGCTTCGGCGACAGGTTCGGACTTGGCTTCGACTTCGACTTCGACTTCGGCGACAGGCTCGGACTTGGCCTCAGACTCGGGCTCGGCTTCGGCGACGGGCTCCTCGACAGGCGTAGGCTCCGGCTCGGCCTCGGCCGCGGGTACCGGCTCCGGTTCAGGCTCGGGCTCCGCTTCCGCGACGGGCTCGGGAGCCGCCTCTTCGGCCGGCTCGGGCTCGTCGGCGGCCTCGGGAGCCTCGTCCGCGACGAGGAGTTCCTTCAGGTCGTCGAGCTTGAGCACGGGCACGCCGGACTCCTCGGCCTTCTTCACACGAGCTTCGGACGACTTCACCGTGTCATCGATGACCAGATGCGTCACCGTCTTCGTGAACTTGGCGGCGATCGCGACATCTGCATCTGCCGCGGCGATCTCGCGGGCCTCTTCGGCGTCTGGGCCAGTGCCCAAGACGATGATCCGGATCTTCGCTCCCGTCTTCGTCGGCACGGGGACCTCCCTTATTCGATGGTTTACAAGCTTGAGGGCACAACGGATAGCTTTACCAGCTGATCGTACCGGCAGCTTCGACAGCCCTCGATCGCCACGCTATTAGGTGGAGCCGTCAGCGGGGACTACAAGCCGCAAACGCTCGTCGATCTCTTCGTAATCGCGGAGCCGAGCAGAAGCCGGTACGTGAGAATAAGAACTGCAGCGGTTCGCCACTCGTGCGGTTCAGAGTCCGCCCGGCCTCGATGAAGTGGAAATGAAAGCGGATCATGCAGTCCGACATTATGTTGAACTGCATGATTACCGGTCAGATCCTCGGCGCGTGGCGGTTCAGGGCCGTTTCGATGCCGCCGACGCGATCGGAGAGCATGGTGATCGCCCCGACCGCTCTCGACATAGGATCGTCGTCCCCGCCGCCGAGGGTCTGCTCGCGGCGGAACGCCTCCTTGACCGCCTCCCAACGAGCCGCCTGCTCTTCGGTCAGACGTCCCCGGAGTTCGGCGAGTTTGAGGAGGTTCGCCTCCGCGCCCGAGGCGAGCGTCTGCGCCTCGCCGGCGTAGTGGTCGTCGATGACCGCTTCGAGCTCGTCGTCGTTCATGACCGGAACCACCCTTTCGGTGAGCCGGTTCATGTTCCGGTAGGAGCCCTGGAGCAGGAACGGCGGCTCGGTGCGGGCGGCGTTGTCCGTGGCGGCCGAGGCGATGTACGCGAGGTTGTTGCGCAGCACGGTCTGCTGGACGTGGATGAGCTTGCGCAGGACCGAGAGGATCTGGTCGAGCTCGCCGGCGGAGTAGGCATGCCGCAGGCTGTCGGGGTTCGCGGTCGGATCCTCTGCGGCGAGACGGATGAGCACCTGCACGTCGGCGCGGTCGCGCCCGGCCAACGGGGCGAGCACGGCGTTCGAGGTGAGCGCGTTCTCGATGTATGACTGGGCGAAGACCTCATCGCGTCCGGAGAGGACGTCGCCGAGGTTCCACACGTCGGCGCGGTTGGCGAGCATGTCCGGGATGCGGAAGCGCTGGCCCGCCTCGGTGTACGGGTTGCCGGCCATGCAGACGGCGAACCGCTTCCCGCGCAGGTCGTAGGTGCGGGTGCGGCCGTTCCACACGCCTTCCATCTTGCGCTGGGCGTCGCACAGCGAGATGAACTTCTGCAGCAGCTCGGGGTTGGTGTGCTGGATGTCGTCGAGGTACAGCAGGACGTTGTTGCCGCATTCGAGCGCGAAGTTGATCTTCTCGACCTCTTGGCGGGCGGTCGCGTTCGGCGCGTCGCCCGGGTCGACCGAGACGGTCTCGTGGCCGAGCGAGGGCCCGTTGACCTTGACCAGGAGCATCCCGAGCCGGTCGGCGACGTACTCCATGAGCGTCGTCTTTCCGTAGCCGGGCGGGGAGATGAGCATGAGCATGCCCGACTGGTCGGTGCGGCGGGCGTCGCCGGTTCCCGCGCCGATCTGCTTGGCGAGGTTGGAACCGATGAGCGGCAGGTAGACCTCGTCGATGAGCTGGTTGCGCACGAAGCCCGACATGACCTTCGGCTTGAACTCGTCGACGCGCAGATTCCGGCGGTGCGACTCGACGATCTCGCCGCGCCGGGACTGGTAGGCGCGGTAGCCGGGGACGGTGACGCGGCGGAAGTGCCCGGTGCGGGCGAGGAACTCGTCCAGGCGGATGGCCAGGACGCGGTTCTCGACGCGGCCGTGGGTGCCAAGCAGCCCGGTGACCTCGGTGGTGAGTTCGGCGGTGACCTCGTAGACGTCGACGCCGGCGAGGATGAGCGCGAGGGCCTCGGGCAGGTCGGCGATGTCGAAGCGCTCAGCGTCGGCGCCTTGCAGATAGGACTCGACCCAGGCGGCGGCGAGCGCCCACTGGGAGGCCGGCTCTGCCTCGATGGCGCGCAGGTCGTCGTCGAAGGCCTGCTTGGCGCCCGGGCCGATGTGGCGTTCGAAGGCGGCGACGAGGTCGCGTGCCCGGGCGGAGGAAGCGAAGCCGTCGGTTGATACGGCGAGCTCCTCGACGAGGTACTCGCCGGCGAGAGGCGAGTCGATCTCCAGGGCCACACCGGATTCGGCGAGCCAGGCGCCGAGGCGGTCGGCTGCTTCGGAGGCGAGGCGGTCGAGGGCGTCGGTCCTGCCGAAGGTCTCGCGGACGCGGTGGAGGGAGCGGGCCTGGGCGCTCCAGGCGTCCTGCAGCTCCTTCGGGGCGCCGTGGCCCCAGTACAGCTGGGCGGCGGCGCGCTCGGCGGCCCGGTAGCGGAGGTTCCCGGCGGCGGCGTGAAGGCGCAGGACTTCGGCGAGGATCGCGGCGGCGTCGGCGTCGTGTACGCCCCGCTCGTAGCCCTCGTCGTAGCGTTCGGCCGCGGCGGCCGACACGAACCGCGGCAGGTCCTCGGCGAGGAGCTTCGCGGATCCGTGCTCGGCCAGCAGAGAGGCGGCGAGGTGCTCGGCGCGGTAGACCTCGGGGTTCTCCGAGGCCAGGAACTGGCTCCAGTAGGGCTTGGTGTCGGCGAAGGCCGGGTCGTCGACGATCTGGCGGTAGTCGGTACCGGTGAGGGAGAACGCGAGCTGACCGCCGGAGGGGACGAGGGTGAGGTCGAGCGGCTGGGTGTTGACCGGGATGCGGTGCTCGCCGAAGCGGATCGCGTCGCCGTCGAACAGGTCGATCTGGTCCTGGAGGGCGCGGCCGGCCTCTGAGCGTGCGGCCTGGATGCGGCCCTCGATCTCCTCGGCGCGGACGGTGTCGTCGAGATCGCGCAGTTCGGCGACGACGCGCCGCAGACGCTCGACCATCGGGTCGGTCGCGAAGTACGTGTTGACCTCGTCCAGTGAGGACAGCGAGGCGCTGCGGCGGGCGACCGCTTCGAGGATGCGGTCGGCCGAGGCCGCGAGGGTCTCGGCGCGGCGGGCGGCCTCGTCGAGCAGGTTCTGCTTGCGCGAGGAGAACGCCTCGTAGACGTCGGTGCGCTTGTCGGCGAGCTGGGTGAGGAAGTCGTCGAAGTCGGCGAAGCGGGTCTCGAGGTTCTCGACGGTGAGCAGCAGCCGGCCGAGCTGCTCGTCGCAGGCGGAGGGCGTGTCGGCGGCGGCGAGCGCGGCGGTCACGGCCTGGCCGAGGAGGGCGTACTCGGCGGCGAACTCCGCGCGGCCCTCGCCGACCGACAGCTCCCGGCGGCGGGCGGCGAGGGCCGCGCGGGTGCGGTTGACGGCGGCCAGGACCTCGGAGACGCGCCCGAGGATCGCGGTGCGGACCGTGGCGTCGCCGATCTCCAGTGTGGAGACGACCTCGGTGAGGGTCTCAAGGCCGTGCTGGCGGGCGTCGAGGTCCTCGACCAGGGGCGTCGATTCGGCGACGGTCTCGATGCGCTCGGCTTTGTGCTCCAGTTCCCCGATCTCGGCGAAGTACGGGGCGAAGGAGTCCTCGAGTTCGAGGAAGGCGACGGCGCGGCGGCCGGTCTGGTCGAGGCACCCGGTCAGGTCGGCCTCGATCTCGCCGATGCGATCCGTGTCGATGTAGCGGACGTCGCGCAGGGTCACCAGGTGCCCTTGGGCGCCACGCAGATCGGTGAGGAGGGTGACCCAGTCCTCGGCGGACTTCGGGGCCTCGCCTCGGGCGCGGCGCAGGAGCTTGAGCGTGTCGGCGTCGGCCTGCGCCAGGGCCTTGCCCGCCTCGGCGGTCAACTCGGCGACGGTGGCGTACTCGTCGAGGACGGACTCGGCGGTGTCGCGGACGCTGCGCAGGGTCGCGTCGAGGCCGAACAGGCCCTCGTCGCCGAGCCACGGGTAGTCGTCGAGGCAGCGGGTGGCCGCGGCGATGAGGGCCTCGAACACGGCCTGTCCGGGCTGCATCTCGCGGACCATGCGCGCCACGGTGAGGGCGTCGGAGACGGCGCGGACGGCCTCGGCGTTGCCGATGCGGTGGATCGGGGTGTCGCCCGACTCGTTGGCGGCGGCGTGCGCCTCGGAGACGAACGGCGTGGCCCACACCTGCATCGGGTGGACGCGGGTGGCTTCCTCGCCGGTGAAGCGGAAGGCGACGAGGGTGCCGTCCTCGAAGATCGAGTAGCCGTGGACGCTCATCGGCGCCGCGACTTCCTTGCGGATGACGTTGTAGGGCAGCAGCAGCGAGCGGCCCTCGGCCTCGTGGTAGAAGACGAAGAGGACGTCCTCGCCGTTGGGGGAGCGGATGACTCTTTTGAAGCGCAGGTCGGCCGTGTCGTGGTCGAAGGTCTTGAGCTTGCCCTCGTTGAGGTAGTAGCCGCCGGGGAAGATGACGCCGTGGTCCTCGGGCAGGCGCCGGCAGGCGGCGCCGATGGCGTCGGCGCGCCGGACGTCGCCGGTGCGGGTGTTGTAGATGAGGTAGCGGGTCTGGGTCTCGTTGTAGGGCAGGATCTTCAACAGGATGAGCGGCCCGACCCGGGCGTATGCGATCGAGGCGTCGGCGAGGGACTGAAGGCGCTCGGCGACCGGCTCGGAGAAGACGCCCTCGCCCGAATCGGTGTTGTCCTCGACCTTGATCGTGAGTGTGCCGCCCAGGCACTCGACGAAGATCTCGTCCTCGATGGACACGTGCGGGTGGCGGCCGGTCACGTGCTGGTCGCGGGTGGTATCGGTCCACTCGAAGTCATGCGGCTCAGGCCAGGTGTTGTCGGCCTCGCCGCGGGCGTCCATGTACTCCGCGGAGCCGTCGGGGCGCAGCTGCCAGCGCAAGACGCGCTGGTCGGCGAGGTTCTCGCCGATGCGGAAGACCGCGAGCAGCCGGGTCTCGACCTGGCGCACCTGGAGCAGCTCGGTCGAGCGGTAGTAGCGGTACATCTCGGTGAAGTCGGCGATGAAGCGGGCGTCGTCGAGGACGTGCCCCGGGGCGTCGACGTCGCCGAACGAGAACTTGCCGTCCTGGCGCAGGAAGTCGTGGACGGTGAAGACCTCGCCCACATCGGTGTGCGATTTGAGGCCCATGTGGACGTTGTAGCCGAAGAGGAGGTGCCCGCCGACCTGCACCATGTCGCGGGGGACGCAGTTGTTGGCGGTGCGGATGCGGGTGGTGCCCAGCAGGCTCAGCTCGGTGCCGCCGAACGCGTCGGTGCGGGCGGCGTTGAGCGTCTCGGCCCGGTCTGTCAGCTCGGTGGCGAAGTCGGCGAGGCGCTTGGACAGGACTTCGTAGGTGCCGGCGTCGAGCGCGGTGGCGGCGGTGGCGGTCTCTTCGGCCATGACGTTTCCCCAGTGAACGAGCGGAAGGCGGCGACCGGACCGGGATCCCATGTCCCATGGGATCCCGGTCGGCGGGTCGGTGTCCTAGTTGGCGGTCATCTCGACGGCGGGGCGCTCGGCGACGCCGAGCTCCTTGGCCTTGTCGAGCAGACCGCTGAGCATGTCGCGGTCGCCGCCGCCCTGGATGAGCTTGAGCAGCGCGGCCGAGACGGTGAGGTTCCTGACGTCGTCGGTGTCCACCGCGGACAGCACGCTCTTGAGGTCCTCGGAGAACGAGGAAGAGCCGTTCGTCCACGAGGCGGCGAGGCCGGAGGCCAACTCGGAGTGCTCCATGAACCCGTCGACGGCCTTGCCGTAGCCGATCGCGCCGACGACCCGGTCGAAGAACTGGGTGTCGCCGCCGACAAGCGAGATGTCGGCCTTCGAGAGCCCGGCGGCGATGACCGCCGCCTGCTGCTCGGCGATCGAGCGCCTGGCCTCGATCTCGGCGCCGCGCAGCTCCTTCTCCATGTCGAGGCGGAGGCGGTACTCCTCGTGCGCCTGGGAGGCGGCGGAGAGGGCGTCCATCGCCTCGGCCTTCTCGGTGAGGCCGGCGGACTCGCTCATGAGCTTCTCGCGCATGACGGCCGCTTCGGCCATGCCCTGCTCGTTGGTCGCCTGCGCCTGGGCCTTGCCCTGCGAAGCGGTCGCCTCGGCCTCTGCTGCGGCGAGCGCGGCCTTGGCCTTGGCCTCGGCCAGGCCCTGCTTCTCGATCGCGGTCGCGTCGGCCTCGCGGATCTGCACCTCGGCGAGGCCCTCGGCCGCGGCGAGCGCCTGCTCGCCCTCGGCTTGGCGGATCTTGGCGCGTGCCTCCATCTCGGCGGCCTGCTGGGCGGCCTCGGCGAGGGTGATGCGCTCGCGGGCGGTGAACTTCGAGGCGGTCTCGGCGGCCTCGGCGGCCTTGATGTCCTTGACCAGGTTCTCCTGCGCCTCGGCTTCGGCGCGGATGATGACCTGCTGGCGCTCGCGCTCGGCCTCTTCGGTGGCGCGCAGGCGCTTGATGCCCTCTTCCTGCTCGGCGACGGTCTTCTCCACGGCGATGCGCTCGCGGACGACGTCGGCGATGTCGCGCTTCTCGGCTTCGAGTTCCTTGTTGGCGGCGATGCGCGCCAGTTCCTCTTCGCGCTCGCGGCCGACGACTTCGAGGATGCGGTCCTTCTCGATGCGCTCGGTCTCGACGGCGATGACGCGCTCGCGGTTCTTCTCGGCGACGGCGATCTCGCGCAGGCGGTTCTCGTGTTGGATGCCCGTGGCCTCTTCGGTCCGGATCCGCGCGGTCTCGGACTTGAGCCGCTCCTCCGCCTGGACCTTCTGGACCTCGGCGGCCTCGCGGGCGCGCAGCGTCTCGATCTCGCGCTGCTGGCGGATCTCGGCCTCTTCTTGGCGGCGCTCGAGTTCCAGGACTGCCTCGCGGGCCTCGACGTCCTGGCGCTTGATCTCCTTCTCCTCGTGGCGCCGGTGCTCGTTGGTCGTGATCGACTCGCGGGAGGTCAGCTCCGTGATCTTCCGGATGCCTTGGGCGTCGAGGATGTTCTGGGGGTCGAGCGAGGACATCGGGGTCTGCTCGAGGTAGTCGATGGCGGCGTCTTCGAGGCTGTAGCCGTTGAGGTCGGTGCCGATGACGTGGATGATCCGGTCGCGGAACTCGTCGCGGTTGGTGTACAGGCTCGTGAAGTCGAGCTGCTTGCCGACGGTCTTGAGCGCCTCGGAGAACTTCGCGTTGAACAGTTCCTGGAGCGTGTCCTGGTCGGAGGCGCGCTTGGTGCCGATCGAGTTGGCGACGTTGCGGACGTCGTCGGCGGTGGCGTTGACGCGCACGAAGAACGTGATGGAGATGTCGGCGCGGATATTGTCCTGGCAGATCAGGCCGTCTTTGCCGTCCCGGTTGATCTCGATCGTCTTGACCGAGATGTCCATGTACTCGGCCTTGTGGATGATCGGGAGGACCAGAGCCGAGGTGAAGGACACCTTGCGGTTGCGGAGCTTGGTGACGACCAGGGCCTGCCCCGGAGCGACCTTCCGGTAGAGCCGGACGATCATGAGCAGTATGCCCAGGAAGATGATCGCCCCGACCACGAGAATGGTCAGCAGCGACGCCGATTGGGATTCCATTTCGGTTCCTTAACGAGACTTCAGGGGGGACTGGGTACGGGCGTGATCAAACCCTACTGGCCGATGTCAATCGGTGGGGTTCACCGTTTTCGAGGTCGGACTGGTGGGCTCGGCAGGGCGGAGGGCGCCGGGTGCCCTCACCCGAGCTGATGGGGGCGGGTGGCCTGCAGGCCGGCGGTCTCACATCTCGAGGCTCGGCGGCATCGCCACCGGGACGACGAGGAAGACCCTGGCGACCTCATCGTAGTCGAAGATCACCAGTTTCGAATGACGTGAGAAGTGCTCGTCGTCGATGCCCTCCGGCTCGTGCGCCGAGCGGCGCACGTTGATGAGGTGGACCGTGCCGTCCTCTTCGGTCATCTCGGCCTGACCCGACTCGACGGTCACGGTGCCCGTCCTGACCACGCAGACCTTTCCGATCAGGTCGCGGTGCGCAGTGGCCGGGGCGTCGGCGAAGATCTTCGACAGCGGCCTGGACAAGAGCTTGGCGCCCAGCATGCCGACCCCGATTCCGGCGACGAGCGTGGCCGTCCCCGTGGCCGCGGTGGGGATGAATATCTCTTCGGCACTGTGCACCCAGGTGGTGCCGAGGACCGTCACTATCCAACCGAGGGTGATCCACAGGGAGAGCACCACAGTGAACGGCACAGCTCCGAAACCGAACGCCGACCAGAACGATCCGCCCGCCTCCACTTCGACGTCCGAATCGGTGCCGAAATCGACGATGTCGACGTCGAGCGCGCCCACGATGACGGTGATCCAGTACAGGACCACGACGATGAGACCGAACGAGAACACGATCGGGGGAAAGGATAGGGCTATGGTCAGGAACTCGCTCATGGGTCTTCGGATCCTTGTCCTCACGTTCGCGCGGGCGCATGCGCGAACGGTGTACGACGGGCGGGCGGCACAGTCAGGGTCAACAAGATTCGGGTCTGCATTCAGGTTAATGCACGCGGGCGGGCGGTGGAAGGTTGCTCCGAACGGACTATCCTGTGACCGGTTGTACAGCCCCCCGAGGCCGGGGGCGATCCAAGAGGAGGTCCGGTGCCCGGTTTCCGCTCCACACTGGCGAAAGCGGCCGCTGGCTGCGATATCGCCGCGGCCCGGCTCGCGGCGGCCCGCCGACGGTTGGGCGAGGCCGCCTTCCGGACTCCGGTGGACCCGGCGCTGCTGGAGGCCGAACGTCGGATATCCGACGCGGCCACCGCATCCGCCGCGCACCTGCGCACCGACGCCGAGCTGCTGCACGCCGGGCAGGTGATCCTCCATGAGGGCCGGCAGCTCCCGCTGATAGTGCCGTTCGGCGAGCGCGGGCACCTGGCGACCAGCGTCGACGCCCGAGTCGACGGCGTCGCCTCCCTGGTCAGGAGCGCGATCCTGCACACCCTCGCCCACCACGACCCGGGCAAGGTCCGAGTCGCCGGCATCGACACCGCCACGCTCGGCGCGACGTTCGCGCCGCTGCGCCCCCTGGCCGACGCGGGCGTCATCGAGGCGATCGCGACCGACGCGCGCGCCGCGGCCGACGTCATCGCCGCAGCCGAGACCCAGGTGTCCGAAAGCATCGCCGGGCACCGCACCGACCGACTGCTGCTGGCGATCGCCTCCATTGGGGAGGCGCCGAAGTCGCTCATCGAGCGGATCCACGCGTTGGCGCGTTCGGGACTCGCGCACGGGGTCACCGTGCTCGCAGCCGGGATCCCCGATCTGCCGCAGGCGACGGTGCTGCACCAGGCCGACGGCCACGTCGAGGTCACGAATCCGCCGGCGGCGCCGTTCTCACGCGACGAGCGGCTGGCCGCACCGGTGGCCTGGCCCGCGGGCGCCGACCCGACCTTCCTGGCCGGGGAGGCCGCGCGGCTGGCCGAACGGGCCAGGGCCGCGGCGACCTTGACGTTCGAGGACCTCATCCCCGACGCGCCGCTCTCACAGGACCCCGCGGACGGACTGGAGATCCTCATCGGACGCGACGCCGCCGGAGAGGTGCGGATGCGCTTCGACGACGCTACGCCGCACTGGCTCGTCGGCGGGCGCACCGGCGGCGGCAAGACGGTGTTCCTGCTCGACGTGCTCTACGGCCTGGCCTCGCGCTACTCCCCTTCGGACCTGGCGCTGTTCCTGCTCGACTTCAAGGAGGGCGTCTCCTTCACCGAGTTCATTCCGACCGACCGCGACGACACCTTCATTCCCCACGCTCGCGCGGTCGGCGTCGAGTCCGACCGGGAGTACGGGCTGGCGGTGCTCAGGGCCCTGAACGAGGAGATGACGAACCGGTCGGCGGTCATGAAGCGCTTCGGCGTGTCCTCGTTCGCGGGGCTGCGGCGCCACGAGTCGTATCCGCGGATCGTGTGCGTGGCCGACGAGTTCCAGGTGCTTCTGGCCGGGAACGACAAGGTCGCCGCCGAGGCCGTGGCGCTGCTGGAGAACCTGGCGCGCAAAGGCCGGTCGTACGGCGTGCACCTGGTGCTGGCGTCGCAGACGATCTCGGGCATCGAGGCGCTCTGGGCGAAGAAGGACTCGATCTTCGGGCAGTTCCCGATGCGCGTGGCACTGCCGGGAGCGCGGACGATCCTGGAGCCGAACAACGACGCGGCGACCAGGATCTCGTTGGGGCAGGTCGTGGTCAACACCGAGGGCGGCACCGCCGGGGCCGACCGGGTGGCGCGCTTCCCCGACACCGACGCGGAGGTGATGCTGCGCCTGCGCGAGCAGCTGCGGGCCGCGCACTCGACGCACGAGGCGCCGTGCGTGTTCTACGGCTACCGGCCCGTCCACTTCACCGAGACGCTGCCGGAGGAGCGCAGGCCGGGGCGGGTGCTGCTCGGCCGGGAGGTCTCGCTGCGGCTCGAAGCCGCGGGCGTCGACCTCGATCAGCGGCCGGGACGCCACCTGGCGGTCCTCGGCTCGGACCCGGCCGGCGGGGAGGTCTTGGAGGCTGCGGCGCAGAGCCTGGCCTTCCACGCGCCGCCGAGCCGGCAGTTGTGGACAGTGGACTACACCGGGACCGCGACTGCACAGGATGTATCCAATAGGATTTCACCCCAGGAGTTCGCGGCCAAGCTCGGCGAAGTCCCCGACGACACGACGATCCTCGCCTGGGGACTCGAAGCCGCCGCGCTCGACATGAAGGGCCAGCAGGCACTCCGCAACCTGCTGCGCACCGGACCGGCCCGCGGCGTCCACCTGCTCGCCTGGTGGCGGATCTACCGACGCTTCCTCGACGACATCGGCGGCAGCGCCGGACGCGAGGACATCGCCTGCTCGCTCGTCCTCAACCTCCCCGGAGCGGAGATATCCAGCCACTTCGGACAGCAGTTCCAGCACTGGAGCCCGCGCCCCGGACGCGCCCTGCTCATCGACCGCCACGCCGACACAGGCTCGGGACGGCTGCTCGTGCCCTTCACGAGAAAGGAACACGCGTGAGCGCGTTCGACGACTACCTCGCCCAGCTGCGCCGCCTCGACGAGACTCGCCGCAGCGCCGACGAGGCCGCCACCCTCGCCGCCTCCCGGACCGAATCGCTCGGCCAGCGGGCCGAGAGACTCGCCCAGCAGGCCACCGCACAGCGCGCCGCCGTCGACGAACTCGCCGGAACCGCCCGCGTCGCCCCCCCTCCGCGCACCACCGCCCAGCCGCTCGGCGGGGACGCGGCCACCGAGATCGGCGCCGCCGAGGCCGACTTGCGGACGGCCGCGGTGGAATTCGAGGAGGCGCGATTCCTGGCCTACCGCCCACCGTGGCTCCCGCGCTGGCGCACCGACGAGCGCAACGGTCTCCTCTATGGCCTGTTCGCCCTCGCCTCGCTGCTGGTGCAGTTCACGGTCCTGCGGATCTGGCACGGCCTGAGCCCCACCGACCAGTTCGGAGCGGAAGTCACCGTCGGCATCGCCACGCAACTGCTCTTCATCGCCATCGTCGTGTTCATTCCGCTGCTGACGTTCGGACTCGCCTGGCTCACCATCGGCGTCGCCGGGCGCCCCGCCATCGCCGACGACGAGAAGCGCCTCGAACGGAACTACCGGCTCGGCCTGGTCGTCTGCTGCTCGACCCTGATCGTCGCCGCAATGGGCTACCTCGGCTGACCGTCTGACCGCTGCCGGCACTGCCCGGCTGCTTCGAGTCCGATTCCGGCTCCGGTCCGTTCCTATGACGCGTAGCGGACGTCCAGGTCGCCGACGCTGGTGCTCACCTGGATCAGGTAGTCGGCCTCTGCGGCGCGGTCGGTGGCGATGTCGATGTTCTGCTCGCCGATGCTGGACTCGAACCGCACCTCGTAGGTGGTGCCGTCGTCGGGCACCACGATGGTCACATTGCCGACGCTCGTGGTGACGGTGACGTCGCCCAGCACTTCCGCGAAGCGCAAAGAGACGTCGCCGACGCTGTTCTCGACGACCGTCTCGGTCGTGCGCAGGCGCTCCGCTTCGATCGTGCCGGCGCTCGAAAGCAGGCGCATCTCGCCGTCGAGACCGTCGGCGCGGATGTCGGCGAGATCGGTGCGCACATCGGCGGCGGTGCCGCTGGGCAGACTCATCCAGTACTCCACCGAGCACAGGTCGACGCCGAAGTCGATCGGGAAGCCCGTGTCGCATTCGGCGTCGACCGCGAAAGAGTCGTCGTCGACCCACTCCTCGGTGATGGCCGGCGCGTCCCCCCGCCAAGTCGATTCGCGGTGCACCCCGAACCCACCGTCGTCGTCCGAGGTCAGGTTCACCGCACCCATCGACACATCGACGTCCACGTTGGCGACGGCCCGCTGGAAGTCCTCGGAGTGGAACTCCATCTTCTCCGGTGACGGGAGCGTCCACAGCAGCAGACCCGCTGTGGCCGCCCCCGTCAGGAGCACCACGCCGGTGAGGATGCCGCCGAGGATCCACCAGGCCTTGTGGCGCGAGCGCGGAGGATCGGGGGTAGTGGGAGTGGAGGCTCTCGTATCGATCATGGTCAGTCCTTCGCATTCCCCTGCAGGAACTTCAGAATGGCGAGTACGCGACGGTTGCCGCTCTCGGTCGGCGGGAGACCGAGCTTCGAGAAGATGCTGTTGATGTGCTTGCTGACAGCGCCTTCGCTGAGCACGAGGACGTCGGCGATGCCGCTGTTCGAACGGCCCTCGGCCATGTGCGACAAGACCTCCCGTTCCCGCCTGGTGAGCCGGTCCAGTTCGTCCCCGTCTCGGCGGACCAGCAGCTGGGACACGACCTCGGGGTCGAGCGCGGTCCCGCCGCCGGCCACCCGGCGCAGCGAGTCGAGGAACTCCTCGACGTCGGCGACACGGTCCTTCAGCAGGTAGCCGATGCCTCGCATCTGCCCGGTCAGCAGTTCGACGGCGTAACGCTCCTCGACGTACTGGGAAAGCAGGAGCACGGCCAGATCCGGGAACCGGCGGCGCAGCACCAGCGCTGCGCGGACCCCCTCGTCGCTCTGGTCGGGCGGCATCCGCACATCGGCGACCACCAGGTCGGGGCAGTCGCCCTCCACCGACCGGAGCAACTGCTCGGCGTCGCCCACGGTGTCGACGACCTCGATGCCGCCGATCTCCATCAACCGGGCGAGGCCCTCCCGCAGCAGGACCGAGTCCTCGGCGATCACGACGCGCATGGCAACTCCACTTCAACGGTGGTCGGACCCCCTGCGGGGCTGGTCAATCTGAACGTCCCGTCGACGGACCTGACCCGGTCGGCCAGTCCGCGCAGGCCGGTGCCGCGATCAGGGTCGGCGCCACCGGCCCCGTCGTCGGTGATCGCCAGCCGCAGCAGGTCGTCACTCAGCGCGACCTCGACGGACGCGTGCTCGGCGGAGGCGTGCCTGGCCGCGTTCGTCAAAGCCTCGGAGACGACGAAGTAGGCCACCGCCTCCAGATCCCGGGCCACCCGTCGGTCCATGTCGACGCGCAGTCGCACCGGCACCGGCGATCGCGCCGCCACCGCCGACAGTGCCGCGTCGAGCCCCCGGTCCTCCAGCACCGCCGGGTGCAGGCCCCGGACGAGGTCCCGCAGCTCCCCCAAGGCCTGCTTGGCCTCCTCATGGGCCTGCTCGATGGCGCGCGTGGCGGGCTCGGAGGCGTCGGTGAGCGTGGCCCGGGCGATGCCGAGGTTCATGGCCAGCGAGGTGAGCCGCTGCTGCGCGCCGTCGTGGAGGTCGCGCTCGATGCGGCGACGCTCGGCATCGGCGGCGTCGACTGTGGAGTCTCGACTGGCCGCCAGGTCGCTGACCCGCAGCGCCAGCTCCTCGTTGCGGGTGGTGCCCAGCAGCCGCCGCGCCATCGCCGCGTCCAGCCCGGCCAGGCCGCGGGTCGCCCAGGGAGCGACCAGCAGCATCGCCAGTCCGACCCCGCTGACCGCCCAAGGATGGCCGGGGCCGCCGGGACCGGCCCCGATCCAGTACAGCGGCGCCGGCACCATTGCCGCGCCGAGGGCCCAGGGCGCGACCGCGACGACTGCCGAGACGGGGCCGTAAACGGAGGCGACGAGGTGGTACGAGAGCTGACGCCACGTCTTCGGACCGCGAAGGTAGGCGACGAGGGCGCGGGGGGCGAACGTCAGCGGCCTCGAAGGGGCGTTCGGCCACCGCAGACGCAGGAAGGCGGTGTGGCGGGAGCGTTGGAGATCCGCGAGCACCGCACTGGAGGGGAACACCGCGATGAGGGCGGCGATCGTGACGATGACCGTCGGGATGCCGGCGGCGGCCGTGCTCACCAGGATGAGGATCGCGACTCCGCCGGTGACGCCGACGATGGAGCCGGTCACCAGGTGCATGAGCGCGAGCCAGGTGGGCGCTGCCCACAGTGCTCCCACGGCGGCGAGGGGGACGCCGTGCCATCGGCCGGACGTCGCTGTGCGTTCCATGCTGTGAACACTATTGGCGGCTCCGGACCTGCGCATTGCCGCGGGCCGCCGACTTCACGGTGGAGTTGTCTCTACCTTCGCCGCAACAGATAGACCAGGCCGGCCGCGGGAAGGACGAGCGGCACGAACCCGTACCCCGAGCCGAAGTGGGACCACACCGACGCCTCGGGGAACCACTCCGGCACCGCGAAGCTCAGCGCGCCCACGCCGACGACGCCGACCAGTTCGACGCTCACCGCCGCGAGCGCGACCCCGGCGGCCCCGCGCACGATCGCCACCGCGGCCACCAGGTAGATCAACGCGGCGATCGCACTGAGGCCGTAACTGACAGGGGCCTGGTCGAACTTCGTCGACAGCTGGTAGCCCGCCCGCACCCCGGCGGAGACGGCGAATACGACGTAGAGCAGGACGATGAGCCGGCCGAACCCGGCCGACAGGGCCCGCTTCGCGGGCGGGGCTTCAGGCGACGACATCGATCTGGAACTCCCAAATCTGGTGGATCCGCAGCATCAGCGCGGCCACGATCAGGCCGGAGGCGGCGACCGTGCCGATGCCCCAGCGACTGCGGTCGATCGAGCCCCAGAACAGGGCTGCGACCGGCACCAGCAGCGTGGTGACGAGATAAGAGAAGAACAGCGCCTTGCCGCTCCCGGAGGCGCCGGGGACGAGGACGATCGAGGTGACCAGCTGCGCGAGCAGGAGCACCTCCAGGACGCCGACGCCCACGACGTTCGCGGGGCCGACCTCCTTGGACCGCGCGGTGTCGACGAAGAACCACGCGGCCAGCGCCAGCGCGGCGGCCTGCACCGTGAGGTAGAGCCATTCGATCACGCCCCAAACGCTAGCCCAGCCGGGATCGGCCTCCGCGGCTAGACTTCGGGGCATGGCTGACCTCACGCACGTCGACTCCACGGGCGCTGCCCGCATGGTCGACGTCTCGGACAAGGACGTCTCCAACCGCATCGCCTGGGCGACCGGGCGGCTTCGCACGACGCCGGAGGTGGTGGCGGCGCTGCGCGAGAACTCCCTGGCGAAGGGGGACGCGCTGGCGACGGCCCGGATCGCCGGAATCATGGGGGCCAAGCGCACGTCGGACCTGGTGCCGCTGTGCCACCCGATCGCGATCACCGGCGTGAAGGTCGAGCTGGCCGTGACCGACGACGGCGTCGACATCGCCGCGCGCGTCAAGACCGCCGACCGCACCGGGGTCGAGATGGAAGCGTTGACGGCGGTGTCGGTGGCGGGGCTTACCTTGGTGGACATGGTCAAGGCGCTGGACCCGGCCGCGCGGATCACCGACGTCCAAGTCGAGGAGAAGGTAGGAGGGAAGACGGGCGAATGGCACCGATAAGCGCTGTCGTCGTGGTGGCCTCGAACAGGGCCGCCGACGGCGTCTACGAAGACACTTCCGGGCCGGTCCTGGTCGATGAACTCGCTTCACGCGGCTTCAACGTGGCCGGGCCGGTCGTGGTCCACGACGGCGACGAGGTCGAGCAGGCCCTGCGCGACGCGGTCGACGACGGGTACGACCTGGTCATCACCTCCGGCGGCACCGGTTTGACCTCCAAGGACCTCACTCCCGAGATGACGCGCCGCGTCATCGACCGCGAGGTCCCCGGCATCGCCGAGGCGATCCGTGCCGCGGGCGCGGCGAAGACTCCGCTCGCGGCCCTGTCGCGCGGCCTCGCCGGGGCGAAGGGCAAGACGCTCATCGTCAACATCGCCGGGTCGACCGGCGCCGCCAAGGACGCGCTCGAGGTGCTCAGTAGCGAGCTGATCGATCACGCCGTGTCGCAGCTGCACGACGGCGACCACGGGAGGTCGGACTGATGCCGATCAGCTGGGCCGAGGCCCGCGAGACCGCTTGGCGGGCCGGGTACGAGGCCCGCGGGGCCGCCGAGGTTCTGCCGTTCGACGCGGCGGCCGGCTCGGGGCTGGCCGCCCCGCTCACGGCCGCCTCCGATCTCCCGGCGTTCCCGACCTCCGCAGTGGACGCCTGGGCGGTCGCCGGGGAGGGTCCGTGGCGCATCACCGGGGCGGAGGTGCTGGCCGGTTCGGTCCCGGCGCCCATGGGGCCGGGTGAGGCCGTCAAGATCGCCACCGGCGCGCAGGTCCCCGCGGGAACCGAGGGTCTCATCCGGATCGAGAACGCCGAGGTGTCGGGCGGGGCCGTCACCGGATCGCCCGCACGCGAATGGCGCGAGCCCGGCGAGGAGGCCAAGGCCGGGGAGGAGCTGCTGCCGGGCGGCGCCAGGATCACGCCGCCGGTCATCGGCCTCGCCGCCGCGGCAGGGCACTCGGCTCTGCCGGCCCACCCGCGCCCGCAGGCGCGGATCGTCGTCTTCGGCGACGAGCTGCTGACCGGCGGCGTCTCCCGTGAGGGGCGTGTCCGCGACTCGCTGGGCCCGATGATCCCCCACATGCTCGACGCCGCGGGCGCTCGCTTCACCGTCGGCGCTATCGGGCCGGTCGCCGACACTCTCGACGAGCACGTCGCCGCGCTGCGAGTCTCCACCGCCGACGCGGACCTCACCTGCACGACCGGGGGGACCATGGTCGGCCCGGTCGACCATCTCCACGCCTCGCTGAAGGAGATCGGCGCGAGCTACGTGGTCAACACCGTGTCGGTGCGCCCGGGGTTCCCGATGCTGTTGGCGCGCACCGATGAGGGCCGCTTCATCGCCGGGCTGCCCGGCAACCCGCAGTCGGCGGTGATCGCCGTGGTGACGCTCGTGGCACCGCTGCTGGCGGGGCTGCGCGGGCTGCCGCTGCCGGAGCTCGGCCTGGTCACGCTCGCCGAGCACGTCCCGGGGCGGGGCGAGGCGACGCATCTGGCACTGGTGGACCGGGGCGGGAACCGGCTCGGCCATCACGGCTCGGCGATGCTGCGCGGTCTGGCGAGTGCCGCGGGCTTCGCAGTCGTCGCGCCGGGCAGCGAGGCCGGGGCCGGGCAGACGGTGCCGCTCGCTACGGTGCCCGGGGTGACGGCATGATCAGGGCGCGGATCAGTGAGGCGACCATCGAGGTCGCCGAGCACGAACGGGCCGTCTCAGTCGACGTCGCCGGAGCGGTGGTGACCTTCTCGGGGAACGTCAGGGACCACGACCACGGCCGCGGTGTCAAGGCCCTCGGCTACGAGGGGCACCCGTCGGCCGAGCCGATTCTTCGCGAGATCGCCGAGGAGATCGTGTCCCGTCCCGGTGTCCACGGCGTCGCCGTGTCGCACCGGGTCGGGGATCTCGCGATCGGGGACGCGGCGCTGGTCGCCGCCGTCTCGGCCGAGCACCGGCGCGAGGCCTTCGAGGCCTGCGCGGACCTGGTCGACGAGGTGAAGTCGCGGCTGCCGATCTGGAAGCACCAGTTCTTCACCGACGGCGGCGACGAATGGGTCAACTGTCCGTAGGAGTCTTCCGGCCGAGAAGTTTCACCAGCAGCACGCCGCCGACTACGACGACGAGGGCGGCGAGCAGGATCATCGCCAGCGCGGCGCCGGTGTTCGACTCGTCTTCTTCGGCGGCCGTCTCGGTGGGCGCTTCCTCGGCGCCGGTCGTGGCCGGGGCCTCGGCCGTCGGATCCTGAGGCCCTGCGCCCTCGGCGAGCAGCTCGTCGGGGACGGATTCGACGGTGAAGACCAGCGAGTCGTCGACGCGGTGGCCGTCCTCGGAGATCACGCGGAACGCCACGGTGTACTCGCCGGGTGCGGTGTACAGCATCGGCTGTGTGAAGGTGTCGCCGTCGAACGTCGGCTCGTCGACTTCGAGGACCTGGCCGGCCGGGTCGGTGACGGCGATCTCGGTGGAGGGCCCGTCGAGGAGCTCGGAGAAGGTGGCCGAGACCGAAGCCGGGGCGGTGTCCAGGGTCGAGCCGTCTTCGGGGTCGGTGCCGACCAGGGCGGCGTGCGCTGACGCCGACGAGGCGGTCGCGACGGCCAGGGCCGCGCCGCAGCCTGCGGCGAGGAGGGTCTTCACGGCGAGTCTGAGAGAACCTTGCGACATGAGGCCATGGTGTCACAGCCGCCGCGGTTCCCGATTGCGCGACGAGTCACACGCCGTCGCAGGTCACAGGCATGCGGTTACAATACGTGCGCGAAACATCCATTGAATTGCGCACTTGGTGCGGATAGTCCGCCTAACCCGCGTGTTGACGATCGCCGGAAGTTGTGATGTGCTTACGTCCATGGTTGAACCGATCCGATGGGGAATCCTGGCGACCGGCAACATTGCATCGACCTATGTAGAAGATCTTGCCCTGCTCGACGACTGCCGGGTCACCGCTGTGGCCTCCAGATCGGCCGAGCGTGCTGCCGCTTTTGCCAAGAAGTACGACATTCCCCATGCTTGGGATTCCGTCCAAGCGCTTGCCCAAGACCCTGACGTGGACATCGTCTACGTCGCCACTCCCCATTCCCACCATTACATTCCGACCATCCAACTGCTCGAGGCCGGGAAGCACGTGCTGTGCGAGAAGGCGTTCGCCTACAACGCCGGCCAGGCCAAGACCATGTTCAACGTCGCCCGCGAGCACCAGCGGTTCCTCATGGAGGCCATGTGGACCCGCTGCAATCCCGCGATCCGCGAGATGCGTCGCGCGATCAAGGAGGGCATGATCGGCGAGGTCATCGCCGTTCACGGCAACTTCGCGCTGCACGGTGACTTCGGCCCGAAGCACCGCCTGCGCAACCCGGATCTCGCCGGGGGCGCACTGCTCGACCTCGGCGTCTATCCGATCACGCTGGCCCACTTGGCGCTCGGGGTGCCTGAGAGCATCCACGCGGAATCGATCATGACGCCCGAGAGCGTCGACTCGTACACGGCGTTGACCCTGCGGTACCCGAATGCGATCGCCCAGCTGTCGTGCTCGTTCATCGGCGGGGCGTCGAACGCGGTCACCATCTCGGGCTCCGAGGGCCGCATCGAGCTGTACGACTACGCCTACAGGCCCAGCGGCTACACGCTGATCCGGTACGGCGAGGCGCCCCGGGACTTCGAGGCTCCGTACGTCGGCCACGGTTACGTCCACGAGGCGCTCGAGGTCCACAGGGCATTGCGCCAGGGGCGTCTCGAGTCCACACTGGTCCCGCCTTCGAGCACCATCGAGGTGATGGAGATCATGGACGAGGTGCGGGGGCAGATCGGCCTGCACTACCCGGGTGAGACCCGCCCGCTCTAGTTCTCGACCTTCTCTTGGAGCCGCTCGCGTTTCGCGACGATCGCCGCGTGCTTCTCGCGAAGCCAGGCGGCCCGCTGCTCGGCGCTCGCGGTCGAGGTGGACGGCGCGGCTTCCACTTGGACACCGCGCCGTCCGGCCTCGCCGCGGATGATCTGGTCGAGGCCGGGCAGGAGCGCCATCACCGGACCGGTGAAGAAGCCGGTCTCGGCTTCTCTGGTGCGGATCCAGCCTTTGTACTCGATCTCGCAGACGACCTGGCGGCTTCCGGCCTCGGGGTCCTTGATGGCCAGTTCGGAGACCAGTGCCCACAGTGTGAAGACCGCCTCGGTGGCCTTCTCGGCGGCCCAGGAGCGGCCGGGAACCGGCGGCAGCACCGTCGAGATCCTGTCGATGAAGTTGTCGGTGCTGAGCTTCTCGACGATCCCGTCGAGCGTGCGGGTGCGGATCGCCTGCACCTTGCCCCACTTGGCGGTGTCGCCGTCGAAACCGACCTCTTCGGGTCCGATGTCGATGGTGCCGAACCGGTCGAGCTGGCGCAGCAGCACTCCGGTGCCGGTGGGCGGCTTCGACCCGGCGGTGACCAGCTTGGACAGACTCCACTGCCACGGCTCGACGACGGGGTCGGCCGGCAGCGGGAGCCGCTTCAGCAGCTCCTCGACGTCGCCCTCGGAGATGGAGGTCTTCAGTTCCCCGGCGAAGCCCGTCGCGGCATCGACCTTGCCGCGGGCCAGACCGGTCGCGGCGTCGCGCTTCTCGCGGGCGGTCTCGACGCCGACGTCGACGACCGTCCTGCCCGCGTCCTGAGCGCGCTGCTTGATCTGGTCCAGGCGGTCCTTCATTCCCATGCAGGAAAGATACCCACGCGCCGCAAGCGCGCGTGGGGACCTCACCTCAGTCGCGGTCGAGGTTGTCCCTCGCGCGGTCGCGCAGATGCTCGGGCATGTCGCGGGTGACCATCCCCATGACGTCGATCCGGTCGCCGACGAGCGCCTGCGCCATGTCGGCCATCTTCATGGCGTGGGTGGCGACGGCCTCGTCGATGGTCGAGCGGATGATGCCGCCGAGAGCATGGCGGTGGCGCATGGCCATCTCGTCGATGCCGATCTCGGCGACGCGGCCGTCCTCATCGAGCCTGACTCGGACCAGGCCGTCCTCGGAGTAGGCCTCGACGGCCTCGGCGCCCATCTCGGCGCGCAAGTCCTCGTACTTCTGGAGGGTCTGCTCCGCGTCGCGCTGCATCTGCTGAAGCTTCGCGAGCATCTCCTCCGGGTCGGGACGCTGGTTGCGGTCGCTCATCACCGTTCCTCCTCGAGTTCCTCGCGCGTGGGCATGCCTCCGCCGAAGACGTCGGAGGGAAGCGTCATGCCGGTCTCGCGGCCGATCGCCTCACTCAGCTCGCGGTCGACAGCACTGTTCGCGGCCTTGATCGTCTCGACGATCATCTCGCCGAGCTCGACGCCGCTCATCTTGAACGCGTTGTGCCGCAAGTCCAAGTCCTTGATCTGACCACCCGGGCCGGCGACCACTCGGACGGCCGCGTTGTCTGAAACGGCCTCGGCCTCGGCCTCCGCCACCAATCGCTGGATCGCAGCCGCGTCGGGCATATTTCCTTGCTGGTCCATGCCTTGTACCGTAACCGATGCGTGCTATACGAGCACGACCGCGAAACCCGCGGGGACACGGCTGCGCGCTGATGCTTTAGCCACGGTGCCGCCGTTCCTCGCCGTCCATGCGGCGCAGCTACGGGCGGTCCTTCGCCGGTGTCTCGCACGTCGTCGCCGACCGAGAACTCGAGTCACGAGATTCCCATCGACCTCCGCGATTTCGGAGGCATTCTCGTGATGTCATCTACAACTTACGCTGGATGCGATTGCGGAGCTCTACAGCAGATCCACCTTGGAAGACGATCCGATCGCAGTTCTCCTTGTAGGCAGACTCGAAATAGACAGCGCCGGGATCTGAGAATCACCGCCACTTCACTCGACCAATGCGCTGGAAGTACGTCCGGGCCGGAGCCTCCCAGCCCGGACATCTGAATCGCTAGGCATAGGGGTCTTCGTCTTCGTTGCCGATACCCCAGACGTCATCGTCTTCGACGAGCCAGGTGTCCTTGCCGTCTTGGTTCTCTCCGGCTCCGCCCATGCCGCGGCCGCCACCGCCCATCATGCCGCCCATGCCGCCACCGCGGCCGCCGCCACCACGACCGGCGCCACCAGCTCCGGCTCCGGCACCCTTCATGCCGCCAGCGCCGCGACCACCGGCTCCAGCGCCGGCTCCCCGGCCGGCGCCACCGGCGCCCATCATGCCGCCCACGCCACCGGGGCCGGCTCCAGGACCACCGGCACCTCCGCCGAGGCCGCCTCCAGCGCCGCCTGGGCTGCCGCCGGCACCGCCGAGTCCCGAACCGCTGCTGAAACTGCCACCACTGGCGAGACCACCGGAGACGTCGTCAGGATCGGAGATTCCAGAACTCCAAGGATTATCGGAGCCGATGCCGCCTGTGCCTCCCACGCCGCTCGAGCCGGGTGGGTTGAGCGACGAACCATCAGGGGGCGTCGGGGTGTCAACACCGGCCGGCGGGGAGTACCCGCCGGCGTCCCCGAGCCCGGCCCCGCTCCCAGACGGGACACTCGGGGTGGGCGGATCGCTCACGCCGCCGTAGCCGCCGTCGTCAGGCATCGAACCGCCGTCGGACAGGGCCGGCTGGCGGGGCTCGGTCGGGTCCTCGTAGCGGGACAGGCTGCGGTCCATGTCGTTGGAACGGCCGACGATGTCGTCGTTGTTCTCCTGCGACGCCTGCTGGTAGTCGTCACGAACCTGGCTCTGGAACTCGTCGGTTTCAGTCAGGATCTCGCTGCGTGCCTGCTGCCGAAGAGCTTCGTCGCTCGGCGTGAGGTAGTAACTTTGTGGGTTGTTTGCGTGCAGCTGCTGCTGTTCCTGGTGGTACTCGACCAGATCCTGGTAGCGCGCGTCGATCGCGCTGTTGACCTCGTTGAGGTACGAGGGGTCGACGCCGACCATGTAAATCGCGTCCTCCGGATTGATCTTCCGGCAAGTGCCCTCGTCCCACCACGGAGGACGGCAGTGGACCTCGTCCTCGCAGAACCAGTTGTCCTCGGTGTAGAACTGCGGCGACGGGAACGGGACCTGTCCGTCGTAGCCGCCTTGGAGGGAGAAGATGTTCTCCTGCTCCGAATTGAGCAGAGTCATGACTCCATCGACGTCATCCAGGATGCCCTCAGCGAGACCGATGGTGTCGGTGATGGATTCGGCGAAAGCGTCAAAGTCATCACCGACCCACTCCAGTGAAAGTTCCTCAGCCTTGGACTTGAGCTCGTCAGGGAAGTCCTGCCAAGCTGTGTAGACCTTGAGGTCCCATTCTACACCGATTCTGTCCAGCGCATGGTCGCTGCATCCGGACGGACGCATCGCCTCGACGATCGTGCTGAAGTGTTCTTCCTTGGGAGCCGCGAGTCTGTCGATGTTCTTCGGCCGAATATGGCCGGACTCCGCGAAGTCCTCGACGGGGACCGCCGACATCAGTTTCTCCCAGTACTGTTGAGCCGGGTGGTCGCCAAGGGAGCAACCATCCTCATCGCACTGGTTTCCAGAAACGGACTGCTCGACGTTCTGGATCGCGGTCTCATCGATGGAGAGGTGCGAATCCCATGTCTGACTGTACGTCTCCTGCTGGTAATCACCAGGTCCGGCATCGAAGTCGTGTGATTCGCCGGAGTCACTCATTCTTAACACCCGCTTCCTGAAGGGCGTCCTCTACCAGCTTGTGTTCCTGGGGAAAGTACGAATTGATGAGGTAGTCCGTGACTTCATCGTTGGTCCAGGAGTAGGAGGGGTCGCCTTCATCGTGTGCCGGATCAGGACCTATCTCGACATACACCCAGAGGATGTAAGCACCGTCTCTGGCCAGAAGCTCCCAAGCGTCACCCGTGTCGTCCTCGTCGCGCAGGTAGACTCCCTCATCCCAGGCGCCCGGAAGCTCGGATTCAGTCGCGTTTCCGAGACTGTCCTTTCGGACCTGCACGCGATCAGCGAAATCTGTCGCCGCCGTCTCGGCGTCCTCCCAAGGGACGACCGCTACCAATAGCATGCCGTCGCCTGTGCGCTCGTGCCCACGATCATTGGTCCACTTGGTGTAGTTGATCAGCGTCTGACACATCACTGCCGGCTGATCCAAGCCAACCCCATAGGGAGAGTTGATCTTGCCATCACCGCGGTACTCCGCGTAGTCGAACCATTCGGCGAGTTCGTCGAAGTCGAATGTCTCGCACGGCTCCTCCCAATCACGGAGGACATAGGCCGCGTTGGCAGTAGAGCTGCCGTCGTCGCCTTCGTTCCCGGCGTCCAGCGGCGGGCCGTCACCGGTTGCGCCTCCACTGCAGGCGGTGGCGGCGATCAGGAGCGCGCCCATCGAGGCGGCCATACCTGTGAGCTTGTGCTTCATCTCGTGAATCGTCCTTTCGGAACTGCGGAACGCGATCAGACCGCGTAGTAGCCGCCGCCTTGGTACATGTTGTCAGTATTGAGGTTCGAAGACCCGGTGTCGCCGACCTGGTCTTCGCGATCGCTCATCTCCTGAACGTTCGCCTCCTCCGAATACCCGTGGTCTTCCAGCGACTTGTTCAGCGCGTCGATGAGGGCGTAGAAGGTCTGTCGAAGCGCTTGGACGTTGTTCCAGATCGTTTGATGCGATTGCTTGTACGTGGGAATCGCCGTCTGCTTCGCCGAATCTGTCAGTCCGAACGCCGGAGCATACTTCAGTTCGCCGTTCTTCATGGTCTCAATCGGACCGCCGTCGCCCTCCAGCTCGTCGAGCTTGCCAATGAGGTAGTCGCGAAAGCTCACTACAGAGTCGGGGTCGAACTTGCGCTCTGCCACGGGGATCCTCCGAGGTATGGCGGGTCATGGGTGATAGGTCAGATTCAGGTTAGCAGGGGCCCGCAAACACTGCAGGCCTGAAGGGGCGCACCCGAGAGTGTGCTGAAACCGCTGGCCACAGGGTCTTTCGACGGCCCTCCGGGCCGGGGTCCACAGCGCCATTTGGGCACCGCGAGGCCGTGGTGCACCGGTAGTGTCAGGGGTGGATCACGCTGGCTCGCAGATCGGATGCCATATTCAATGAAGCCGACAGGCGCTGGTTTCACGTCCATCGACGATATCGACCCGATGCCTCGGGCCGCTTACCGTGATGGGTCCGGCCGGTGGTTCGCTGGCTCGGAGCGGTTCTCGGTGCGGTACGAGCCGGCCAAGGTGTACCGGGACGGAGCGTCGGTGGCCGTCGAACCCGGAGCCGGCCTCGGCATGCTGGATGTCTTCGTGTGCACCAACGGTTCGGCCACCGGGGCCGGGGTGCTGTTGGTCGATGGCGACGTCGTCGGGGCCGGGGACGGCCGCTACCAGGTGGAACTGGCGCCCGGAGAGCATCGACTGGAGGTCCAGGGCTCCGAGGCGGCTACTTGGGCGTTCTCGGTCGCGGCAGGCGAGCGGGTGTACTTCACCAGCGCCCATGCGGTGGCGATTCCGCAGCAGCCCGGATTCCGGGTGTGGCTGTACCAAGTGGAAGACGATTCGTGTTTCTTTCCGGCGGTCACCCGGAAGGCGGCCCGGAGCGCGAGCCTCGGATGCCTGCTGACGGTCGCCGGGCTGATCGCCGTGATGGTCGCGGCGGTATGGGCCGCCTCCACCGGAAGCCGGGACGCCGAGACCGTCGCGGCGCTGGCGGTGGTGCTGAGCGCGGTCGGTCTGGTGACGGGAGTCGCCATGGGAGTTCGGACCGCGCAGCGGATGCAGCGGGACCTGGAGGCGAGCCGGGTGGGGACTTGGCGGCGAGCGGACTCGGCAACGTGCCTGAGAGGGGAGGCCGTCGCGTTCCCCTCGACGCACGACCTGCACCTGTGGCCCGCCGAGGAGAGCGGCGTCTCCCTTGTGTTCGACCTGCTGCTGTACCGGGTCGCACGGGCATCCGACGGCGTCGCCTATTCCGGGAGCGGGGCGTCGCTCGCGCTCGCGCATGCCGGGGAAGTGCGACTGCGGATCGACGGTGTCGAAGTCCCTTGTGATTGGTCGGTCTGGTTCTACCCGCTGACCACCGGGATCCACGTGTTCAGGGTCGAGTACGGGCCCGACGCCGAGGGCGACGCCGCGGTCCACGAGTTCACGCTCGATGTCGGCGAGACCGCCACGGTTCATGTCCCCGTACGGGCCTTCCGGGTCTTCGACGAGTCGACCGGGCTGCTCTCCCGGTTGACGCCCCGGATCTCGCACTACGCGGAGGATCAGGCGTAGACCCCGTCCTCGGGGAGCCTGCCCGTGGACGACCACCCGGTCGTCCGCTTCGCCGCCGTCGTCGATCGTCGTCGAACCTCCTGATCACGCCAGGCGGAGACGACTGTGCCGTTTGGCTACTCTGGGCGGCGATCAATCGGAAGGGGGCGCGATGCCGCAGCGGTGGCTGGAAACGATCGAGCGGACGCCTCGGGTGGTGTTCGTCGTCCTGGTCGGCGCCTACCTCATCTTTCTGGCGGTAACACTGTGGGCTCTCAAGGGGAACCTCCGCGAGGCCCGCTCCCCGCGGCTGCGCTGCTACACCGCCGAATGCGCCGCGACGCACCGCGAACCGGTAGGCGTGCTCCGGTCCGGCGTCGACGTGCCGGGGCCGCGGGCCGTCGACCACCTGGCGATCCGCCTCTCGCTCAAGGCCTTCGCCGTCCTGTTCGTTCTCGGGGCGGTCGCGGCGGCCGTCCTGTGGGGGTCGGTGCGGGAGGCGACGTCCGCGGCGCCGATGCCGTTCGCTCTGGTCGCCTACCTGTGGTGGACGCTGCCGCTCGGGCTCGGCTCGCTCGGCGTGTGGGCGGTGATGTCGGGCGCCGACCGCAGGGCGCTCAACCGGCTTCGCTGACCGTGGCCTCGCCGAAGGAGCACCGCCAGCCGTGCAGGTACCGCTCGGTGGGGTCCGGCACGGCGTAGACGTCGACTCGCAGGGCCAGCGCGGTCGTGCGCCCAGGCTCGACGCGGAAGGCGATCCGCCGCGACTCGGCGGGCGCTTCAGGTCCGACCACGGGCATCGGCGACGACGGAGTGGCGGCCTCAACGACGTGGTCGCCCACAGGCAGTTCGATCCACATGCGAGTCCAGGCGGCGGCGACGTGCCGGCCGTCGATCGCGATCCTCGGCGGCGGCACGGCGAACCGGTGCCGGATCGGGACCGCCTCCCCGGTGTCGGCCAGGTGCCGGTCGTGCGGGGCTGCGAGGCCGCGGACGCCTTCGGGCAGTTGCCGTGCCAGCGCCTCCAGTTCGAGGTCGTCCTTGGCGAAGCGCGCGTCGATCAGCACCGCGCCCGTGCCGGGGCTCGGCTCCGGCGACGCGCCGTGCGCGTCCACGACCGTGACCGGCGCGGCCGTCCCGCGATAGGGGCGGTACTCGGTGGGCGGGAACGGCGGCGTCCGGTTCGACCGCAGGTGCTTCCACAGTGCCGTCGCGCCACCTACGGCCAGCAGCAGCGCCGCGACGGCGGTGGCGATCGGCACGACCCAGAGTCGCTGGTCCTCGTCCGCGAAATCGCGGTAGGCGAAAGCCGCGGCGACCGCGACCGCCGCCATCACCGCGATGAGCGCGGCGTTCTCCCGCCGGTCCCTGGCGTGGGCGAGACCGAGCTGACGCAAGTGCAGTCGCCCGCGCGGCCCCAGTGCGCAGCCGTCGTACGGCCCGGGCTGCGGGGCGGCCCGGTCGCGGCGGTGCGCCTGTCCGAGCACGCCGACGTAGTCGAGCTTCACGGTGCGGCCGGGTTCGACCCGCACCATGTGATGGGCCCTGGAGTGCAGGCTCTGGACCTCCACCAGGTGCGTGCCCTCGCGCAGGCGGAGCTTGGTCCTGCCCCAACCGGAGGCCACCGGTTCGCCGTCGACGACCACGACCGGGACCAGGCTCGTCCGCAGTCGGTTGAGGGTCGCCATGAGTTCGCCGGTCCGACGCCGGTCGGTCTGGCGGGCCCGTCGCACGAGCCTGCCGTCCTCACCGAACCGGCAGTACCCGACGCGCAGGTCCAGCGCTCCGGTGCCTGGAGCGTCGGGCTCGGGGAACGGGCAGCCGTCGAATCTGGTCAGTCCCCACCCTCGCGCTGGGGAGCGGAATCGCGGACCCGGATCCGACACGGCGGCGCCTCAGTCGGTCCACTTGATGTCGCCGGGGTCCCCCACCGCATCGGGCCCGTTCGCGAGCAGCCGGTCCCCTCCGGCACTGACCAGGCCGAAGCCGCCGTTGCCCTGGCTCTGGACGCCGTGGCGGGCCGCGGCGCCGCCGGTCACCGAGGCGTGCCTGCCGCCGGGTGTCATGGTGAGGGCCCGCTCGGCGTAGGTGCCCAGGCCGATGAGCAAGTCGGTGAGACCTGACCCTGCGATGTCGACCGGGGAGACCGGGTTCCCGGCGCCCTTCTGGAATCCGAACGTGAACGCCGTCATGGCACCGGTCATGGCGGCGCATCCGGTCGAGATCGACTTGAGCACTGCCTCGAAGCTCTTCACCGAGGCGCACAGCGATGTCGCCACGGTCAGGCAGCCGGCCCGGATCGACTCGGCGCCGACGGCGGTGGCCACGCCTGCGTAGGCGGCGACGTAGGCGACGAGGAAGGCTTCCATGACGACCGCGCAGGCCAGCAGGAACACCCAGTAGACGGCGAGGCAGAAGCCGAGCGCGATGAGCTGGACGCCGATGAGCGTGGCGGTGACCGCGAGCTCGCCGAGCTGGAGTCCGACGTTGCGGGAGGCGCCCTTGAACGCCTCGGCGTCCTCGCCCTTCCAGTTGTCGTCGTCGACCCGATCGGTCTGGGCTCCCAGCTCTTCGAGCGCCTCCCAGTTCTTCTCGGCGAACTTGATCCAGGAGCCCCCGGCCTTGACCATGTCGCCGGGGTTGCACTGGTTCATGTAGATGCTGGTGGCGAGCGCCTGGACCGACAGCCCGAACGTCAGGGCGGGCGGGGCGATCGCGATGGCGCAGCTCTTGATGATCTCCTCGCAGGGCCCCGACATGGACTCGCCCATGTCGTAGAAGGTGTCTCCCGTCGACATGCGGTTCCCTACTCTCCGCCGAACGCTTGGGCCACGGCCGCGTCGCACGCCTCGTAGTCGCTCGCGCAGTCTTCGAGGGCGCCGTGCATGTCGCGGAAGCACTCGGCTGCACCGGCCATCGACTCGGCCACGGTCGAAACCGCCGCGGTGTACGCGGCGGCCATCGGGAGGGTGACGGCCGTGTAGAGGCCGCGGTCGGCGTCCCTGAGATCGGGGAGGATCTCGGCGGCCTCCTCCAGGATGGGAACGACCTGGTTCTCGATGTCGACGCCGAGCTGTCTCACGAATTCGGTGTCGCAGACGGTACCCACTACTTGCCTGCCTTTCGTCGCAGTGATTCGGTTCTCCGGACGGCCTCGTCCATCATCCGGGCGGTGGTCTGACCGGCCTTCTCGCCTTCCTCCGGTGCAGTGTCCATGGTCTCGACAACCTCTTCGGGCAGTTCGGGGCCGAGCCGCTCGCGGGATTTCTCCTCCAGTGCGGCACGGGCCTTGGCGAGCAGCGAGGTGAGGGTCTCGCCGAGCCCTTCGACGCCTCGCCGCCGCGCGGCCGGGCCGATCCAGACCGCCGCGATGAGTCGGGCGGAGCTGGTCGTGACGCCGACGTCGCCCTCCTCGGTGGTGGCGGTGGCCTCGAGGATCTCGGCGGGCGCGACGGTGTCCGCGCCCGCCACGCTCTGCCGCATGGTGTCTAGGGTGGAGCCGAGCGCGGCGGCGAGCGTCGCGTCGAGGTCGGGGTTGCGCGGCAGCGCGTTGGCCGGGGCCTCGATGCCGAGCCGTCGGCGCATCATCTCGGAGACGGCCTCGAAGCCGCCTGTGGCCAGCGCCCGGTGCATGTCGGCCACGGCGTCGGCGCCGGACTCGATGGTCTTGCGGCTTTCGGAGGCGGGCTCTGGCAGGCGCGAGGCGGTCTCGACGATGACGCGTGCGAGCTCGCTCGGGGGCCGGCGGAATCCGGCGGCGGAAGGCTCGACGGCGATCGACCCGTCCTGGGCGGTCCGAACGGTCACGTACTCGTCGATGTCCGTCAGGGTTCGCTCAGAGGCCGGGTCCACCATCGCTCCTCGTTCGTCGCTCGGGCAGTGGGTCTGACGATAGCCGAATCCGTTCCGGACTTAGCGTGTGAGGACATCGGGCGGATAGCCTGGCCGGAGTGACCTCAGGAGGTTCCATTGCCGCACGAACGCCGCAGCGACGCGGGACCGGGCACGGCGCTGCTCCGGATCCACGCGGTCCTGGAGCACGAGTCGGCCGGCCCGGACGCTGGTCGCCGAGGCCGGAGGTCGAGGCCCGACCCGGTTCCGGTCGGCTCGCAGCCGCTTCCGGGCGACCGCGATCGGGGCTTCGCCGAAGAGTTGGAGGGATTCGCGCGCTGGCTCAAGTGGGAGTGGCGTGCTCTGCTGCGGGCCTTGGGCCGCGGCGAGCGGGAGGAGACGAACCGTTGGACGGCCCCCTGGATCGCCCCTCCTCGCGTCACGGTCGAGGACGGGGAGCTCCCGGCGATCTGGGGCGAGAACGAGTATGAGCTGCCCGCGGGGAGCTATCTCGTGGAGATCGCGGTCCCCGGGCCGCCGGGGCACCTGGACCGGGGCACGGCGGTCGGTCTGCGAAGCGACGCGACGCTGTTGTACGAGCTCGATCTCGAGGCCAGCACCACGACGACGATCGAGGCGCATGCCCGGTTGCGGACGCGTATGAACGAGGACGGCACCGCGCTGACGGAGTACTCCGGCCGGATCCGGGCCGTCCGCGGCCCTTGGAGTGACTCGGGTTGACACGGGTCGATGCCGGGTTGCGGCGACTCCCTATCATTCACTGCAAGCCCGATTCACGTGACGCTTCGTCGCGACCACCGAGGCTGATGCCAATGTCCGTCCCAAGCTGAACTCCGACGGCCCGGGCTTCGAGGAACGGTCCGGCCGCAGCCGGAGGTCGGCACATCGAGGAGCCCCCGAATGAGCTCGATCGACATCGACGCAGCGCAACTCAGAGCGGCAGCCACCTCCCTTCGCGGAGTGTCGGCGGAGGCCGCCTCGCTCGCGGATTATGCCCAGGAGGCCGACCCCGACTGGTGGACGTGGGGACTGGGAGGCCTCGCATTCGCCGCCGCCTACTTCTACATCGCCGAAAGCCATGTCCACCCTGCGTTCAAGGAGGCGGTGGACGCCATCGAGGGCCTGGCCGCGAGCCTCGAGAAGTGCGCCGACGACCACGAGGGCAATGACGAAGAGATCGCCGGCGACCTCGCCAGGATCGCCGACGAGCTCGAGACAGGAGGGGCCTGATGTCCGACCAGGAGACGAACTCCGACAACCTCGACTGGGACGAGAACGCCCCGAACCAGAAGCCGACCGTCGCGGAGGACGGCGCATGGGGCGGTGACTGGAAGAACTACTACGACGCTGTCACCGGCGGGGGCTCGCGCAACGCCAGCTTCGACAAGGAAACCGCCATCGTCCCTCCGGAGATATCAACGGGGTTCATCCCCAACGATGCGGACACGGAGTACACCAACACCCACCAGCGCTTCGGCATGTTCGGCGGCCTGCCGGCGCACATCCGGACCGACGGTGACACGGTCGACAACTCCCAGCGAGTGAGCGGCCGGTACCCGAACGGGGGCGACATCCGCTATGAGGGCGGACCGCAGAGCAGCGCCACGGGCATGAACATGCTCCAGAGTGCCGCGGCACCGCTCACTCTGGGCCAGAACACCATCCAGAACATCGGCAAGATCGACAGCCTGAACGACTGGGACGGCTGGACGGGCCTCGCCACCGGCTTGGCCGGGGACCTGGCGGCGGTCGGCAACATGGTCGATGAGTACAACGCGTTCGTCGAGCACATCACCAACCCGAAGTTCGACCCGGTGCAGTGGCTGGCCGGCACGCTCATCGACTTCCTCATCCAGGCGTTCCAGCCGCTGGAGGACCTGGTGGGCCTGGTGTCGGGCAACGAGACCCGCATGAAGGACTCGGCCTCGATGTGGAACACGGTCGCGACCGGCGCCAAGCAGGTCGGCGAGCACATCCAGCAGTCCGGGGTGGACGCCCTGTCGGACTGGGTCGGCCACGACGGCGACGCCGCTCGCACCCGCGTCGACGAGATGGGGGCGTCCGTGCAGGGCATGGGCTTCCTGGCCGAGGGCATGGAGGCGCTGCTGCTGCAGATGGCCGACATCGCGAAGCTGCTGCGTCAGGACATCGTGGATCTCATCGCCAAGGGTGTCTCGTGGATGCTCACCCGTCTGCTGCCGCAGGCCGCGGCGGCGGTGGCGACGTTCGGCGCGTGGGCGGCCAGCATGGTCGCCCAGGGCATCGCGAAGGTCGCGTCGCTGGTGCTGAAGGCGCTCAGCTCGATTTCGAGGGTGGTCAGCACCGCCTCGGAGGCTGCGCAGGTGGTGAACAAGATCCTCCAGGGCATCCAGAATCTCAAGCCGGTGCTCAGCTTCTTCTCCAGTAACAAGAACCTGATCAACCTGGCGGGCGGAGTCGCGGAGCAGGCCTGGTCGTAGTGGGCCTGAATCTCCGCTGGCTGCGGGCGCTCGGTCGGGAGGGCGCCGCTCCGTACGAGTTCGCGAAGCATCCGCTCGGGAGCCCGGCCTCGGTATTCGCGGACGAGTTGTACTCGGTCGACCTCCGCGCCGTCTCCCGTTCCCGCAAGATGCCGGGCCGGGGCGAGGGCGTCCTGGTGCTGGAGTCGGATCTGCGCGGGGGGATCGTCGAGACGGATGCCGATGCCGTGCGGCCGTTCGCTCCGGTGGTGCTCGTCGACGGCGAACCGGTCGTGACCGGTTTCGGGCGCGGCCACATCGGCCTCGATCCGGGCCGCCACCTGGTGCAGGTGCAGTGCGGCGCCTCGGGCGCGTACTGGCCGGTGGACATCGGGCCAGGACGGTTCACTCGCCTGACCTCGTTCGTGTCCCAGCGCCTGGACGAGGAGCCGCCGCTCGGGTTCATTCGGCAGTTCGTGCTGGCCCCCGCCCGCTCGATACCTCCCCGTTTGGGCCGCCGGCCCACCAAGGCGCTCACCGCGGTCGGAGGCTTCGCCGGGTTCGCCGCGGGCGCCTTGGCCGCGTCCGCCGCCGGAATGTCGCTGCCCGACGCGACCTTCCTCAGGCTCCTGTTCTTCCTCGTGTTCCTCGTGCCCGCGACGGTCGGGGCGGTGCTCGGTCACCGACTGGGGCTGCTGCTGGAGAAGGTGTGGAACACGGCCGCCGAGGCCCGCCTGGCGCTTCGCCTCCCGGTCGGCGAGCACCGCGTGGCACCGTGCCCGGGCGGCACGTGGCGCCCGGTCGATCCGCGGGACGAGTCGACCCCCGCGGTCGAGCGCGGCACGGGGGTGCTGCGGCTCGCCATCGCGTATGCGCAGGCGCCCGCGCCGGCCGTCGAAGCGCCCGGTCGGGTGTACGACGAGGAGGCGGTGCGGGCCTCGGCCCGCAGGCGTCGGCAGTTCGGCGAGGAGTACCCGCCGCAGGTGCGGCCGTGGGTCGGCGCTCCGCGCGTGAGAGTGGACGGCGAGGCCGTACCGGCGATCTGGGGCGTCAACGAGTACCGTCTCGGCTCCGGCCGGCATCGGGTCGAGGTCGAGCTCCCGCCGCCGCCGGAGGTGCTGGTGAGTGCGGAGACCGAAGTGGATCTGCCTGCGAGGGCGCTCAGCCGCGAGGTGACGCTGAGCGAGGCGGCGCCGGTCGCGATCGAGGCGATGGCCGTCATCGAGATGGTCCCTGGGCACGACGGCTGGGAGCTCGAACGCTACGCGGCCCGCATGCGGTGACGGCGAAGCCGAGTCGTCTCCGGATGTTCACGGAGATTTCGCGAAGTCCCCTCCTCGCTCAGTGGGCGGACTCGGTGCTCGTCTCGGCGTTGCCGTTCTCCAAAGGCCAGACGGTGGCCTCAACCGAGCCGACGAGTTCGAGCGGCCCGACCAGGGACGCGGTGCGGGCGACGGTGAAGTCGTCGAGGGCGAGCAGGCTGATGCCGCCGCGGCTCTGCGCCACGGCCGCGTAGTAGGCGCCGGTGCCGCGGTCCTGGAAGACCCAGCCGGGCCTGGTGTCGGTGGGAATGGTCGGGACGCCGGTGCGCTGCGAGGTGCGCAGGCCCGTGGTGGCGGCCGTGTCCGGCGCGAACGGCGGCGCGGGTTGCCGGGGTTCGGGCGTGTGCGGGGTGCCGTTCGCGTCGGCGGGGAACTCGGTGCCGTCGGGGACCTGATAGCGGGTGGGGTCGCCCGAGACCGGGATCGGCGGAGGCGTCACGGGCTGGTCGGGTACTGCGATGAGTGCGCGGACCTCGACCTTCCCGGCGTAGAGGTTGACGCCGACGACCCCGATTCCCAAGGCGAGCAGGTCGACGCCGACGGCGAGGAGCACCCGCAGGTTGGGGTCGAGTCCGGTGCCGATGCGCGTCAAGGAGAACAGGCCCGCGGCGAGGGCGAAGACGACGAGGCCGAGCATGGCCCCTGCCAGGGCCACGGGCCGGCTCGCGCGAGGGCGCGGCGCCGAGGGCCACTTCTCGGCGGCCCGCACGCCCCCCAAGGCCACCGCCGAGAGCGCGGCCAGTGCGAGGCCTGCGACGGCGAAGGCGATCGCCGCGACGGTGAGCCGTCCGGCGATGTCATCGAGGTTGTCCATGGTGGCTGCTCCGTGCCTCGGCGTGATCGTTCTTGCGTGGTCGTCGATGTGGCCAGCGGTGAGTGTGCGTGCGTGTCACCTCGTCATCAGCAATGCTAATTCACGGCTCGCGGATTTCGCCGCGACTGGCCACCAGGCCTTATTCTGCGTTCTCCCACCGACACCGAGCGTAGGACATCGACGAGCCCGACTTCAGTGTCGTATTCCCGACACGGGGTGACCGGTGGTGGGGCGTTGAAACAGTTGCGCGATCACGGTTCACTTGTGAGTGCCGGAATTGACAGTCGCGCATCGAGCCGACGACGATGCGCTCCGTCAGGTGCCCGGCATATGATGAACACAGACCCCGTGACGGGTTGGGAGACAAGATTCATGAGTGAAAGTTGCGTTACTTGAGGCCAAAGTGACCTCAGCGACGAGATGGGATTGACGATGATTCAAGAGACACTCTGGACAGTGGCAGAGCAGGTCCAGGCTCAAGACGCCGAGATTAACACCCAGGGCATCATCAGTTTCTTCCTGAGCCGGATCGCCCCGATCCTGCTCGCCATCCTCGGACTCATCTTCATCGCCCGCGCCAACAAGGGCGAGGTCAGCCGCGTGCTGACCTCCTCGACCATCGCCATCCTCGGCATCGCCTTCATCGCAGGAGCAGTCGTCCTCGTCGCCGTCGGCGGCGGGCTCGTCGACGTGCTCTTCAGCGAAGGCGAATAGCCGACTCCCCAGCCCGGTTGGAGGACGCCCATGCGCTTGCGCACCGACGACGACATCTACCGCGCCAGGCTGCTCTACCTCGGCCCGCCCGGCTACACGCTGCCCGTCCACCTGCCGTACGCCCAATACGGCGTCTTCGCGGCCCTCCTCGCGCTGTTCATGTTCGTCCGCTGGCTCTTCACCCGCGAGGTCGAGCTCTTCCCCTCAATCGAGATCTCCCTCGCCCTCGTGGCCACTTCGCTGATCTTCCGCTATGTGGACGCCGACCGCCCCGCCGCCACAGTGGTCCGCACGCTGCTCACCGACTGGAAGCACACCCGTGACGCGGGCGCCGAGACGCGAATCCCGGCGTATTCCACCCGATCGATCAGGCTGCGTCCCACACTCGTGGAGACCGTCCGACAAGAGGAGCGCCTATGAGCGGCGAGGATCGCCGACAGCCCGTCGCCAAGTTCTCCGCCCCCCGCCCACCGGCCCCGGTGCGCGAACGCGAACGCGCGGGAGACCTCGACGACGACGCCACCGCCCTCGCGGACGCGGTGTTCCGAGCCGAGCCCGTCACAGGCCAGGGCAAGGCCGAGCCGCCGAGCCCGCAGCAGTCGCCGCCCGAGTCGACTCGACACACGTCTCCACCTGCGCCGACCTCGCCGCGGTCCACAGGTTCTCCACAGGGTTATCCACAGGAACGGCCGAGTTATCCACAGGGTCGTCCACAGCGTTACCCACAGGCCCCGACCAGCGGGAATCCACAGGGTCATCCACAGAACGCAGGGAGTTATCCACAGAGAGCCACAAGTTATCCACAGGGCACTGACCAGCGACGCGGAAGTGTTTCCACAGGTCAGTCCCGAGCGCCCAAAGCGGGCCATCCGGACTCGCGGCACGCGCCCTCGCGCGAGCTCGTCCCCTTCAAGGAGACCCACAAAGAGGCCGTCGTCAAGACGACCGACAGCAAGCCCGGCCGCGTCCCCAAACCGGTCAAGAAAGACAAGGAGCGCCAACCGCTCCGCGAACTCTCGCTGACCGAGATCGCCGGGCACGCCACCTTCACGCCCACCACCGTCACCGCCTGGTACGCACTGACGGGCGTGCGCTGGTCCTTCCGCCCCGACCTGGAGCGCGAGGCCCTCATCACCGCCATCGCCGAGCAGTACGCCGGCCTCGCCGGGATGCGGATCCACCTGCGGCGCACCACCCAGCCGTTCCCGGCCGACCAGTGGGCCCGCGCCGTCGACCAGAACACCGCCCACCCGCTGCGCACCGTCCCCGGCGGCACCAGCTGGTCCGAGCACCTCGTCGCCGCGCAGCGCCACCTGCACTCGCTCTCCCACGCCGAGGGCCAGACCTACCTCGGCATCACCTTCGCGCGCCGCTCCATGTTCGACAACCTGGGCGAACGCGTCGGCCGCGTATTCGGGCGCGGCACCAAACTGTCCGAACGCGAGCGCATCGAGAAACGCAGCCTCCAGTTCGACGAGGTCCTCGGATCCTTCGGCGTCAGGGCCCGCCGCGTCACCACAGCCGAACTCGAATGGCTCATCTTCCGGTCAGTGGCGCTCGGCATGGAACCGCCTCGCCTGCTTTCCGGCTCCAACAGCGAATGGGAGACCGGCGACGTCCTCGCCCTCTCCGAGGCCATCGAGCGCTACCGCAGTCCCTACGGCTCCACCGTCAAGCTCATCAACCGACTCACCGGCGAGGAGAAGCACACCGCAGTGCTCACCGTCGGCCGCATGGAGGAACTCGAGATCCCCCAGCGGCACGAGCCGTGGCTGCACTTCCACGAGCGCTGCCCCTGGCCGCTGGAGATCTCCAGCCGCGTCGACGTCCTCGGCGCCGGCGAGGCCTTCCGCGACCTCGACCACCGGCTGCGGATGATCCGCAGCCAGCAGCGCGACTACGACGACCACGCCATGGACGCCCCGCCCGAGCTCCAGCGACTCGCCGAGCGCGCGCTCAACGTCGGCGACGAGATGACCACAGGCCTGCCCATCGACGCCGCGCGCGCACACGGCTGGCACCGCATCGCCGTCACCGCCGACACCAAGGAAGAGTGCCTCGAGCGCGCCCGCGTGCTCATGCAGATGTACCAGCGCGAGATGCGCATCAGCCTCCAGCACCCGAAGAACCAGGACTGGCTCGCACGCGAGTTCATCCCCGGCGAGCCCGTAGCCTCGACCGGCTACGTCCGCAGAATGCCCGTCAAGCTCTTCGCCGCCGCACTCCCCCAAGCCGCCTCCACCGTGGGCGACCAGCGCGGCGACCTCATCGGACGAACCGCCGGGACCTGCCGCAGGCCGGTCTTCCTCGACCTGCACTTCGCCACCGAGGTCCGCGAGCGGTCCGGCCTGAGCGTCTTCGTCGCCGAACCCGGCGGCGGCAAGTCCACGCTCATGGGCGCCCTCGGCTACCTGGCCGCCAGGCGCGGCGTCCAGGTGACGCTCCTGGACCCGTCCGGCCCACTCGCGCGCCTGTGCGAGATGCCGGAGCTCAAGCCGTACTCGCGGGTCCTCAACCTCACCGGCTCCGAATACGGCACGCTCGCTCCGTACGCACTGATCCCGTCGCCTCGGCGCGAGCACTACGACGACAGCCCCGAGGGCCAGCGCGACTACGACATCGCCGTCTCCAACGCCCGGTCGGAGCGCCGCATGCTCGTGCAGGACATCTGCGCGATGCTGCTGCCCCCGCAGGTCCAGCGGGAGGCCGCGACGGCCCGATTGCTGCGCCACGCCGCCCGTCACGTCCCCGCCGAGGAGGACGCCTCGCTCGAGGACATCGTCGCGAGCCTCCAGGACTCCGAGGACCACGTCTCCGGCGACGGCGCCGAGCTGGCGGCGCTTCTGCTCGACACCGCCGAGATGCCGCTGGCCAAGCTGTTCTTCGGCAACGCCGACAAGGGCGTCCTCGAAGACGACACCGCGCTGACCGTCATCACCATGTCCGGTCTTCGCCTGCCGGATCTGGGGATCGAGCGCGAATACTGGAGCGCCGAGGAGGCCCTGGCCCTCCCGATGCTCCACACCGCGCACCGCCTCGCCGTCCGGCGCGCCTACGGCGGCGACATGAACCGCCGCAAGCTCGTCGGCCTCGACGAGGCCCACTTCATGGAAGGCTGGAAGTCCGGGCGCAGCTTCCTGGTGCGCCTCGCCCGCGACTCCCGCAAGTGGAACCTGTCCGCCCTCGTGGCCAGCCAGAACCCCAAGGACATCCTGGGGCTCGACGTGCAGAACCTGGTCAGCACCGTCTTCGTCGGCCGGATCGCCGAGGACACCGACGTCGCCGAGGACGCCCTCAAGCTGCTGCGCGTGCCCACCGGCGTCGGCTACGAAGGCGTGCTCGCGTCGCTGAGCGAAGTCGACGCCACCGAGACGAAGCGGCTCCCGTACCGCGAGTTCGTGATGCGCGACGTCGACGGCCGCGTGCAGCGCATCAGGGCCGACTTCGGCTGGGTTCGCGGCCTGCTCGACTACCTGAACACCACGCCAGGGGAGGACAAGTAGTGACCGACCCCTCCAGTCCCGCGGCCCGCCACACGGGCCGGTTCGCCCGCTTCCTCCTGATATTGGTGGCCGCGTGCGGTGCGCTCGTCCTCGCGCCGGGCGGCGCGAACGCCCAGGACAGCAGCGGATGCTCGGACTGGGAGTGGCACAACGAATGGGAGCAGTGCCTCGACAAGATCTCCGACTCCCCCGAGGTCGAATGCAGCGAGGCGCCGACCCCGTCCAGCCCGGACTCCGGCATGGCCGGCTGGTTCGCCGAACCGAGCCTGCCGGACAAGGGCGAAGGCATCGGCCAGTACAGCCGCTACGGCTACGCCGGATACCAGCTGCCCATGTACGCCTCGAAGGAGCTGAGCGTCGGCGGCCAATGCATCGACTCGCTGAGTCTGCCCGACGGGGCCGACACGGCGAACGCCTTGGCGAACATGGAGTTCAACACCTCGACGGCCGTCATCGGCGCCTCCAACTCGATGCGCCAGGCCGCCTGGGACCCGCAGCGGCTGTGGGGCTGGTCGAACGAGTTCATGGAGACCGGCAGCGAAGCCGTGTACAGCCAGGTCTTCACGATCTTCGGCGCGGTGACGGTCGGCGTCGTCGGCCTGTACCTGCTATGGCGCAGCCGGCAGGCCGACATGAACAACGCGGTGACCACGACGGCCTGGGCGGTGCTGATCCTGGTGCTGGTGACGGCGGTGGCGCGCTGGCCGGTGCAGGCGGCGAGCTGGGCCGACGAGGGCATGTCCGCCGGTCTGAACCTGAGTCAGGGTCTGATTCAGGACGAGGCGGCAGAGGGCTGCATCAGCATGCCTGGCTTGAGCAACAGCGAGTACCGCGAGACCCGTCGGGCGAACCCGGACGCGGACTGCATCGACACGCGGAGCGCGGCGGTGAAGGCCTCGGACATGTCGACCGGCGACGTCCTGTACCAGAACTGGCTGCGCGCCATGCTCGGCCAGGGCGAAGAGGTCACCTTCAACCAGGTGAACGGCGAGGATCTCGAGGACGACGACGGCAATCCGCAGATCCGCAGCTCGAACACCGCCTACAAGTTCGGCCCGGCACTGTATGCGGCGCAGGCGATGTCGTGGACCGAGAATGAACAGTCCGAGCAATCGACCGGCGAGCGCGCGGACATCATCGAGGAGAAGCGGGAGAACTGGCGGAAGCTGGCCACGCTGATCCAGCAGGAGGACCCGGAGGCCTACGAGCACCTGACGGGCGGCCGAGCGTGGGAACGGACCGGTTCCGGCCTTCTCGCGCTCCTGACCTCGCTGTTCTTCTCGCTGTTCGACCTCACGGCGTCGGTGCTCATCATCCTGGGCTTCATGATCGTGCGCTTCGCGGTCATCGCGCTTCCGATCATCGGGACGGTCGCGATCCTGCGGCCGGCCGGCGGGCCGTTCAAGCGGCTCGTCAACATCGTGCTCGCGGCGGTCATCAACGTCATCGTGTTCGCGGTGGCGGCGGTGATCTACCTGTTCGCCGCGGACCGAATACTCGGGGCGAACCTGCCGAGCTGGATGCAGGTCATGCTCATCGGCCTGGTCGGAGTGGCGGCGTGGCTGCTGCTGCGGCCGTTCCGACGGCTTTCGAGCTTCCAGGGCGCGGGCGGACCCACCGACGCGCTCTTCGGCCGCACCATCGACAAGGAGCGACGCAAGGAGACCGAGATCGAGCGGCGCCGCGAGACCGTCCGCCAGGGCGAGACCCGGCCGGAGTCGAGATCCGATGTCGGCCAAGTCAGACAGACGGATCGAAGTGAGGGCCGGGCGGCTCCCCCCGAGCAGCAGCCCGGTCAGCAGCCGAGCGGCGCATCGTCCTCGGCAGGCGGGGGCGTGTACACCCCGCCAAGGAGGGACTAGTCATGCGCACGGCGTTGCGGATCATCTTCTCCCGATACGGCATCGTCGTGATCATCGTGCTGCTCGTGGTCGGGGCGCTCGCCTTGACCCAGGGGCGCGAGGACTTTCCGCTGAGTTCGGGCGGATCGGACGACGGGTCCTCCGCCTCCGACTCTCCGTCGCAGGAGCTCACGGTCGACGACGGCATCACCGTTCCCGAATGCGAGGGAGACGAGTGCGATGGGGACGACTCGCCGCTCCATGATCCCTATGAGGACGAGGGGCTTCCCGACGAGGCCGTGGAAAAGGCTCTCGAATTCGCCGAGGCGTGGATCGGCGGGGAGGGCAAGGACGCCAACTCCTGGTTCCAGAGCATGCAGCCGTACTTGACCGAGAAGGCCGCCGAGTTGATGCGAGGCGTCGACCCCTCGGGAGTGCCCGCCGCCGAGATCACCGGTGAGGCCGAGACCGACGGCGGTGAAGTCCTCATCCCGATGGACACCGGCACGCTGATCCTCACGATGATCGAGGGCGACAACTCGTGGGCCTCGCAGGCGTGGCTGGTGTCGGCGATCGACTGGGAGGCCGCATGACGACGCTGGAGTCTCCGAGGCGCCCACGCTGGTGGCGGCGCTGGATGTGGGGCGTCGCGCTGGTGTCGGTGTGCTGCCTCGGCGCGGCCGGCGTGGTGATCCAGTTGCTCGCCGACCAGTCGGACGATGACAACGGCGGCAACCAGATGATGCTGGCCGGCTGCGGCAACAACGTGATGGTGGATCCCGACGCGGACCTGCCGTCCGTCGGTGTCTGGAGCGAGGATCAGGTCTACAACGCGGCGATCATCGTCTCGGTCGGCCAGGAATTGGAGATCCCGGCGCGCGGCTGGATCGTCGCCGTGGCCACGGCGATGCAGGAATCGCGACTGACGAACCTGGGACACCTCGGCGACCGGAACGACCACGACTCCCTCGGCCTCTTCCAGCAGCGGCCGTCCTCGGGCTGGGGGACGCCCGAGCAGATCCAGGATCCGGTCTACGCAGCGACCAAGTTCTACGAGAAGCTCAAGACGATCGACGGCTGGGAGGGCATGGCGCTTACCGAGGCCGCTCAGCGCGTGCAGATCTCGGCGTATCCGTTCGCGTATGCGAAGCACGAGCCCGATGCCACGGACATCGTGAACACGCTGACAGGGGGCGGCGGCAGGTCCTCGGCGGTGAACGTGAGCCTCGGCGAATGCGCGGGGCCGGGCGAACTTTCGGCGGCGGGCTGGATCATCCCCGTGCAGGGACCGATCTGGTCCGGTTTCCGGACGGCGGCACGCCCGACCCACCAGGGCGTCGACATCGGCGCGCCCCGGGACACACCGGTCGTGGCGGCTTCCAGCGGGACGGTCATCACCTCGGAGTGCAATGCCTTCGGACCGGACGGAAGCCCCTATTCGTGCGATGTGGACGGATCGCCGTCGGTCGCCGGATGCGGCTGGTACATCAATATCCTGCACGCTGGCGATTACCTGACCCGCTACTGCCACTTCAGTTCTCGACCTTTGGTCAAGGAGGGAGACGTAGTCCGGGCGGGCCAGATCCTCGGATACGTCGGCTCTTCAGGCCGCTCTTCGGGGCCGCACCTGCACTACGAGGTGCACCTGAACGGAGACCGGTCCTCCGAGGGCGCGGTCGACCCGGTCGCGTTCATGAGCAATGTCGGCGCTCCATTGGAGTGAAATCGTCGAGTGTAGGTTCTCATCAGGACTATCGGTGCCGCATTGCCAAATCGGTAGAGGTGGCGGTTCCGCCAGGCTGTTGAGATTGCCGTCGTCTTCCCGCGCGGAAACCGCTATGAGCAGATGCGGCCCACCGAACCCGGCGAACAGGCCTGGCTTACCTCAAGCAGCCCGAGATCCGTCGCCTGCTCGTTCGGAATGCCGAACCCATCCCCAAACGGAGACTGGCCCGCTAGCGCTCAGCCCGGCACGACCCTGACTGAAAACGGTCCTTCCCGATCCATATGCCAGAACCAACTCTTCGCGCCCGCGGCCTGCGGACCGGTCATCAAGTAATCGACCAGCGGATCCACTTGCGGCCCACTCCCGAACGCGCGCACACGCTCAACTGCCATCTCCCGAGAGAGGAACTCCGCCACCATAATCTGATCGTCCGGGTCCCGCGGCGCCAGCTCACCGTCGAACTCGAGCACTTCATGGGTCAATACCAGCGCGGTGCCCGGATGCCGATGCGTCCGATGCTGCGTGACGAACGCCAAGGGACCCACGTCGCGAACCCGCAGACCGGTCTCTTCGGCGACTTCACGGACAAGCGCATCGATCACCAACTCCCCCGACTCCACCTGGCCGCCCGGCAGACCCCACCGTTCGGGACCTCCTGCGTCACCGCGCTCCTGGACCAGCAGGACCCGACCTTCGGACCAGATCACAGCCGCTGTCAGCAAAAGCACCGGACCCGGGGTACTGACCACAATGTCCTCCTTACGCGCACAAACTCGACGACGACCAGGACTCACGACCTTACCGACAAGCCAAGATCTGCGAAGAAGCGGCGATCGCACCGTAGGAGTGTGCGACCACGTGGCCAGGCTTACGGGTCGTTGGACTTGTCGATGCGGCCTGCAACGGCCATGCTTCATGGCCGGAGCGGCCCGCTCCGTGCGGTTCGGATGATCGTCCTCCGCGGAGGCTCGGTCTGAGAACCTATATCAGTCTGAAGTCTCCAGCAGCGCTTCCCCTCCGGATAGAGCTGCGGCGCAATCGCCTTCCACAGTGACTTCGAAGGAAAAGGTTTCGACTGCTCGGCCGGAACTGAGCTCTACGCTCATCGGCACCACGGTCGAACCAGTGGACGTGACCGGGTCACCATCGAAGCTCTGGATCGCGCTGGCCTCGCCGAAGAGCACTTCCCAGTCAGAGAGAGCGTCACTCAGTTCCCGCGGCTCGACCCCTTCGTACTCCCTGCACTGGTGGCCGGCAGCGGCCTCGATGTTGCGGGCGACGAAGACCGCGCTCAGATACCGTGCGGCCAGCTCTTGCGGATCACCGGCCGATCCGGGCTCGTCCTGCTCCTGTTCGTGCCGAACCGCTTGAGTCACGCAGAAGTCGCCATCGGACTCTTTGACGGTGACTGAAAAGGACTCTTCGCGGAAGGAATTCCCTGCTATATAAGAGATCGTCGCATCGACCTCGGCCCCTTGAGCCGTCATTTCCGGCAGTTCGGTCTTGACCTCCGTCTCAGGATAGCTTCCTAGCTCCTCTTCATAGAAGGCACGCAGCTCGACGAGATCGGCCGGCTTCACTCCCGGCGAGGCTCCGTCGCAGAGGACCTGCTCCGCGCGGTCTACGTCGTCGTCACTACCGAAGCGCAGGTAGCGTGAGGCGGCGTTGATCTCGTCGGTGGCGGGCTGGTCGCGGACATCGGTGGCGGCGGAGCTTCCGCCGGAGGCGAAGCCGGGGGCGATCCAGGCGCCGCCGAGCAGCACCACGGTCCAGACGCCGGCCATCGAGACGACCCGGCCCCAGTTCCTCGGCGGGTCGCCGAAGTCCGGCCCGTCGTCATCGACCGGCTGAAACCTGAACCTGCGCTTCGTGCCTTCGCCCACGATGACTACCGTACCGAAGCCCGGTCCCGCGCGCTCAGCTCGACCGCATGCGATCCGAGAACCGCCGTCTCAAGCTTGGTGGCACCCTAACCGCCTGAAGCCATGCTTCATGACCGACATCTCCAGTTCCGCCCCTGAACCCGAAATCGGATCTGGCCTCCAGCGCTGTCGCTGCAGCAGTCGCCGTACGAACCCACTTCAGGACTATCCAGCATGCCTGGGACGGGTAGGGCCGCCGTGGTGCTCCTGTGGATTCTGTTCGGTCCGAGCATCTGCGGCGGTCTCGTCACCACTTACGGTCGCCTTCCCTTGCATTCGATTGAACCTGCTCTCGGAAGTTCTGCCCCGGTGAACAACAGGGGACAACATGAGAGTTTGTCTGATGAGCTCAATAGACATGGGGGCCAATGAGGTTCACCGAGCAAGCGAAATGTGACGCCAGAGACGCTAGACGGTTTTGGTTGGTTGGCGTGTCATTGCTTGAAAGCACTAGTACAGGTGTGTAACGCTTTTGTGCACGCGCAGTGCGCGGACTCCAAGACCAACTGAATACGGAAGCGGCGGGCCGCCCTTCAAACGCCAATCTGACCGGCGGCCCGCCAACCCAAACCATCGGAAGGAAACCCTCCATGGTCTCTGTCAGCGTACGTCAAGAACGCCCCGAGGCGGTAGAGCGAAACTCGTACGACTACCCGCATCCCGACAACCCCGGCTTGAGTGAAGTCCCAGGCCAGGGGTACTTCGACTGGGCGGGCCGCCGCCTGTTCCTTCCCGACGGCTCACCCGATCCGGCTACGCCTGGTGCGTACCGGTATCAAACGCGTCCGGACCTGTGCGATGTTGAAGCGCCGGACTCTGATCCGGCTTCGCCGCGTTACGAACCGCCGCACCTGCGGCACCAGCCGGGTGATACCTGGATCATCGATGCCAACCGCCCCCACGACCCGGAGGACACGGGTCCGTACGGGACGCCGGGTTGGCGTCAGGACCGGCGCACCGGCCGCCATCGTCGCGGGGAGTTGCCCGATCCGATTCCCCCGTGGGAGAAAGAGCCCGATCCGGTCGCCGAGGCAAGGCCGAGCCCGGCCCCGAGCTGTCGCCGGGTCTTGAGCGAAGAAGACCTCGGCGGCGAAGAGCCGTACCGGTTCTCGAACCTGCGCGAGGATGCCTGGGACCGGTGGCTGGTCGACTCCGAGCCGCTCGCCGCCGCCCATAAGTCCACATTTTCGGCGACTGAACGCGAATGCGGGCGCACGATCGCGGCCCTGCTCCGTCTCGTCTGGTGGATCGTCGTGGTACTCAAGGGGCCAGAGGCAGCAGCACCCTCAGACCCGCCGGCCAACACGAACCCGGTCGACATGCGGCACGTCCCGGCCAACAGGCCCAGCCCGCACCCCAGGTCCGAAGCGCCCTACGTCCTCCAGTGGGAGCGGCACTTCGACCAACTCCACCCGGCATCGGGAGGCGGTGTCCGGTGAGCCGCTCCCGCCGCACGCCACGACAAGTCCGCCGCCGATACTTCGTCGCGCTCACCGCGCTGCCTGTCCTTGCCGAGGCTGTTGAGAGCACCGATCCAGATGGGCTTCCGGTCCTCGCCGTCGAGACCATCGGAGGCCGAACGCTCCGATTCGCCACGCTCCCAGCCCAGCCACGGCTCCGCGTCACCTTTGCCGACATCGAACCGGCAGTCCTCGGATCGATCATCGGCCTCGACGGCGACCGCCCGGAGTTGCGGGTCGCAACACCCGTCCATATGGATTGGAGCGCAACACACTCCTCTGCAATCGCCGACACCGCTGCCCGCATCTGGGCCGCCCACCAGCGCGCTTGCGACCGCTGAACTGCTGACGGGCCGGGGCTTCGCCCCGGCCCGCGCGGTCGACAAGCCGCTTGGCATTCCAGTTGGGTCGTATCAGTTTGTCCAGCGCGATGTCAGGGCCTGCTCTACCAGTATCATGCCTGGTCACAGGCTCGCATACGAGTGGTAGGGCGGGCGAGGTTCCACAGCCTCACAACTGATCTCCGGCTGCAACGTGCGCAGGAGGGTGTGTCCCGCCGCCGTCCTTCGGGTCGTCCTCGCAGGTGCGTTGGCTCTCGGCCATGTTGTTGGGGATCAGCAGCGCTTCGGCAGCACGCTCGGGATGCTCGAGACTGAGCCAGCCGTCGCCCGTGAACACGCCGTCGGACTCCTGCCACGCTTCAAAGGAGTATACGGTCGCACAAGTCAGCGCTACCCGATCTGTGTCTACTGCACACGCGTCCAGCCGACGTCCGACAGAGACTCGCCGTTGTATACGAACCGGTAGGCGAAGTTGACCCGGTCGCCCTCTTCAGGCAGCTGGGGGTGGGGTCGAGGATACGGTGATGCTCACGTTTCCCCTCTTGTGTCCCTTATCGACGTATCGGTGCGCCTCGACGATCTCCTCCATCGGGTACGTCCGGTCGATGACTGGTCGCAGGTGGCCCCGTTCGATCAGGTCTTTCAAGTGCAACAGGTCGGCATACTCGATCTTCGGGAGGCGGGAGTTGTTCACGAAGACGCCACCTTGTTTCAGGATTCGTCGACAACGCGCCGCACTGGTCTTCATCACGGCGTCGTACACGATGTCGTACCTGTTCGCAGTCCGGGTGAAGTCCTCTTCGGTGTAGTCGATGACCTCGTCGGCGCCGAGGGAGACGACCAGGTCACGGTTCCCGGTGCCGCAGACGGCGGTGACTTCCGCACCGTGGTGCTTGGCGAGCTGGACGGCGTACGTTCCCAAACTGCCGGAGGCGCCGTTGATCAGGATCTTGTGGCCTTGACCGACCCGCGCTTTCTGGAGGTTCTTCAGCGCGGTGAGTCCTCCCGCAGGTACGGCGGCCGCCTCCTCATGGGTCAGGTTCGCGGGCTTCGGCGCCACCAGCCCCGTCCGTTGGACACGGCCGTTGTCCACGGCGGGCAGGCACCGGTACTCGGCATATCCGCCCAGCCCGAACCCGGTGAACGCGAACACCTCGTCGCCCGCCGTGAAAGACGTGACGTTCTGCCCGACGGCTTCGACGACACCGGACAACTCCAGTCCGAGCACGAGGTTCTTCTTCGGTGCGAAAAGTCCGTAGACCAGCCTCGCCAAGAACGGGTCCGCCCTCCTGATCCGGGTGTCACCGACATGCGCCGTCGTCGCCAACACCTTGACCAGCACGTCGCCGGCCGCAGGCTCCGGCTTGTCAACCTCTCGCAGCGCGAGGCCCTCGGGCGGCCCGTATCGCTCGCACACAACCGCTTTCATCTCCACCGGAGCCTCTCCTCGATCCACGAGAATGGACACTCACCCTATCCGCATCGCGACAGGCCGCAGCGAGACATTCGGCCACATGGCCGAAGCGCCCGAACGTCGCGGCCAGCAGGATCACGGTATGGACCTTTCTCGGAACCCTCCTCGCCGCGAGTGGCTGATCGCTGCCGGCCTCATCCTGCTCGCCCTCGTTCCCGCCCTCGCCGGGATGATGCGTATCGGCGAGATCGCCACCGGCGCAGCGGAGACGACCGCCAACTCCCGATTCCTGCGAATGCCGCTGCCGGTCGTCCTGCACATCACCGGCGCGCTCGTCTACTCGATCGTCGGAGCCTTCCAATTCCTCCCCGGACTGCGGCTGCGGCACAACGCCTGGCATCGCTTCGCCGGGCGGTACCTGCTTGTACCGGCCGGGCTCACAGTGGCCGCAAGCGGGGTGTGGATGACCGCGTTCTACGACATGCCTCCCTCCGACGGCGTCGCGCTCGCGGTCTCGCGATACATCGTCGGCGCGCTCATGATCGCCTTCATCGCGCTGGGGGTCGCGGCGATCGCCCGGCGGGACGTCGCCGCGCATGGGCCGTGGATGATCCGCGCCTACGCCCTGGCGATGGGCGCGGGCACCCAAGTGCTCACATCGGGCCCGTTCCTGCTGATCTTCGGAGAACCCGACGTCTTCTGGCGCTTCGCGCAGATGAGCGCCGGTTGGCTCATCAATGCCGCCGTGGCGGAATGGGTAATCGCCCGTCGGCACCGACCCGCGCTGAGCGCGACATGAGTAGCATCCCGAGCGTGCGATGGTTGATCAGGTCCGTGTGGTCTCGTCCGGCCGCCGCGGGCGCGGACGGCCCGAAGCCGCGGGATGCCGTGCTCGTGATCGCGCTGGCCGCGACGACCGTCCTCGAAAGCACCGTCCGTTCGGACCTGTCTTGGCCGTTCGCGACCACAGTCCTGACGCTCGCACTCCTGGCGGGACTGCCGTGGCGACGTTCTCGACCGCTCATCGTCGTGGCGGCCACGACACTCACGACGTCGGGATTCGAGATCGCCCAGGCCGCTGCGGGAGTAGAACCGAACGCGCTCGTGACGATGTTCGCGCTGCTCGCGGTTCCCTATGCCGTGTTCCGCTGGGGATCGGGGCGGGCTCGTATCGCAGGCGGCGCGGTTCTCGCAGCCGGCCTTGCGCTCTCGATCGCGCTCGGCGGTGACGGGCTCCCCGGTGCCGTCGCCGGGGTCGCGATCGTCGGAGTTACGTGTCTGATCGGTGCGCTGCGGCGCGAGCGTGTGGAGTCACGCGTACGGGAGTTCGAGGCCGTCCGCGCGTCCGAACGCGAGGCTCTAGCCCGCGACCTGCACGACACCGTTGCGCACCACGCCTCGGCCATCGTGATCCGCGCGCAGGCGGCGGCCGCCGACCCGCGCGACACGGCACGCGTAGCGGAGTCCCTCGGTGTCATAGAGAGCGAAGCGCAGACGGTCCTCGCCGACATGCGCGCGCTCGTGGGCACCCTCCGCGCTTCCGCCGACTACGCTCCCTCCGCGGGACTCGCCGAGCTGGCCGGCCTCGCCGACCCCGGCCCGCCGAGCGTCACCGTGCGGGTCGACGCGCCGGACTCGCCGTCTGCCGTCGTCGCGTCGAGCCTGTTCCGGATCGCGCAGGAGGGCGTCACGAACGCGCGCCGACACGCCCGGGCCGCCAAGGCGATCGACGTCGCCGTCACCGTCGGCCCGGAAGTCGCACGCATCGTCGTCCACGACGACGGCGCCCCCGCACGCCCGGCCTCGGGCGAGGGGCATGGGCTGAGGGGGATGTCGGAGAGGGCGGCGCTCCTGGGCGGGGACGTCGCCGCTGGCCCGGACTCGGCCGGAGGCTGGACGCTGCGCGCGACGATCCCGGTCAGAGGTGCGGCATGATCCGGGTGGTGGTCGCCGACGACCAGGAGAGCGTGCGCACGGGTCTTCGCATGCTGCTGGAGACGCTGCCGGACATCGAGGTCGTCGGCGAGGCCGCAGACGGCGTGGCGGCCGTCGAGCTCGCACGAAGTCTCCGGCCCGACGTCGCGCTCCTTGACATCCGGATGCCCCGACTCGACGGCATCGAGGTGACCTCCCTGCTCGCGGGCCAGGGTGTCGCCGATCCGATCGCGGTCGTCGTCATCACCACTTTCGACCTCGACGAGTACGTTCACGGCGCGCTTCGCGCCGGTGCCAAGGGATTCCTGCTGAAGGACGCCGGGCCGCAGCTGATCGGCGAAAGCCTACGGGCCGCGGCGAACGGCGACGCCCTCATCTCGCCCAGGATCACGGTCCGGCTGCTCGAAGAGTTCTCACGCCCGCGTCGGCAGGTCCGGCAGCCGGTCTCGCCGCTCACCGCCCGAGAGGAGGACGTGCTCGCGCTGCTGGCCGTCGGACTGACGAACGTCGAGATCGGTGAGCGGATCTTCCTCTCGCTCGGAACGGTCAAGACGCATATCGGCGGCATCCTGGCCAAGCTCGACCTGCGCAACCGAGTCGAGGCCGCGATGTGGGCGTATGAGACGGGCCGGGCGCGCTCCGAAGCCCCGGACGACACGCGCCCCGGCCGACGCTGACGCCTCCGGACCGCGCCATTCCGACAGGAGGACCTCAGATGCGCTCGGTGGTCGATTCCTCCGCGTCCTGGCCCGATTCGCCGGCGGCGTAGTTGTTCTTCATGCCGCCGAGGAAGCCGCGCAGACCGGTGGCGCCGGTGCCACCCGCGACTTCGGCCAAGTACGCCAGGCCGGAACCGTTCTCGCCCCACTTGAGACCGTTGTCCCAGACGTTCTTGACCGAACCGTAGGCGTCCCCCACATCGTCCGCGATCGAGGTCGGCCCGCCGACGCGGCCGTAGCCGGGGATGTACGGCTGGGGAAGGTTGTACCCGCCGTTGAAGTTGAACATGTCCCCTTTGAGCACCGGGAACCTGTCCTTAAGCTTGTCGAAGGGGATGTCGAGCGCCCTCATGTTGTTCGCGATACCTCCCGCCAACTCGTCGGCCATCTGCGACACGCTGCGGATCATCTTGCCGAAGGCGTTGTCGGCGTGCTTGATCTGGCTCAGCGCCTCCGCGACCTTCGCCAGGCCCTTGGAGACCTTGGTGCCGATCTTCGCGGAAGTCTGGATCGCGCTGGTGATCGTCATCGCGATCCCGGCGCCGATGGAGCCGCCGAAGGACCACGCGGCGTTGGCGAGGGCCGCCAGGCCGATCATGATCGCGCGGGAGACGAATTCACAGAGCAGCTCCAGCACAATGGCCTTGAGCGTCGAGACGATGATGCCGATGACCATGTAGCACTGGGACACCGCCTGGGCCGCGGACGCGGTCCCGTCGAGCAGCTCCGAATAGGCCGCTCCGACCGACTTGTAGGCGTCCGCCGCGTCGCCCTTCCAGCCCTCCACCTCGGCCATCATCTCGGCCACCGAACCGCTGGAGGCCTGGAGCCCGCCGGCGATGTTCGACCAGGTCTCGGTGAGCGCGGAGATCGCGTTCGGGTCGCCGGTGAACCACTCGAGCGGCTCGCGAAGGAAGTCGACGTGCTCGATGAGGAAGCCGACTCCGGCCATGACCAGTTCTTTGAACGGGTTGAGCGCGAAGGCGAGCACATCGAGGCCGGCCACCGCGCCGTCGATGGCGAAATTAGACCAGTCCCAATCCTCGCTGCCGGCGGCGGAGAGGTCCGTCCCGACGTTGGTCAGGCTTTCGGCGAAACGGCTGCCCGCGAGCGGCGCGGGGTCCGACAAGCCGTCCCCGTCACCGTCATTGCTGACATAGAAGGCGTTGTCGCTCATTCCATCGCCTCCGCGATCTTGTCGAAGTCCTCGGCGATCGCGGAGTCGATGCTGTCATAGACGGCGGCGGTGCCCGCCACGGCCTCGGCGAGCGCGTCGTTGAAGCCGATCGCGGCGTCCATCGCGCTCTTCGCGTTCCAGGTGACGAGCTCCATGGCGGGGACGGCGATGGGGCTGATGATGGCGCCGTAACTCTCGTTGAATCCGCCGCCCTCGGCCATATCGGCCGCCGCGCGGCATTCCTTGACGACCCCGCCGACGACGCTGGCGATGTTCGCGCCATGCTGCGCCAGCGTCTCGGGTTCGACGTCGATTCCCTGTCCCATGTGCCTACCTTTCGTTCAGCCGGGTCGCGTTGCGGTACACGGACATCGTCTCGGAGTCCGCGCCGAGGACCGACTCCATCACCGAGTCCAGATTCTGCACAGCCTGCTGCATGGCGTTCCGGTACGTCTCCAGGACCGTCTGGCGCAGCGTCTCGGCGGCCATGCGGCGCACCTCCGGAGTGAACCGAATGTCCTCGAGTCCACCGGAGACGTTGACGGTCACGGACACTTCGCTGTCAGGGGACTCCGCCGTGGCATGGGCCTCGGCCATCGCGGCCTGCAGGTCCTGGGCGCGCTCCTGCATGGCACGGTTCCGCTGCTGGAAGGCTTCGAAGTAGGCCTCCGGGTCCTCGAAGATCGACGGCCGGCTCGAATTGCGGTCACTCATGACGGCGAGACTAACTCACCGCGACGAACCCGCTCGTGGAAGAGGCTGTGGTGAAACCGTTCATCCGTCTGGCCGTCCAGCGGCCTGCGCGGAAGGCGGCGCTTGCGGAAGCCGATCAGATTGCCGTCGATGCCGTAGGCGCGGGCCTCCGATTCGAAACCAGTCAGGCGCAGCGAGTAGATGTCGTTCTCGTAGTGCTGGATGACCGTGCCGTTGAGGCGAAGGTGCGTGACCCATCCCGGCTTGACCTCGACCGTGTCGTCCCAGGTGACGAAGCGGTCGTCGTCGCAGGCGCGCTCGCCTTCGCCTTGGCGCGGAGCGGCGAGCTCGACCTCGTGCGCGCCCTGCGGCAGCGGAATCCACCAGCGTCCCCAGGAGAGATGAAGGTCCGATCCGCCGATCACGACGGTCGGATCGGGCATCCAGGGCCGGTGACCGGTCACCTCGGGTTCGCCGTAATGTTCGAGCAGGTACCAGTCGATGCTCTCGTTCCTGTCGATGCGCTGCCAGACGACCTCCCAGGTCAAGTCGAGCAGCACACCGCCTCCGTGCGGTGTCGCATCGGCGATCTTCGAGGCCGTCATCGGCAACTCGTACACGCTCGGGCCACCGGTGTCCCGAGGCTCGACAGCGATCCGCTCCTGCTGGCGCCGATGGCGTTTCGATCGCCGCATGGTGCCGACGTGGTGGACGGTCATGGCCGCCCACAAGGCGAGGACGAGCAGACCGAACGCGCCGCCCGCGATGAGCCTCTCCCGATCGGTGTCCACCAGCCCCGGAACGAGCGCGCCGATGAGGCAGCCCGGGAGCGCGACGATCAGCAACGCGATCGCGACGGCGAGCGGTCCGTAGAACACCGCCGTCCAGTACCGGATCCGGCGCGCGAACCGGTCGGGCTCCAGCGGCAGTTCGACGTCCGCGGAAGGCCAGGCGCGATCCGGGTGCGAGTCGAGGGCCACGGTCTCGCCCTCGGCGACCGTCACCGTCCACCAGCCGGCGAAGCCCCCGGCCTGGACGGAGCAGCGGTAGTCGCCGGGCGGCAGTCGCACCCAGGCGGTCCCTACCCCCTGCGCCACCGGTCGGGAGTCGACCATCAGCACGGGCACGCCGGGAAGCGGGAACCGACGCACCGCGGCGTGCCCTCGGGGCTGCCCGCTGTTCAGCGGTCTGTCCGCCCTGGTCGCTTTTCGCAGACGTACCTTCAAAAGCCCGTAGCCGCTGCCGACGCGGTCCGGAGGCCGTCCGGTGACGACGTGGAAAGGCGATTCGGGGTGCGAGGAGACCTCCGGATTCGGCGTCGTACTCAGCGCTCTTCTCCTGCCTCGTCGGGGTGGCACCGATTGTAAACTCGCGGCCCCGCGACCGGCCCCGACGCTGGTAGGTTCGGCACCATGGCACACGTTTCGTCCCATGAGTCCAGCGCGGTGATCGACTTCGGCGAAGAGGCCGAGCGGTTCCGCGAGCACGCCGACGACAAGGCCGAAGGGGAGCGGCGCGCGGCCGCCCGGATCTCCCGGGAGAGCGACGCCGTCATCGTCGACGTCGGCTGCGGAGCCGGGGGCATGGCCCTGGCGCTCGCCGCGTCGCACCCTGGTGCGCGCGTGATCGCCGTCGATGCCGAGCAAGCCCTGGTCGACCTGGCCCGGGAACGAGCCGAGGACGCGGGGCTGGCGGTCGAGACCGCCGTGTCCAATATCGACGAACCCGAGCGTCTGGCCAAGGCCGTCGGCGCGCCCGCTGATCTCGTCTGGGCCGGGCACGTCCTGCACCACGCCGCCGATCAGCAAGCGGCGCTTGACACACTGGCCGGTCTCCTCGCCACGGGCGGGCGGCTCGCCATCGGCGAGGGCGGCGTGGCCTCGCAGTTCCTGCCCTGGAATGTCGGCATCGGCCGTCCGGGCCTGGAACTGCGCCTGGCCGAGGCCGGGTCGCGACGCATGGAGGCCGAGAACCTCGAACACAGGGCCGAACCCATGCCGTACGGCTGGAACCTGGCTCTAGAGCGGGCGGGACTGGCCGAAGTCAGCGTGATCAACGACGTCACCGCGCTGCCCGCCCCGCTCGAAGGCGAAGCCCTGAAGCGGGCGCTGCACGTCCTGTCGTCGCGGGTCGGCTGGTTCGAGGACTTCATCGACGCCGAGGACCAGGTCGTCTGGGAGACCCTGCTCGACGAGGACAGCCCGCACTGGCTCGGCAGACGCCGCGACCTCCACCACCTGGAGATCCAGTCGATCTACATGGGAGTCAGCCCTGGCTCGAGTGATGGATGACGCCGCCGGAGCCGGGAGCCGCCGGAAGAGCCCCGAAACGAGAGACAGTCATGCGGCGGCCAGTGGGGCCCGTAGCGAGACTCCCCGAGGAGACCTGACCGAGCGCGTTCACATTCCGGGCATCGGTTGTGATTCGTGGACTTCGATCACACACCCACCGGACATCTGCAGGTGCGGGTGGGATCTCGCCAGATCCACCGCAGCATCACGGCTGTCGGCTTCGAGAATGGTGTAGCCGACGACATCACTAGTGCTCGGCTGCGTGTCTCCGCTCGCGTCGACGCGTGTGCCTCCCGCGAGCGGTGTCCCGAAGTCCACCAGCCCCTTGCCGACCCGCTGACTCCATGCAATCCACTGCCGCATTACCTCCTCCATCTGCTCCGGGTCCGGTGGGGCGGCGTCGGCGGGCGGCGTCGGTGCGTGGTAAATGTAGACGAACTTCGGCATGTTGACCTCTCTCTACGGATGACTGAGTCACCTGGACTGATCGCGGGGCGCGAAGTTCGGCCGAGTTGCCGCCGGTCAACTACTGGCGAACTGCGTCTGACACCGGCCGGGCGGCTTTCTCTGCCACGATAGATTTCCTGGCGCTCTCCAACCTGGGATTCGTGAAATCACGCAGGAGACGCTCGGAATGGGATCCCCCCGTCCAATCGCAGGCATCGAGCAGCCCGTCATCTGCAACCGGGCTCTGACGGCGAAATGGAGCTCTTTTCTAGAGTGTGGGGCACCCGAGCTGGGGGTATGGAAAAGGACACGCTGTCGGCCACATAGGATTCGAGGTGCAAACCAATACGAATCCTGTTCCGCAGCAGAAGACGCCGCCCACATCGCGCCTCAAGCTCAGTCGCCGGCGTCGAGCGTGCCGGTCTCGGCTTCGAGCCGGAAGAGCCGGTCGAGCGCCGCGATCCCGTAGACGTCGGCGAGCCCCTCGGCACGGGCGAAGTCGCTGAGCAGGTCGAAGCCGTCCTCGACACCGAGCCTGCCGAGCCGGTAGGCGGCCTCGATGCGTCCGTACCACGGAAAGTTCGCGTCGACGGCCAGCGCCGAGTAGGCCTCGATCCCGCTATCGGGGCAGATCCCGTGCAGCGCTTCGGCCGCGTCGACTCCCAGGTTGTAGTCCATGCTGGACTCGACGCCCTTGATGATGCGCCACAGTGCGCATTCGGCGGCAGGGACGCTGTCCTCGGCCAGCTGCTCGGCGCAGATGATCCGCAGCCGCGGGGTGATGAGCGGCGCGGTGGCCAAGTGGCGAAACGCCGTCGCGGCCGATCCGCGGTCGATGCGGCGCAGCGTGTTCGCCGCGCTGTGGCGGACGTACTCGGAGACGGCGTCGTCGGTGACCAACTGCGTGAGGGCGTTCCCGGCTGCGCGGGTCGCGAAGTCGACGAGCGCGCTGGCCGCGTCCAGGCGGTACTGGTCGTCGACGGCGGCGTCGGTGGCGATCGATTCGAGTGCGCGGGTGCCGTCCTCGGCGCTGAAGCGGACCATGTGCTCGGCCGCCTCGAGCCGCACTTCGCAGTCCACTTCAGATGACTCGGCCACCGGCCTGAGCCGCAGAGCCATGTCGCCGCCGCCGAGGTCGACGAGGTCCTGGATGAGCTGGATGCGCAGATCGGGCTCGACGCCCTCGTTCTTGATGCTGCTCACCAGGTTCTTCATCGCCCGCTCGCGCCGCTCGGGCGGGCGCACCTCCGCGGCGGCGTCGACGGGCTCGGCGACCTCGTCGGGCCAGAAGGAGTCGCGCGGCCTGATCTCCTTGTCGAGCTTGGGGTTCTGCGCCTTTCGTCGTCGCCGCTGCCAGCGGCATGTCGCCCACGTCGCGGCGAGAGCCGGGTAGATCAGGCCGTAGCCCAAGAGGCGGTTGACGCCGATTATCTCGACCACGGGCAGCGGTGCGAGCACGCTGGAGAGCCGGGCCGTCCACAATCCAATGGGAGGGACAGTCGCCATACGTTGAACCTCGGTTTGAAGTCGGCTGGAAACCGGGAATCGGAGGTGGGGTGCTGGGGCCATAGATCGTAGCCCCCCAAGGCGAATGCAAGTCGCACTGGGTGTGCGACCGACGGTGACGGGCTCTGCTCGCGCGGCCTATGCGCAGTGGTGCCCACCGCGCGCGGCAACTGCGTGTAGCCGCCCCGCTGTACGATCGATGGACCCCGGTGACCACCACCTAGAGCCCCCCAGAGCAGACGAGGCCACAGAGAGCGATGACTTACCCGCCCGCCGGCGGCTACGACCCGCAGCAGTACCACGTGTCGAGCCAACCCCCGCAGCAGCCCAGCGACCCTTATGCCCAGGGGTACAACGCTCCCCCTCCTCAGCCGAACTACGGCCCGGGGCCCGCCCAGTACCCGCCGCCGAACATGACGCCGCCCATCGGCGTCCAGCCCGGCTACCCGCAGGGCCCGCCTCTGCCGCCGCCGATCCCGCCGGCCCAGCAGGGCCCGAACCTCGGGATCGTCCTCGGTGTCATCGTCGGCCTCGTGGTGCTTCTCGGTGTGGCCGCGGTCCTCATCGTCCCCGGCATGCTGGAGGACGACGATCCCGTCGCGAGCGGTGGGGAGACGACCGAAACCGAAGATGAGCCTGCGACCGAGGACACCACCGAGGCCGAAGAGCAGCCCTCCGAGGAGGAGGACTCTGGCGAGCTCCAGGGCTGGGGCGAGCCGGTCAGCTCCGAGGACTTCGAACCGAACTCGCCCGAGGGCGCCGCGATCTCCTGGGTCGTGGCCGCCGACAAGGGCGACAACGACACTCTCGACTCGCTTATCTGCGCGAAGCCCACCTCGGACATGGAGTGGCAGCTCGACTACCAGAAGGAGTACGGCGGGGCGGGCTACGACTTCATCATCTGGAGCGTCTCCCGCGAAGAGAACGGCGACACGCTGGCCTGGGCGAACTGGACCTGGGACGACGGAGCGCCGGACGAGGACGACATGGACAGCGGCTACACCTACACCGTCGTGGAAGAGGACGGTCAGTGGAAACTGTGCGACGCCGAGTACGGGTCTTAGGACCTGACGGCATCCGGCCGCGCCCTGACCTTCGCCTGAGGTCCGGGCGCGGGCATCGCCGCTCCATCCACAGCGGATCGCCCCGGTTCGCCGGAAGTTATCCACAGGCCGAGATTCCATCCTTGACGATGCGTGTTCACGCCGTGACACTCGATGCATGCTCCAGATACCTATGTACCGCACCGTCGCACAGACCTCTCTCGCTTCGGGCACGGGATTGCGCGAGCGCTTCGAGGACGCCTTCGAGTCCGATCCCTCCATCGTCGCCACCGGCCGCACCGCCGCGTGGATCCACGGGTTCGACATCCTGCCACCGGGATCCGAGGAATCGGACTGGCCTCTCGAATGCGCCTCGGATCTGCCCGCACCCGACACCACCGTCGTCGACGGCCTGCCCGTGACCTGCCGGGCCCGCACCCTCGTCGACTGCGCAGCGGGCCTGCCGCGGCTCGAAGCCGTCGCCGCCGCCGACCAGTTCCTCAGGGCCGGCGTCGACACGCGCAGCCTGACCGCCGTCCTCGAACGGCTGCGCGGCGACCGACTGCGCCGAGCGAACGCGACCCTGCTCGCCGCCGACCCCAGGGCCGAGTCGCCCATGGAGTCGTGGACCCGCTGCCTCATCGGCGACGCGGGCCTCCCTGCGCCTGAGCCGCATCTGCGGGTCGGAACTCCCGGCGGGCGCTCGGCCGTCCTCGGGCTCGGCTGGGAAGAGTGGAAGGTCGGCGTCGAGCACGAGGACACGGCCACCCGCGTCGATTTCGCCGCCGATACCGGCGACCGGCGGCGCCACCAGGCGCTGCGAGGCCTCGGCTGGGAGGTTCTCGTCCTCACCGGCTCCGATGTGATGGAGCATCCGCGAGGCTGGCTCGTCGGCCTGCGCGAGGCGTTGCTCGAACGCGGCTGGGCCCCTGACCTTTCGGTCCTGCACGATATCGGCGCCCGCATCGACGCCGTCGTCGACGCCATGGGCGTCGAATGAGCGCGGCGGTCACTGCGGAGCCACGCTACGATCGGGGCGAACATTGTTCGAGTCCCCCGCAGTCGGCCGTCAGGAGTGCGTGTGTCGGAAACGTCCTTCACCGGGTTCGCGCACCCGGCGGTCCCCACCATGGACGAGATCCGGGCTTGGGCGCTCGACCCGGCATCGGTGGCCCCAGAGGGCCGCCAGTGGGACCTGACGCTCGCCACCGACGAGCTCATCGACACCTGGCTCGAACTGGCCGGCGACGCAACCTGCCCGAAGCGCTCGTTCGCCCTGCACGTCCTCTACATCTACGCGGGCGACTCCGTGCGCACGAAGTTCCGCGTGCACTCGCGCAAACGCGTCGACAAGCTCCTCGACAAGGCGCAGGGGACGCGTGACCAGTATGTTGGACTGTGGGCCGCCAACACCAAGGCGCTCATCCGCCAACCGGACCTGTTCGACTACGATGAATGGTGCAACGGCGGGCTCGTTCGCAGGCCGCGGCGGCTGGCCGCCGGTTCGACCAGAAGGTTACGCACATGTCAACGCCCGACCCGAGCATGCGCGTCTCGAACGCCGAGCGCGAATCCATCATCGCCAAGCTGCACGCCGCCACCGAAGAAGGCCGGCTCGAACTCGACGAGTTCGCCGAGCGCTCCCGCGAGGCTTACGCCGCCAGGACCTACGGCGAGCTCGAGGGCCTCCTCGCGGACCTGCCCGACACCGACGGGCAGCTCGCCGCCCGCGGGGAAGCTTCCCCGGAGGCGCGGCGCGCGGCGAACACTCCCGCCGAACTCCGCTTGTCGCCCAAGGCCTCCGCGATCCAGCGCAAGGGCGAGTGGCTGGCGCCCCGCCGCATCGTGCTGGACGCCAAGGCCAGCTCGGTCAAGCTCGACTTCTCAAGCGCGGTCATCGGCACCCGCGAGGTCGACGTCGAGATCGACGCCGGAGCCTCGTCGGTCGAGCTCATCCTGCCCGACGGCGCCTATGCGGACGACGAGCTCGACCTCATGGCGGGTGCCGTCAAGAACCTGTGTGAATACAAGGGAATGCAGGGATTGCGTTTCAACGTAACCGGAAAGGCCAGGGCCAGCTCGGTCAAGATCCGGTTTCAGCATCGTTTCCTTTGGTGGCGCTGGTAATCGCTCGCCGACAGTTCGGAGCCGCTTCTTTCACAGCCTGCCCGCACGGCGAATGTCACAGCCACGTAACAGTATCGGTCGAACGTCGAATTCTCCTCATATGAGGGTTTACAGCGAGTCATGCTCACCATAGGCTCGCTTTCGTGCGCCGCTTTCCACCCTGCGCGGCGCTCGTCCCTTTGAGAGGAGCTCATCGAATGGGATCTTCGTCCCCCCATCTCTCCGGGAGACGCGCGAAGGCGCGCGTCAGATCCGGAGCCAGGATCACACTGGCGGCAGCGACCGTCCCCATGGTTATCGCAGGACTCGCCACCACGGCCGGACCGGCTTCAGCCCAGCCCGCCTCGCTGCCCGAGGTCTCGCCCGAGCACTACAAGGAAGCCCCCGCGGAGCCCGTCGAATACGAGGACGGCTACTACGTAGTCCAGCTGCCGGACGAACCGATCGCCACCTATGAGGGCGACGAGGCCGGGATCGCGGCCACCGCCCCCGAAGACGGCGACGCCATCGACTTCGACTCGCCCGAGGTCGAAGAGTACCGCGACCACCTCGCTGAGGAGCGCCGGGAAGTCCTCGACGAGCACGGCGTCGAAGCCGTCGTCGAATACGACACGGTGTTCACGGGCTTCGCCGCCCAGCTGACGGCCGAAGAGGCCGAGGCGCTCGCTGCCAGCGACAAGGTCCTGTCCGTCGCCCCCGACAAGATCTACCAGCTCGACACCGCCACCACTCCGGACTTCCTCGGCCTCGAAGGCAGATGGGGCGCTTGGAAGTGGCAGTTCGGCGACCCCGAGAAGGCCGGTGAAGGCGTCGTCGTCGGCGTCATCGACTCTGGCATCTGGCCCGAGAACCCCTCGTTCGCGGCGCTGCCCGAGCCCCGCCCGGACCAGGACCTCATCGACTCCAAGTGGAACGGCGAGTGCGAAGAGGGAACCGACGACGACCCCGCCGCCAACATCACCTGCAACAACAAGCTGATCGGCGCCCGCTGGTTCGACTCCCGCGGCGCAGCCGCCGACGGTTACGCCTCGCCGCGCGACCAGGACGGCCACGGCACTCACACCGCCTCCACCTCCGCCGGCAACTACCAGGCCGAGGTCGTCATGGACGGCGAGGAGTACGGCACGGTCTCGGGGATGGCCCCGGCCGCCCGTATCGCCGCCTACAAGGCCTGCTGGGGCGGCTGCGCCAGCGCCGACCTGGTGGCCGCCGTCGAAGCCGCCGTCGCCGACGGCGTCGACGTCATCAACTACTCGATCAGCGGAACCAACACCGCCGACTTCCTCGACCCGGTCACGATCGCGTTCTTCAACGCGGCCGCCTCCGGGGTGTTCGTGTCCGCCAGCGCCGGGAACAGCGGCCCGGTCACCGTCGCCCACCAGGAGCCGTGGACGACCACCGTCGCGGCCTCCACTCACGACATGACCTACCGCTCGGAGTTGACCTTCGGCGACACCACCGTCACCGTCGCCGCGATCAACGGCGGAGCCGAGTGGCCGATCAAGCTCGCCGCCGACGCCGCCGTCGACGGCGCCGACTCCGACGCCGCCGTGGGCTGCGACCCCGGCAGTCTGGACCCGGCGAAGGCCGAGGGCTTCGCGATCCTGTGCGAGCGGGGGAACCTGTTCACCGACATGGCGAACGAGGTCGTCTCGGCCGGAGGCCTGGCGCTGATCGTCCGCGACCAGAACGAGCGCGGGCCCGCCAGCGTGGTCACCTCGCAGCCGGCGCCGACCGTCCACCTCGACTACACCTCCGGCCTGGAGCTGGCCGATTGGGTCGCGGCGACCGAGGACCCGGCAGTCTCGATCACCACTTCGGAACGCGAGAAGCAGGTCGCGCCGTCGATGGCCGCGTTCTCCTCCTCCGGTCCGGCGCAGTCGGCCGGTCAGAACCTGCTCAAGCCCGACATCACCGCCCCCGGCGTCGAGATCCTCGCGGGTCTGACCCCGGAGGGAAACCGCGGCAACGACTACGGTGCCGCGCAGGGCACCTCGATGTCGAGCCCGCACATCGCCGGCCTGGCCGCGCTGATGGTCTCCGAGCACCCGGACTGGTCGCCGATGGCGGTCAAGTCGGCCTTGATGACCACGGCGTACCAGACCGACTCCTCGCGCCGGCCGATCCAGCGCGGCGGCGAGGACGCCACTCCGTTCGACTACGGCGCCGGCCACGTCGACGGTAGGGAGATGTTCGATCCGGGCCTGGTCTACGAGTCCGGCCCGACCGACTGGATCGAGTACATCTGCGGCACCTCGGAGTCGGCGAAGATCCCGTCGACCTGTGAGAACTTCGACCCGATCGAGCCTTCGCAGCTGAACTACCCGTCGATCTCGGTCGCGGATCTCACCGGCGTCGCGACCGTCACCCGCACGGTCACCAACGTCGACGACAAGGCCGGCTTCTACAAGGCCAAGATCGACGCGCCGGACGGCACGACGGTCAAGGTCGACAAGCGGTACCTCTACATCAAACCGGGCGAGTCTGCGACCTACACCCTCACGATCGAGCGCACCGACGGCGCGTTCGGCGAGTGGGCGTTCGGCGACTTCACCTGGAAGGAGTACGGGACCTGGGGATGGGACCGCAACGAGGTCCGCTCCCCGATCGTCGTCAAACCCTCGCAACTGGGCGTGGACGCCGAGATCGCCCTGAGCGGCGCCTCGGGCGAGTCGACTCTCTCGGGGACTTCGGGCTTCGACGGCACGCTCGGCGCCTCGGTGTCGGGCCTGGTGCCCTCGGAGGAGTCGACGGTGACGCTGACCGACCCGGACAGCTCGACGTTCCCCAGCGACGCCCCGGTCGAAAGCCCGCACGCTGCGTCGTTCGAGTTCGCGACGTCCGAGGACGCCGCGCTGGTGCGGTTCTCGACCTTCGGCGACGACCATCCGGCGGGGACCGACCTCGACCTGTTCGTCTACGAGAAGGCCGACGACGGCTCGCTGGCGCTGGTCGGCAGCTCGGCGACGGGAACGTCAGACGAGACCGTGACCCTGCCGGGCGGCCGCACCTTCGTGGTGTTCGTCGACCTGTGGGCCGGGGCGGCGAGCGTCGACACGACGCTGCACGCCTGGATCGTGCCGAGTTCGGGTGAGGGGAACCTGACGGCCTCACCGGCCGAGCAGGGCGTTAGCCTGGGCGGGGCGTTCGAAGTGGACCTTGCCTGGTCGGGGTTCGAAGCCGACGCCCGGTACCTGGGCACCGTCGACTTCAATGCTGAAGGCGAGCACATCGACTCGACGGTCGTGAATCTCACGACCTGAACCGAGTTACTGAACGAGGTGCCCGCCGCGGTTTCGCGGCGGGCGCCTTTTCACGTGATCCGGGATTGATCGCTCGTATCTGTTTACGTTAACATCGAGGCATGTTTATCCATAAAACTATCGAGTTAGGTGATCATCACATGAGAAGACGAAGAGCAGGGCTGCTCGCCGGGTTCACCGCAGCGGTCCTCGCAGCGGCGGGCCTGGCGTTCCTGAGCCCGACGGCCTCCCATGCCGAGGTCGACCCCGAGGCCTGGTACGTCCTGACCAGCCGCCATTCCGACCTGGTCCTCGACATCGAGGGCGCCTCCTCCCAAGACGACGCGGCCCTGATCCAGTGGAACCGCACCGACACGACCAACCAGCAGTTCCGCTTCGTCGACGCAGGAGAGGGGCACTACCGCGTTCAATCCCGGCACAGCGGGAAAGTGCTCGGCCTGGCCGACCAGAACACCGCCGACGGCGCCGAAGTCGTGCAGGAGAGCGACACCGGCGCCACCGACCAGCAGTGGAGCGTCACCGAGAACGGCGACTACGCCACCCTCGTCAACCGCCTCTCGGGCAAGGCGCTCGACGTCTGGGAGTGGTCGACCAGCCCCGGCGACCGCATCTCGCAGTACGACCCGACCGGCGGCACCAACCAGCAGTGGCAGCTCGTCGAGATCGGCGGCGGCGACCCGGACCCCGAGCCCGACCCGGAACCCGGCCCGTCCGACTGCGACAACCCGCCTAGCCAGCCGGGCAACCTGAGCGGCAGCCTCGGCGCCCACGACCCGGCGCTGTGGGCGGGCTGCGACGGAGAGCCGTGGTACGTCTTCGCCACCGGCGACGGCAGGTTCGGCGACGGCAACATCCCGATCCGCCGCTCGACCGACAACGGTCGGACATGGCGGGACCTCGGCCACGTCTGGGACACCAAGCCCGCCTGGCTCTCCCAGCAGATCCCGGGAGTCGACAACCTGTGGGCCCCTGAGATCCACTACGACGCCGACCAAGGCAAGTACTACCTGTACTACACGGCCTCCACGTTCGGCTCGCAGCGCTCGCTCATCGCCCTGGCCACCAACACCACGCTCGACCCCTCCGCTCCCGGCTACCGCTGGGTCGACGAGGGCATCGTGTTCGAGTCACGCGAAGGCGACGCCTACAACGCGATCGACCCGAACATCATCGTCGACGACGACGGGACACGCTGGATGGTCTACGGCTCCTGGTGGCGGGGCATCCACACCATCGAGCTCGACTGGCCGTCCGGCAAGCCCGCCTCCGGCGCCTCGCCGATCCGGCTGGCGACCAAGGACGGCGGCATCGAAGGGCCCTCGATGATGAAGCGCGGCGACTACTACTACCTGTTCGTCTCGCTGGGCCGCTGCTGCGCCGAAGCCGAATCGACCTATCAGATCGCGGTGGGCCGCTCCACCTCCCCGACCGGTCCGTTCCTCGACTCGAACGGCGTCGACATGCGCAACGGCGGCGGGACCGTCGTGCTCGCAGGCCACGGGGGCTTCGTGGCCTCCGGCGGCCAGTCGCTCCATCGCGGGCTGATGGCCTACCACTCGTACGGCTCGAGCGGCGGGTTCGCGCTCGGCATCGAGCAGATCCAGTGGAACGCCGCCGGCTGGCCGGTCCTGGACGGCAACTGACCTTCACCCCGGGTCGCCCCGGCCCCGCGGCCGGGGCGACCCGCCCTCACACCACAGCAACGACTCCCTTTGGAGCGCAATCATGTCCAGACCCATTCGCAGACGCGCGCGCAATCTGATCGCGCTCGCGCTCACCGCGGCCATGGCCGCCTTCGGCCTCGCCGCCGCCTCCCAGGCTCCGGCGCAGGCCTCTGTCACCCCCGGCACCTGGTACGTCATCACCAGCGTCCACTCCGGTCTCGCCCTCGACATCCAAGGCGCCTCGACCGAGACCGGCGCCATCTTGACGCAGTGGAACCGCACCGACGCGACCAACCAGCAGTTCCGCTTCATCGACGCCGGAGACGGCTACTACCGCATCCAGGCTCGTCACTCCAACCAGGTGCTCGACGTCTACGAGTGGAACGCCGACGACGGCGCGACCATCGCCCAGTGGACTGACCTGGGCGGCACCAACCAGCAGTGGTCGGTAACCGAGCACGACGACGGCTCCTACTCCTTCATCAACCGCTTCTCCGACAAGGCCCTCGACCTGTGGGACTTCTCGACCGAGCCCGGCGCCCGCATCTCCCAGTACACCTACACCGGCGACGCCGTGCAGAAATGGGAGCTCGACACCGTAGGCGACGGTTCCACCTCCAACCTGACCAACCCGATCCGCGAGAACGGCGCCGACCCGTGGATCGAGTACTGGGACGGCTACTACTACCTGTCCACCACGACGTGGGACTCCACGGTCATCATGCGCCGCGCCACCACCCTCGAAGGCCTCAAGACCGCCTCCGACACCGTCGTCTGGGACGACTCGGGCGTCTCGAACCGCTGCTGCTCGCACTGGGCGCCTGAGTTCCACCGCATCGACGGGACCTGGTACCTGATGTACACCTCGGGGAACTCCCAGACGAACTTCGACGGCCAGAAGCTCCACGTGCTGCGCTCGACCAGCTCGACGCCCATGGGGCCGTATGAGTTCATGGCCACCCCACTGCCGAACCAGTGGAACATCGACGGCTCCTACCTCGAACTCAACGGGCAGCTGTACCTGCTCTGGTCGGAGTGGATCGGCTCGGACCAGACCGTCCGCATCGCGCTCATGTCCAACCCGTGGACGGTGACCGGCTCGCACAGCACGATCGCCCGGCCCTCCCACAGCTGGGAGACCGTCGGGGCGCGGGTCAACGAGGCCCCGGCCGTACTGCAGCATGACGGACAGACGTTCATCACGTTCTCGGCCTCCTCCTGCAACACGCCCGACTACAAGCTCGGCCTGCTGACGTACACCGGCGGCGATCCGCTCCAGCCCGGCTCCTGGTCGAAGCGGTCGACTCCGGTCTTCCAGCAGGGCAACGGGGTCTACGGGGCCGCGCACAACGGCTTCTTCACCTCCCCGGACGGCACCGAGCACTGGCTGGTCTACCACGGCAACACCTCGCCCGACCAGGGCTGCGGCAGCACCCGCCAGACGCGCGTCCAACCGTTCACCTTCAACGCCGACGGCACCCCGAACTTCGGCTCCCCCATAGCGAACGGAGTGACCCTCCCGACGCCCTCAGGAGAATGAACCTGGTGTTAGACGAAACCGGGGCCGCGATCCTTTCGGATCGCGGCCCCGGCCGACGTTCTACGCATCCACTCTTTCGGGCTCCGGTTCGTGCTCGCGGAGGTTCTCCGGCGGCGGGGCGACGAACTTGTAGCCGACCTGGCGGACGGTGCCGATCATCGACTCGTACTCGCTGCCGAGCTTCGCCCGCAGGCGCCGCACGTGGACGTCGACGGTCCTGGTGCCGCCGAAATAGTCGTAGCCCCACACCTCGCGCAGCAGCTGCTCGCGCGTGAAGACCCGCCCGGGATGCTGGGCGAGGAAGCGCAGCAGCTCGAACTCCTTGTAGGTCAGGTCCAGGGGACGGCCCTTGAGCTTCGCGGCGTACGTGTCGGGGTCCACGGTGAGGTCTCCGGCTCGGATCACCGCCGGGCCCGCCGCGGCGGCGGCGTTGGGCTTCCCGGTGGCCAGGCGCAGCCGCGCCTCCACCTCGGCCGGCCCCGAGCTGGCGAGCAGGAAGTCGTCGACGCCCCAGTCGGCCTGGAGTGCCGCCAAGCCCGCCTCGGTGACGATCCCGAACAGAGGCACCGTCAGCCCCGTCGCCTGGAGGACCCTGCACGTGGCCCTGGCGTCGGCCAGTTCGGTGCGGGCATCGACCATCACCGCGTCCGGGCTCGGTCCGCTCAGGAGCGCACGCACGTCGCGGCCCGCGTAGCGGGCGCGGTGGGGCAGCAGTTCGAGCGAGGGCAGGATCGACTCAGGGGACTCCGGAACCGGATTCGAGGTGAGGATCAGTATTTCCACAGCAGTCCTCCGCTGATCTTGAGCACACGCGGTCTTCGCTTCCCGACGTCGACGGCGGGCGGCTTTACAGACGGTAGGTGGAGTCTTGGATAAGTGTAAACGGTCACCAGGCAAAAGACCAGCTTCACCTTCCCGAAACCTCACCATGCGGGATCACAGCGGTGAGCGGTGACCGAAAAGAACACTTCATCCCCCAGACACCCCCTCCTCACGGGAGCGAAGGTGAACGGTTCTTGGGGGCCTTGCCGTAGGCTGTCCATCGTGTCGTACAGCCGACCCGACGAGTCCTGGGGCTACGAGCCCCCAGAGCCCGCTCGGCCCACCGACGGCCCCGCGTGGGGCGGGCAGGAACCACCCGCCGAACCGCCCCGGCCCGGGCGGCGCCGCTCCATGCGCTCCCGTCGGTCCGCCCGCGCCTCGGACGAGCCGGCCCCCGAGCCCGCCCCGCGCACCGGCGAGCACGAAGCGGACCCGGACCACACCATGCCGCCGCCGAGCCCTCACCTGCTGCACCGCCTCCCGCCGCTGGCGGCCACGGTCGTCATCAGCGCCGGCCTCATCCTCGGCGCACAGCTGGAACGCCCGGCCTACGCCGTCGGAATCGCGGTCCTGCAGCTGGCGATGCTGCTGTGCGTGACCTGGACGCGACGCATCGACGGCACCTGGGTCACCCTCGCGGTCGGCGCGGGCCTCGCGATCGCCGCCGACTGGGCCGCGGTCGCGTGGACGCCGGTCTCGCTCATGCCGATCACGGTGCTGCTCGCGGGTGCGTTCGTCGCGACCGCGGCCGCGCAGCTCGTGCGCCACGAGCACGCGGGCGTCATCGAGAGCGTCGGATTCACGATGCTGCTGTGCGTCGCCGTGACCGGCTACGCCAGCTATATAGCCCTGTCGCGCCTCGGCGCGGCCCCGCCGGCCATGTACTCGGCCGTCGTCGCAGCCGGCACGGCCATACTCGCCGCCCGCGCCGTCGACCTGGTCATGCCCGATCCGCGCATCAACCGCCAGGTGACGCGCGGCGCGTTCGGCGTCGTCATCGGCACCATGTGCGGCACCGCATCGGCCGCTTACGCGGGGCTCGTCATCGAAGGCCCCGAGCCGCGCAACGCCGCCATCGGCGGCCTCCTCATCGCGCTCACCGCCGTCCTGGTCGACCTGGCCTGCGGCTACATGGCCGCCGCGCGCCGCATCGACGGCGAGGGCACCGCCCCGCACCCCGTGACCGACGTTGCGGGACCGCTCCTCGCGTTCGCCATCACGGGGCCGGTCGTGTATCTGTTGAGTGCTTACTACATCATCGACTGAGTGGAGACCACTCCGTGGGCAAGATCCTCCGCCGCATCCTCGTCCCCCTTGTCATCGTCGTCGCCCTTGTGGCGCTTGGTGACCGGATCGCCAACGCGATGGCCGAGCGGCGCGTCGCGACCGAGGTGGCCGACACCGCCGCCGAGCACGGGGCCTATTCCGACCATCGCCCCGACGTCACCATCCACGGCTGGCCGTTCCTCACCCAGGCCTGGTCGGGCGAGTTCGAGCAGATCGACATCGAGATGCGCGAGGTCGGCGCCGAGGGCCTGACGTTCCCCTCGCTGGACATGGTCGCCCACGACGTGGACGCCGACTGGCGCGAGATCGCCGACGGCACCTCCGAGATCACGGCCGCGCGGGTCGACGTCTCGGGCACCGTCTCGGTCGAGTCCCTGGAGACGCTGCTGCGCGAGCGCACCGGCTACGACATGACCGTCAACGACGACGGCACCGCCTCGGTCACGGCCGTCGCGGAGGCCGCCGGGTTCGAGATCGAGGTGGAGGGCACCGGGGCGATCGAACTGGGCGAAGGCGCGATCCGCTTCTCGCCGGACATCGTCGAGGCGCTCACCGAGAGCCTGCCGCCGGGCTCGGACGCGTTCGTCGAACGGGTCAGAGACGAGATGTCCACCGTGATCGACCTGCCGGAGCTGCCGTGGGGCATTCAGCTCACCGAGATCGCGATCGCTGAGGGGAACGTGGAGATCTCCGGCTCGGCGCCGGACGTGGCCCTAGTCTGACGGCGCTGCGCGACAGCCCACAGTCCGCATGCCGAGAAGGCATGTGGCCAGGGGGCGGGAAGTCTGCTAGCGTTCTGCCCATGCGCAAGCCGATGCTCACCAAGAGGCGTGCGATCGACTTCTGCACGATCGCGACCACGCTCTGTCGAATGCCCTAGGCGGCTCGTCCCCCAGGCAGGACAGTCGCCGCTATGCGGCCCAGGCGTGCGCAAAATCTTAGAGCAAGGCTTCAATCCCCGTCCACGGCAAGCTTCCGCCTGGATGATCCCTGCTCGATCTTCTCCGCGCTCAAGCGCCGGGCCCTCCTTGCGAACTCAGTGAAATCAAACTTCAGTCACATTTACGTTCAGGAGAGAACAAACATGGCTCGTGAAGACGTGCTGGTAACCGCCGACTGGGCGGAAGAGAACCTCGACACCCCGGGCGTGGTGTTCGTCGAAGTCGACGAGGACACCTCCGCCTACGACACCGGCCACATCAAGGGCGCCGTCAAGATCGACTGGAAGGACGACCTCCAGGACCCGGTCCGCCGCGACTTCGTCAACCAGGAGCAGTTCTCGCAGCTGCTCTCCGCGCGCGGCATCGCGAACGACGACACCGTCGTCCTCTACGGCGGCAACAACAACTGGTTCGCCGCCTACGCGTACTGGTACTTCAAGCTGTACGGCCACGCTAGCGTCAAGCTCCTCGACGGCGGCCGCAAGAAGTGGGAGCTCGACGCCCGCCCGGTGACCACCGAGGTCGTCAAGCGCGAGGCCACCACCTATGTGGCCAAGCCGCAGGACGCCTCCATCCGCGCGCTGCGCGACGAGGTCACCGCCGCGATCGGCACCAAGAACCTCATCGACGTCCGTTCCCCCGACGAGTACGCCGGTCGCCTGCTGGCCCCGGCCCACCTGCCGCAGGAGCAGAGCCAGCGCGCCGGCCACGTCCCGACCGCGCTGAGCGTGCCGTGGAGCAAGGCGGCCAACGAGGACGGCACCTTCAAGTCCAACGACGAGCTCCGCGAGATCTACGTCGGCGAAGCCGGCCTGGACGAGGACAAGTCGACGATCGCGTACTGCCGCATCGGCGAGCGCTCCAGCCACACCTGGTTCGCGCTCCGCGAGCTCCTCGGCTACGAGGACGTGAAGAACTACGACGGTTCGTGGACCGAGTACGGCTCGCTCGTCGGCGTGCCGATCGCGCTCGGCGACGAGCCCGGCACGAAGTAACCCCGGCGACGGAAACGAGAGGAAAAGCCAATGGCTGCAGACGGATGCGGTGCACCCGCACAGGACACGGCCCTTCCGGCGTCGGTCGACATCGAGAAGGAGACCGTGCTGACCGGTACGGTCGTCAACGACGAGGGCGAAGCCGTGCAGGGCGCTTACGTGCGACTGCTCGACGGCTCCGGCGAGTTCACCGCCGAGGTGGTGACGGGCGAGGGCGGCCAGTTCCGTTTCTTCGCCGCGCCGGGCAAGTGGACGCTGCGGGCGCTGTCGCGCTTCGGCGACGCCACCGGCGAGGTCGAGGCCGCGCAGGGTCTCAACGAGACCAAGCTGGCCGTGAGCCGCTAAGAGAGTTCTTGGTCCCGGTTCGATGAATCGGTCCTGATGAGCGAGCCTCAGATGAGGCTCGCTCATTTTGCTTGATATGACCGGCGAACGCCCTGCATATACCGGTGATCTCTCCGCTGAGCGGCGAGCGTTGATCGAGCCGATCGCCTCCGCCTGGCGGGCCGATTGAGCCGAGCGGGCAGGGATCAACGGCCAGGTCATGACCTGCGCCAGATGGTGAACGCGATCCTGTACCTCAACCGGACCGGCTGCCGGCCCGCCTGCCCCACGACTTCCCACTCTGGCAAACGGTCTACTACTCTTGCGCCGCTTAGAAGAACGAAGGCCTTACCGAGCGAATCAACGACGCGCTGCCCACCGCTCGACGCAAGCACTCCAAACGTGCGCCCCGCCCGAGTTCGGCGATCGCCGACGCCCAGCCGGTCAAGACCTCGTCCGACGTCCCCGAGTCTTACCAGGGCATTGGTGTAGGCAAGAAGATCAAGGGCCGCAGCGCCACATCGTCACAGACTTCCTCAGTCTGGCCGTGGTCGTCACCGCCGCCGAGCCCAGATCGAATCGTCTGCGACCCGGATCGCTCAAGGAGGGGCAGGCCTAGCCTGAGTGAGCCACCACGACAGCCCGGCCAGCCCGAGCCCGACCGGCGGCCGAACCCGAGGGGCGAGAGCCCTTCCCGGGCGATGGCACACCGTTCGAGGTCGCCCTCTGGCGGGTGCGGCACCAGCGCAACGACGCTCCCCGACGCAGCCTCGGCGACGGCACCGCCCCGGCATGAAGCCCGGGCGGGGGCACAAGGCGCGGCATCATTCCCGCCGCGCAGTGCCCCCGCTTGGCGTTCCCGAGCCGATCCCTGTCGCTGAACCATGTCGAAGGAGCTCGTCGGCACTGAAGCCATCCCGTCGCGCGCTCTGCGATACGTGCCATATGCGTCTGAACTCTCACTGTGAGTGGCAGATATGAGCTACTTCATATCCGCGTGCACACGCTTCATGGCTGTCCTTGGTAGGCTTTCCTCCGAAAAGTGACGATAACTCCCGCCCCTGGACGACCCGGCGCCTCAGAGGAACAACTACGTGGACTCCCATGCCGCCGCCCTGGAACCAAGCGACTACCTTTCAGCCCGCCAGAAGCAGGTGATCATCTGCCTCCAGGTGCTTGTAGGCGGGAGACCGCCTGCGGGCCGTAGGCGCGGAGTAGATGAATGATCAACAGAAGCGTGAGATTCCTGCACTTGGCGAACTGGATAGCCGCGGCGTTCCTTGCGTTCGTCGTGGTCGTGCAATGGGACGAGGATTCGCCGTTGCCCGCCGAGGCCTCCCTGACCGTGCTGACGTGGGACGATTCTTCCAGCGTCGAGGAGTTCAGGGCCGAGGCCGAGGACTTCGCCCGCGAGAACCAGATCACGTTCGCGCAGGAAGTGGTCGACCTCGACGAGCGGCACGCGGTGCGCCACTTCTACCTGGTGGACGGCGACCCGTCCACGGGATCAGACTGGCTGACCGGAGGCTACAGAGACTTCTCCTCGGCCGTGACAACGCGGATTGACGACTTCGAAGAACTCGGGAACCACACCCCGATCGGCAGGTACTACGTCTTCGGTGACGCTGCCGAAGCCGCTGAGCTGCAAGGGTTCTTCTCCGAGCATGGAATGGAGGCCGACGTCGTCCGGTACGGCGCGTCGCGCGGCGTCTCCATGACCGTGTACACGGCCCTGGCGATCATGGTCTTCTTCACCATGGCCGTAGTCGGGGCGGGGGTCCTCTCCGGAGTCAAAGCCTACGGAGTCGGCCGACTCCACGGGCTTTCCTACAGCCAACTGCTCTTCGACGACATCCGCGGAGCCGCCGGAATCTGGGCACTGTCCGGAATAGGGGTCACGGCTCTGGCGGCGGTCGCGATCGGAGTGTACAACGGCTTCTCCTCGCCGGCGGCCTTCTTCATGGGGATGATCGCGGTCGACCTGGTGCTCACCACCGCGGCTCTCCTCGCGAACGCCCTGGTGCTGGCGCTGGTCATGAACGTTCGAATCCAATCGGCCCTCAAGGGGGAACTCCCGGGACGCAGCGCTTCGACCATCGCGTACGCGTTGCGGCTGGCCGCGGTGTACGTCGCGATCAGCTCTGCCGCGACAGCGATCACGACGGGACTTGACGTTGCAGAGCGCGATCGGTCCTATGACGCCTACGAACGCATGGGAGACATCGCAGGCCTGGAACTCGGGAACGCCTACTCCGTCGAGGATCAGAGTGAACTCGACCGAGTGGTCGGACCGTGGCTGCGCGACCAGGATCGCGAAGAGAACGTGATACTGGTCGAACAGGGAAGGATCTCCAGCCCCGACCCCGGGTTGAACGGCCGGACCGTGCTGTACGTCAACGAAACGTTCCTCGCGGGCCAGGAGATCCGCATGGAAGACGGGGGAGGCTACAAGGGCGTCGCCGACGAAGGCGAAATCGACGTGCTGGTCCCTGCCGCGTTCTGGGGTGACCGGGCCGACCTGGCGGAGGAACTCAGCCTGGAGCCCAAACTGATCGAAAGCGCGGCCGAGACCGTCGAGTACGAGCCGAAGGCCATCGCAGACGGACAAGAGTTCTTCACCTATCTCCCCCCGTCCGACACTCCGGTGGCCGCCGTGGAGTTCACCGCTCCACAGGCATACGTGACCGATCCAGTGGTAGTCGTGCTCGGCGAACGAAGCGGAACTCCCAATGGATATTCGCGCGCCATACGAACGGCTGGCGGTTCATGGCCGTTCATCGCGTAATCCTGGCCCTCGAAACACTGGTGCTGCTGGTACTGGTCGGCCTGATTCCGTACGAGGTGTGGTCGTTGGGGCGCCAGGTGGACGCCTACCGGCAGATGGGGATGCCGGTTCCGGACGACGCCGTGTCGATGACAGCGGGCCAGTGGGCGGCGATCGGACTCCTCGCGGCGGTGGTCGCCGGAGGAACCTTGGCCGCCCTGGTCCGCTCCCATCACCGTGTCGTCCGCGGCGGAGTGAGCGAGGCATAGGAAATGACTGCGAACGGGAGAGACACCGTGTTGGAGACCGAAAACCTGGCGATATCTTTCGGCAGCAGGGAACTGTGGTCCGGCGTGAGCGTCACGGTCAAGTCGGGGCAGATGGCCGCTCTCACCGGGCCGAGCGGCTCGGGAAAGTCTACTTTGCTCAACTGCATCGGCATCCTGGAACGCCCCGGCACCGGGGCGATCCGATTCGACGGACGTGAACTGACCGGAATGGGACCCGGCGCGGCCAGGAGGTTCCGGCGCGATGCGCTCGGATACCTCTTCCAGAACTACGCTCTGGTGGAGAACGCCACGATCGCGCAGAACCTCGGCGTGGCGCTGCGGGCACGCGGCAGGCGCGGCGGCGACGCGAGGCGTGCGACGGCCGAGGCCCTGGAACGAGTGGGCCTCCGCGGGAGGGAACGTGATCGGGTCAACAGCCTCTCCGGCGGCGAGCAGCAGCGCGTGGCGCTCGCCCGCCTACTGGTCAAGGAGCCGAGCATTGTGCTCGCCGACGAACCGACCGGCGCATTGGACCGCGGCAACTCCGAAGTGGTCGTGAAGCTGCTGCGAGAGATGGCGGATGCGGGGGCGTGCGTGGTGATCGCCACCCATGACGACTGGGTTCGCGACCAGTGCGACGAGGTCGTCGCCGTCGACGACTACACGGGCTGAGGCCGCTTCCTGGACCGCGTCCTCGGCCTCGGCGACGGTGCCGAGGAGGCCGTAGGCGACACCGACGAGGCGGGGTCTGAGGTCCTCGAAGACTGCGGCGGTGGCGTTCGGTTCGTTCATGTCAGGAGGACGAGACGAGCGGCCGAAGTGTGACGGACGAGCACCGATTGTGGTCGGCGTCTCAATAATCGATGAGGCAGACTGTTGGCGTGTTCTCGAACCTCTCCCCGATATGGCGCAAGCGCCTGCGCGTCATCGTCGCGGCGTGGGCGCTGCTGCTGGTCGCGGTCGCGTTCCTCGCCTCGGGCGCATCGGTACGGGAGCAGGTGGAGGCCCCGCGGGCCCGCGAGGACATGGACGCGGTCATCGGCGAGGCCGCGCTGTACTTGACCGGCGAGGTCTACTTCCTCAGCGTCGGCCCGCTGGAGGTCGGCGAATGCGACGTCACGCCGCTGCGACCGGGTGTGGCCTTGGCGAGGACGCTCATGATCGAGCGGAGCCACGAGGTGGCGCTCGAAGGGCTCGCCGATCGGTTCGGGCTCGCCCGCTCCGGCTCGGCCGCGCCGACCTGGATCGGCACGACCGCGGGCTACATCGAGGTGCGGGTCACCGAGATCGATCCCGGCATCTCCCAGGTCAGGGTGAGCACCGGATGTCGGCCGGCCGACGGCCTCGGTGTCTTCCGGCCCGCCCCGCCGGCGGAGGCGGACGCGTCGTGGAACTTCGGCGCGGTCGACTGCCCGGGCGGCGGCCGGCTGGAGAGCTGGACGACGCCCTCGACCCGGCAGCCTCTCGCCGTCGAGGATTCCGACGGCGGCTGCGTCTGACGACGTCACTTGTCGATGTCGCCGACCACGAAGAACATCGAGCCGAGGATCGCGATCATGTCCGGGATGAGACAGCCGGTCATGAGCGTGGTCAGCGCCTGCACGTTCGAGTACGACGCGGACCGCAGCTTCATCCGGTAGGGCGTCTTGTCACCCCTGCTCACCAGGTAGTACCCGTTGGCGCCCAAGGGGTTCTCGGTCCAGGCGTACGTCTCGCCGACCGGCGGCTTGAAGATTTTGGGGAGCTTGACGTTGACCGGCCCCTCGAGCGCCGCCGCTCTGTCCAGGCAAGCGCGGGCGAGGTCGATCGAGGCCTGCACCTGGTCGAGCAGGACCATGAAGCGCGCGTAGCAGTCGCCCTCGTGGCGCAGCACGATCGGCACGTCGAGTTCGGGGTAGGCCAGGTACGGCTCGTCGCGGCGCAGGTCGAAGTCGAGTCCTGAGGCCCTGGCGACCGGACCGCTCACCCCGTAGGCCGCCGCCGTGGCCGCGTCCAGCACACCCACCCCCTTGGTGCGGGCCGCGAAGATCTCGTTGTGCCGCAGGAGGTTGTCGAGCCGGATCATGCCGTGCTCGACCTCGTCGAGCGCCGTTCGGGCCCGGTCCTCCCAGCCTGCGGGCGTGTCGGCTTTGAGCCCGCCGACGCAGTTGTACATGTAGTGGATGCGCCCGCCGCTGGCCTCCTCGAACACCTCCTGGAGGCGCTCGCGCTCGGTGAAGGCGTAGAACATCGGGGTGATCGCGCCGATCTCCAGCGGGTACGAGCCGAGGAACATGAGGTGGTTGAGCACCCGGTTCATCTCGGCGAGCGCGGTGCGCAGCCACACGGCCCGCTCGGGCGCCTCGATCTCGGCGAGCCGCTCGGCGGCGAGCGCCACGCCCAGCTCCGAGGAGAACGCCGACAGCCAGTCGTGGCGGTTGGCGAGGAGCATGATCTGCCGGTAGTCGCGCACCTCGTAGAGCTTCTCGGCGCCGCGGTGCATGTAGCCGACGATCGGCTCGCACTCGGTGACGCGCTCGCCGTCGAGGCGCAGCCGCAGACGCAGGACGCCGTGGGTGGAGGGGTGCTGCGGACCGATGTTGAGCACCATGTCGGTGGTCTCGGTGGCGGCCCCGACGCCGACGACGACTTCCTCTCGCGGTTCCATGGGCACCATCGTCGCAGCTTCGGCTCGCGGAAGGAAGCCCTTGGCCTCATGTTGCGTCTGCCTGGCATCCTTGAGCCTGCAGCCGACTTTGGAGGTGTGGCCAGATGGACCGCGATCAGATGCGTGCCTCGGAGTCCGACCGGCAGCTGGTGATGGACCGGCTGCGGCAGGCCGTCGAGGACGGACGCCTCGACGTGGCCGAGTACCAGCAGCGGATCGACGCGGCGATGAGCGCCAAGGTCTACTCGGAACTCGACGTGCTGCTCGCCGACCTCCAGCGCCTGCCGCCCCCGGGATTCCAGGACTCGCAGCCGATCCGAGCGACGACGCCGATCCGGCCGACCGTCTCGCGCGCCAATGAGCGGCTGCGCGAGGACATGGCGGCGCGCAACCGCAAGTGGAAGACGGCGGGTGTCGTGGCGCTGATAGCGGCAGGCGTCTCTACGGTCCTGATCGTGGCGTTCCCTCAGCTGCTGCTGTATATCGCGATCACGGTGCTGGTGGTGCTGATCCTGTTCGTCCTGGCGGGCGTGCTCGGACTCTTCTAGCGCTGGAGGACGTTTCAGCCCCGCGGGGTTGCCGCGGGGCCTTCGCTCTGCCCAATGTCATTGTGCCACTTGATATTTGATCATGGCGAAGGAGCCTTCACTCCCGCCTGGAGGTTCGAGAGGTCGGTTGCGAACCAGGGAGAGTTGCGAAGGCTCCCCGAATAGGGAGTCGGCCGGGTCTGCACCGGGAAGCACCCGTGACCGAGGGTTTGGTCAGGTGCATGTGCGGAGGCCGGAGATCGCTGCAACGGCTTGGCGTAAGAGCACCCGCAGTGGCACGACAACAACGCAGGCTGTGTCTCGCATTCGCCCTGCGCCGACTCGGAGTTTTGGAGAGCGTTTTCCGCAATGTCGCCCCTCACAGTATCGCTCCAGCGCGGTAAGGACGCCCTCAGGCACACCGGGGGCCGACCGGGACCCCCTTTCGCAACTCGCATTCAGGAGATTTCGCCCACGGTTCCTGAAGCGCCCGGATTTTTTGCTTTCCGGTAACGTGAAGCCATGGACCTCAACGCGGACCTGGGGGAGGGTTTCGGACGCTGGGAGCTCACCGACGACACCGGGCTGCTGCGCCTCGTCACGAGTGCCAACGTCGCATGCGGCTTCCACGCCGGGGACCCGCTCACCATCCAGCGCGTCTGCGCCACCGCCGCCACCGCGGGCGTCCGCATCGGCGCACAGGTATCCTATAGGGACCTGGCGGGTTTCGGCCGCCGCGAGATGGACGTACCCCCGGCCGAACTGGCAGCCGAGATCGCCTATCAGATCGGGGCGCTCCAGGTCTTCGCCCGCGCCGCGGACGCCGAGGTCCGCTATGTCAAACCTCATGGAGCGCTTTATCATCGAGCAGGACGCGACGCCGCGCAGGCGGGCGCCGTCATCGAGGGCATGCGCATCGCGAAGGTGGACGTGCTGCTGTGCGGGCTCGGTTCCGAGCTCGACCGAGCCGCAAGGGAAGCGGGACTCCGCGTCGTCGGCGAGGCCTTCGCCGACCGGGCCTACCAAGAAGACGGGCGCCTCGTACCCCGAGGAGCCCCAGGCGCGCTGCTCGATCGTGCGGCGTCCGTGGCCCAGGCGGTCGACCTGGCCGCGAACGGCGAGGTCGAAACCGTCGAAGGCACCCGGATCCGGGTCGAGACGGACTCGATCTGCATCCACGGCGACGGGCCCGAACCCGTCGCTACCAGCGAAGCGATCCGCTCCGCACTGGACAACCAAGGCATCAAAGTGGAGGCCTTCTCGTGACAGTCCCGCGAACCGGCAAGACCCCGGGCGGACGGCTCAAGCCGCTGCCTTCGGGACCGCGCGGCGTCCTCATCGACTGCGGTACGGGCGAAGCCGCCCGGGCCTGCTACCGGGCGCTCCAGGCCCGGCGCGTCAACGGCTCGCTCGAGGCCACGGACCTCGTACCCGGTGCCACCACGGTCCTCGTGGACGGTGTCGAGGAGCCGGAGCTCCTGGCCGCGGAGATTCCCGACTGGGTGCTCACCGACGACACCGGGCAGCCGGGCGAGGCCATCGAGATCCCGGTCTGCTACGACGGCCCCGACCTCGATGCCGTCGCCGAGCTGTGGGGTGTCGCCCCGGGGCAGGTGGCGGACATCCACACGTCGGTGGAGTACGAGGCGGCCTTCTGCGGCTTCACGCCCGGCTTCGCCTACCTCGAGGGGCTCCCCGAGCGGTACCACACCCCGCGGCGGGAGGACCCGCGCACGTCGGTGCCGGCAGGGTCGGTGGCCGTCGCCGGGCCGTACACCGGGGTCTACCCGCGGTCGAGCCCCGGCGGCTGGCGGCTGATCGCGACCATGACCAACCCCGGCAGGCTGTGGAACGAGCACCGCGAGCCCGCGGCCCTGCTCGTTCCGGGCACCCGCGTCCGGTTCGTGAAAGTGGAGATCTAGTGTCGATCCGTGTTTCGGGCCGCGGGCGCGGCGATGGGCGGGAGAACGTATGAGTCACATCGAGATCATCCGCTCCGGGATCCTGACGACCTGCCAGGACGCCGGTCGCGCCGGCTGGGCGCACCTCGCCGTGCCGCCATCGGGCGCCGCAGACCGTCCATCATGGCGTCTGGCGAACCAGTTGGCGGGCAATCCGACCGGCGCTTGTGCGCTGGAGACGACACTGACCGGCTGCACGATCCGCGCGCACCGCAACGTCACTGTGGTGGTCGGCGGGGCACCCTGCTCGGTGACCGTCGACGGTCACCCCGAGGCCTGGGGTCAGCCGGTGAAGCTGCCCGCCGGATCGGTGCTCGACGCCGGCCCCGCCGAGGTCGGAGTGCGCTCCTACCTGGCGTTCTCCGGTGGACTGCATCCCAAGGCGAGTCTCGGCTCGCACTCGACGGACCTGCTCTCGGGGCTGGGCCCGGCGCCGGTCAAGGACGGCGACACGATCCCGCTCGGGCCGAGTCCCGCGCACCCGCCGCTGCCGACGCAGTGGCCGGCGCCGTGGGCGGGGGTGAGCGAGGAACTGGTGATGAAGCTGCACCTCGGCCCGAGACTGGACTGGTTCACCGCGGAGGCGGTGAGCGAACTGGCCAAGGGCGACTGGACGGTCTCGGAGCACTCCAACCGGATCGGCCTGCGCCTGATCGGTCCCGCACTGCGGCACAAAGAGCCTGGCAGGGAGCTGCCGAGCGAGGGCATCGTGGCGGGGAGCCTTCAGGTGCCGCCGAACGGACAGCCGATCCTGTTCGGCGCCGACCATCCGACGACTGCCGGCTACCCGGTGATCGGCGTGGTGGGTCCGGCGGCGCTCGCGGCGGCCGCGCAGGCGAGGCCGGGAACGAGGATCCGCTTCGCACCGATCCCGATCCCCCACTGGAACGAGCGCCCCTAGCGACAAGATCCTATAGGATCTGCTCATTGTAGCCGTGTCGTCGGGCGGAGGACCACCGTGCCGCGCTCGTGTTTGAGGCGTTGAAGTTCGAACTGCGGGAACCGCCCTGTCCAGCGCTCGGTGATCGCGCGCTCGTCGGGGCGGTTCGCGTCGTCCAGGACGACCACGGCGTATCCCGCGAGCCGGTCGGCGAGCAGCGGCAGCGCCGGGTACCGGGCCTGGAGGCCGGTATCGGCGGGCGGGCCGTCGACGAGCAGCATGTCGAGCTCGCCGGAGGGGATCGCCGCGGTGTCGTACCAACGCCAGAGGTCACCGTCGACCTCCACCTCCGACAGTCCGGCGTCGACCACCTCGGCCCAGTCGGCGAGCCCGCGAACGGTGAGCTCGCGGCGGGTGAGTTCGGCGAAACGGGGATCGTGCTCCAGGGCGGTGACGGTGCCCGAGCCGAGCGAGCGCATGGCGTAGGCCATGATGACCGTGGTGGTGCCGGAGCCGCATTCGAGGACGCGGGTGCGCTTGTGCGCCATGACCTCCTCATAGAGGAAGCGGAGGAGTTCGGGGCCGGCGGCCCAGTCGCGCATGCGGGGCAGGGACGCCGACGGGTCGATGTCGCGGTAGAGGGCGAGAAGGTCCTCGATCTGGGCGTACTGCGTCCGGACCCGGCCCTGCGAGACCTCGTGGATGCGCTCGACCCCCTGTTCGACGGCGGCGAGGCGTTCGAGCACCTCGCGCTGGGACTCCCGCAGCTCCTTGAGCGTCGCGGTCAACTCCTGCACGCTGTTCGCGAGGTCGATCAGCAGCATACGTTCAGATCGTCGCACCACAGCCTCCTTGTCGGCGGCGCCCGCGAGCCCGTGAGACCACCCGGTGAGTCGTCGCGGCCCGGTCGTTCCTGACGGAGACGTTATGGAACCGGCGAGCACTCCCGATTCCGGGGCACCGAGCTGTCAGCAAGCCGCGCTCAGGTGTCCAGCGCTACGGCGAAGTCGGCTATGAGGTCCTCTGCCGCCTCGATGCCCGCCGAGAAGCGGATCAGGTCTTCAGCGACCCCCTCGGCCTCCACCGACGTCGCACCCGAATGGCCTCCCACCGCGGCGGGGCGCACCACCAGCGACTCCACGCCGCCGAGACTCGAAGCGGTGTACGGCAGCCTGAGCGACTTCATCAACCGCTCCGCCGCCGCCACGCCACCGACCGGCCTGAACGACAGCACCGACCCGAACCCGTCGAACAGCGACGCCGCCCGCGCGTGATCTGGATGCGAGGCCAGTCCCGGGTAGGTCACCTGAGCGACCTTCTGATGCGATGCGAGGAACTCCGCAATGGCCAGCGCGTTCGCGTTCTGCGCCTTGACTCGCAACGCCAACGTCTTCAACCCGCGCGCCAGCAGGAACGCCGCGTGCGGGTCGAGGCTGCCGCCGTAGGCGCTCAGCACCGACGCCACCGAGGCGATCCGCTCCGCCGAGCCGGTCACCACACCGGCGGCGATGTCCGAATGGCCGTTGAGCGCCTTGGTCGCCGAGTGGCACACCAGGTCGAAGCCGATGCGGTGGGGCCGGAAGACCACCGGCGTCGCGAAGGTGTTGTCGATGACCGACGTCAGGCCGTGCTCGCGCGCGAAGCGCGCGACGCCGGCGAGGTCGCCGACCCTGATGAGCGGGTTCGTGATCGTCTCGACTAGGAACGCTTTCGTGGTGGGGCGCAGAGCCTTCCGCCACTCCTCGTGGTCGGCCGGGTCGACCACGTCGATGCTCCAACCTAGGCGTCCTGCGTGCTCCACGAGGAACCGGTGCGTGCCTCCGTAGAAGGTCCCGGCGGCGATGAGGTGATCGCCCGCGCCGAGGACGCTGTGGAGCGCGGTCGTGATCGCGGCCATCCCCGAGGCGGTGGCGACGGCGGCCTCGGCGTCTTCGAGTGCGGCGAGCCGGTCATGCAGGTGCCGCTGCGACGGGTTGGTGCCCAGTCGGATGTACCGCACATCGTCCACTGAGCTTCCCGGAGCGGTCTCGAAGACCGTGCCCTGGTAGATCGGGTGGACCACTGAGCCGTTCGAGGCCGGCCTCGGCTCACCGCCGTGGACGGCCAGGGTCTCGAACCGGTTTCGATCGTCGCTCATCTGGTCGACATTACGGTGCCGATCAGCAACGATCAACGATTTGTCCTTAACTTCCACTTACGTCTGCTCGGCACACCGATCAACCGTTCGACGACGCGCCGCTGTCCGGACCAGACGTCCAGGAGCGCATCACGGAAGGCGCCGGCCGCGCGGCGCAGGGGCCACCACGACCAGACCGGACGGAAGGCAGCGCGCCATCAGCGGCGTTCCTGGTCGAGGCTCGCAAGGTAGGCGTTGTAGACCTCGTGAGGATCGTCCTCCGGTCGCCCGTTCTCGCCGGCGCGCTCGGCCATACGGTCGAGGCGACGGCCTTCGCGCTCCTCGGAGCGGGCCCATTGGGCGATGAGCGTGCCGATGATGATGAGGCTCGGGATCTCGCCGAACGCCCAGGCGATGCCGCCGCCGGCGCGCTGGTCGGCGAGCAGGTCGTCGACCCACGGCATGGCGAGCCCGGTGTACCAGTCCGCGGCGATGACCCCGGTGCCCATCATCAGGGTGAGCCCGAAGATCGCGTGGAAGACGATCGAGACGAAGTACAGCAGCACCTTCGCGGGGTAGGTCAGCGGCCGCGGCTTGGGGTCGGGTCCGATGATCACCCAGAAGAACAGGGATCCGGCGAGCAGGAAGTGCGATGTCATGAGCAGGTGCCCGAAGTGCGAGCCGAGGGCCCACTCGAACAGGCCGGTGAAGTACATGGCGTAGAGGCTGGCCAGGTAGATCGCGAGCGTCACCAGCGGCTGCGAGACGAACCTCGAGAAACCGCTGTGGATGAACGCCAGGAGCCACTCACGCGGACCACCGGCACGGTTCGCCCTGATCGCCCGCAGCGCGAGCGTCACCGGCGCGGCCAGGACCAGCAGGATCGGCGCGAGCATGTTGAGCGCCATGTGCTGCACCATGTGCGCGCTGAACAGGACCATCCCGTACTTGCCCAGGCCGGTCGAGGTGGCGAGGACGACGACGGACCACCCGCCGATCCACAGCGCCGTCCGATGCCACGGCCAGGCGTCCCCGCGGCGACGCAACCGCACCACGCCGGCGACATAGAAGCCGATGGCGGCGAGCGCGGCGGCGCAGAACACGATCGACGGGTACCAGTCGAGCGCCACCGACGAGAACGTGAGCGGCCCGGGGGTCGGGAAACCGAGCACTGCGGTGTTCGGATCGGGGAGCTCCTCGGCGGGCGGCGGGGTGACCGACAGTGACGACGCGAGCCCGAAGGCGACGCCCATGACCGCCAGCTCGACAGCCGCGAGCCGCAGGAAGGCGCGCCGGTCTCCGGACTCGACCGCCGGGAGCGTGCGGCGCCGGTGCGCCCAGCCGAGCAGGCCGCCCGCGACCAGGACCGCGAGTTTGGCGAGGGCGATGCGCCCGTAGCCGGTCTCCCACAAATCGGTGAAGTCGACGTTGGCGAGGAACACGATCAGGCCCGACGCGGCGATCGCCGGGTAGGCGAGCGCGGCGGTGTTCGAGTAGCGCCGCACGGCTCCGGCGGCATTGGCTCGGGCGATGAACAAGGCGAACAGGCCGCCGGCCCAGAACGACGCGGCGACGATGTGGATGATGAGCGCGTCGATGGCGATCTGGTGGTTGCCGTTGGCCGAGGAGTGCCCCGAGAAGACCGGCGGGAGCGCGGCGGCCAGAGCGAGCACGGCGGCGAAGACGGCGCCGGCGACTCTGAACGACCGCGCCGCCACGATGGCGGCCGCCGAGGCCAGGATCGCGGCGAACGCGAGGCTGTTGCCCTGCTCCGACTGGGTCGCGTACGACCAGGCGCCGGTCAGGCCGACGCCTGAGAGCGGCAGCGCGAACGTGTCGGCGAACTCGATCGGCAATCGCGCCAGCGCGATCAACGCCCACAGCGCCGAGGCCGCAGCCCCGACGCGCAGCCACCGCCACGACTGGGCGGCGAGCCGGGCCCGGTCCCCGTCCCGCCCGGGCAGGAAGAACGCCGCGGCGACGGTGCAGCCGACCGCGGCGAGCACTGCCAGGTCGTACCCGTATTTGAGCAGGCCCGAGGCCCAGGTCACGGCCGGGTCGGCCGCCGAGAGTCCGGGCAGGTCCTCCATCTCGACCGCGCCGCCCCATTGCAGCGCCAGGACCGCCGCGATCGCGCCGACCACGAAGGCGGCGAACCCGGCGAGCGCACGCCACCCGAAGTGGCGGGCCGGCCTCGGGTCGCGTCGAGCGCGCACGCCGACGCCGGGTATGGTGTCGGCGGTGTTTTCGCTGGTCTCGGTCGACGTGGTCACGCAACCCATCCTGACGGATTGTTCCAGCTCACGCCCCACCGGGTAGGGCCGGTCATCGCGGAGGACTCCCTGACGAGCCGCACTGACCGGCACCGGTGATGTCGGGGCCATAAGGCATTCTGGATCGCAATGGGAATCATTGAACAACACGGCGACATTCTGAACCTGATGCACGGAACTGGCGGTGTCCTCGGCAATATGCACTTCACTCTCGACGGGTCGGACGATCCCTCGAACGTGCTCAATCTGATGAGCTTGGACGGGTACGTCACAGGCACGCAGCCGCACGCGGTCGTGCGCGCGCTCGAAGCGGTCGCGGACGACCTCGACCTGATTCCCGAGGGCGGCGAGCTGATTCGTTCGATCTCCGGCACGTCCTTCCTGCAGTTGGTGCGAGGCGAGCACTGGACGCTGCGCACGCAGCGGTGGCGCGACGGGTCGGGCCAGGCGGTGGTCACCGCCGAGACGAAGGAACGCGCCGAGGAGATCGCCTCGTTCGTCGCCGACCAGGCAGGATCGCCCGAAGAACTCGGCGACGACAAGGTCGACATGGGGTTCTGGTACCGCTCGGCGCGCGGGCCGTTCCGGTCGACGCGGTCGATCGCGGCGCCGCAGTGGCCCGAGATCGAGCAGAACTACGCGGCGGGCACGGGCTCGGCGCTGGGGAAGCTGATGGCGACGAAGCCGTCCGACGTGGCCGGTCGGCTGGTGCTGCTGCACGGCCCGCCCGGGACGGGCAAGACCACCGCGCTGCGGGCGCTCGCGCGGGAGTGGGCGGACTGGTGCCAGGTGGACACGGTGCTCGATCCCGAGGCGTTCTTCGCCGATCCCTCCTATCTGATGGAGGTGATCATCGGCTCCGAGATGGACATGCACCTGGGCGAGGACGAGCCGAAAGGTGAGAGCTGGCGGCTGATGGTCCTGGAGGACTGCGACGAGCTGATCCGCGGGGAGGCGAAGGAGGCGTCGGGCCAGTCGCTGGCGCGCCTGCTGAATCTGACGGACGGCCTGCTAGGGCAAGGCCGGGAGATCATGGTCGCGATCACGACGAACGAGCGGCTCGACCGGTTGCACCCGGCCGTGGTGCGCCCGGGCCGTTGCCTGGCGCAGATCGAGGTGGGCGAGCTGTCGCCCGCGGAGTCGAGCAACTGGCTGGGCGGGGAGCCGGTGAAGTCCCCGATGACGCTGGCGGAGCTGTACGCCCGCCGGAGCGGCACCGACCCGACGATGACCGAGCCTGCGATCCCGCAGCAGGCCATCGGCCAGTACCTCTAGGCCACGCTCCTCCGGTGCCCACCGGACTCCTGAGGCTCGTCGGTGCCGCCTGGCGAGCAGGGGTGCTCGGGTTCGTCGCCTCAGGCATGGACGTCCGGGTCGTCGAGGTCGTGGCTCGTGCGAGCGCCTACCGCTCGCACGCCGCGATCACCGGACTGTCGCAGGGCTCCCATAACCTGCGGTGGCACGCAATCACACCTTCGGGGGTCCCTATGAAGTTCAGGAAGATCGACGACGAGCGTTCGATGCGGCGGCCCGACGTGGAACCGGAGCGGCTCGTCGAGCTGACCGAGGACCTCGATCTCGACTTCGAGTACAGCGAGCGCCTCCTCAAGGGCGCCGACTGGTCGGACCAGAACGCCTACGGAGTCTTCGAGTCGGGAACGATCAGCGATGCGAACCTGTCGGGTACCGTGCTGTCGCCTTTGGAGATCGTCGATGCGACCGTGGACCACTCCGTGCTCTCCAACGGGCGCTGGGAGGAGATGACCGCGCGGCGGCTGGAGATCACCGACTCCCAGCTCGTCGGATGGCAGGCCCAGTTCGCCCTCGCGTCCGACGTCTACATCGCCGACTGCCGGGCAGACTTCGCGGGCGTCTCGATCGGCAGGGCGAAGGGCCCGGTGGTCTTCGAAAGGTGCCGGTTCTTGAACGCGAGCTTCCTCGGCGACCTGTCGAAGACGGTGTTCATCGACTGCACGTTCCCCGGCGCTGACTTCTCGCGAGTCGCCGACGCGCGCGGATGCGACATGCGGCGCTCCGATCTGGGCGGGGTGAGCGGCCTGATGAGCCTCAAGGGTTCGCTGATCACCTCTCACCAGGCCGTGGACATCGCGGGCGAGCTCGCCGTCGCGGCTGGTTTCACCCTCGCCTAGAACCTGTCTCGTGCATCCGAACGGATCGGCCTCGGCTGTCGAAGGCGCCTCGGCCGTGCACCGGCGCGGTTCGCGCCGTCGATGAGCTCGATCCCGCCCGGACTGCGGCGAAAGAGCAGTCGGTGACGGCCGACATCATCGCTCGCGGCGCCCGCACGCGGCCTGCGACGGCACGCCTACGATTCGGGCACACCCGCCGCGAGCACTGATGCGAGGAACACCATGATCGCCAATCCCGTCTTCCGCTACCGCATGCTGACCCTGGCCGAGGGCTGGTCCTTCGTACTGCTCCTGGTCTTCGGCTCGCTGCTGAGCCGCATCTCGGAGATCGACCTGGTGATGCCGCTCGGGATGATCCACGGAGCACTGTTCACCCTGCTGGTGGTGGCGACCCTCGTGATCCGCGGACGCTTCGGATGGGGTGTCGGAACGACCCTGGCGGCATTGGCGGCGGCAGTGGTCCCGCTGGCCCCGTTCGTCTTCCACCGCTGGAAGCGAACCGAACTGCTCGCGGCCGAAGAGGCCGCCGAACCCGCCGGCGCCTGACTCGTCCCGCATTCGGCCGCCATGGCTTCCCGCCTCCGCCCGCCCGGCCGGGGTACCGTGACGGGCATGGCGCATTCGGACACTCCGCCCCAATCCAACTTGATCGACAGCGTCGCGACCTCCTTCACGGTGGCCTGCGCGTTCTTCACCGACCCCGAGGGCCGGGTGCTCATCGTCAAGCCGAACTACCGCGACGACTGGTACTTCGTCGGCGGACTGGTCGACAAGGGCGAACTTCCGCACGAAGGCTGCGCCCGCGAGATCAAGGAGGAGATCGGCCTCGACGTTCCCGTCGGCGCGCTGCTCACGCTCGACTGGCAGCCGACCGTCGACCTGCTCCCGATGCCGCAGACCTTCTACCTCTTCGACGGGGGCGTGATCGAGGATCCCGACCAGATCCGGCTTCAGGCCGAAGAGCTGGACGATTTCCGGTTCGTTCCAGCGGACGAGGCCGTGTCGCTCTCCGCGCCGCTCAACCGGCCCCGCATTCCGATGGCTCTCGATGCCCGCCGTGCCGGCACCACCCTCTACCAGCCGACCTACCGCCACCGCGACGCCTAGAGCCTGGGGCTTCGACCTCAGCCGGACTCGGTGATCGTGCCCGACAGCAGCTCACTGTGCCGCTCACCTTCCGCCTCGTGCGTCCGGATGGTATGCACGGTGTTGTCGTTGAGGTTCATGGCCAAGGCCACGGTCAAGCCGCTGATCTCGTTCCACCCGACCAGGTAGATCCCTGAGGCGACCTCGGCCGCACGGAGCCGGACGTCCTCCGAGGCCCCTTCCATCGGCCCGGCGACGGTCTCGTAGTGCAGTGTCCGGCCATCGGCCGAATACGTGTGGTGGAAGACCATCCCGTTGTCGACCTTGATCTCGTAGCTCTTGCCGGCGAAGGCGAGGCCGTCCATGCCAGGCTCCTTTCCTTGACGCGGCACGCGCTCGCTACGCGGTGCCGTCTACACCTCCAAACTATGAGTTCGGCGCGTTGAAGACCTGGAAGTCCGAATACTCGTGCTGATCAAAATCGGATCGTCCGGCGACATTCGGTCCGGTCCCGGTCGGATCGCGGGTGGTCTTGTCCCGCGGGCAGGCGTCGACCGCCCCTGCACCGCCCGGCCTCACGCCGAGGCGGTCGGCGAGACCCTGGACGAGGCCCGTGAGCGGCTTGGCTCGACCGAGCAGTGCGGGGAGATATGGGTAAGCTGGGCCGCGTCATGATCGATTCGGCCATCGGCAATGAGTTGGGGACTCTTGGGTGACTTGGTGATTGACGAGGCTCTTGTGCGGTCGCTGCTGAGCGACCAGCACCCGGATTTGGCCGGCCTGGAACTGGGGCTCGTGGACGGCGGCTGGGACAACCAGATGTGGCGTTTGGGCGATGACCTAGCGGTCCGGTTGCCGCGGACCGAGCGCGCTCCGTCGTTGCTCGACATGGAGCACCGGTGGGTGCCGGAGCTGGCCCCGCGCCTGCCGCTTCCGGTATCGGTCCCGGTTCGCCTCGGCAAGCCCACGGAGCGGTTCCCCAAGACCTGGTTGGTGACCACCTGGGTTGCCGGATCACCGGCCGACAGGACTGCGATCGACCGCGGCCGGCACGCCGGCGAAGTTCTCGCGGGGTTCTTGGCGGCCCTCCACCAGAAGACTCCAGAGGATGCCCCGCTCAACCCGGATCGCGGTGTCCCCTTGCGGAAGTTCACCGCCGAAATCGAGCGGTCTCTCGAGACCCTGGACCCCGCCGAGAATGTCACCGGCCTACGGAAGATCTGGAACGACGCGGCCGCTGCGGCCGAGTGGGACGGGCCCCCGGTTTGGCTGCACGGCGACCTGCACCCGGCGAACGTCGTCGTCGACGAAGGAACGCTGGCAGGAGTGATCGACTTCGGTGAGCTGTGCGCGGGAGATCCGGCCACCGACCTCGCAGCGGCATGGCTGCTGCTCCCTGCGGGCGAGGCTCAGCGGTGCCTCGAGGAGTACGGCACGGCCGACGAGCCCACGATCCGCCGGGCACGCGGGTGGGCCCTTCGGCGCGCCCTGCACCTCATCGCGATCGGCAGAGCGGGCGAGATGGGCTGGACCGGAGGGAAACCGACCTGGAAGCGCGCTGGTGAAGCCGCGCTCGACCGGCTGCTCTCATCCCACGCATCATAGGTAATGGATCTTCTTGGGGCGCATGGATCCACGGCCGTGAGGCGAGTGCGACGACGGGAGACCGGCTCCCGAGTCCCGCTTATTCGCCGGACGTGGGAACGGCCGGCTCGATCCAGTCGTCCTCGTCCGGGTCCTCGAAGCAGTCGGTGCTGACGGCGACGATGATCGTGGACCAGTCGGGTTGCCGCGTGGCGCTGAACTGCGCCTCTTCGCTCTCGGCGCGCGCGACGGCGTAGCCGCTCTGGCCCCAGAAGACGCCGTCGTCGATGTCGACGTAGCCGAGGTCCTCGACCCAGAGTTCGTGAATCCGCCGCAGGGCCGCGGTCGTCTCGGTCGGTTCGAGCACGATGGAGTACCTGGCCACGGCCCGGTACTGGACGGCCTCCTCGTCGTGGCAGGGATGGTCGACCGTCTCGATGAACTCGGGCTTTGGGAGACCGGCGTTCACCAGAGCCGCCGACGTCTCCCCACCCAGCGTCAGCGCCTCGTCGATGGCCTCGGGCTTCGGTTTCGTCGACGCAACACACCCGGCCAGCGTCACGGCGGCGAGTGCGGCGAGGGCCAGCGTTCGGGCAGCATGAGTCTTGACGGCGTCGGAGTGGTCCATAGGGCTGGAGCATACGGAGCGCATTTCGGGCCGCCGACACGAAGTGCCGCCGTCCGCTCCCCGGCAACCTGTATGGGCTCCACACTTCGACACCTCGCTGCTGGACTCGCGATCCGAGTCTCCACCACGGACCTGGGATCGGCACGAGCGCGCGAAACCAGGTCTCAGTCGATGCTCGATCGGTAGAGCGTGGCGCCAGTCCGCTGGGCTTCCAGCGCGACTGGCATCCGCCTGCGCCCGTTTCGGGACAGCAACGGCAGGGCCTGATCGGGAGCGAGGAACCGGTAGTCGTCGAGCTCGTCGTCGCACAAACGGACCCGGTCGGGTTCGATGATGCCGCCGTCGAACACGAACACGATCAGTGGAAGGGGTCGACTCTGCAAAGGCGGCGTCCAATCGACCAGAAGCAGTCCCCCGAGTTCGACATCGAGCCCGATCTCCTCCTTGACCTCTCGCACACAGGCCTGCTCGGGGGTCTCGCCCTCATCGAGCTGGCCGCCGACGAACAGCCAGTGGTCGCGGTAGTTCGGCTTGACGACCAGGATCCGGCCGGCCGGATCGGTGAGCAGAGCACACGCCGCGGCTATGTTCTTCGGCAGACTCTCAAGCCACTGCTCTGGAGGCAGCCATTCGTTGCGGGACACGGTATCGACCGTATCCCCCCGGTCTGCCATCTGCGGTGCAGCCGTCACGATAGTTCGTGGGCGTTCACGACTTCTCCCAGACCGGCTCGGGCGGCGGGCCCAGGCGGGTCCGGCGCCCGCGATAGCCCGCTATCAGGCAGCGCCCACTCGAAGACCGACGAACCGCAAGTGATCCAGCGAGCCCGTTTGGTCCTGACGCCCGGTTGAAGGGCATCCCGGTGTCATCGGCTGAGCGAACGCCCGGTGAAGGTGTAGGTCCAGCCTGGCTGCCATTGGAACGGGGCGTCGACAAGGTCCTCGATCCTGGCCCCGCCGAGGAGCACTTGGAGTGCCCAGCGATTGGCCGAGTGAGCGATGATCAAGACCCGTCGGCCTTCCCACGAGTCGGCGAGATCATGAAGGAAGCCCCTGGTCGCGTCGATGACCTGGCGATAGCTCTGCCCGCCGGGGAAGGGTTGGTCGATGTGCTTCGCGCGAACGGCGGCAAGACGGCTCACCGGGCAACCGTTGAGATCGCCGTAATCGCATTCGCGGAGCCGTTGGTCGCGGTAGACGGGGATCGCCGTTTCACCGAACGCGATCCGCGTGGTCTCCTCGGCACGGCGGAGGTCGGAGGTGAAGACGGCTGCGAGCCCGTCGTCGCGACGACGTCGGCCAAGCTCAGCCGCGACTTCGCGGCCCCGAGCCGACAGCCGCCCCGGCAGCCAGCCGGTCGCGATGCCGCTTTCGTTGTCCTCGGTGATCGAGTGGGTCTCGTAGACGAGCTCGACGGTCATCGGTTCCCTGACCTTACTGCCGGTGCAACGGCATTGTGTCGTAGTTCCGTCGGCTGCCAGGCGGTTCGTTGCGTTTCAGGAGGTTCGGCGCGCTCGCGCCAGTTCGTGGAGTCCTCGTTCGCCGGTTCCATTCGATCAGGCTAACGCCGCCGCGGGCCCGCCCCGGACTGCAGGACAAAGGAACTGCTGAAGTGCGGTGCCGCTCGTGGGCCGCACGCTTCGGGCGCGGCGTCGCGTTGATCGGCAAGATCGCCTCTATCCGGCCGGGACCGACTTCCGATTGAGCGCGCCGCGTGAAGAACCGGGACCTTAGCCCCCAAAAGTTATGCTTGGCCCATGGTGCCTCCCCCGAACTCACCGCCCGACCCACCGCCTCGATCGCCGAAGCCGGATTCTGGCAGCCAACCGGAGCCGACCCACTACCAGTTCAGCGACGCCCCCGTGGCCTCGATGCCCACCTCGCCGATTCCGCCCGTCCCGCCGAGACACCACTCCCGCACGGCCGCACTCGTAGGCGCGTCCGCCGCACTGACCCTCGTCGTCGCAGTGGCGATCACCTTGGTCTACGTCGTCAGTGAGGACGAGGGCCCCGCGGGTCAAGCGGCGCAGATCTCGCTCGCGCCCAGCACGTCTCCCGCTGAGGAATCGCCCGAGCCGGCCGCCCCGTCACCGTCGCCCGAATTCGACCCCGACGAGTTCGAGATTCCCGCCGGATACCTCGGTGTGCGGTCGCTCGGCGCGCTCACGCGGGAACCGGATGGATTCGAGGAGTACGCGGGGCCCGCGGAGGCGACACAGGTGTCGGTGGACGCCCACACCTACAACTACCAGACTCATGACGGTTGGATGTCCAGCGTGAGCGTCGGCGTCTTCGACGCCAACGGGGTCGTGCTCGATACCGATGATCTGGAGGGCACTGCCGAAGCGGCTTTGGAGGCGTGGGCCCACAGTTCAGCGTTCGAGCAGGTGAGCGGGATGACCATCGAATGGGTCGACACGCAGTTGCTTCCGGTGGACGGCAAGACCGGCGCGATGACCGCGGCGATGCTGCGATGGGATCCCGGCGACCACACACAGGACACCTCAGAGGCCGTGCAGCTCATCCTGGTCGAGATCGACGAGACCACCGCTTGGATCGGGCTGGCGAGCGTCACCGAAAGCCATTTCGACAGCCACTACGAGGCGGCTACCTTTGCGCTCATCAACACCACCTTCGCCATCTAGCGGCGGGCGACCGCGCTACTGGCGCGGGGGCTTGGTGGTCACCGCGACCACCGCTGCGGCGCTGTCGCTGGTCCTCGTGGCCGTGTGGTTCGCTGCTGATCAGGGCCTGATCGGAAAAGAAGAGGCCAGTGCGCCGCCGCTCGACTTGACCACGCTGCGCCCTGGGGATCCGGGGACCGATGGAATCGACATCCGTCCAGGAGAGAGGGACCAATGCGTGCCCTACGAGCCCGAGTGGGTCTGGCCGGCGTTGAACTACGTCGAGTGCGATTCGGATGAGGCCTTCTGGGTCGAGTACGCGGCCAGCGACGAGGTCGACGGGTTCGTGGACGCCGAGGGCACCGCCGATGAGTCCGCGGTCGTGGAGGTCTGCGGTGAGGACTACGGCAACCCTCAACCGGGTCGAGCCTGGCTGGACGTGGTCACCTTTTCTGACACCGACACCGGGAGCATCTCCTATCTCTCCTGCATGCGGGCTATCGTGACCGCCGACCAGTCCGGGCGGCTTCCCGTCATGCCGTCGGTGGGCGACTGCTTCGACGACAGCGACTCATGGTGGACCGTGCCGTGCGACCACGAGCACTCGATCGGGACGGTGATCGACGTGATCATCACTCCGGATCTGCCCGAGCTTACGGACGAGGATGTCCATCGCGTCGCAGAACACTGCGAAGGCGGCGACTCGACGCTCGAAGTGGACGCCCTCATCTCCGGCGGCACCAATTTCATTCTCTGCTACAACGAACACTGAGACCGGCCCACCACCTGCGGGAAAGTCGAACGCCCCCAGCAGACGATGAAGAACTCCCCCACAGCTGCCGACCCGCATCCCACCGACGACCATGGTGGACTTTGAGGTCTTCATGCGGCTCTTGGGCTCCGCTGGATAGCAGAGTCCGGCGTACTTCGCATGCGGCGCTCGGAAGTAGTCGAGCACGCGAGGCCGGAAACGTTCGACACCGCCGTCTTGACATGATTCATCCAGTCGGTATCGTCCCATATGCACAATAGTTCGACGGCACCATCGTTGCCTCGACGCATCATCGAGAAGAAGGTCCTCTCATGACCGACCCAGCAAGAACTCAACCCAGCCCTCGGACGCCAAGGGGTCTGGCAATCCTCGGCACTCTCACGGTTGCGGCCACCACCGTCCTGGCGGGTGGAGCTTCCCCCGTTCACGCCGCGGAGACATGCGCGGGAACAAGCCTCAACGACTTCGAGGGCGATGGGTCTGCCGATGTCGTGCTCGGCGACCCAGATGCGACGGTGGAAGGCGTCGACTACTCCGGACGGATCAACGTCCTCTATGGCGACGGTGCCGTGTCGCTGATCTCGGAAGCCGATATCCCGGAGCTGTCGGTGCAGGACGATGCCTTCGGGGAGGTGTTGGACTCGACCGACTGGAACGGCGACGGCTGCGCCGACCTGTTCGTCGGCATCCCGTCGCACAGTGCGAACGTCTCCGGCGCTGGAGCGGTCGTATTGATCTACGGCTCCCCCGAGGGCCTCGATCCGTCCAGTGCCGAGATCTTCCACCAGGGCGACGGGCTCGTGCCCGGCACCGAGGAAGTCGGCGACCACTTCGGTGCCGCGCTGGCCGCGGGCCGTGACCAGTACGGCGAGCCGTTCGTGCTCATAGGCTCTCCCGGCGAGTCGGTCGGGAACGCGACTTACAGCAGCGGCAAGATAACGTATATGCGTCCGTCGATCGCCGTGGACATCCACGAGGATGTTCCCGGGGTCGGGGGCGAGAACGGCTCAAATGACCACTTCGGGGAAGCGGTCGCGGCCTCTAGCGGATACTTCGCGATCGGCAACCCCACCGAGTGGTCCAGCGACGTGGCCGCCTCCGGCACAGTGCATGTCTTCGAACACGGGGCAACTCCCGGAACCTATTCCGTCGTCGGGAACTACTCGCAAGGCGTCGGAGGTCTATCCGACACGGCCGAGGTCAACGACCGGTTCGGCGCCGTCCTCGCCATGGCGGACTACGCCCCGTCCGGAGCGGAATCGGGTGCAAGCGCCGTCCTGGCCGTCGGTGCGGAATACGAGGACGTCGGCGAGGTCGTGAACGCCGGCATCGTACACGTGCTCGAGGTCGGACCGAACGGCGTCGAAGAGGAGGCGGCATTCCATCAGGACACCGCCGGCGTCTCCGAAGTCGCCGAGAGGCATGACAACTTCAGCTCCTCCCTGGCGTTCGTTGATCAGGACGGCGCTGTTCCCACCACCTGGAGCGAGGTGGCCCTGGCCGTCAACACAGCGGGCGAGGACGACGGTGCCGGACTGATCCAAGTCTTCCCCATGTCGGGCGCCCCCGGCGACAACGACGTCACGATCGATGCCGCGGCGCTCGCCGGAACGACGGATGTCGAACCGGCGGAGCTCGCCGGCCTCGGACTCCCGCTGCATTCGGCGAACGGCTCCCTCTACGCGGGAGCCTGGGACTGGGACGGCGGCATCGTCTTCCGCATACCTTCCTCCAGCATCGCCCCCGGCTGGACCGGGGAGGCCGACCTCATCCGGCCGGGCACGTTCGGCGTCCCGGCCGACGGCATGGAATCGCTCTATTTCGGATACTCCATCGCATAAATGCGAAAGCTCGGACCTGGCCGAACCCGCACTAACCTCGCGTTGACCGAATGATCCCGGTCGGCGGCGGCGTTGAAGCGGGCGGCCAGGTTTTCTAGGCAGGTGCGGAGTTCAGGTGGGGACTCTACTTTGAAGGGCAGGTCGAGCCTGGTCATGTAGGCGGCGAGGTCGATCAGGGAGTCGCTGCCCGTTTGCCAGATACAGCCGCCGCCTTCGATCGGTTCGAGGAGTCCGCTCCCTGGTGGGAGTCTTTCGGAGACGGTCGTTGCCGGGACCTCGAACCGAATACGGGCTTGGTGCTTCCACGCACCCGAGCCGATGCCGGTCATGACGTGGGTCAGCGCGTCTTCCGGTGGGTTCTTGGGGGTGAAGCGCGGGCCGTTGGGTGTTCTGGGGTCGATTCGGTCCGCTCTGAAGGTCCGCCAGTCTTCTCTATCGACGTCCCAGGCCAGGAGGTACCAGCGGAGGCCGGTGTAGACGAGACGGTGTGGCTCGGCTCGGCGTCGCGACTCTTGGCCGTCGCGGCTCTCGTAGTCGAAGCGGAGCTGTTCGCGACGGCGGGTGGCATCGGCGATGGTGGTGAGTGTCGCGGGCTCGACAGGCGGGCCCGTGCCGGATGCCGTGACAGTCGCCGCGCGGAGCATGTCGACTCGGTGGCGGAGCCGCGACGGCATCGTCTGCTCCAGTTTCATGAGTGCTCGGAGGGCTGTTTCCTCTATGCCGGCGATCGAGCCGGAGGACGCGGACACCAGGCCTATGGCGACCGCTACGGATTCCTCCTCGTCGAGGAGCAGCGGCGGCACGGTGTTTCCCGCCTCAAGGCGGTAGCCGCCCGCGCTGCCGGTGGTCGAGCGGATCCGGTAGCCGAGGGTCCGCAGACGGTCGACGTCGTTGCGGACCGTCCTGGTGGTGACGCCGAGGCGCTCGGCCAGGTCGGGGCCGGTCCAGTCGCGCCGGGACTGCATGACGGCGAGCAGCCGCAGCAGCCGCACCGAGGTCTCCAACATGCTCCCAATATCGCACACATTGAGGAACGAAACGTTCCGCAATGCCTCTTAACGTGGGGGAACAACGACGAACGAGGAGCAAGCCATGTTGCGAGGATTCACAACCGTCAGCTATTACGCCGAGGACCTGGAGGCCGCCAAGGCCTGGTACACCGAGCTGCTCGGCGTCGAACCGTACTTCGAGGTGCCCGGCGGGTACGCCGAGTTCCGCATCGGCGACTACCAGCACGAGCTCGGCCTGATCCAGGGCGACTACGCCAAGCACGACCTCGGAGCCGTGCCGGGCGGGGAAATCATCTTCTGGCACGTCGACGACCTGGACGCCACACTCGAGCGCCTGAAGTCGATGGGCGCCACGGAGTACGAACCGAAGATCGAGCGCGGCCCGGGTTTCACGACCGCCTCGGTGATCGACCCCTTCGGGAACATCCTGGGCGTCATGTACAACCAGCACTACCTCGACGTCCTGTCCGAGCTGGCCGGATCTGGCCCGAAGTCCGCAAAGTGATCATTCAATCCAGGTAGGCGATCGAGGAGTGCTTCCAGGCCGCCAAAGGCGAATGCGGGCTCGACCACTACCGAGTCCGCAGGTGGGAGGGCTGGTACCGGCACATCACCATGGCCATGCTCGCCCATCATGCCTTCCTTGCTGTGGCGGCGGCGACCGACCAAAAAGTCCACGTGAGCTGGGAAGACTCGCAGTCCCCGAAATCCGCCGTCTCCTGGCGGTGATCCTCCATCCCGCTCGTTTGGACATGCCCTCGCCGCCGCCCACTGGCGACGCCGCCACCAAACCCGCGCAAGACAATCCCGCTACCAGCGAAGAGAGTGATACTGCTGATCGCGGCCGATGCAGCGGGACCACCCCAGCCGCGATAAACCCCGCCGAGGCCTTCTTGAGGATGTCACGCTCGGCCCGCAGGCGGGCGTTCTCGGCTTTCAGACGACCTGTGACCCCCTCGTCCCGAACGAGGCGCAGCCGACACGAAGCGTCGCCAGAAACGCCTCGCAATCCACTCATGACCTCGGGCGCATACCGAGGCGCGGGATGGTGTGACCTAAGATTCACTGTTATAAAAATATAACTTTTTCGATATCTTTTCGTGCCCATCGTTTTATAAATTTAGTTAATCGATTAACTCCGCATGGCATGAACGTAGCACCGTAGTTGATCGATTGATCGATGGGAGCAAGTCAATGGTGACCAAACCGCCCCGCCTCGCCGACGTAGCGAATGCTGCCGGAGTCTCGACGGCAACGGCCTCCATGGCGCTCAATGGAACCGGTGGCTCGCGCATCGGTGCGGACACCCGCAGGAGGGTCCGCGCTACCGCGACCGAATTGGGCTACCGTCCCAACACGATCGCCCGGGGCCTGCGGACCCGCCGTACCCAGATGATCGGGTTCGTCGGCGATGACGTGGCGACGACGCCCTTCGCCGGACAGATGATCCGCGGCGCCCACGACGCGGCCCGTCGGGCCGGAATCCTGCTGCTCATGGTCGACACTTCAGGCGACCCGTCCGAGACAGGCGAGGCCATCGCGGCGCTCCAGGAGCGCCAGATCGACGGTATCCTGCTGGCCACCATGTACCACCAGGTCATCGACGTACCCAAGGCGATCGGCTCAACCCCGGCAGTTCTGCTGGATGCGCGCAGCGCCGACGACTCGGTCTCCTCGGTCGTGCCCGACGAACGCGGCGGCACCCTGGGCGCCCTGGCCGAACTCGCCGCGGCCGGACACCGGCGCATCGGCCACCTCACCACTGCCGAGGACGTCGAGGCGCGTCGCATCCGCCTGGCGACATGGCGCGAGCACGTCGCCGCCTACGGCCTTGATCCAGGCGAGTTGCTGGCGGAAGCTCCTCAGGCCAAGACGCGCGGCGGCTACGAAACGGCCGTGCGGCTGCTCTCCCGGCCCGAGCGTCCCTCGGCGATCTTCTGCTTCAACGACCGGATGGCCATGGGCGTCTATCGCGCCGCCGCCGAACTCGAACTGTCCATTCCCGACGACCTCTCCGTCGTCTCCTATGACAACCAGGAACTCATCGCCCCGGAGCTGGATCCCGGGCTGACCTCGGCGGCCCTGCCTCATTTCGAGATGGGCAGCTGGGCCGTCAAAGAGCTGCTGCGCAAGCTCGCCGAACCCGACGCCGAACCCGTCCAACACCTCATGCCCTGCCCGATCGCCCGCCGCGATTCCGTCGCGCCGGCGTAATCCGTCAGTCCGATCCCAATAGAGTGCACCACGACTGGGGCTGGGACTCCTGGCATGCCAGGTCGGACGACCTGGAATCTTGGGAGGCGCTGCCGCCGCTGAGTCGGCCGGACGAGCTCGGCTTCGGACAGATCGAGGTGACGCAGTTGCACCGGGTGGACGGGCAGTGGCTGCTCCTGTTCTGCTGCGGGCCAAAGGAGGCCTCGGACGCGCGACGGGCTCTGGGCGAGACCGGCGACAACTACGTCGTACCCGTCGACGATCTGCTGGGCGGGTTCGACATCGCCAAGGCCCGGCCGTTCGAGCACGACAGTCTCTACGCCGCACGTCTGCACGATACCGGCGGGATCCCGCATATCATCGGTTTCCGCAATTTCGAGTTCGGTGAGTTCATAGGTGAGATCACCGACCCGATCCCCGTGCGGTGGGATGGTGCAAGGCTGGTGCGCAGCCTTCCGGCCTGAGAAATTGCCATTCCCCTCGCCACTGTGAATCGTTCTCCATCGGTAGGCCATTTCGCGAAAGCGAGGTGGCCTGCTTCCAAATTAACCGAACTTAACTTGACGAGTCCGCGGGATTAACCCCCATTAACCATATATATTTATATACGTCAATTCAACAACCGCAATCGCAGATTTGGAGCAATGATGCTACGAACTTCGAGACGAACGCTCCTCCGAGCCGCGGGCGTCGGCGGCGCCGCAAGTCTGGTGGGCGCGCCTTTGGCCGGCCCCGCTGCCGCCCAGGCACAGTCACGCCGGCCCGTCTACCACTTCGCCGTTCCAGACGGCTGGAAGAACGACCCGCAGCGGCCGATTTACGTCGACGGAAAGGCCTATTACTACTACCTTTACAACAAGGATTACCCGGATGCGGTCGGAACCTCGTGGCGCCTGGTCTCGACTGACGACAACGTCGATTTTCAGGATCTCGGCGTCGCCATTCACAAGGAGACCAATCCCAACGGATCGATCTGGTCCGGATGCCTGGTCGTCGACGAGCAGAATACGGCCGGATACGGCGCGGGCGCCATCATCGCCCTCGCAACTCAGGAAGACCGCTTCGCGCCGGCTCCGCATCAGCAGGCGCAATTCCTGTTCTACTCGACCGATGGCGGTCGCACTTTCGAGCAGCGTGACGAGGTCGTCTTGCCCAACCCCGGTGTCGTGGACTTCCGCGACCCCAAGGTGATCTGGGACGAGGCGCGCGGTAGGTGGGTGATGGCCCTCACCGAGAACGACAAGGTCGGCTTCTACCACTCCGACGACCTCAAGAGCTGGACGTACGTCGACGGCTTCATCAGGGGCGGCCTGGGTGTGTTCGAATGCCCGGACCTGTTCTGGATGGACTCCGACACCGGTCCCGGACAGTGGGTTCTGGGCGTGAGCGCCAACGCCAAGCACCTGGGCCTGCCCGCGAACTACGCGTACTGGACGGGCGATTTCGATGGCTCGAACTTCTTTCCCAACCACGAAGATCCGAAGTGGCTCGACTACGGGTGGGACTGGTACGCGGCCGTCACCTGGGAGCGGATGGTAGGCGGCCAGGTCGATTCGAAGACTCGGTATGCCATCGGCTGGATGAACTTCTGGGACTACCCGGACAACACGCCCACCTGGGGGTCGGACGGGTTCAACGGGACGGATTCGATCGTCCGCGAGGTCTCGATGCACTGGTACAGCGCAACCGAGTCCGCGCTGGTCTCACGACCGGTCCGGTCCCTCGATGACCGAGCGTCGAACCAGATCCATCTGGGCGACATCACCGTCGACGGCAGGACGGTGCTCGACTACCAGGGACGGGCCTACCAGATCCAGACCCGCGTCACCTGGGACCAACTGGACAACATCGGTCTGCAGCTGCGATTGTCGGACGACGACTCCAGGCACATCGACGCCGGGGTCTACCATGACTTCGCGTACGTCAACCGGGCGTTCACCGGAAATCCGGATACCTCCGGTCGGTGGATGGAGAGCCACACGCCGTTCGACCCCGCGCGGCGCGAGGTCGATCTGCGGATCCTGATCGACAACCTCTCGGTGGAGATGTTCGTCGACGACGGCCGCTACGTCCATTCCAGCCTGGCCTTCCCCGAGCTCGCCGACGATCGTCTCGCGCTGTACACCGACGGCGGTCCGGCGGTCTTCCGGGACTTCACGATCACCGAGTTCTAGGTGGTCCTGGGTCGAACAGCAGCGGGCCGCTCCGCATGATCGGCGATCATGCGGAGCGGCCCGCTGCTGTTCGACCGCGGTTGTCGACCCATATTGCGAGTTCGCCGCGGCGCGACGGATTCGCTCCGGCATCCCCCTCCCGGATCCGCCTACCCCGATCAGCTCACGCTCTCCTGAGCGGCACCGGTCATGATCGCCACCGCGTCGGTCATCGAGTGCGTCCGCGGCGAAATGGTGGCCGCCCGCTTGCCGAGCCGCTGGATGTGGATGCGGTCGGCCACCTCGAACACCTGGGGCATGTCGTGCGAGATCAGAATGACCGGGACGCCGCGGTCACGCAGGCCCGCGATCATTTCGAGGACCTGGCGCGATTCGCGCACTCCCAGCGCAGCGGTCGGCTCGTCGAGCACGACGACTTTGGAGCCGAAGGCGGCCGCCCGGGCGACCGCGACGGCCTGCCGCTGGCCGCCCGAGAGATTCTCTACCGGGACGGTCACGTCTTGGAGAGTGCTGATGCCCAGGTTGGACAGCTCCTCCTTCGCCTGCCGACGCATCCGCTTCTTGTCGAGCGCGCGCAGGACCGTGCCCAACGGTCCGGGCTTGCGCAGTTCACGGCCCAGGAACAAGTTGGCGGCCACGTCGAGCGCGGGAGCGACGGCGAGGGTCTGGTACACCGTCTCAATGCCGTGCGCTCGGGAGTCTTGGGGACGCTTGAAGTGGACCCGCCGCCCCTCCAGCCGGATCTCGCCCTCATCGGGGACCTCCGCGCCGGTGAGGCATTTGATCAGGGTCGACTTGCCGGCGCCGTTGTCGCCGATGACTGCCAGCACCTCGCCGGGGTACAGCTCGAGGCTCGCCCCGTCGAGGCCGACGACCCGGCCGAAAGTCTTGACCAGGCTGGTCGCCTCCAGGATCGGTGCGTCGCGGCTGGTGCTGTCGGTGCTCATTTGCGCCCCTTCCGGATCCACTGGTCGACTGAGACGGCGACGATGATGAGGACGCCGACCGCGAAGGTCTGCCACAGCACGTCGACCCCGGCCAGGGACAGCCCGTTGCGGAACACGCCGACGATGAGCGCTCCCAGGAGCGTGCCCCAGACGGTGCCGCGCCCGCCGAACAGGCTCGTCCCGCCGATCACGACCGCGGTGATCGAGTCGAGGTTCAGGTCGATGCCGATGTTCGGCGAAGCGGCGTTGGACCGCCCGATCTGGATCCACGCCGCAACGGCGAGGATCGCCCCGGCCGTGAGGTAGACGCTCGCCAGGACCCGCTTAACGCTGATGCCCGCCAGACGAGCCGCCTCCGGGTCGTCCCCGGCGGCGTACACATGCCGACCCCACGCCGTCCCCTGGAGGATCACGGCCAGCGCGACGTAGAGGACCAGCATCATCACCACCCCGACGGTGATGTTCACTCCGCCGACGGCGAAAGTCTCGCCGGTCAGCGTCAGCAGGCCCGGCATGTCCCCGCCGCGCACGGTCGCGCCACCGGAATACAGCAGCGTCAGCGCGAGGAAGACGTTGAGCGAGCCGAGCGTGACGATGAACGGCGGCAGGTTCAACCGGGTGACCAGGAAACCGTTCACCGCGCCCGCGCCGAGCCCGATGGCCAGGCCGAGCCCGATCCCGACCGGCGCCGGAAGTCCGTTCTGGACGGTCGCCTGCGCGATGACCATGGAGCTGAGCACCATGACCGCACCGACCGACAGGTCGATCCCGGCGGTCAGGATGATGAGGGTCTGGGCCAGTGCGAGCGTGCCGACCACCGCGACCTGCTGGCTCACCAGTGACAGGTTCGATGGTTCCAGGAAGCGGTCGTTGAGGCTGCCGAAGACGGCGATGGCCGCGATCAGGACGATGGCGGGGCTGATAGCCGGATAGCGGTGCAGAAGGTAGCGGATCGTGCTCAGCGGAGTGGAGCGGTCGAGGAACTCCTCGGCCAGGTCGTGCTCCGCCGCCGGCGCATTGGCTTGCTTACTCATGTGTGCTCCGTTGTTGTCGAATCGCCCGGGGACTAGCCCCAGCAGACGTCGGCCGCTTCACTCGAGGTGATCGAATCGATGCCTTCGTGCGGCTGGTCGGTGACCAGTTCGACGCCGGTGTTGAAGAAGTCGAGTCCTTCCGAGGTCTCCGGAGCCTCGCCGGTGGCGACCAACTGCGCGATCGCTTCGACTCCGAGTTCTGCCATGCGGACCGGGTACTGCTGGCTCGTCGCCGAAATGATCCCGTCGGACACCGCGTCGATGCCGGCGCAGCCGCCGTCGACCGACACCATGATGAGGTCATCGGTGGCGCCGGCGGCGTCGAAGGCCTCGTACGCGCCGTATGCGGCCGGTTCGTTGATCGTGTAGACGACGTTGATGTCGGGGTTGATCGACAGCAGGTTCTCGGCGGCGATGCGGCCGCCGTCCTCGGCTCCTTGGGAGGCCTGATGGCCGACGATCTCGTATTCGCCGCCGGAGTACTGGCCGATGACGGCCTCGTCGCCGTATTGGTCGGGGTCGGCCAGGTCGATGCCCATGCCGTCGAGGAAGCCCTGGTCGCGTTGGACGTCGACCGAGACGATCTTGTCGTCGAACAGGTCGATCATGGCGATGACGGCGCGTTCGCCGTCGAGCTGGGCGGCGGCCCATTCGCCGATGCGCTGGCCGGCCAGGAAGTTGTCCGTGGCGAAGGTGATGTCGACCGACTCGGGATCGGACGGTGGAGTGTCGAGGGCGATGACGTACAGTCCCGCGTCCCTTGCCCGGATGAGCGCGTCTTCCACGCCCGGCCCGTTGGGGGTGATGAGAATGCCTTCGTCGCCGCGCGAGATGGCGTTCTCGATCGCCTGGATCTGGGAGTCCTCGTCGCCGTCCTGGCGGCCCGCCGCGAGAGTCAGCTCGACTCCGGACTCCTCGGCGGCGGTCTCGGCGCCCTCCTGCATGGACACGAAGAAGGGGTTGGTGTTGGTCTTGACGATCAGCGTGACGCCGACGGTGTCCTCGTCGGATCCGCCGCCGGAGTCGCACCCGGTCAGTGCGAAGGTCGCGCTCGTGGCGAGCGCGCTTGCGGCCACGAGGGACCGGCGGAGGGCGCGGTTGCGATTCATCGGTGAATCTCCTCTGAAGGGTCGGATATCGCCGCCGATTGACAACGATGTCACGACTATCTTTAGAGGATATGAACGCAAAGATTCAAGTTAAACCAACCGTGGAGACCAAATCGTGACATCGTTGTCAAAGCCTGATCCGGGCACCAGCGCCCGCCCCACCATGCGCCAGGTCGCGGAACTCGCGGGAGTCGCGGTCAAGACCGTCTCAAGGGTCATCAACGGTGAACCGAACGTCGCTCCCGCGACCGCCCGTCGGGTGCTCGACGCTGCTCGATCCCTCGACTACCAGCCGGACCTGCACGCCGGGAACCTGCGCCGCTCCGACCGTCGCACCAGGACACTCGGCCTGCTCGTCAGCAGTGTGGACAACCCCTTCGCCGGGGCCGTCCACCGAGCGATCGAGGACGCCGCGGTCGGGCGCGGGGTGGCGGTGTTCGCTTCCAGCCTCGACGACGATCCTGACCGCGAACGCGAGGCGGTTGCCGCGTTCCTGCGGCGGCGGGTCGACGGGCTCATCCTCACCACCGCGTCCGCGAACCAGGCCTACCTGGAGCCGGAACTGCGTCGCGGCACCCCGATCGTGTTCATCGACCGGGAGCCGTCGGGAGTCGAGGCCGACTCGGTGGCCAGCGACAACTTCGGGGGTGCCGCTCGGGCGGCCGAGCATCTGCTGGCCCGCGGCCACCGACGCTTCGCCTACCTGGGCGACCTCCACAGCATCCAGACCGCCCGCGAGCGCCGCCGCGGATTCCTCGATACGCTCGGAGGCAACGGCATCCCCGTCGACGACGTCCCGGCGATACAGGACCTCCACGACCCTGAACGCGCCCGCCAAGCGCTGCTGCGGCTGCTCGACGGCCCGAACCCGCCCACAGCCGTGTTCAGTTCTCAAAATCGCGTCACCGTCGGCGCGCTGCACGCCCTGCGCCAGCGCGGACACCATCGAGACACCGCCCTGGTCGGCTTCGACGACGTCGAATTGGCCGACCTACTGGAACCCGGGGTGACCGTGGTGGCCCAGCATCCAGAGGACATCGGCCGCATCGCCGCCGAACGAGTGTTCGCGAAACTGGACGGCGACGCCTCCCCTCCCCAGCGCGTCGTCGTGAGCACAACACTCATCACGCGCGGCAGCGGCGAAATCCCGCCTCCAGCGGTGTAAGAAAGATTCGGCAGAAGTGGGTGCCAAGCGAAAAGACCTGCCTGTCGGTGACGACCGAGCACTCTTCGCGCTCAGCCAGGGACGGTGCTATCGCCCTGGATGCAGAGTTCGAACCTTCCAGAAAGTAAACGGGCCTTTGGAACATCAGCCCCGGCAACCTGATGTCCGGCCCCGAACTGGCCGACGCCCTCCGGCACCTGGAAGACACCCACTCGGACCGGACGCGAGGGGGCACGGACCAGCCCGCACCCGTTGCCCTTGACCTACTTGGACCCCGCCCCGGCGACGTGGCCCAGCAGGGTCAGGCGTCTGTTCCGCGGGGGGTGCGGATGATCGTTGTTGCGGGTGCGATGAGGGCGACGTATCGGCGAGCGGACACCCAGTCCTTCCAAGGGCGTGGAGCGTGCGCTCCAACGGTCTCTCCCTGCAACAGTTCCAAGATCCATTCCCGTTTTATCACGGGCACAGCCAACACAGTGAACACCGCGCGGTAGTTCTGGAACCTTCCGTCTCGGGAGCAGATTCGCGTTGGTACATGAGCGGATGAAACTTGAAGCCACCCTCACAGATCGGAACGGTTGCCACCATGCCCGAGCGGGAGCTCGTGATCGCCGCTACGAGAGCGATGACGCAGGCCTCGATCATCCCGTACGCAGTCAGCATCGGCGACGGCACCTAGACCCAACCTGCCAGGTTTTAGGTGACTTAGGACACATGGCAATGCACAGAGCTGACGATTATCGTCAGGAATTGACGTGGCGTCCCACGGACGAACCACGGACGAAATTGGATCTTGGAGTGTTCCAGGCCAGAGGCTGAGCCTCTGACCTGAAGATTTGGTCGGGTTGACAGGATTTGAACCTGCGACCCCCTCGTCCCGAACGAGGTGCGCTACCAAGCTGCGCCACAACCCGATATTCAATTGGGCGCGAACGCACCGAAGCGTTCACACCGAGATGAAATGCTACCCGAGTTCAGAGAGCTGTGTCGAACGGGGTCCGGCCGTGCCGGGCCCCGTCACAGTCGGCGTCTAGAACTCGGCCGGAATGAACGTCAGCAGGCTCGCCTCGGGCGCACAGGCGAAGCGCACCGGCGCGTACGGGGACGTGCCCAACCCCGCCGAGACGTGAAACCACATGTCGTCCCACGGGTGCAGGCCCTTGACCCGCTTGCGGTCGATCCCGCAGTTGGTCACCAGGGCTCCGACCCCGGGCACGCACACCTGTCCGCCATGGGTGTGACCAGCGGCCACGAAGTCGTAGCCGTCGCGCGCGAAGTCGTCCAGCACGCGCGGCTCCGGCGAGTGCGTCAGGCCGATCGACAGGTCGGCGCTCTTCGGAACCGCGCCGGCGACCAGTTCGTAGTCGTCGAGGTCGAAGTGCGGGTCGTCGACGCCCGCGAAGTGGATGTTCAGGCCCGAGACCACCGCGTCGGCCGAGGCGTTGTTCAGGTCGGTCCACCCGCCGTCGACGAGGACCTTGCGCAGCTCCTCGGTCGGCAGCGGCTCGCCGTACTTGTGCTCGTGGTTCGGGTTGAAGTACTGCATCGGGTTCTTGAACACCGGCGCGTAGTAGTCGTTCGAGCCGAACACGAACGCTCCCGGGGCCTTGAACAGGGGCCGCAGCGTGCGCGACACCAGGTCCAGGGCCTCCGGGTGGGCGATGTTGTCCCCGGTCAGCAGGACGAGGTCCGGATCGAGCGCGGCCAGTGACGCCACCCAGTGCGCCTTCCTGAACTGCCCCGGCGTCATGTGGAGGTCGGAGATGTGCAGGACTCGGATCGGTTCGGCCTCTGGCGGCAGCACCGGCACGGCGAAGTGGCGGAGCGTGTACTGGACCCGCTCATAAAGGGACGCGTACGCGAGCGCCAGCGCACCGGCGCCAACGCCGATTCCGGCTGCTGCGGCAAGGCCACGGCTGATCTTCATACCCCAACGGTAGATTGTCGAGATATGAGTGAGGTAAAGACCCAGTTGGAAACTGATATGCGAGTCGCTCTCAAGGCGCGGGACAAGGTGACGCTGGGCACGTTGAGGATGGTCCTGGCAGCGATCCGCAACGAGGAGCTCGCCGGCAAATCCGCGCGCGAACTCGACGACGCCGAGGTCCTCAAAGTGCTCGTCAAGCAGGCGAAACAGCGCCGCGAGGCCGCCGAGGCGTTCCGCGAGGGCGGCCGCGAGGAGTCGGCGGAGGCCGAGCTGGCGGAAGAGGCCGTCATCAAGCGCTATCTTCCCGAAGAGCTCAGTGAGGCCGAACTCACTGAAATCGTGCGGGCGGCGATCGCCGAGGGCGGCCACTCCGGCCCGAAGGACATGGGCAAGGTCATGAAGGCGGTACAGCCCAAGGTGGCGGGCCGTGCCGACGGGAAGGTCGTGGCCGGGGTCGTGAAGGCTGAATTGGCCGGGTAAGGGGGAAACACGCTCCTGCCCGGGGGGTGAAGCGTGGCGCCCGGGCCCTCGGGCTTCGGGCGGGTGCCAGGCGTGCGGCGCGCACGGCGCCCGTTCGGGTGCGTCTCGGAACGCCGGTGGTGTCATTCACGGCTATCGTTGAGCGTCGGGCCCGATCCGATCTCGTCACATCCTTGAGGAATGCATGTCCAGCCAAATCACGGCCGAATCCGCTCGCCGTCGCACCTTCGCGGTCATCTCCCACCCCGACGCCGGCAAGTCGACCATCACCGAGGCACTCGCCCTCCACGGCCAGGCCATCTCCTCGGCCGGCGCCGTCCACGGCAAGGGCGGCCGCAAGGGCGTCGTGTCCGACTGGATGTCCATGGAGCAGGACCGCGGCATCTCGATCACTTCGGCTGCGCTTCAGTTCGAGTACCGGGACTGCATCGTCAACCTGCTCGACACGCCCGGCCACGCCGACTTCTCCGAGGACACCTACCGGGTCCTGACGGCCGTCGACGCCGCCGTCATGCTCCTCGACGCCGCGAAAGGCCTCGAACCGCAGACGCTGAAGCTCTTCGAGGTCTGCCGGGCTCGCCGGATCCCCGTCATCACGTTCATCAACAAGTGGGACCGGCCGGCGAAAGACGCCCTCGAGCTCCTCGAGGAGATCGAGAACCGCATCGGCATCAAACCCACTCCCGTGACCTGGCCGGTCGGCATCGGCGGCGAGTTCCGCGGCGTCATCGAGCGCATCGCCATCGACGGCAAGCAGGCCGAGGGCATGGTCCGCTACGAGCGCTCCCCCGGCGGGCAGCAGTTGGCCGTCACCGAAGTCCTCGCCACCGACGAGGCCGAATCGCAGTTCGGTGAGGACTTCACCCGGGCCCTGGAGGAGTCGGAGCTGCTCGGCGAGGTCGAGGCCGACTTCGACCAGAAGTCCTTCGAGGCCGGGCAGACCACCCCGACGCTGTTCGGCGCCGCGCTGGTCCACTTCGGCATCGGTCAGCTGCTCGACCTCCTCGTCGACATCGCCCCCTCGCCGTTCGCCCGCGAGGACGTCGGCGGCGAGCCCCGCGAGATCGAATCGGGCTTCTCAGGCTTCGTCTTCAAGTCCCAGGCGAACATGAACGCCTCGCACCGCGACCAGCTCGCCTTCGTCCGAGTCTGCTCCGGCCGCTTCGAGCGCGGCATGCAGGTCACTCAGGCCCAGGGCGGGCGCACCATGTCCACCAAGTACGCGCAGACCATGTTCGGCGCCTCGCGCGACACGGTCGAGGAGGCCTGGCCGGGCGACATCGTCGGCCTGGTCAACGCCTCAGGCCTGGCCGTCGGCGACACCATCTACGCCGGCAAGTCCGTCGAGTTCCCGCCGCTCCCGGCGTTCGCACCCGAGCACTTCGGCGCCCTGCGGATGCACGACACCTCCAAGGCCAAGCGGTTCCGGCGCGGCATCTCCCAGCTCGACGCCGAGGGCGTCGTCCAGGTCCTCTACTCCGAGCGCCGCGGCGAGGCGACGCCGGTCATGGCCGCGGTCGGTCCGCTCCAGTTCGAGGTCACGCTCGCGCGCCTCGCCGCCGAGTTCGACGTCCCGGCCACCATCGACCACCTGCCGTACCAGTTGGCGCGTCTGACCGACGCCGACGGCGCCAGAAAGCTCCTCACCGCCCCCGGCATCGAGGTGTTCACGCGCCCCCGCGACGGCGCCCACCTGGTCGCCCTGCCGAACAAGTACCGCATCCAGACCCTCGCCAACGACTACCCGGGCCTCAAGCTCGAACCCCTCCTGGCCGGAGGACAAGGCTGACATGGCCCGACTGCTGACCTCGGGCGACATCCGGACGCTCACGAAAGGCCTGGGCATCCAGCCCACGAAGAAGTGGGGCCAGAACTTCGTCGTCGACGCCAACACCGTGCGCCGCATCGCCGCGACGGCCGGGCTCGACGCCGACGACGTGGTGATGGAGGTCGGCCCCGGGCTGGGTTCGCTCACGCTCGCGCTCATCGAGACCGCCCGCCGCGTCATCGCCGTCGAGATCGACCCGAAGCTCGCCCTCGCCCTGCCCACGACGGTCGAGCACCGCGCCCCGGAGGAGCACGGGCGCCTCACGGTCGTCGAGACCGACGCCGCCCGCCTGAAGGCCGACGACCTGCCCGAGCCGCCCACCGCGCTCGTCGCGAACCTGCCCTACAACGTCGCCGTCCCGGTCGTGCTCAACTCCCTGGAGACCTTCCCGACGCTCCGGAAGGGCCTGGTGATGGTCCAGAAGGAGGTCGCCGACCGGCTCACCGCCTCACCGGGGTCCAAGATCTACGGCGCCCCCAGCGTCAAGATGGCCTGGTACACCAAGGCCAGACGCGCCGGCTCGGTCTCACCCAACGTGTTCTGGCCCGTGCCCAACGTCGCCAGCGGCCTGGTCGCCTTCGAGCGCGTCGAGTCCCCGGAGGCGAACCGCACTCAAGTCTTTGCCGCCGTGGACGCCGCGTTCGGCCAGCGCCGCAAGATGCTCCGGCAGGCCCTCAAGGGCTGGGCCGGCTCGGTCGCCGCGGCCGAGGAGATCATGAAGCGCGCGGGGATCGAACCCACCAGGCGTGGTGAATCGTTGGACATCGCAGAGTTCATCGCTCTCGCCGACGCCAAGGAGGCCGCCCATGAATGAGTCCGGCAGTGGACAGACCGCGCCCGCCGCACGCAGCACGTCCGTCTCGGTCGACGTGCCCGCCAAGATCAACCCGCACCTGGGCGTGGGAGATGCCCGCGCCGACGGCTTTCACGCGCTCTCGACGGTCTACCAGGCGATATCGCTGTACGACACGGTCACCGCAGAACGCGGCGACGAGTCCGGCGTCAAGCTGACGATCTCCGGCGAGGGCGCTGGCGTCCTGCCCACCGGCGAGGACAACCTGGCCGTCAAGGCCGCCAAGCTCGTCGCGATATATGGAGGTGTGGAACCAGACGTCCGCATCCACCTGAACAAGCGCATCCCGATCGCGGGCGGACTGGCGGGCGGCTCGGCCGACGCCGCGGGGACGCTCGTGGCGTGCGCACGCCTGTGGGAGGTCGAGATCGGCGATGCCGAGCTGCACCGGCTCGCCGCCGGGCTCGGCTCGGACGTCCCGTTCTGCCTCAAGGGCGGCACGGCGGTCGGCTCCGGGCGGGGTGAGGAGTTGACGCGCGTCGCGGCGAAGGGCCCCTGGCACTGGGTCGTCGCCACCACGGACACGCAGATCTCGACCCCCGAGTGCTTCAAGGAGGTCGACCGGCTTCGCGAGGACGGCATCGGACGGTTCTCATCCGATGTGGATGCGATCGTGAGGGCGTTCGAGTCAGGTGTCGGCGCCGACAAGTTGGCGCACCTGCTGGTCAACGACATGGAGGCCGCGGCCGTCAGCCTGCGCCCGCAGCTGGCGTCGCTCATGCACGGGGGCCTGGAGGAAGGTGCGCTCGCCGCGCACGTCTCCGGTTCGGGCCCGACGGTGCTGTTCCTCGCCTCCGACGTCAAGCACGCGGTGGCGCTGGCACGGCGCATCCGGATGCGGGGCGGCGCGCGGAGCGTGCACATCGCCGAGGGGCCGGTGGCCGGACCGGCCGCCTGATCGAGTCGGCGGGGGCCTTGCTCGCTCAGGCGTTGCGGTCGAAGATCATCCTCAGGCCGTGGAGGGTCAGGTTCGGCTCGTAGTGCGTCACCGTCTCGCACTGCTCGATGACCACCGGGGCGAGGCCACCGGTGGCGACGACGGCTGTGGGGTCGGCGTCGAGCTCGGCGGTGATGCGGCGGACGAGGCCGTCGACCTGCGCCGCCGTGCCGTACACCATGCCCGACTGGAGGCACTCCACCGTGTTCTTACCGATCACACTGCGCGGCTTGACCAGTGGGATCTTCAGCAGGTTCGCGGCGCGCGAGGCGAGCGCGTCGATCGAGATCTCGATGCCCGGCGCGAAGGCCCCGCCGAGGAAGTCGCCGTGTTCGGAGATCACGTCGATGTTCGTCGACGTCCCGAAGTCGACGGTGATGCACGGCCCGCCGTAGAGGTGGAAGGCCGCATGCGTGTTCGCGATGCGGTCCGGACCGGCCTCCTTCGGGTTGTCGATGCTCAGCCGCACCCCGGTGCGCACTCCCGGTGCGATGGCCACGAAGTGCGCGTGCGGGTAGTACCGCTGCGCCATCTTCCCGATCTCCGCTGCCTGCTGGGGCACGGTGGAGGACAGGGCGATCCCGGTCAGGTCGACGCCGTCGCCGTCGAGCAGCGCCCGGAACGTGATCCGCAGTTCGTCGGCGGTGGCGTGCGGGTCGGTCCTGATGCGCCATGAGTGCTTCAGGTGCTCGCCTTCGAAGACGGCGAGGACGGTGTTGGTGTTGCCGATGTCGACGCACAGAAGCACGTGCTACTCCTCGAAGTCCAGCCCGATGTCCAGAATGGGCGATGAGTGCGTCAGGGCGCCCACGGAGACGAAGTCGACTCCGGTGGCGGCGTATTCGACGGCGTTGGCCAAGGTGATGTTCCCGGTCGCCTCCAGTTGGGCGCGGTCGCCGACAGCGTCGACCACTTCGGACAGTTCCTTCGGGCTCATGTTGTCGCACAGCAGGAACGTCGCACCAGCGGCGACGGCCTCCATGGCCTCGTCGATCGTCTCGACCTCGACCTGTATGTCGACCTCGGGTTCGGCCGATCGGACCGCGTGGAACGCGGCGGAGACCGACCCGGCCGCCTCCTTGTGGTTGTCCTTGATCATGGCGACGTCGTAGAGCCCGAACCGCTTGTTCTCGCCGCCGCCGACGCGCACCGCGTACTTCTCCAGGGCCCGCAGGCCCGGCGTGGTCTTGCGGGTGTCGAGGACGGCCGTGTTCCAGTCGGCGAGCAGGTCGGCGAAGCGCCGCGTGTGCGTGGCGATGCCGCAAAGGCGGCACAGGAGGTTGAGCGCGGTGCGCTCGGCGGCGAGCAGGTCGCGGGTCTTCCCGGCGACGCGCGCGAGCACCTGGCCTTCGCGGATGCGCGCGCCCTCCCCGGCGAGGTAGGTGAACTCGATGTCGCCGGGCATGGCCTCGAAGACGGTGTGGGCCACCGGGAGCCCGGCCAAGACGCCGTCCGCGCGGGCGGCGATGACGACGACGGAGCCGTGCTCGGGCCCGAAGATCGACTCGGAGGTCACGTCGCGCCGATCGGACGAGAGGTCCTCGTCGAGGTAGTCCTCGACGGCGGCGAACACGTATTGCGGGTCGAGGCCGCCGGCCACGAGCCTCGCGGCGGCGTTCCAGTCCTCGCTCATGCGGACTCCCAGGTGGTGTCGAGCTCCCCGTCGGGGCTGATGGAAAGGTGGAGGTGGCCGAGCCATTCGTCGGACGCCTCGGGGAAGTCCTCGCGCCAGTGGCTGCCCCGGGTCTCGCGGCGGCGATGGGCCGCGGCGGTCAAGGCGGTGGCGACGGTCAGGAGGTTCGTGGCCTCCCAGGTGGCCGGGCGGGGTCGTCCGGACACATTGTCCCCCAAGGCGGTGAGCGCCTCGGCGGTGGCTTCGAGGCTGTCGGCCGAGCGCAGCACGCCGGCGCCGGCGGTCATCGCCTCCTGGAGGGGGGTGCGGGAGGTCGTCGAGCACACCCGGCCTTCGGACTCGGGCGCCTCGGCGATCCCGGGGCTCGGCTTGTTCTCGGCCAGGTCGGCGGCGATGCGGTGGGTGAACACGAGCGCTTCGAGCAGCGAGTTCGAGGCGAGCCGGTTGGCGCCGTGCAGGCCGGTGCAGGCGGCCTCCCCCGCGGCGTACAGGCCGGGGACGGTGGTGCGGCCGCGCAGGTCGGTGCGGACGCCGCCGGAGGCGTAGTGCGCGGCGGGAGCGACGGGGATGAGGTCGGTGACCGGGTCGATGCCGACCGACCGGCACGAGCCGGTGACAGTAGGGAAGCGCTCTTCGAGCATGGTGCGCCCCAGGTGGCGGGCGTCGAGCCACACGTGCGACTCGCCCTCGGCGCGCATCCGCGCGGTGGCGGCCTTCGCGACGACGTCGCGCGGCGCGAGTTCGGCGAGCTCGTGGAACCCGACCATGAACCGTTCCCCGCCGTGGTCGAGCAGGTGAGCCCCTTCGCCGCGTATCGCCTCGGTGACCAAGGGCTGTCGGTCCCCCTCGTTGCCGTTCAGGTACATCGCGGTCGGGTGGAACTGCACGAATTCGAGATCGGTGACGTCGGCTCCGGCGCGCAGCGCCAAGGCCACACCGTCGCCGATCGACACCGAAGGGTTGGTGGTCGACTGGAAGATCTGTCCCATGCCGCCGGTGGCGAGCACCACCGCGCGGGCCTCGACACCGCCGACGCCGTGCTCCACGCCCTCGCCGAGGACGTGGAGACTCACCCCGGCCGCGTGGCCGGAGGCGTCGGTCAGCAGGTCGAGGACCATGGCGTTCTCGATGATGCGAATCCACGGGTCCCGCAGCACTGCTTGGTGAAGCGCGCGCTGAATCTCGGCGCCTGTGGCATCGCCTCCCGCATGGACGATGCGGCGCGCGCGGTGACCGCCCTCGCGGGTGAGCTGGAGCGAACCGTCGGGGTGCCGGTCGAACTCGGTGCCGGCGTGGATGAGGTCGGCGATGCGATCGGGGCCTTCGGTGACGGTCACCTCGACCGCGGCCGGGTCGCACAGGCCCACGCCCGCGATCTGAGTGTCGCGGGCGTGCGCCTCGGGCGAGTCGAGCGGGTCGAGCACGGCGGCCACGCCGCCCTGCGCCCACCGCGTCGAGCCGTCGTCGATGTGGACCTTCGTGACCACTGTGACGTGGAATCCGGCATGGCGGAGGTTGAGGGCGCAGGTCAGGCCCGCGACGCCGGAGCCGATGACGCACACGTCGGTGGTCTCGGTCCAGGACGGGGCCTCGGCCCGCAGCCGCCGAGGAAGCCTCGGCAGCTGCGGCAGCGGCGCGGTCTGCGGTGTCACCGGTTCGATGCTCTCCCTACGAAGTCGGCCAGGTCGGCCGACTGCTGGACGCGCGAAGGCTCGTGCACGTACATCATGTGCCCGGCCGGGTAGCTCTTGGTCTCGATCCGCTCGCGCGCTTCGAGCGGGATCTCCAAGTGGTCGAGCGTGTACTCGATCGCCTCGATCGGGACGCCGCCGTCGTAGCGGCCCATCGCGACGTGGACCTGGAGCGCCTGGTTGACGCGCATGGCGTTGCCGAGCTTGTCGATGACGTCCACCGCCTTGCCCTCGAACTCCTTGAACGACCAGTTCTCGATGACTCTCGAAATGGTCTCGTAGACGGCGTCGTTCTCGTATTCGAGCTCGGCGTGCAGGTAGTACTGGAGGGCGGCCGTGTAGGGGCCGCCGATGGCCGGCATGAACGGGTCGTACGGCATCTGCTCGTGGATGTGGTGGTCGGCGGGCCCGGTGAAGCGGGTGTCGAGGCGGCCGGTCACGAGCTTCTTGTGCCGCAGCAGCTCGGCGTAGTACCGGGTGTGTTCCAGACGCAGGTTCGCGCGGTCGACGTACTCCTCGCTGACGCCGGCGAGCGAGGCGATCTTCGCGACCGCGGCCGCCCGCTCCTCGGGTGCCAGGTTCTGCCCCTTGGCGAGGACCGAACGGTACTCGTCGGTGTAGTCGCGGGCCTCTGCGACGAGCTCGTCGAGTTCGCGGCCCTCCTGGAGGCCGTGGTAGTGCGAGGTGGCCGCGTACGTCGGCAGAAACAGCGGGTCCGGCACGTCGGAGCGCTTGGCGAGGTACAGCGCCTCGAGGTTGAACGCCGGTGCGATGAACATGACCCCGTTGAGGAACATGCCGTAGCGGTTCTGAAGGTAGTCGGCCAGGCCCGCGCCGCGGGTGCCGCCGTAGGACTCGCCGATGATGAACTTCGGCGACAGCCAGCGGTTGTGCCGTGTCGTCCACAGCCGGATGATCTCGGCGACGGACTCGATGTCGCCGGTGAAGCCGTGGTAGTCCTTCGCCTTCTCGCCCTCCACGGCGCGCGAGTAGCCGGTCGAGACCGGGTCGATGAAGACCAGGTCGGAGTGCCGCAGGAGCGTCTCCTCGTTGTCGAGCAGCCCGTACGGCGGCGGGGTGGGGTTCCCGGCGTCGCCGGAGTCGACGCGGCGGGGCCCGAGCAGGCCCATGTGCAGCCAGACCGAGGACGATCCGGGGCCGCCGTTGAAGGCGAACGTCACCGGCCGGGAGGTGACGTCGGCGCCGTCGAGGACGTAGTAGGTGACGGAGACCTCGGCCTTGGGCTTGCGGCCGTTGTACTTCTCTTCCTCCGTGACCTCCTCGCGCAGGACGATCCGCCCCGTGGTGGCGGTGTAGGAGAGGTCACCGAGGGTGTGGTGGGTGGTCTTGAGGTCGTCCGAGGGTTCGGGTTTGTCGCCCTGCTTGCCCTCGTCGGCGGCCTCGTTCTTCTTTTCTTCGGTCATGCTCAAGAAACTTACCGCTCGGCTAGTGGGGATGCCACCGCGTTGCCCGCCGTCCCCGGCGCGGGCGCGGCCTTGTCGCCGTTCACCTCGATGATCGCATTGCGCTCGTCCACGTGGACCACACGAGGCGTGAACGCCTTCGCCTCGGCGTCTTCCATCTGGGCGTAAGAGATGAGGATCACCAGGTCGCCGGGGTTCACCAGGTGCGCGGCGGCCCCGTTGATGCCGATGACGCCGCTGCCGCGCTCACCGGCGATCGTGTACGTCTCCAGGCGTGCGCCGTTGGTGATGTCGACGATCGCGACCTGCTCGCCGTCGAGGATGTCGGCGGCGTCGAGCAGGTCTGCGTCGACGGTCACCGAGCCGACGTAATGGAGGTCGGCCTGCGTGATCGTGGCGCGGTGGATCTTGGACTTGAACATGTTCCTAAGCATCGGGGTCTCCGATCTGCACGGGGGCGTTGTCGATCAGGCGGGTGGCGCCGGCGTTGGCGGCGATGAGGAGTCGAGCTGGGCCCGAGTCGGGGGCCTCGCCGAGGTCGCCCGCGCGGACCGTCACGTAGTCCACGGCCAGGCCCGGCTCGGCGGCGAGCACCTTCTCTGCCGCCGCGAGCGGGTCGGGCGAGTCCTGGGCCGCGCGGACGGCGTGCGGGATCGCGAGCGCGGCGGCCCGCTCGATCTCCGAGAGGTAGACGTTCCGGCTCGACAGGGCGAGCCCGTCGTCCTCGCGTACGGTCTCGACGGCGGCGATCTCGATGCCGAAGTCCAGGTCCCGGACCATGCGGCGGACCAGGGCGAGCTGCTGGAAGTCCTTCTCGCCGAAGCAGGCGACGTCGGGCCGGGTGAGGTGGAACAGCTTGGCGACGACGGTGAGGACGCCGGTGAAGAACCCGGGCCGCGAGGCCCCTTCGAGGATCTCGCCGTCAGGTCCTGCGTGGACGGTGGAGAGTCCGGTGCGGCCGTTCGGGTACAGCTCGGATTCGACGGGCGCGAAGACGACGTCGACGCCTTCGGACTCGCAGATCGCGACGTCGGCCTCGAGGGTGCGCGGATAGCGGTCGAGGTCCTCGCCGGGCCCGAACTGAAGCGGGTTGACGAAGACGGTGGCGATCACCGAGTCGGCGACCTCCTTGGCACGCTTGAAGTTGGCGCGGTGGCCGTCGTGGAGGGCCCCCATGGTGGTGACGACGGCGACCCGGCCGGGCAAGGCGGCGCGGGCCCTGGCGAGGTCGGCGCGGGTATGAACGAGCTGGCTCATTCGGTGGTCTCCTCCTTGGGGTGGGCGAGGGCGTCGAGCAGTCCTTCGGCGTCGCCGGGCCCCAGCCGCCCCGAATCGAGGGCGCGCTCGGCGGTGCGCCGGGCCAAGGCGCGGTAGGCGTCGGCGATGCCGGTGCCCGCCAGGGCCTCCAGGTGGCGGGAGACGGTCCCGGCGTCGCCGCGGGAGACCGGGCCGGTGAGGCCGGCGTCGCCGTGGCGCAGCGCATTGTCGAGCGACGCGGAGACCAGTGGGGACAAGAGCCGCTCGGGGGCGGCGACGCCGATGTCGCGCAGCTGGTCGACGGCGTCGTTGACCAATGTGGTGAGGTGGTTGGCGGCGTAGACGAGCGCGGCGTGGTAGCGGGCGCGGTCGGCCTCGTCGACATGCTCGGGCTCGCCGCCCATCTCCAGCACGAGTGCCTCGCCGACGTAGCGCGCGTCGGCCTCGCCGGTGACTGCCCACGAGACGCCGTCGAGCCGGTCGAGGTCCTCGGGCCGGCCGGTGAAGGTCATGGCGGGGGCGAGGGCGATGGTGAGCGCCCCGGCCCCGTGGGCGGGGGCGAGTGCGGCGGTGCCGTGGGCGCCGGATGTGTGGACGACGATCTGTCCGGGCCTGATCGGCAGGGACTCGGCCAGGGGCGCGATGGCGTCGTCGGGGACGGCGATGACGAGGAGCTCGGCCGAGGCGGCGACGTCGGGCGGCGGGAGGATCTCGGCGCCGGGGAAGTGGCGGGAGGCGCGGGCCTTCGAGGCGTCCGAGACGGCCGAGGCGGCGACGACGCGGTGCCCGGCTCGCTGGAGCGCGGCACCGACGATGGAGCCGACCCGCCCGGCGGACACGACGCCCACCGCGAGGCGGCTGGCCGCGTTGCCGGGGCCCTGCCTGGCGCCTGAGAGATCCATGATGCTGATCCAGTCCTGTTCGAGGTACCGGTCGTTGCTTACGGGTTAATTGTGCTTCGCCCGATCGCCGACGCCAGCCCGGGCGGCCCGGAGTGGCAGGATTCACGCCAGCTAGGGTCTGGAGATGACGCAGTTCACGCGTTGGAGCGACGCAATGGAGCGCGCGCTGTACGGGCCGGGCGGTTTCTACCGCCGGGAGGTCCCTTACTACCATTTTTCGACCAGTGCGCAGGCTCCGGTGTTCGCCGAGGCGATCGCGCGGCTGGCCGAGCAGGTCGATGTGGCGCTGGGCCGTCCGGCGACGTTCGACGTGGTGGACGTGGGCGCGGGGAACGGCGAACTGCTGGGGCACCTGGCGGCGATGCTGGACGACCGGGTGCGGCTGGTCGCCGTCGAGCGGCGCCCGCGGCCATCGGACCTGCCGGACCGGGTGCGGTGGGAGACGAAGATCCCGCAGGTCGTGACGGGTCTGCTGATCGCATGCGAGCTGCTCGACAACGTTCCGTGCGACGTTGCGGTCGTCGACACGTCCGGCGAGCTGCGCTACGAGGAGGTCGACGAGACCGGCGCGACCCGGCCGGGCGCGCCGGTGGGTGACGCCGACGCGAAGTGGCTGGCGCAATGGTGGCCGCTGAGCGTGCCGGGGCAGCGGGCCGAGATCGGCCTGTCGCGCGAGGCCATGTGGCGGAAACTGACCGGCCGCCTGGCGGCGGGCACGGCCCTGGCGATCGACTACGGCCACGAGAGGTCGAACCGGCCTCCGGCAGGCTCGATGGCGGGGTTCCTCAACGGACGGCAAGTGCGGCCGGTCCCGGACGGGACGTGCGACATCACGGCGCATGTGGCGGTGGACGCGATCCCGTGCGAACGGACGCAGCGCCAGCGGGAGGCGTTGAAGGCGCTGGGGCTGCCGATCGAGCGTCCGCAGCTGGCGCAGGCATACCGGGACCCGACCGGGTACGCGATGGACCTGGCGCGCGCCAGCGCAGCGGGTCGGCTGACCGACCCGACGGGTCTGGGCGCCCACTGGTGGATGCTGCACTCGACCTGGCGGCGCCGTTCGGGGTAGGTACCTACAAAGGTCGTCTCCGAGCTTGTGGCCAGGCGTCGCCGCTGCGATCCCGGCCTCCAACGCGCGGGCGGCGGTGTCGATGAGATTGAGGTCTTCGTCACGGGCTGCCGACGACGAGGATCGGCGGCTTCATCGAGATCGACGCGGGGCCGAAGGGGCACAAGGCGGCCGTCGGCCGTTGCGCCTGCATTCGGTAGGGGATCGATGCGCCCCTTGGGCGCGATCAACCGTTCGCCGGACTGGGACGAGTCCGGCGTTGCAGGATTCGATTGCGGCTCAGGCTACTTCGCTGAGCCAGTTGATTCCGGCCGTCAGGGCGATCACGCCTACGGCCACGAAGATGGTCAGTTCAACCCATTCGTTCGGGGTCATGTCGCGAAGGAAGCCTTTCCGACGCTCCCCGTTGTCGGTCACTTTGCTCATGTTCTCAGGATAAATCGTCACAACGAGGTCACGGTCAACCCAAATGCCTTTGACGTCCAGCACACACCCGCTGACAATCGCCGCATGGGTTTCGTGGATCTCTCAGGCGTCGGCTACCGCCTCACCGACGGGACGGCATTGTTCTCGGACGTGTCGTTCCGGGTCGGCGAGGGGGCGAAGGTCGCCCTTATCGGCGCGAACGGCGCGGGGAAGACCACGCTGCTCAATATCGTCACCGGCGCCCTGGCGCCCGACTCGGGGACCGTCTCGCACGGCGGCGGGCTCGGTGTCATGCGCCAGCTCGTCGGCATGAGGGAGGGCGTCCGTCCGCTGCGGAGCCTCGCCGTGTCCCTCGCGCCGCCCGAGCTCAGGGCCGTCGCCGAGCGCACGGCCGAGACCGAGCGGCGCATGGCCGCCGACGCCTCGGAGAAGACGCAGCTGGCGTACGCCCAGGCGCTCGCCGACTGGGGCGAGTCGGGCGGCTACGAGTTCGACGTCCTGTGCGACACCGTCTCAGTCTCGGTGCTCGGCCTCCCTTGGGAGGAGACGAAGGACCGTCCGCTGCGGACGCTCTCGGGCGGCGAGCAGAAACGGTTCGCCCTGGAGCTGCTGCTGCGCGGCCGCGAGGAGGTGCTCGTGCTCGACGAGCCCGACAACTTCCTCGACGTGCCCGCGAAGCGCGAGCTGGAGCGGATGATCCGCGAGTCGGACAAGTCGATCCTGTTCGTCTCCCACGACCGGGAGGTGCTCGCCAACAGCGCCGGATCGATCGTGACGTTGGAGGCCGGCACCACGTGGACGCACGGCGGCGGCTTCGCGACCTGGCACGACGCGCGCGCCGCCCGCCACGAGCGGTTCGAGGAGCTGCGCCGCCGCTGGGACGAGGAGCACCACAAGCTTCGCGAACTCATGCTCATGTACAAGAACAAGGCCGCGTTCAACTCGGATATGGCCTCGCGTTACCGCGCCGCGCAGACGCGGTTGCGGAAGTTCGAGGAGGCCGGGCCGCCGCCCGCGCCCCCGCGCGAGCAGAAGATCAAGGTCAAGCTCGAAGGGGGCCGCACCGGCAAGCGCGCCGTGATCTGCGAGCGGTTGGAGCTGGAGGACCTGACGTTCCCGTTCGACCTGGAGGTCTGGTACGGCGACCGCGTCGCCGTCTTGGGTGCCAACGGCACCGGGAAGAGCCACTTCCTGCGCCTGCTCGCTCAGGGCGGTTCGGAGCCGGACGGCGGCCTGGCCGCGAAGCGCGGACTCGGTCCGGTGGCGCACGAGGGCACCGCCCGGCTCGGTGCCCGCGTCCACCCGGGGCACTTCTCGCAGACGCACGAGCATCCCGAGTTCGTCGGGCGCACCCTCCGCGAGATCCTCTGGGAGGGCGACGAAGACCGCCCGTCGCTGGACCGGCAGCGGGCGATGAGCGCGCTCAACCGCTACGAGCTCACCTCGCGGTCCGAGCAGGACTTCAAGACGCTGTCGGGCGGCCAGCAGGCGCGGTTCATGGTGCTGGTGCTGGAGCTGTCGGGGGCGACGTGTCTCCTGCTCGACGAGCCGACCGACAACCTCGACCTGGCCGGCGCCGAGGCCCTGGAGACGGGCCTGCGATCGTTCGACGGGACCGTGGTCGCGGTGACCCACGACCGCTGGTTCGCTCGCGGCTTCGACCGCTACCTGGTGTTTCAGAACGACGGCGAGGTCGTCGAGACGGACGAGCCGGTCTGGGACGTGCGCTGAGGCTAGACCGACTCGGGTACGGGCCCGCGCGACCGGATGTCGTTGCAGGCCTCGCAGACCGCCTCGGGGATCAGCCCCATCCTGGTGAGCAGGGCGAACATCTTGCAGCCCAGGCAGAAGGCGAAGGCGGCCTCCAGCGCGGCGGCGATCGTCAGAGCGCCGAGCACGATCCAGGCCGCCAGGTCGGCGCCGAAGCCGAACAGCAGGACCGTCGAGGCCAGTGAGAAGACCGCGCCGATGCCCTGGGCGAACCGCTTGGGAGGTCCGGGCACCGGCTTGGCCGCCACGGGCAGCCTGGGGGTGATGATCTTGGTCACCAACTGGCCGAGGACGCTGAACGTCGGTCCGGCGGCGACGCGGGCGATGAAGCCGAGGGCGATGATCGCCACGAGCCATTCGAGCCGGAAGACGATCGCGATGACGCTCATGAGCACGACACCGGCGGCGACCAGGCGCGCCGAGACCTCGTTGACCGGGTTGGGGAACTGGAACAGGTGGCTCACGGGTGGATCCTCGGGACTTCGACTTCACCGCTGGGCGGAGGACGCTCCATCTTAGCGTTTAAGCAGGTTATCGTCGAATCTCGCTCTTTCGGCGGCCCGGTTCGCGGCTCGGTCGCGGGTCGGATGAGGAGCAGCGGCGCGGCGTCGGGGTCGTGGTCATCCGCTTCGGCGGCGACGGTCTACGCGATATGCGCAGAACCTCTGCCCCGGAGACGGCGAGAGCCGCCCCCTGTCGAGGCGGCCGGCGATGCCATTGCGGCTTAGAGCAGGTCGAGCAGGTACTCGAGGTACTGGGCCACGCCGTCGTCGTCGTTGTGGGCCGGGGCGAGCTCGTCGGCCACGTGCTTGACCCACGGGTGGGCGTTCGGCATCGCGACGGCGTGCCCGGCACTGCGCAGCATCGGCAGGTCGTTCGTGGCGTCGCCGAAGACGAGGACGTCGGACCAGTCGATGTCGAACTTGTCGAGGACGACCTGGAGACCGGCGGCCTTGTTCACGCCCACGGGACAGACCTCGAGGATGCCGACGCCGGACTCTGTGACGGCGACCTTCTCCACGTCGACGACCTCTTGGGCGGCGAGCAGCAGCTCGGGACCGTCCATCGTGTCCGAAACGAAGTAGCCCTTGACCATCGGGCCGGTGAAAGCCTCCTCGCGCGGTGCGACCTTGAGGGTGACGGCGGGCCAGGGCCAGTCGGGCATGGCGTCGCCGGCGATGAGGCGCTCCGGGTGGGCCGGCTCGGCCAGGGCGCGCAGCGGACCGACCTCGTTCTCGATGAGCCGCAGGGCCTCGTGCAGGATCTCGCCGTCGACCGACCGGTTCGACATCTCGACGATGGTGTCGTCGTAACGGCACTCGTAGACGAACGCGCCCTGGCCGAGGACGAGGAAGTCCGCGGCGGGGACGTCGTTGCGGCACAGGTCGAGCAGTCGCGGGCCGCGGCCCGTGGCGCCGACGACGATGACTCCCGAGGCGGCCAGGCGCTTGAGCGCGGCCATGCTTCTGGGCGAAACGGACTCGTCCGAGCGGACGAGTGTGCCGTCAAGATCCGTAGCGACGAGCCGGGGAGCCTTCGACAGGTTGATCATGCGTCCTCCTTGATTGTCGAGCTTCGATCCGCCGCTCCAGATCGCTTGGCGCGGTTGTCAGAACCACCGCTGCAGTACTCGCGCGACGCCGTCCTCCCAGACCGCGGGGGCGACTTCGTCTGCTGCGGCGCGCACCTCGGGCGCGGCCTGTCCCATCGCGACCGCGTACCCGGCCCATTCGAACATGGTCAGATCGTTGTGGGCGTCGCCGAACACGACGGTGTCGGCCGATGATACGCCGTAGTACTCCGCGATACGCGCAAGTCCGGAGGCCTTACTCACTCCGGGCGGACCGACGTCGATCCAACCGTTGAATCCGACCTCCATGTGGTAGTCGGCAGTGTCGAGGGCGGCGCTCTCAGCCAGGCGCATCGCGTTCGGACAGCGAATGCCCGCGCCGTATGGGGTATCCGAGGCGACGCGTGCGACCAGGCGGCCGGTGGGGCGCTCCAGCAGGTCGTCGATCGTGATGGTGCCGCCCCATTTAGCGTGGAAGTCCCGCTTGAAGCCCTTCGTGTGGTACCACCCTTCGAGGTCCCATTCGACGGCGAACTCGACCGAGTCGTCGACGGCGACGAATCGCTCTACGGCGGTGCGCGTGTCGACGGTCTGCCGGTGGGAGATCTCGCGGAGCGCCAGGTCGTATTCGCCGGCGCCGTGCGAGGAGGAGGCGAAGCCGTCGTCGAGGCCCAGGTCGTCGGCGGTGCGGACCGCTCCCCAGATCGCCCGGCCGGTGACCACCGCGACCGGCACGCCGGCCGTGCGGACGGACCGGATCGCGTCGATAACGGCCTTCGAGGGCTCAGTGGCCTGCCCGTGGTGGTAATCGACGACCGTGCCGTCGAGGTCGACGGCGACGAGTTGGGGAGGAACTTCTCGAATCGATGACGGGGCGTTGTCTGACACTCAACTACCGTAGCGCCGACGCGATGAACGGCAGGGGGCCGAGCGGCTTAACTCAGGGCGACGCAGATCAGACCAAAATTACCCATCGGGAGCGGCGGCGGCCTACGGTTCGTTTATGGCCGACATCACGATTCAGCGCGTCTACGAGTACCGCGACGATCCCGCGCGCAGCGGGACGGTGTTCCTGGTCGACCGGCTGTGGCCCCGAGGCGTCAGCAAGGAGGACCTGGAGGCGGTCACCTGGGTGCCCGACGCGGCGCCGTCGCCGAACCTGCGCATCTGGTTCGGGCACATCGCCGAGCGATTCAAGGAGTTCGCCGGCAGGTACCGCTCCGAACTCGATGCGCGCCCCGAGCACGCCGAGCCGATCGTCGAGGCGGCCCGCACCGGGCCGGTGACGCTGCTGTACGCAGCAAAAGACCCCGAAGTGAACCACGCCCTGGTCCTCAAGGCGTGGTGCGAGGACGAACTCGGAGAGTGAGGCAACGCCATGGCGTATCGCCGAGTGCGGTACGCCGTACAGCGATAACCCACGGACGCGAGTTCCGCCCGATCGTGGATCCTATATCCTATAGGATCTACGATCGGGTCACTTCGCTTCGATGACGTCCTTGCCCACGAACGGTTGGAGCGCCTTCGGCACCGCCACCGACCCGTCGGGCCTCTGGTGGTTCTCCAGAATCGCCACCAGCCAGCGCGTCGTGGCCAGCGTGCCGTTCAAGGTCGCGGCGACCGCGTTGCGGCCCGACTCGTCGCGATACTTGATGTTCAAGCGCCTCGCCTGGAACGTCGTGCAGTTCGACGTCGAGGTCAGCTCGCGGTAGCGGCCCTGGCTGGGCACCCACGCCTCGCAGTCGAACTTGCGGGCCGCCGAGGTGCCGAGGTCGCCCGCGGCGACGTCGATGACCCGGTAGGGCAGCTCCATCTTCTGCAGCATCTGCTCCTCGTAGGCGAGGAACCGCTCGTGCTCGGCCTCGGCGTCCTCGGGTCGGCAGAACGCGAACATCTCGACCTTGTCGAACTGGTGGACGCGGATGATCCCGCGCGTGTCCTTGCCGTACGAGCCGGCCTCGCGGCGGAAGCAGGACGACCAGGCGGCGTAGCGTCTCGGCGTCGACAGCTCGCCGAGGTTCTCGCCCGAGTGGTACGAGGCGAGCGGCACCTCCGAGGTGCCGACCAGGTACATCTCGTCGCGTTCGAGGTAGTAGACCTCTTCGGCGTGCTCGCCGAGGAAGCCGGTGCCCTCCATGGCCTCCGGGCGCACCAGCACCGGCGGGATCATCGGCGTGAAGCCGGTCTCGGCCGCCTGCTGCACGGCCAGGTTGAGCATGGCCAGTTGGAGCATCGCGCCGTCGCCGGTCAGGTAGTAGAAGCGCGCGCCCGAGGTCTTCGCGCCGCGCTCGGTGTCGAGCAGCCCCAGGCCGGTCCCGATCTCCAGGTGGTCGCGGACGTCCTCCGAAGCGGTCTTCTCGCCGACCTCGCGCAGCACGATGTAGTCGTCCTCGCCGCCGGCCGGGGCCTCGTCCGCGACCAGGTTCGGGATGGCTCGGCCCGCAGCCTCGAACGCGGCGGCGGTCGAGGTCACGCGCGCCTCGGCGCCCTTGACCTCCTCGGCGAGGGTCTTGGTGCGCTCCAGGAGCGCCCGCTTCTGCTCGGGGGCGGCCTTCGCGATCTGCTTGCCCAGGCCCTTCTGCTCGGCGCGGAGGGTCTCGAACGACTGCAGGGCGCTGCGGTGCTCGGCGTCGGCGGACAGGAGCGCGTCGACGGCGTCAGGGGAGTCGCCGCGCTTGCGCTGGCTGTCGCGGAAGGCGTCCGGGTTGTCTCGCAGTGCACGCAGATCAATCACGCCCACCAGGTTACCGGCCTGATCGTCGGCGCCGTCAAAGCCATATCGGGGACGTGGGGCGGTCTGCAGCGATGGCGGGCGCCACGGCGAGGAGCCCGAGCGGTGGACCCACCGGGGCCGACCGGCCGGCCGCCGACGCCATATCGTGGGCGTGTGGCGGTTGAAATGAGCGAGAAGGACTTCGAAGCGGCGGTCTCGGCGGCCCTCGACGAGGTGCCGCAGGAGCTGATGGCGATGCTCGACAACGTGGTCATCCTGGTCGAGGAGGAGCCTGACGGGCCTGACAGGGATCTGCTCGGGCTCTACCAGGGGACGGCGCTGACCGACCGGGGCTGGGAGTACGGCGGGGTCCTGCCCGACACCATCACCGTCTATCGGGGCCCGACATTGCGTATGTGTTCTACTGTGGAACAGGTGATCGAGGAGGTGGCGGTGACCGTGGTCCACGAGATCGCCCACCACTTCGGCATCGAGGAGCACCGGCTCCACGAGCTGGGTTGGGGCTAGACATACACTTCGCAAGTGCAGCGAAACTCGGGCTTTCTCCTCGCAGATGCTACCGGTAGACTGCATTTTGTGACGCAGTTTCGAATCAGTGAAACCGCCGAGCTGCTCGGCGTCAGCGCCGACACCGCCCGTCGCTGGATCGACGGCGGCAAGCTCGCGGCCTCCCGCGACGACCACGGCCACCGGGTCGTGGACGGCGTGGATCTGGCCGACTTCGCGCGCTCGCGCGCGGCGGCGCCCGAGCCCGGCTCCGGGGGCTCCTCGGCACGGAACCGCCTGCGGGGCATCGTCACCAGCGTCGTCAAGGACGCGGTCATGGCCCAGGTCGATATCCAGGTGGGACCGTTCCGGGTCGTCTCGCTCATGAGCCGCGAGGCCGTCGACGAACTCGACCTCCAGGTCGGGTCGGTGGCCGTCGCCGTGGTCAAGTCGACCACCGTCGTCGTCGAACGGAGCGAGCCGTGAGAGCCGCCGCCCTCGCCTGCGCCGCGGTGCTCGGCCTCACCGCCTGCGGCTCCGCCGGAGACGACGACGCCTCCGGCCACCTGACCGTCTTCGCCGCCGCCTCCCTCACCGAGGCGTTCACCCAGATCGGCGAGGACTTCGAGGACGCCAACCCAGGCGTCGAGGTCGTCTTCAGCTTCGCCGGCAGCGCTTCGCTCGCCTCCCAGATCGCCCAGGGCGCTCCGGCCGACGTGTTCGCCTCCGCCGCCCCCGCCAATATGGACTCCGTCGTCCGGTCCGGATACGCCGCCGACCCCGAGACGTTCGCGCGAAACCGACTCGTCATCGCCGTCCCCGAAGGCGATCCCGACGGCATCACCGGCCTCGCCGACCTGGCCGACCCCGGTCTCAAAGTCGCTCTTTGCGCTGAGGAGGTCCCCTGCGGGGCCGCCGCCCGCACCGCGCTCGACGCCGCCGGGGTGCGGCTCACTCCGGTCACCTACGAGACCGACGTCAAGGCCGCGCTCTCCAAGCTCGGACTCGGCGAAGTCGACGCCGCCCTCGTATACCGCACCGACACGGAGGCGGCCGGCGGCGCCGTACACGGCGTCGAGTTCCCCGAGTCCGACTCCGCGATCAACGACTACCCGATCGCGGCGCTCGACGACGCGCCGAATCCCGCCGTCGCCGAAGCCTTCGTCGACTACATCCGCACCGACGAAGCGCTCGAAGTGCTCACCGCCCACGGATTCCAGGCCCCGTGAACCCGCCATGACCGCCAAGACCAGCGCACCGGCCCGCCGCCAGCGAATCCCCGCGGCGCTGCTCATCCCGGCGCTGCTGGGGCTGGCCTTCCTGACCCTCCCCCTGGCGGGGCTGCTCATCCGCGCCCCGTGGTCGACCATGCCGCAGCGCCTGGCCGAGCCCGAAGTCCTCGACGCCCTGCGCCTCTCGCTGGTCACCGCCACCGCCTCGACCGGACTCTGCCTGCTGTTCGGCATTCCGATCGCCTGGCTGCTCGCCCGCGTCGAATTCCGGGGCCGAAGCCTCGTGCGGGCCCTGGTCACCGTGCCGCTGGTCCTGCCGCCCGTGGTCGGCGGCGTGGCGCTGCTGCTCGTCTTCGGCCGAGGCGGCCTCGTCGGCGCCTGGCTCGACGAGGCGTTCGGCATCACCCTGCCGTTCTCCACCGCCGGCGTGGTGCTCGCGATGACGTTCGTGGCGATGCCGTTCCTCGTCGTCTCCGTCGAAGGGGCGCTGCGAGGCGCGGACATCCGCTACGAGGAGGCCGCCGCGACGCTCGGCGCCGGACGCTGGACGGTCTTCACCCGCGTCACGCTTCCGCTGGTGGCGCCCGGGATCGCCGCCGGTGCCGTCCTGTGCTGGGCCCGCGCGCTCGGCGAGTTCGGCGCCACGATCACCTTCGCCGGGAACTTCCCAGGCCGCACCCAGACCATGCCCCTGGCCGTCTACCTCGCGCTTGAGACCGACCTGGAGGCCGCGATCGTGCTCAGCCTCATCCTGCTCGCCGCCTCGGTCACCGTCCTGGCGTGCCTGCGCGAACGCTGGACGGCGACGCCGTGACCCCGGTCCTCGACGCGCACCTCGTGGCCGACCGCGGCGATTTCAGGCTCGACCTGCCGCTCCACGTCGAAGCAGGGGAGACCGTGGCGCTGCTTGGGCCCAACGGCGCGGGCAAGACAACCGCCCTGCGGGCCCTCGCCGGGCTCCAGGGGCTCTCCGAAGGCCATGTCGCCCTTGAAGGACGCGACCTCGACCGGCCCGCGCAGCGGCACTGGACGGCACCGGAGCGGCGCGGCATCGGCGTGGTCTTCCAGGACTACCTGCTGTTCCCGCACCTGAGCGCGCTCGACAACGTGGCCTTCGGGCCCCGCAGACGGGGCGTCGGCCGCACCGCGGCCCGCGAGCGGGCCGCCCGCTGGCTCGCCCGGGTCGGCCTGGAGGAACTCGCCGGTCGCAAACCGCGGCAGCTGTCGGGCGGCCAGGCCCAGCGAGTGGCGCTCGCGCGGGCGCTCGCCGTCGAGCCGACCCTGCTGCTGCTCGACGAGCCGCTCGCGGCGCTCGACGCCCGCACCCGGCTCGACACGCGGGCCGAGCTGCACCACCATCTCTCGCGGCACGCCGGGGCGTCCGTCCTGGTCACACACGATCCGGTCGACGCCCTGGTCTTGGCCGACCGCCTCGTCGTCATCGAGGACGGCGCGATCGTGCAGGAGGGCGACGCCGAGACCGTGACCGCGAGGCCGCGCAGCGACTACGTCGCCCGGCTCGTGGGACTCAACCTCTACCGCGGTCGTTCCGAAGGCAGGAACGTCCGCCTCGACGGCGGCACCGTCCTGACCGTCGCCGACCCGCTCGACGGCGACGCCTTCGCCGCGTTCAAGCCGAGCGCGGTCGCCCTGCACGCGGGCCGGCCCGACGGCAGCCCGCGCAACGTCTGGGAGGCGACCGTGACCGGCGTCCACCGGCACGGCGACAACCTGCGCGTGCAACTCGACGGGCCGCTGCGCGCCGCCGCCGACGTCACCCCGGCCGCCGCCGCGCAACTGGGGCTGCGGTCCGGGCAGAGGGTGTGGGCGGCGGTCAAGGCCACCGAGATCAGGACCTACCCCGACTAGCGCCTTCACGCCGCGACCAGTACCGGTTCCTCCCCGTCCTTGACGTCGGCCTCCTCGGCACGGACACCGCGGCGCACCAACGGCAGGCACGCGATGACGATGGCGACCGAGATCAGTCCGACGAGCACGAACGACGTCCGCACCTCCAGGACCGTCTCGAGCACACCCCCGGCCGCGAAGCCGATGAGCGTGGACGCGTTGACCACGGCGTTGACGCGGGCGGTGGCCCGGCCGCGGAAGCGCTCGGGCACCCGGCGGGCCACCGCGATCTGCATGCAGGAGTTCTCGGCCGCATTGAGGATCCCACCGAAGAGGTAGAGCGGAATGAGGAGCGCCACGGTCGGCAGCGGCAGGCCCAACGCGATCACGACGATGCCGGTACAGGCCAGGCAGCCCATGAGCAGCATCGCGATCTGACCGCCATCGTTGACGCGCCTGAAGATCTCGGCGGCGACCCACGCCCCGACCACCATGCCGCCGGTCCAGCAAGCGTTGATGAGGCCGTAGACGCCCTCGGAGGCGCCGTAGACCTCGCGGACCAGGAAGACCTCGAGAACGTTGACGGCGCACAGGGCACCGATCACGGCAGCGGCCCCTATGACCATGACGAGCAGGATCACGTCGCGGCGCAGAAGCCAGGACCGTCCGCCGTTTTCGAGCCGAGCGGTGTGCGCGCCCCGGCGTATTCCACCCCGGCGGGTGCGGATGTCGCAGCTGAGCAGGGCCGCAGTCAACGCGCAGAGCGCCGCGGAGGTCAGCGCGGCGCCGGTGCCGCCGGCGGCGATGATGAATCCGGCGCCGGCCGGGCCGGCGGTCATGCCGAGGAGCATGCCGGTCTGGACCGTCGCCACTGCTCGCGGGAGGTCCTCCTCGGTGGCCATGGTCGGGACGAGGGCGCTGAGGGCCGGGCGGAGCGCCGCGTTGGCCGAGGCGTTGACGAAGACCAGTGCGAGCAGCACGGGGAGCCCGTCCGCGAACGACATGGCGGCGATGGCCGCGCATTGAGTGACGCCGGCGCCGGCCATGACCGCGCGGCTGTCGAAGCGATCGGCCATGCGGCCGGTGACGGGGGAGAGCAGCACGAGCGGCAGGATCGCGCAGGTGATGAGGGCGGCTATCGCGACGCCGCCGTAGCCGGTGGACTGGAGGCGCAGCACGAGGGTGAAGTCGGCGGTGAACATCGCCGTGCCGGTGAGGAACGAGCAGACGGCGGCGGCATGGATGTCGGACCAGCGGGTGCCGTCGAAAGAGTATGTGAAAGACATACTTCGAAAATACTCTTTCATATCTAAGTATGAAAGAGATTTTTCAGATTTTTTCGAGAATCTTCGTCGCTATGTGTAAGGGAAGAGACGGAAGAGATAGGTGAAAACCATAGAGTCGTCGCCGTCCGAATCCGCCTCCACCCGCTTGCGGGTCAACTCCGCGTACTCCATCTGCAGCTTGTGGAACCGAGTCTGGAACTCCTTGGCCTCGGCGGTAGTGAGCCGCAGCCGCCCCTGCGACATGCCCGACGCGTCCCTGACCTCGGGGTCCATCTCGCCCTTGCTCTCGATCCAGCGCCTGAAGCCGCGTTCGTCCTGCTCGGCGAACGCGTGCGCCATGGCTCGTTCGGCCGCCCGGTCACCCTCGGGGGCGCCCTCCTCCGCCTGGATCGAGAAGCTGTGGAGCGCGAGCCGCCAAAGGCGCTCGCGCGCGTCGCCCCGGCTCGGGGCCTCCTCGATGAATCCGGCCTTCGCCAACGTTCGCAGGTGGTAACTCATGGCGCTCGGCGTCATGCCCGCCACCTCGGCCATCTCCGTCGCCGTCGCTCCGTCGTAGCCCTGGACGCGGCGGGCGGCGAGGTAGTCGAACACCGCGATCCGCGCCGGATGGGCCAGCGCCTTCATCCGCTCCGGATCGGTGATCCTTACTCGTTCGGGATCGGTGACCTCGACCGGCCGAGCCGGAGGCTTGGGTGGATCGGGCAGGTCCGGGTCGGCATTCGAAGCAGAGGTTTCAGGCATGTCTCTAGCTAACCACGGCTACCGCGACCTGCGGCAAGGCCTGCGTCAGCCGCTCTGGGCCGAACCCGCGCTCGCCGCCGCCACCATGACCGCCGCCATGACCGCGGACTGCGTGGCCTCCACCGCCTTGCGAGTCGCGTCCCCGGCCCACGAGCCGTCGGCGATGGCCTTGAGTGACTTGCGCACTTCACGGTGGCTGCGCGCCGGGAACACGATCGCGTGCATCTTCAGCGCGTAGACCAACGAGGCGAGCGCGGCGGTGCGAGCGTCCGAGGCGGCCTCGGCATCGACAGCGGCGACCAGGCGGGCGCGGGCGTCGGCCTCCACGGCAGGGTCGTCCGGCAGGTAGCGGTGGAACGGGAAGACACCGAGGAGCTTGTCGCGCTTGAACTGCAGTACGCCGCGGGAGACCAGGTCGTCGAGCACGGGCTGCGTCATACCCTTCCCGGCGCGCTGGACGACCGCGGCCGGCTTGCGGGGGCGGTCGTCGGCGACTCGCCGCAAGACCTCGTCGAGCAGCCTGTCGCCGACGGGGGTCGCGTCGACGACCTGGATCTTCTTGTTCACGACGTCGATGCGCTCGGCCATCGTCAGCTCCAGCACGACCGCGCCCCCGAGACCGAGCTCCAGGTGGTGGGCCCGGTTGCGGCCGGAGACGTCGTCGTAGGCGAGCAAGACCAGTTCGTCGACCAGAGAGACCATGCCCCCACCCTAAGCGGGACGCGCACGCGGCGCCGGTCAGCGCCGCTTCCCGCCCTCGCGGAGGCTCTTGAGCCAGGCGGCGGCGTCGGCGAAGTCGGCGTCACTCAGGCCCGGCGGCGGGGGCACGGGTGCGTCCGAGTGGTCGCGGCGATAGGAGCCTAGGTAGCGGACGTCGGCGCAGATGCGGCGCAGGCCCGTGAGGGCCTCGCCCATGCGGGCATCGGCCAGGTGGCCGGTGCAATCGAGGAAGAACGCGTAGCGGCCGAGTCCCTCACCGGTGGGGCGCGACTCGATGCGGGTGAGGTTGATGCCGCGGATGGCGAACTCGGTGAGGACCGCGAGGAGCGCTCCGACCCGGTCGTGGTCGATGTAGACGGCCAGGGAGGTGATGTCGTTGCCGGAAGGCTCCGGCGGCGGGCAGGGCCTGACCACGTGGACGAAGCGGGTCTCGGCGTCGGGGTAGTCGCCGATGTCGTAGGCGAGCACGGGAAGTCCGGCGGCCTCGGCGGCGAAAGGAGCGCAGACGCAGGCGTCGACGTCACCGGCCGCGACGCGCTCGGCGGCGTCGGCGGTCGACAGGGCGTTGACGATCTGGGCGTCGGGGAGCTCGCGGCGAAGGAAGCGGCGCACCTGGGCGAGGGCGTGCGAGTACGAGGCGACGGAGGTGATCTCGTCCATGCTCTTGTTCGTTGCGAGGACGAAGGTGACCGGGAGGACTACCTCGCCGGCGATGACCAGTGGATCGCCGCCCACGAGTTCGTCGACGGTGACGGTGACGGTGCCCTCCTGGGAGTTCTCGAGCGGGACGAAGCCGGCGTCGACGTCGCCTCGCCGGACCGCGTCGAGGACCTCGGCGATCGAGGACAGCGGCGTGGTCCGGGCGCCCTTGGCGGCGGGCAGTCGGCGGAGGGCGGCCTCGGTGAAGGTGCCGCGCGGACCGAAATAGGCGAACTCCATGCGCCAACGCTAGCAAGGCCCACCTGAGACGGCGGTCTCACCGGAGCCCCGCCGTGGACGCGCCCTCCGCAGTCACGTATGCTTGTCGAGCCCAAGCGGAGTTCCGCGGTGGTAAGCACAGCGAAAACGAGATGCGGCACAACGTGTCACATGTCAAACTCGGTGAGCGCCCCCATCGTCTAGAGGCCTAGGACGCCGCCCTTTCAAGGCGGTAACACGGGTTCGAATCCCGTTGGGGGTACGGCCAGACGCGATACCGGTCACCCGGAGCCGTTTGGTATAAATTAAGAGGTCTAACGACCTTGAGGGATTTCGATCCGAACTCAAGGTCCCGTGGAGCAGTCAGGAGTGCTCGCCGCCCTGTCAAGGCGGAGGTCGCGGGTTCAAATCCCGTCGGGACCGCAGAGAAGACCCGCTGGTTTACCAGCGGGTTCTTTGCTTTCCCGGGTCTTCTATGAGTCCACTTTGCTTAGTTGGATCATGCAGGGTAGTCAGAAGGGTAGTTTGAGGGCCGCGCCGAGTGGCGCGGCCCCATCCTTCATCGGTCCTCGAACGCCTTCTCGATGAGGTCGGCACCCGTCGTGATGACCGGCCTCGACTGGTGCCGGTAGACCGTCCTGGTCGTGCTGGTCTTGGCATGGCCGACCAGGTCGGCAATGACTGACCGGGTTGAGGTGGGTGTGCCTCCACTCCAGCGGGCGGGCTTCCTCGCGCCGCACTCCGGTGAGGTTCGAGAGCACGAGATAGGCGTGAATCCACGTGTCTTCGCTGGCCTTGAAAACCCTTCGGGTTCGTTCTCAGCGCCAGTCGTCGGGCCCGGGTTCCTGATCGCGGTCCTCGTCCAGGGCCTCGTCGTCGGTCGGGTCCGGCGGCGGGCCCTCCTCCCAGGACTCGCGGAGCGATTCGGCGCGCTCGCGATCGTCCTCGGTGATATGGATATCGCTCTGATCGGTGCCTGCCGCAGGGGACTCCTCGGCCCAGACGGCCTCCTGGTCGTGGAGCTCCCCAGCCTGCGGGTCCGGGCCGCCTTCCCACTCGTCCGTCACCGACTCGGCCGGCTCGTCCGGCTCCTCTTCGGCCAGGCCCTCGTCGAGAGGCACGCCCAGCTGCTCTTCGGCCGGGGTCGTGCCATAGCGGTCGGCGCCCTGGTAGTCCTCCGCGTCGAGAATCTCGTCTTCGAGGGACTCCTCGGACTCTTCCTCGTCGTCGATGTAGCCGAACGTCTCCTTCTCATCGTCGGAGTACGGCTTGCGGTCGTCGCGCATGGCTCCTCCTTCGCCTCCGGGGTTACCCGTGCCGGCGGCGAGGTAATCCGGTGGCTTCCGCCGGGTGGACGCGGCTGGCCTCGGCCGATGACTTGGACCGCACCAGAAATCGACCGACCCGAGTACTGGTGGTTCCGCGAATCGAACGCCACGCGGCCGGGCACGAGATCGACCACGTCACCGAGCACCCGCAGGCCAGCAGGTGCGGCCTTCGCCGGATCTACCTGCACATGATCGAGGAGTACGCCCGCCACAACGGCCACGCCGACCTCATCAGGGAGCGCATCGGCGGGAGAACCGGGGAACAGTCACAGGTCCCCGATAATGTGAGGGCATGAGCCAACTCCCGTCCGACGTCGAACGCCAGCGCCCCGTCCTGCTCGCCGACGAGCGCGCCATGCTTGAGAGCTTCCTCAACTTCCACCGCGACACCTTGCTCGTGAAGTGCTCCGGGCTCGCCGAGGAGCAGCTGAAGCACCCGTCTGCCGAGCCGTCGAACCTGACCCTGCTCGGGCTGGTGCGGCACATGACCGACGTCGAGTACTGGTGGTTCTGCGACAACCTCGACGGCCAGAGCGACTATCCGCGCTACATCGCCGAGGACGACATCGACGCCTGCTTCAACGAAGCGGCCTCGGCCGACCCCGATGAGGCGTTCGAACGCTACCGCGTCGCCGTGGACGCCGCCCGCACCGCGGTCGCCGACCGCAACCTAGACGACACCTTCACGCACCCGAGCGGGCAAACGGCTTCCGTGCGCTGGATCTACCTGCACATGATCGAGGAGTACGCCCGCCACAACGGCCACGCCGACCTCATCAGGGAGCGCATCGACGGCGCGACGGGGCCGTGAGCGGCGATGATCAAGTCCATTGTCGACATGCGTTGTGATCTCGTGAACGCGTAGGGATTTCAAAACTGATTCACCAGAAGTTCACGTTCTTCGTTAATATTGTGATGTATGACGAATAGTGAGTCCGTTCCCCTCGTAGGTGCCGATCTGCCACCGGACCGGTTCCTCGACCGTGAGGAGAGCTGGCTGCGCTTCAACGGCAGGGTCCTGCGTCTGGCCCAGTCCCCCGAGCTGCCCCTGCTCGAACGGGTTCGCTTCCTGTCCATCTTCTCGAACAACCTCGACGAGTTCTTCATGGTCCGCGTCGCCGGCCTCATGCGTCGGCTCGCCACCGGTCTGCCCGTGCGAACCTCCTCGGGACGCCAGCCCCAGAGCGTCCTCAGACGCATCACCGGCCTCTCCCACCAGCTCAGCCTCGAACACGCCAGGACCTTCAGCGAGGAGATCGCCCCGCTGCTGGCGAAGCAGGGGATCGAGATCCTGCGCTGGGACGAGCTCGCCGAGTCCGAGCGCCGGCTCATGCACGAGCTGTTCCGCACCCGCATCTACCCGGTGCTCACCCCGCTCGTCGTCGACCCCGCGCACCCCTTCCCGTACATCTCCGGGCAGTCCCTCAACCTCGCCGTCCAGGTCCGCGACCCGAACAAGGGCGCGATGCGATTCGCGCGCGTGAAGGTCCCGCCGCTGCTGCCGCGCTTCATGGCCGTGGCCCCCGGCCGCTTCGTGCCGCTGGAAGACGTCATCGCCTCGCATCTCAACCAGCTGTTCCCCGGCATGGACGTCGTCGCGCACCACACCTTCCGCGTCACGCGCAACCAGGACCTGGAGATCGACGAGGACATCACCGAGAACCTCCTCCAGACCCTTGAGCGCGAGCTGCTGCGCCGCCGCTTCGGGCCCGTCGTGCGCCTCGAAGTGGAGGACACCATCGACCCGGTCGTCCTCGATCGGCTCACCGCCGAGCTCGGCATCGACGACGAGGTCGTCAACAAGCTCCCCGGCCCGCTCGACCTGTCCGGCCTCGGCGCCATCGCCGACCTGGAGCGGCCCGAACTGAAGTACCCGCCGTTCCGGCCCTCCGAGGCGGTGCTGCCGCCCGACGCAGACCTGTTCGCCGTCATGCGCGAGCAGGACCTGCTGGTCCACCACCCCTACGACTCGTTCACCGCCTCGGTCGAGCGGCTCATCGAGGAGGCCGCGGGCGACCCGCAGGTCCTGGCGATCAAGCAGACGCTGTACCGCACCAGCGGCAAGTCTCCTATCGTCGATGCGCTCATCAGCGCCGCCGACGCGGGCAAGCAGGTCGTGGTCGTCGTCGAGATCAAGGCCCGTTTCGACGAGCAGGCCAACATCGACTGGGCCCAGAAGCTGGAGCAGGCCGGCTGCCACGTCATGTACGGCATAGTCGGCCTCAAGACCCACTGCAAGCTGGCGCTGGTGGTAAGACAGGAGAACGACGGGAGCCTCTTGCGGTACAGCCACATCGGCACCGGCAACTACCACCCGAAGACCGCCAGGCTGTATGAGGACTTCGGGTTGCTCACGACCGACCAGGCGGTCGGCGAGGACGTCAACGCGGTCTTCAATCACCTCACCGGGTACTCGCGGTCGGAGGACTACCAGCGGCTCCTGGTCGCGCCGCACTCGCTGCGCCCGGGCCTGATCGAGCGCATCCAGCGCGAGATCGACAACCACGAGGCGGGTCTGCCCGCACGCATCCGCTTCAAGTGCAACTCGCTGACCGACGAGGAGATGATCGACGCTCTCTACCGCGCCAGCCGGGCCGGCGTGCCCGTCGACCTGTTCATTCGCGGCATCTGCGCGCTCCGGCCGGGTGTGCCCGGCTTGTCAGAGACCATCCGGGTCCGCTCGGTCCTCGGCCGGTTCCTCGAACACTCGCGGGTGTACGTGTTCGAGAACGCCGGCGATCCGGAAGTATGGTTGGGCTCGGCGGACCTGATGCACCGCAACCTCGATCGGCGCGTCGAAGTGCTGCTCCAGGTGACCGGCGATGCCCACCGGGCACAGCTCATCTCGATGCTCGACCGCGGCATGCGCGACGACACGAGGACGTGGAAACTCGGCCCGCTCGGCCTGTGGTCCCGCCTGCGCGGCGGCATCGACCTTCAGGAAGAACTGATGCAGGAGCACTCTTGAACGAACCGGAGATCTTCGCCGCCGGCGCCGTCCTGTGGCGTCAGGGCGCGAAAGAACCCGAGCTCGCGCTCATCCACCGCCCGAAGTACGGCGACTGGTCGTTTCCGAAGGGCAAGCTCAAGAAGGGCGAGCACCTTCTGGCGGCGGCGCAGCGGGAGGTGTTCGAGGAGACCGGCATCCGGCCCGTTCTCGGTCGGCCCCTCGCGCCGTCGTTTTACGACAAGGAGGGCCGCCTCAAGCGGGTCGACTACTGGTGCGCCACCCCGGCGGCCGAGGCGGTCGACGAGGCGGTGGACCCGCGGGAGGTCGACGGCATGGAGTGGGTGCCGCTGGGCGAGGCCTCGGAGCGGCTGACGCACGAGCGCGACCAGCCGGTCCTGGCCGATTTCGCCGAGACCGTCGTGCGGGAGACCGTCCCGTTCATCTTCGTGCGCCATGCGATCGCTCTGTCGAAAGCGGACTGGTTCGATCAGGACGAGCTACGGCCGCTCAACCAGCGCGGCCGCGAGCGCGCCTCCCAACTGGAGGTGCTGCTGTCGAGCTATCCGACTCCGGTGGCCTACAGCGCCACGAGCGCCCGGTGCCTGGAGACGCTGCTGCCGTTCTGCGCCGGCGAGGGCATCCCGGTCACGGGGCTGCCCGAGTTCACCTCCGGCACCGCCAAGCCGGGCCAGGCGATGACGCGGATGGACCAGCTCATCGCCGAGGCGCGCCCGGTCGTCATCTGCGGCCACGGCGAGACGATCGACGAGCTCGCGCGGCACTTCTGTCACAAGCTGGGATCGACGCCGCCGACCGAGACGCCGCTGGCGAAGGGCTCGTTCCTGGTCTTCCACACCGGGGACGGCGAGATCGTCGCCACAGAACGCCACGGCTGAGATCCTATAGGAAATATTATATTTCCTATAGGATCTGAGAGCGGGCGTTCGCGCGTTCCGGCGCCAGCGGCGGCGGCCGAATCGCTACTGGTCCCGCATGGTCAAGCGGCCGGTCGTGGCGAACTCAGTCGCCCAGGCTTCGAACTGGCGGAGGTCACTGCACTGCTCTACCTGCTCGCGAAGCTCGGACTCGACCGGCGTGGGAGAGGCATCCAGCAAGGTGAGCAGGATCTTTCGTGCTTCCAGCACGCCGCCTTCTTCCCGGCCTTCTTCGCGGCCCTCCTTGCGGAGTCGGTCGCTGTAGGCCGAGTGGTACGGCTGAGACTTGGTCTCCATGATGGTCTCCAGCAAGGTTCCGACGTCTTTCTTGAGCAGTCCGAGCAAATACATGGTGTAGTCGGCCGCGCGCTGCGGCTCAATCGTACCGAGAGCCTCGTCAAGAGTCGAGGCGAACAACTCCGCCTCATACGGTGAGTGCAGCGCATCGGCCGCTCCGAGCGCCGCCGACAGGATCGCGATCGCCGGTTCGGGCGGGTTGTAGGGATCGGTCAGGCTCGGGAAGTCCGCCGGGCCGAGGGTCCGGATCGCGATCCTGTTGCCCGGCCCGAGATCGATCCCGTTCCTGAACCGACGCGCCACCGCATCGGTCCCGCCGATCAGCAGCAGTTCGACCGGAAGTCGGTAGTCCTCGAAAGCCCGGGCCATATATCCGGGGAGTCGGTAGTACTTCTCCTGCTTCCAGGTGTTCTGCACTTCGACGATGACGATTCTCGAAAATCCGCCCTCGAAGGTCAGCTTCACCACGCCGTCGGCACGCCGTTCCACCGGGCCGGGCGAACCGACCGCGCAAGAACGCGTCTCCGCGCCGCTGCATCGCAATCCGTGTTCCTCGCCATCGGCGAGTCCGATCAGGTTCGCCGCGATCTCCGGCTGGTCCTGGACGAGCTTCACGATCACTTCGTGGAGCGTTCCTGGCATCTTCTCTCACTTTCCATCAGGGGATCCGAATGGAGAACGAGACTCGGTCCGATGGGAAACGGAACTGTCCGATACACGACATCACGGACCGGGCCGCGGCCCACGTGATGCGGGCCGCGGCCGGGTGATCAGCGGCGCAGGCGGATCGAGTCCACGTAGATGCCGCCGGTCCGGAATCGCAGGTACAGGTTCTCGACGCCTTCGGCGCCCTCCAGCGGGGCCTCGACGTCCTCGAACCTCTGGAGGTCGCCGGTGATCGGGACCGTGACGGCGGCGAGGAGCGGCCCGTCCGGTTCGGACGAACGGACCTCGATGACCGGGTCGGACAGGTCGGCCCAGTCGGCGACGGTCGTCGCGGTGCGCAACTCGATCGCGGTGGCGCCCTCGAGCACCGCCTTGGTGAAGCCCACGTGGTCGCCCCCGCGGCGCGAGCCCACCGAGTGGTAGCCGCCCCGGCGCGCGACCGTGTTGCGCTTGGAGACCTCCCAGTAGGTCACGCCCTGGCTGATCGTCGCCGCCTCCCAGACGTTGCGGGTCTCGGAGAGGTCGAGCGGGTCGATCGTCTCGCCCTGGATGCGGACGATCGCCTCCGGGCCGTCCGAGTCGGATCCGATGAAGAAGGCGTAGCGGCCGGTCTCCACGATCCGCCTGCCGCTCACCGCGTCCCACACGAACAGGTCGCCAGGGTCCACCTCGATCTCGACGCGGCGGGTCGCGCCTGGCGCGATGTCCTTGGCGCGCTTGAATCCCGCCAGTTGCAGCCGCGGTACCCGGTCGCCGTAGACCGAATCGAGCGAGCTCGCGAAGACCAGCGCCACCTCGTCCGAGGTGCGCCCGCCGGTGTTGGTGAGGTCGATCGACACGGTGAACGGCTCGTCGGAGGGGACCTCTCCGGGGATCTCCAGAGCGCTGTACTCGAAGGTCGTGTACGTCAGGCCGTGCCCGAAGCCGTAGAGCGGCTCGACCGCCGAGTAGCGGTAGGTGAGTCCTGCGGATATGACGTCGTATTCGAGCATGTCGACGTCGCTGACGCGGAACTCCTCGGTCTTCGGCCCCGGCTTCGGCAGCGAGTCGACGTCGGCGAGCCAGGTGGAGGTGAGCCGCCCTGCCGGGGAGCAGTCGCCGAAGAGCGCCTCGGCCAGCGCTGTCCCTGCGGCCTGGCCGGCGTGGGAGGTGTAGAGGATCGCGGCCACGTTCGGGTCGGCGGCGATGTCGCCGATGGCGAGCGGGTAGGACGAGACGACCACGACGACGGTGCGGCCGGGCTTGGCGGCGGCCACCTCCCGCACGAGGTCGGCCTGGCGCGGGGCCAGGTCGAGTCCGGGGCGGTCGAAGCATTCGCGGGCGTTCATGAGCGGGTGGTTGCCGACTACGACAACGGCGTAGTCGGCTTCGACCGCGACGGCGGCGGCCGCTTCGGGGCCGTCCGAGACGAGGGTCTCGGTGAGCGGCGTGCCCGGCCGTCCCTTGGCGAGCGGCAGCGTGCCGTCCTCGGCGACGCCGACGTGGAAGGCGTCGGCGGCGCTGATGTCGGCCTCGACGTGGTTGAGCCCGAACATCGCGACATTCCTCAGCGACGCTTGCGGAGCCGTGAATTCGGCAGTTTCGCCCACCGGGCGGTAGTGGAAGTTCTGGAAGGTGAACCAGGCGTTCGCGTCTACCATCTGCTCGTCGATCGCGCGCAGGTGCGGCCCGGCGCCGGCGCCGCTCGCACCGATCTGGTTGGTGAAGGTCGCCGGGCCGTCGTCGTGCTGGAGGATGTCGGCGCTGACGAACCTGCCCGAACCGTTGTGGCGGAACATGTACTGGTCGTGTGCCCAGTCGTAGACCTCGAAGGTCTCGTCGTCGCCGATCGCCTCGGCCCCGGCGGCGAGCGCGCCGCTGTCCGCGACGTTGACGTAGCGGCCGCCGGCGGCCCAGGCCACGGTGTCGTTGCCGGTGTGGTGGAGGACGTTTCCTTCGCCGAGGCGCTCGGTGATCGCCTGGAGCGGGGTGACGCGGTCCTCGTCGGGGACCAGCGGGCTGTAGTAGTCGCGCAGGTTTCGGTCGGCGAGCGGGCCGACGACGGCCACGCGCGGCGACTCCGGCAGCGGCAGCAGGTCCTCGTTCTTGAGCAGCACGAGCTGCTCGCGGGCGGCCTGGAGCGCGAGCGCCTTCGACTCGGGACGCTCCTGCGGGCTGTCGCTCGGTTCGATCCGGTTGTACGGGCAGTCCTCGCCGTCGAGGCGCCCGGCGCTGACGAGGAAGTGGAGCCAGTCGCGGACGACCTGCTCGGCGTCGGCCATGGTCAGCCCGAACAGGCCGCGCCTGACCGCTTCGGCGGCGGCTTCGCCGAGCGGCAGTTCCGAGCCGTCGCGGAAGTTCGTCTGGCCGGCCTTGAGCATGAGACCGGAGGCGTAGACGAGGATCTCCTCGCGGTCGATCTGGCGGCCCTCCTCGGCCGCTAGAGCCTTCGGGTACGGCACGTCGCGGCCCTCGGGGGTCTCCCAGGTGTCGAAGGGGGCGCCCTTGGTGGAGTTGAGGTTGACGGCGTCCCAGCCGTCGGGCAGGAACATGAACGCGCCCGGTGCCCATTCGCGCCGGAGGGTGTCCATGAGCGGGCTCGCGATCGAGGGGACCCCGTTGACGAGGTTGTAGGCGGTCATCGCGCCGAGCACGGCGCCGGCCTCGACCGGCTTGCGGTAGGGGAAGGCCTGGTACTCGTGGAGCGCGCGGGCGCTCATCGACGCCGAGGTGCGGTGCCGGTGCCATTCGTGGTCGTAACCCAGGAAGTGCTTCATCTGCGGCAGTACCCGGACGTATTCGGGGTGGCGTCCGCGCAGGCCGTGGGCGTACGCGGTGACCATGGCGCCGACGTGCAGCGGGTCTTCGCCGAAGCCCTCCTCGAAGCGGCCGGCGAGGGGGTTGGAGCGGATGTCGGCGACGGGTCCGAAGGCGGCCAGGACGTTCTGGTCGCGGGAGCGCATCTCGTAGGCGACGGTCTCGCCGATCTGTTCGAGCAGTTCGGTGTCCCAGGTGGCACCAAGGCCGATCGCCTGGGGGAACAGCGTCGCGTTCGGGTGGTGGCCCGAGCCGTGGAGCACCTCGGCGAACCGGTTGTCGAGCGCGGGCAGGGTGCGGCCGTCGGCGAGGGTCAGTCCTTTGGGGATTCCGCCGAAGCAGCCGAGCTTCTGCTCGTCGGTCATGAGGGCGAGGATGGCTTCGACGCGTTCGGCCACCGGCCGGGAGGCGTCGAGGTAAGCGGGTGCTGCCATTGGTTTCCGATCACCGGGTGTTGGAGTACCGCCATTACGACGTATGACCATACTAATTCAAGGAGTCAAGGCTCACTCCCGGCAGTTCGTTACGATCGCTCCATGAGCCGCCCCTTGCTCCCCGGACCCTCGCTCGGCATCGACTTCGGCACCTCGCACACCATCGCCGTGGTCCGCCGTCCCGACGGGAGCGTCCGGCCGCTGCTGTTCGACGGCGCGCCGCTGATGCCCTCGGCGGTGTGCGTCGACTCGAGCGGCGCTCTGCTGGTCGGCCGCGACGCGGTCTACAGCGGACGGCGCTACCCCGAGCGGTTCGAGCCCAACCCGAAGCGGCACCTCGACCGAGGATCGGTCCTCCTGGGCGACAGGGAGTTCCCCATCACGGACCTCGTAGCCGCGGTCCTGCGGGCCGTCGCCGAGGAGTGCCGCCGCGTGGTGGGCGCCCCGCGGCACGTCACCATCACCGTCCCGGCGGAATGGGGTCCGGCCAGGCGCCGGATCGTCGAAGACGCGGCGGCGCGGAGCGGGCTCGGCCGAGTGCGGCTCGTGCCCGAACCGGTCGCGGCCGCCACCTATTTCGCGGAGACCCTCAGACACCACATCGCAGTCGGTTCGTCCATCGTGGTCTACGACCTCGGCGCGGGAACCTTCGACGCGAGCGTGGTCCGGCGCACCGAGCACGGCTTCGAGACCGTCGCGCTCGACGGCCGAGGCGACCTCGGCGGCCTCGACATCGACGCCGCGATCATCGACCACTTCGCCCGGACCTACGGCGGGCACGACGCCTGGCGGCGGCTCACCAACCCGTCCACCGCCGAGGACCGGCGGCACTTCCGCGACTTCCAGGAGGAGATCCGCGGTGCAAAGGAGCGCCTGTCGCGCCACCAGCAGGCCGACTTCGCGATCCCCCTGCTCGACCGCGAGGCGCACCTGACCCGCACCGAGCTGGAGAAGATCGCCGCCCCGCACCTGGAGCAGACGGTCGGCGTGACGCAGGGCGTCCTCCGCGCCGCCGGGCTCGACCCGGCCCGCAGCGCCGGCGTGTTCCTCGTCGGCGGCGCGAGCCGGATGCCGCTGGTCGCGACCATGCTGCACCGCGCACTCGGCGTCGCCCCGACCGTGCTGGACCAACCCGAAGTCGTCGTCGGAGAAGGCAGCGTGCTGTGGTCCGAGCCGGCGCGGCCGGCCCTCACGCCGCAGGCGAGGCCCGCACCGGCGACACCGCAATTTCCGCCGCAGCGGCCTGGGCCGATGACACCGCAGGCAACCTCCGTCCCGCAGCCGCGATCCGACATCAAGTCGCCCCCGACGCAGGCCACGCCGCCCCAGCCCCCGCCACTGGCGGACGCCGAGCCTGTCAAGAAGAAGGGCCGCGCAAAGAAGGTCATCGCAGCCGTCGTCGTCATCGACGTCTTGATCGTGGCTGCTCTGATCTTCATCTTCCGCCAGAACGACATCGGAGGCGACGAGGCGACCGGACTGAGCGCGTCCCTTCCCGATGCCGCGACCTTCGAGCAGGCCGGCCCTGTCATCGACGCCCACGCGGGCAAAGTGACCTCCATGGCGATCGCCCCGACCGAGGACGGCGAAGCGCTCTTCACCTCGGGAGCCGACAAGACCATCAAGAAATGGGACCTGGAGACCGGCGACCTCATCGAGGAACTGCCCCTCACCCATTTCACCGAGATACTCGGCGTGACCGAGTTCTCGGACGGCCGCACCATGGTCGTCGCGATGGACACCCTGTTCGGCTTCTACGCCTGGGAACCCGAAACGTTCGACCGCGAGATCCTCAGCGAGGGCGCCGGCTACTCCGACACCTCGGACATCGACCGGCACGCCCTCGGCACCAACGCCGGAGCCGCCACATACGCAGTCATGTTCCCGGACTACTCGTACTTGTGGGACCTCGAACAGGAGACCCGGGTGACCGGCGACATCACGCTGAACCAGGACCAGCTCAACAGCATCCGGCACTTCGCCGTCTTCGACGACCGCATCAGCATGGTGACGGTGAACGCCGAAGGCGAACTTCGCCTGTTCGACACGGAGACAGGTTTGGACACCGGCCTGTCGTTCGAGACCGCCGACGGATGGAGCGACAGCGACACCGCGAAGTCGCTGAGAATCGTCTATACCGACGGGGCCCCGCACGCGATGGTCCTCAGCCAGGAGCGGTACTACATCTGGGACCTGGCCTCGGGCACCTTCGAAGGATCCACGGCATGGGACGGCGACCTCGACGCCAACTTCGTCCACCAGGCCGTGACCGTCGACGGCGCCGACGCGCTGTTCGCCTTCGACGACGACGCCCAAGGCGCACTGCTCAACCTGTACAGCGGTGAGCAACTGACGGTCTTCGAAGACGAGGACGACACCTCCAACCTGCTCACCGATGCGACCGCCACCGTCGTCGACGGGTATACGATCGCGGTCACCGGCTTCGCGGACGGCACCGTCCGCCTCTGGAACCTCGGGAAAGGCTAGATCTTGATACTCCTGATCATCCTCGCGGTCGTCGTCGCGGCGGTCGCGGGTTACAGCGTGTGGGCGCTGCGCCAGGATCGCCGAATCGAGACCACCGCCCGCATCGACGCGCCTGCCCACGAAGTCTGGGCGGTGCTCACCGATTTCCCGGCATACGGCGAATGGAACCCCTTCATCACCGCGATCAGCGGCCAGCTCGCCGAATACGAGCGCCTCGACGTGACCTTCACGCAGTCGAACGGCAAGACGCAGCGCGTCCGGCCCAGGGTCCTCAGGGTCTCCCCCGCTCGGCAGATCCGCTGGCTCGGCAGGCTCGGCCCCGGAGGGCTCTTCGACGGCGAGCACTTTTTCGTCCTCGAACCGCAGGAGGACGGCGCCACCGTCCTCACTCACGGCGAACGCTTCACCGGCGTCCTGGTACCCGCCATGAGCGGCCTGCTCGACGACACCGCCAAGAGCTTCGAGGCGGTGAACACCGCCCTCGCCGAGCGCGTCGAGTCCGGCAGGTAACGATCGCGCACGGCCGCGCCGCGGCAGGGAAGTGCCGCGGCGCGATCCGATCTCTTCGCGGTGCTCTAGAGCAGACCCGCGCCGGCCGCCTCGGGGAGGCCGCCGACCGTGCCGGTGGCCGTGGAGGCAACGTCTTCGGGAGTCACGTTGTCTCCGAGACCGCCGACGATCGGCAACCCGCCGGCCACGCCGCCGGCGGCGGCGGTCACGGTGTCGAGACCGGGAACGCCGCCGGAGGGCAGGTGCTCCTCGCTCAAGTCGGCGTCGGCCGCCTCGGCGTCCGAGGACTCCGTGTAGCCGGCCTTCTTGTGGCTCTGGTGGTCGGGCTCGTCGATGTCGGCGTCCGAGCCGCCCTCGCAGTACGCGTCGGCGGTGCCGAGGATCGCGATGGCGTTGCCGCACACGTTGATCGGGGCCTGGATCGGGGCGTACAGCTGGTTGCCGTCGCCCAGTCCGACATTGTCCTTGCTGATCAGGTCGCCGCCGGGACCGTTGTAATCGGCCTCCGCGCCGCCCTCGCAGCCCGCATCGGCAGTGCCGCCGATCGCGACCGCGTTCCCGCAGGCGTTGATCGGGGCCTGGATCGGAGCGAGCAGCTGGTTGCCCGACAGCGCGCCGACATTGCGCTTGCTGGTCACCTGGCCGGACTCGGCGTGGCGGCCGGACTCGGCGTGGCGGCCGGACTCGGCGATCGAGGCGCTCGAGGCGCCGGTCGACCACGCGTCGGAGGTCCCGCCGACGGCTGCGGCGATGCCGCTGACCTCGGTGGGAACCTGGACCGGCGCATACGCCTGGTTGCCGTTGACCAAACCGACGTTGTCGCGGGTCCGCAGGTCGCCCGCGGGACCGTGGAAGGCGGCTTCGGCGCCGCCCTCGCAACCCGCGTTCGCGGTCCCGAGCGCGGCGGCGGCCACACCGCAGATGTTGACGGGCGCCTGGACGGGCGCGACCACCTGGTTGCCCGACACCGCCCCCACGTTGTCATGCGTCTTGATGTCGGGACCGGCGGCGTGAGCCGCGCCGGCGCCGGCCACGAGGACCGCCCCCGCTGCGATTGCGCCGGTGCTTGCAGTCTTACGTACCCATGAGTTGTTCACGAACCGTCACCTTTCAGGGAAATCGTTCTCGTTGTTCCATCACGTATCCCCCGTGAAGCTCCGTGGGCTCCAATGACTTGTGCGCGTTCATGGAGGCGGGCCACGCCCGCCGGAACGCAGTGCGATTGAAACCGGGAGAGTTGTGTTCGGTCGGCGGGCCGTCCGGGACCAGGCCCTGGCTCCGTACGCGCCCGCCGACCGAGAAGCGCTCGCCGAGCGACGATTCGCCCGCGGCCGAGCATCGGCCGACTGGTTCGGCGAACGCCTTAGAACGGCAGCGGGGCCGGAAGTCCACCGCCCAGATTGCCGAGCAGTTCGTCAGCCGGCGTGGCCGTCTCGGGAGCGGCGAGCTGGCCCCTGTCGACCTGGGTGTCGGTCTGGTCGACCGTCTGGTCGACCCTGTGGCCGGTCCTGTTGACGGTGTTGTCGACCTCGTTGTCGAGCGCCGGCGCCGGCAGGGCCTGCGGCGGCACCACCGAGTTCAGCCCCGGAGCGGCGTCGGTCGGGATCGGAAGTCCACCGAGCATCTCGGGAGTCGACTGCACGGCGTCGGTGCCGGCATCGTCGACGTCCACTTCGGCGGCCTGAGCGGCCGTACCCGTGAGTAGCAGAGCCCCCGTGGCGATGCCTCCGACGAGGGTCGCCTTACGCATGGTGCGCGTCTTCATCTGCTTGATTGCCTTTCTTATGGCCGCACGGACGTGGCGGTGCGACTGAGAACAGCGCAGCACGAACCGCCGTGAGGACCAAGTTGTCGGTGTTGTCGGTCGTTGTCCAGCGAGCCGGAGCGGGAACGCTCGGCGCCCACCTCCGGTGAGGCCCTCAGCCGCGACCTCGCCGACCGGATGTCTGCGGGTCGAGGGCCATCGCGCTGTCTCTGGCTAGCCGGTGACACTTCCGGCCGCTGGCCGCAGACCTGTCGGCGTGCAGCCACCCTGATTAACTGCGAGAGCGGGCCCGCGGTTACGCCCAGACGCGAAGAAACTCGAAAGAATTGCCGCCTTGCCGCCCCTGCCGCACCCGGCGACACATCAGTCCTGGCCTGCGACCTTCTTGTGCTGCTTCGACTCCCAGATCATCGCGATGAGCACCACCGCCGCGCCGAGGATCACCAGAAGGAGCGGGCCGACGATGGGGCCGCTCGGCGCCTGGAGGGCGTTCTCCTCGCTCTGCCAGGGCCACAGCGACCGCAGCGAGCCCGCCATGAGCCCGGCGAGCACGGCCATGGTGGCCTGCCGGCGTCGGTGCAGCAGCCATTGGAGCAGCTTGACGAACGAGCCGAGGCCGACCATCGCGCCGAGCGCGAAGACGCCGATGAAGGCGAGGTTGCGCTCGTCGAGCGCGTGTTCCACATGCACGTACAGGCCCATGGCAAGCAGCAGGAACGAACCCGACACGCCCGGCAGCACCAGTGCGTTGATGGCGATGGCGGCGGCGAGGAACACCAGCCACAGCGGCGGGTCGGCCAGCTCCGAGGGCGGAAGGCCCGTCAAGAAGAAGGCCGCCGCGGCGGAGGCGAGGAGCAGCACGATGTCGAGGACCCGGAACCGCTGCGGCATCATGCGCACCGGTACGGCGATCGAGACGGCGATCATGCCGAAGAACAGCGCCTTGGTCGGCACCGGGTGCGACTCCAGCAGCGGCGCCACCGTCTTGATCGTCAACAGCAGCACGGCGGCCATGCCGATGAGGACCGGCACGAGCAGCGGCCAGTCGATGGATTTGAGCGCCCGCAGGCCCTCGCCGGCCCCGCGGCGCCGCGCGACACCGGAGACGAGGCCCCGGGCGGCGTGCAGCAAGTCGCTTGCGGCGTCGATGAGCCGGTCGTACAGGCCGACCACCAGGGCGATGGTCCCGCCCGAGACGCCGGGGACTCCCTCGGCGGCGCCGATCATGCCGCCCCTGATCGCGTTGAACGGGGCGGTTCTCCACGGGGTCTTCGGCCGCGGCGCACCGTCCGGCGAGGCGGGGTCGAGGGGGACCGGTCCGTCTTCGGTGCTGCGGTAGATCGTCACGCTCCCAGCGTAGTCGGCCCTGCTCGGAGCCCGCCTCGGTCGTCCGGCCGAAGTCGCTCCGAGCAGGGGCCACCTTGTGTCGGGGGGCGTGCGGAGACGGGCCATACTTAGTGGTGATTCGCACTGTGGGAGGGAGGGTCTCGATGAGTCGCACGGTCGGGCCGTACAACGATGTCTCGACCGCTCGAGTCGAAGGGGCCTACGAACTGTGCGAGGGCGCCGACGCGACGGGGCGCCCGGTCCAGATCCTCACACTCGGCTCGGCCTCGTCCAAGGACCCGGCCAGACGGGGGCTCCTATCGGACACGGTCGCCTGGGCGTACGCCACGGCCGGGCCGGAGGACGCCCCGATCCTGGTGGCCGACCTCGAAGCCGAGCAGCCGTACGTGGTGGTGCTTCACGATGCGCGCCTGCGGGGCGCCGACCGGATCATGGACCGCCTCTTGGCGCTCGGCCCGGCCACCGGGCCGCTGCCGGTGGGACCGGGTGCGGCCTCACACCGCCCGCAGTCCCCGGCCTCCCCCGCCGGTCCGCCGTCGGCTCCGCCGATGTCGCCGCCGACGGTGGTGATCGCCCCGCCCAAGCGCCGCTCGCAGCTCCTGCCGATCCTCATCGGCGTCTTGAGCGTCATCGTGATCGTGGCGCTGCTGGTGCTGGGCGGCTGGCTCATCCGCTCGACGGTCGCCTCGGGCGACGACGCGAGCGGCTCGGCCCCGGCCGACGCCGACACTTCGTTCGGAGAGGCGGAGGAGGCGCCCGAGGGCGCGGCCGAGGAGGGCCAGGAGGCGGTGCCGCAGTGGATCGAGGGCGCCTCCGACCTGTCGGTGGCGGGCACGCTGTTCGGCCCCGACGACGACACGAACGTCGTGGCCCTCAAGGGTTGGCCGCTCGCCTTCCGAGTCCCCGCCGAATACCGGTGCGAACCGGCCGACCGGTCGATCGTGTGCACCGCGCCGGACGGGAGCTCGACGGTGGAGGTGGCCTGGGAGGTCTGCCAAGCCCCGTGCGACGACGCCGCCAGGGAGTCGCTGCAGGAGGCGCTGCCGTACCAGCCGCTGCAGGCCTACGAGAACGGCGACATCGGGTTCGCGGTGCGCGAGCCGTTCGGGAAGTGGAAGGCGTCGTTGAGCGTGTTCGTGGACAACGCGGGCACGATTTTGCACGTCAGCGCAGTTGCGGATGTGGCGACGGAGCTGGCCGAGGACGCGCAGCCGATCCTCAACGACGTGCTCAACCAGGCTAAGTCGCTGGAGGAGTAGGAATCCCAGGCGGCGAGCACGGACTCGACGGCCGAGTCGCTGCGGTTTGGCGGCTGGGGGACGCCCGGGCCGAAGTCGGCCGCGGTGAGCAGCTCTGCGTAGTCGGGGCTGCCGTAGGAGCGCAGCAGGTTCGAGGCGGCCTCGCGGCGGTCGTCGTCGAGGTCGGCGGCGATGAGCATCGGGTACTCGAACTGGCCCACCTGGACGTTGCCGCTCGGCGACTGGAGCCCGGCGCCCTCCTCGGCGTTGGCGCGCGCGACCTCGGGGGCGGACATGACCGGGAACTCGCCCTCGGCGCCGGAGACGGTGTCCTCGTCGACCCCGAACAGCACGATCCACATCAGGCTCGCGGCGTCCTGGCGCGGGTCGCCGAGGGCCACGTCGGCGGTCTCCGGCGCGATCGACACGGGGTCGGTGCCCTCGGGCAGCGCGAGGCCGATCGCGCCGGAGGCGGTGGAGGCGTCGTAGACCTCCCAACGCTCGGCCAGATCGGTCCCGGGTATGTCGAGGAGGAGATCGGTCTCGGGGATCCACACGTCGGCGTCGACTCCGGCGATATCGCTGCTGGGCACGGCGTTGACAGTGATGTCGGCGCATACGTCAGAGCCGCGCGAGGGCGCGCCGCCGCCTGCGGCGACGAAGTCCTGGAGGACGGGGGCCAGCTCCGGGGCCGCGGCCACGGCGAGCGTGGTCTCGGTTCCGCATGACTGCACGTGGGCGATGGCCGCGTTCAACGTGTACACGGTCACCGGAGCGAAGACGGCCAGCAGCGCGGCACCGCCGAGGAGGCGTCGACCCTCTTTGGAGAGTCGTCGCGGTCTGCGGTGTCGGCCCGTCATGTGACAAGTGTATGACCCGACACAGTTCCAGTCGAGCTCCCGTTTTTCAGTTATCTACTCACGACACAGGGTCATCCCAGGTGGGAGGACCCGCCGGTCGCGGCCCTCTAGCGGCGGCGACGGCGCTTCGGCGGCGTCAGCAGGTCGGCGACGATCCGCATCGTCTCGGGGACGAGGCGGAAGTAGGCCCACACCCCGCGCTTGTCGCGCTGGACGACCCCGGCCTCGGCCAGGATGCGGAGGTGGTGGCTGACGGTCGGCTGAGACAGGCCCAGCGGTTCGGTCAGGTCGGCCACGCAGGCCTCCTGCTCGGGCGAGGCCTGGATCAGGCTGATGAGCTGGAGGCGGTTCGGATCGGCAAGTGCTTTGAGGACACCTGCGATGCGTTCTGCGTCGGCCTTGGAGATCGTCTCGCCACTCACTGGCGACACGGGCGTCTCGGCCTCGACGGTGACTCGCACCATGATCGTGTTCCTTCCGGATTGGTTCCAGGTCGGTGCTGGACACGGCCGCGCTGCCATTAATCCAGTTCCAACCCTGAATATGCCTTCGCGGTGTAGCCGGGCGGTAACGACGACGCTTCCGGCACGCAAAGGCTTCGGTTCCTTGTATCTGGATGAGGAGCTGCACCACGGCTCCCACCAGATCTAATGCCGAGAGTACGCCGCTCGTACCAACCGGGCTAGCGCCGTTGAACGATCAGCCGGCGAACCGCGAACATTCTCGACAAGTCGAGGGGCGACTACCAGGTGTTATATCCATGTACGCCTATATTTAATCGTTTGCCATTTTCAGCGTGAGATTTACGTCACCCTCTGTAGGTGACGAACGTCTCATTATCTAGAACCGGACAAGCCACTGGCATACGCCCGGGAACAACGAATCCTATAGGATATATCCTATAGGCGATACCGCTTTCTGGCGGCATGACCTTAGCAAGGACCACCCGCCACCTTCTGGCGGACTATCCGAAAGTTGCTCGGATCGCACGAAATCCGGCCTCGCGATACGCCGCCGGCACCGCAAGGCCCGGTCCGGGACGAGCGCGGCTACTTCTCGCGCGGCGCGGCGGTGGACTCGCGCTCGATGAGCTCGGTCATGATCGACAGCTCCTCGGGGAAGTCCCCGTCCTCAAGCGCCGCCTCCAGCGCCTTGATGCCCATCTCGTGGAGCGGCAGCGCGACGGTCGTCAGCGACGGCGTCAGGTCCCGCACCACCGGGATGTCGTCGAAGCCGGCCACCGAGACCTCTTCGGGGATCTTCACGCCGCCCTCGCGCAGCGCCGTGCACAGACCCGTGGCCTGGACGTCGCCGGTGACGAACACCGCGGTCGGCAACTTGCTGCGCTCCAGAAGATCGAGTCCGGCCTGATAGCCGCCATCGCGGCTGAACTCCGAGCGCACGTGGACGACGTTCGCGTCGGCCGGGAGCGCGCCGACGAAGCCGTCGCGCCGCTCGCGCACCACCTGGAGCTGCTCGGGTCCGGCCACGACCGCGAACTCGCGGTGGCCCAGCTCGACCAGGAAGCGCGCCAGCGCCCCCGCGCCCTCGCGGTTCGCCGGGCGAACCACCCGGCCCGGCAGTCCCGGCTGCCCGACGCTGACGACCGTCGCGCCGAGTTCAAGGAGGTCCGACAGGTGGTCGGCGAGCCTGGCCTCGGCCGCCTCGTCGGTGGTCCGCGAACCGGCCACGATGACCGCGCGGGGCCGGTAGCCGCGCAGGGAGTCGAGGTGCTGGACCTCGGAGTCCGGGTCGATGCCGGTGTCGGCGATGAGGACGCGCACGTTGCGCCGAGCCGCCTCGGCCAGCACGCCGCCGGCGATCTGCCCGAAGTACGGGTCGGTCACGTCGTGCAGCAGCAACGCGACTGTCTGCGAGGTGGAGCGGGCCAGGACTTGGGCTCCGACGTTCGGGGCGTATCGCAACCGGCGAGCCGCCTCGCGCACCCGCTCGCTCAGCTGGTCGCTCACCCGATGCGGGGAGCCGTTGAGGACGCGGGAGGCGGTTGCCACCGAGACACCGGCGGCTCGTGCGACGTCGGCCAGTCTGGCCGGTTGTTTGCGTTCCATTTCGCTGAGGCTACCCACCTTGGGAAAGCGCTGCTCAGGCGGTCCTGAGGCGACGGTCCCTCCACACTCGCCAAACCACATACGCCGCAGCCGCCACGCCGATCCCGGCGGCGGCGTACTTCAAACGGGTCGGACCGGACATCGCAGGGCGCAGTGCGACCGGGCGCCGGAAGGTCAACTGCGGCCAGCCCTGTTCGATCGCGAGGCGCCGCAGACCGCGGTCGGGGTTGACCGCGCGCGGGAAGCCGACGCTGCGCAGCATCGGCTCGTCGGTGATCGAGTCGGAGTACGCGAACGACGACCCCAGGTCGATCCCGCGCTCCGAGGCGAAGTCCTTGATCGCATCGGCCTTGGACCGGCCGGCCGCGAAGAACCCGATCTCGCCTGTGAAGCGGCCCTCAGCATCGACGACCATGCGGGTGGCGATGACGTCGGTGACGCCGAGCATGCGGCCGATCGGCGCGACCATCTCCTCGCCCGAGGCGCTGACCAGGACGACCGCTCGGCCGGCGGCGCGGTGTGCCTCGATGAGCGCTGCGGCCTCGGCATAGACGAACGGGTCGATGAGCTCGTGCAGCGTCTCCTCGACGATGTCGCGGACCTGCTCGGCGGGCCAGCCGCGCGAGAGCTGCGCCACGTAGTCGCGGGTGCGGGCCAACTGCTCCTCGTCGGAGGAGCCTCCGAGCCGGAACACGAGGGCGGAGTAGGCGACCTTGAGGACATCGCGGCGGCCGAGGAGGCCGCCCTTGTACAGGGGCCGTCCGAACGCCAGCGTGCTCGCCTTCGCGATGACGGTCTTGTCCAGGTCGAAGAAGACCGCTCCATTGGTGGAGAGTGCCGGTGAGCCGTTGGTCGGCTCCTCTGAGTCCATGCCGCCAGTGTAGGCACACAAGCCGACATCGGCTTGCGCTTATGTGTCGGTGGAGGCCCGTAGGCTTGCGCCATGCCGAAAGCCCAGCGGATCTCTTATGCATGCGCCGCCTGCGGACACCGCGTCCCCAAATGGGTCGGGCAGTGCCCTGACTGCGGGGAGTGGGGATCCATGGAGGAGTCGGCCGCGCCCCCGAGGCAGATGGCCGGGCCCGCGTCGGCCGCGTCCGCCGCACGCCGGCCGGCCTCCCCGGCACGGAGGATCGGCACCGTCTCGGCCGAGCAGGCCGCGAGCCTGCCCACGGGCATCGGCGAGTTCGACCGCGTCATGGGCGGCGGCCTCGTCCCCGGCGGCGTCAGCCTCATCTCCGGCGAGCCCGGCGTCGGCAAGTCCACGCTGCTCCTCGAAGTGGCCCACCGCTTCGGCGAGTCCGGCTACGGGCGCGCGCTAGTGGCCACCGGCGAGGAGTCCGCCTCGCAGGTGCGCCGCCGCGCCGACCGCACCGGATGCCTCTCCGAGGAGCTCTACCTGGCCGCCGAGACCGACCTCGGCGCGGTCCTGGGCCACATCGAGGACGTCGGGCCCGGCCTGGTGATCCTCGACAGCGTCCAGACGGTCGTCGCGGGCAACGCCGACGGCGTCCCCGGCGGCGTCACGCAGGTCAAGTCGGTGGCCAGCGCGGTCATCGCCGCGGCCAAGGCGCGCGACATGGCTGTGATCCTCGTCGGGCACGTCACCAAGGACGGCGGGATCGCCGGGCCGAGGGCCCTGGAGCACCTGGTCGACACGGTGATGCACTTCGAGGGCGACCGGCACTCGATGCTGCGGCTGCTGCGCGGGGTGAAGAACCGGTTCGGGCCGGCCGACGAGGTCGGCTGCTTCGAGATGACCGAGGACGGGATCGTGTCGCTCGCGGACCCTTCGGGCCTGTTCCTCGACGACGCCCCCACCGAGCCGACGCCGGGCACGTGCGTCACGGTGACGATGGAGGGCCGCCGGGCGGTGCCGGTCGAGATCCAGGCACTCCTCGGGAAGTCCATCAAGGACGGCGCGGTGCCGCGCCACACGGTCTCGGGTCTCGACCAGGCCCGCCTGAACATGGTCCTGGCGGTGCTGACGCGGCGCGGGGGGATGCGGCTGCTCGACCGCGAGGTGTACGCGACGACGATCGGCGGCATCCGGATCCGCGAGCCCGCCTCGGATTTGGCGCTCGCGCTGGCGCTGGTGAGCGCCGAGCAGGAGATCGCAGTCAGCGCCGATCTCGTCGCGATCGGGGAGGTGTCGCTGACCGGGCAGGTGCGCCGGACGGTGAACGCCGACCGGCGCTTGAGCGAGTCGGCGCGGTTGGGTTTCAAGACGGCGATCGTGCCGAGGGGATCGGTCTCGGAGCGGCACACAGGGATCGAGGTCATCGAGGTGGAGACCATCAACGACGCGAAGCAGGCCGCCGCCCGCACCTGGGCCCGCCGCGGATAGCCGTGCCGGCGGGCTGCTCACGGCTCGGCCTCCTTTTCTCGGCACAAAGGATTGTGCGCTCGACATGTTGTCGATAACATTTATAAATCGTTATTTATCGATTTAAAGGAGTCGGGTGGTCGGCACATGAGTCGAAAACGGGCCGCAATGGACGGCGACTGGTCACATCCGCAAGGGCACCTCACCCCCTGTTCCCCCCGGAGTCCCGAATGAACCTGCTTTCACGCAAACGCGCCCGAACCGTCATAGCCGGCGTCCTCGCCGCCGCCATGTCCGTCCTGGGCCTGGTCGCCGCGTCCGGCGCTCCGGCGCACGCCTCGGTCACCCCCGGCGTCTGGTATTCCATCACCAGTGCGCACTCGGACCTCGCGCTCGACATCGACGGCGCCTCCACCGCGCCTGGCGCCGAGCTCATCCAGTGGAACGTCGGCACCGGCTCCAACCAGCAGTTCCGCTTCGTCGACGCCGGAGACGGCTACTACCGGATCGAGGCGAGGCACTCGGGCCACGTGCTCGACGTCTACGAGTGGAACCCCGACAACGGGGCCACCATCGCCCAGTGGACCGACCTGGGCGGCACCAACCAGCAGTGGTCGGTAACCGAGCACGACGACGGCTCCTACTCCTTCATCAACCGCTTCTCCGACAAGGCCCTCGACCTGTGGAACGGGTCGACCGAGCCCGGCGCCCGGATCTCGCAGTACACCTACACCGGCGGGACCACGCAGCGGTGGAACCTCGACGAGGCCCCCACCGGCGGCACCCTCACCAACCCGATCCGCTCCAACGGCGCCGACCCGTGGATCGAGTACTGGGACGGCTACTACTACCTGTCGACGACCACTTGGGACTCCACGGTGGTCATGCGCCGGTCCACCACCCTCGAAGGCCTCAAGACCGCTTCCGGCACGGTGGTCTGGGACGACTCGGGCACGGCCAGTCGCTGCTGCAAGCACTGGGCTCCGGAGTTCCACCGCATCGACGGCACCTGGTACCTGATGTACACCTCCGGCGTCGCCGCCGATTACGACGGACAGCGCCTGCACGTCCTTCGGTCCACTGGGGATACACCCATGGGGCCCTATGAGTTCATGAACACCCCGATTCCCGACCGGTGGAACATCGACGGCTCCTACCTGGAGCTGAACGGCGAGCTCTACATGCTGTGGTCCGAGTGGCTCGGTGACGACCAATCGATCTGGATCGCGGAGATGACCAACCCATGGACGCTCGTGCCCGGGACCGAGGCGGCGATCTCACGGCCCGAATACGACTGGGAGACAGTCGAACTCCGCGTCAATGAGGCTGCGGCCGTGTTGCAGCATGATGGACAGACGTTCATCACCTACTCCGCCTCGTACTGCGGCACCCCGGACTACAAACTGGGCATGCTGACCTACGCCGGCGGCGACCCGCTGTCGCCATCGTCGTGGACCAAGCGGCCGACTCCGGTATTCGAGCAGGGCAACGGCGTCTACGGACCGGCGCACAACGGCTTCTTCACCTCGCCCGACGGGACGGAGCACTGGCTGGTCTACCACGGCAACACCTCGCCCGACGACGGATGCGGCACCACCCGGCAGACCCGCGTGCAGCCGTTCACCTTCAACGCCGACGGCACCCCGGACTTCGGCGAGCCCGTCCCGAGCGGCGCCGCACTCCCGCCACCTTCGGGAGAGTGAGCCAATGAGCCGGGAGGGACCTGCCCTCCCGGCTCTCGCAGTTTCTGCCCGGTCGACGGAACCGGACGCTTTCGGACACTCGGCATGTCGCTGCTTGAGTCCACCGTCGAACGTGTGTGACGCGTTCTAACACGTGCTGTGCGCGCCTTCTCAGAAGAATCCAATACGAAGCGGCGGGCCGCCCCACAAACCCGCAAACGCCAACCGCCTGAGGAGACCGGAAATGGTCATTGTCGAGTTGGCGTGGTGCTGGCGCGTGGATAAGTCCTTGTGCGCCAAGGGCGGCGGCGACGGGGAGGTGGAGGGATGTTCAGGGTGCGTTGCGGGGGTCGGGTGCGCGCCGGGTGGCTCTGGCGGGTGAGCTCTGCTCGTGTTGTGTTGCGCGGAAGGCGGTCCGGGCCCGAACATGAGGGGTTTCCCACCGATCGGGTGATGATTTCTGCTGGTCAGGCCCGTATCATTGAAGTATAGGACGAACAATCGGAAACAGGGAGATTGTTCGAAGGCTTGGATGACGGAGGGGGTGTGCGA
>NZ_JAKZEW010000001.1:0-86 GCF_022548875.1 Glycomyces sp. L485 | reverse complement strand
TCCAAGAAGTTCCGGGCGCTCGCTAGTGCGGCGTGTGCCGGTGAAGCGCGGATCGATCCGGTCGCGTTCGCCGTCCGCCAGTTGGA
>NZ_JAKZEW010000009.1:0-114109 GCF_022548875.1 Glycomyces sp. L485 | reverse complement strand
GCGCAACACAACACGAGCAAAACTCACCCACCAACGCCGCCACACGGGCACCCGACCCCCGCAGCGCACCCCGGAAAGCCGTCCACCTCTTCGTCGCTGCCGCCCTTGGCGCACAACAACCATGCACACGATCGACGCCGCCAGCGCCCCCCGCAGCCATTTCCGGGCTCCTCAGGCCCCCAGCCACCGGCCGGTGCCATCACTCGGAATCCGAACGCGCCCAGGTCCTAGACTGCCGGTCCACGCCTCCGCAGGTCGTCCACACTGGTCATGGCTTCTCGTAGTTCCTTGAGCCAGTCCTCTGCATGCTGCTCGACAAGACGCACGCACCAGGCCAGCGCGTCCGACCGCGAAGCGGCCACACCTGATCCCACAAGAGTGTCGAGCACCAGCCGCTCGGGCTGGCGCAGCCTGGTGGTGACCGGGATCGACTGGTGGGTGAAGACCATGGTGGTCCCTCCGCACCTCGCCCCCCACGACGCCTGCCGGTGGTAGCGGTACTGCAACTGCTGGGCGATCTGCACGCGCATGTCGCGCGTGGCCTCGCGGAAGCGCGAGATGCGGCCCTCTTCGGTTGCGGCGCGGTCGGATTCGGTGGCGTCGCCGGGATGGTCGGGGGCGGGGAGCGGACAGACGATGATCATCTCGTCGCGGTCGACGGTCACTTCGGGCATGCCGGCGATCCACCCGTCGGGGACGATCCCGTAGATCCAGGCGGGGGCGTCGTCAGTGGACGGCAGGGGGCCGTAATGCCACGAGCTGGTGTCGTCGATGCCTGGCATGGACGCGTCTCCTCACGTTTCGATGACGCATCAGGTGTACATCATGGCGGCAAACCGCCGCTCACATCCCCCTGAGGAACACCCCGGCCAGCGCGCAGGTGGCGACAACGGCGGCCGTGACGCAGGCGACGGTCTGCGTCGGGCGCGGCCGTACGCGGTACTGCAACGACAGCCAGGCGCCGAGTGCGACCGGTCCGGTGGCGACGCCGGCGAACAGGGTCACCGCGGCGAGTGCCTGCCGCACGGCCTTCTCGCCGCCGTCCGTCTCGCCGCCGAGTATCCATGCGGCGAGCGCCACGGCGATCGCGCCGATGGCGGCGCCGACGGCCGCGGCGGTGATCTCGGTGTGGCGGGGCGCCTCGATGGGGAGTTCACCTTGCCGGGCGAGGTCGAGCAGGCGGGCGGCGCGTGAGAGCCGGGCGCGGACGGCGGCGGCGTCGGCTTCGGTCCCGGCGGCGTGGCCGTAGGGGGTGTGGCCGGTGCGGCGGTGGCCGACGAAGCCGCCGAGGGCCCGCCACAGTACGGCGACGGTCTTGTCGGTCTCGGCGACGAGGGTGGCGGCTTCAGCGGCGGCGTGGTCGGCGGCGTCGCGGTTGGCGCGGGCGGTGTCGGCGGCGGCGGTGAGCGCGGCGGTCTCGGCCCGGTAGGCCTCGTCGGCGGCTTTGAGCTCGGCTTCGGCGGCTTCGCGTCCGCGCAGGTAGTTCGCTATGGCGTCGGCGTATTCGGTGTCCATTTCGCGCCCTTTCAGGACAGGGGGCCGTCGAGGACGGCGTCTGGTCTGGGCAGGGCTTGGGCGGTGCGGTAGGGGATGACGACCTGCGGGGCGCGGTGGCGGGCGCGGTCGAAATACAGGCCGCGCCTCAAGCGGGGGTACCAGGCGGGTCCGCCGGAGGCTGGTGAGAGCGGCGCGAGTTCGGGGCCTTGGACGTCGAGGGCGAGCCAGGCGTCGACGGCGTCGAAGCGGGCCGAGAACCCGCCGAGGTCTTGGCGCAGGCGCGGCACGGACCGCCACCAGCCGAGGGTGTGGAGGTGGCGTTCGGGGCCGCCGATGAGCATGGCGCGCAGCGCGGCGGACTCGGCGGTGTCGAGTCGGGCGGAGCCGGCGTCGACGGCGTACAGGAGCACGAGGCGGAGGGCGCCGTCGGCTCGTTGCTCCCACTCTTTGCAGGTCTCGGCGAGGCCGTCGTGCCAGTCGACTTCGGCGCCTTCGGTTTCGAGGGCGGCGGCGAGGGAGAGGGCGCTGGAGGCGGCGTCGGGTTCGAGGCAGCACAGGTCGACGGCGATGCGCTGGCCTCGGGCGGCCGAGAGCGCGGCGGCGGCGATGATGTCGGCGGCTTCGTCGGTGCGGGTGCCGAGTACGGCGAGGTTGCGGCCGGGTGCGCGGTGGAGGGCGAGTTCGGCGGGTCGGGCGGCGACGTCGATGGTCTGGCCGAGGATGGCCGTCTCGGGTGGTGGCGCGGTGCCGGTGAGGTCGGGGACGTGGCCGCCGTCGAACAGGGCGGGCGGGGTGTTGCCCGCGGGTCTGGCTTCCCAGAGCCGCTTCTGGAGGGGTTCCCAGGCGCCGGCGTGGCCGGCGTTGGGGATGGCGACCGTCTTGTTGGCGGCGGGGACGCCTGATTCGTCGTTGACGATGGCGTGGAAGCGGGGGACGGTGTCGGCGGCGTGGTTGTTCTCGGCGAGGACGCGGCGGGCTTTGGGCAGGGCGATGCGGAGGGTGAACTGGGCGACGAGGCTCGGGCGGCCCCAGAGCGCTTCGATGCCGGCGATGTCCTGTGAGGCGAGGACGAGGTGGATGCCTTGGCTGCGGCCGCGTCTGGCGAGGTCGTCGAGGAGGCCGACGGCTTCGTCGGTGACGGAGTCGCGGGCTTCGAGGAGGACTTGGAATTCGTCGACGACGGCGACGATGCGGGGCCAGTGGCCGTCGGGGTCGGCTTCGCGGAGCTCTTCGAGTTTGGTGGCTTCGTGGGCTTTGGCGGCTTCGGCGCGGCGGCGCAGTTCGTCTTTGAGGTGGCGCAGGAGCGCGAGGCCGAACTCGCGGTCGTCGTTGATGTTGACGCCGACGAGGCGGACGTGCGGGAGCCAGGTGGGGTCGCGGCGGCCGGAGGCGAATCGGGCGAAGGAGACGCCTTCTTTGAAGTCGAGGAGGTATAGCGCGAGTTCGTCGGGGTGGTAGTTGGAGGCGAGGCCGGCCATCCAGGCGTAGAGGAGGTTGGTCTTGCCTGATCCGGAGGGCCCGCCGACGAGGGCGTGGGGCGGGTTGTCGCCGAGGGTGACGCGGGCGGGGCGGCCGTCGGGGCTTTCGCCGAGGGCGATGTCGAGGCCGGTGGCGGAGCGGGTCGCCCACAGCCGCGTGGGGAGCAGGTCGAGCAGGCGTGCGGGTTCGCGTCCGGCGCTGTGTTTCTCGGCGATGGCCTTCGCCGCTTCGGTGACGGTCCGGGTCGGCGGTTCGGGGTCGAGCCGGATGGGGGCGCCGGGCAGGTGGGAGTACTCGGTGGCGGTGAGCAGCGGGAGGCCGTCGGTGCGGTCGCCGACGATGACGAGGTGGACGCCGGCGCCGATGCCGGTGCGCCGCAGGCGGGCGAGTTGGGCCTGTTCGTGGGCGGGCCAGGCGGCGATGTCGGAGTTGAGGAGGACGAGGAGCCGCCAGGGTTCGGGGCGGCGGCCGGTGGCGGCGGCGAGTTCGGCGAGGGTGGCGTGTTCGCCGGCGAGGACGTCGGCGTTGACTCGCCTGACGTCTTCGACGAGCGTGTCGAGTGCGTCGCGCAGCCCGGAGGGGCCGATGAAGGACAGCAGTCCGGCCTTGCCGAGCGGCGCGAACGGCGCGAGCGCGCCCCCGAGATGCTCGGGGTCGTAGACGTGGAGTCGGACCGATCCGGCGGGTACCGAGCCGACTGCGCGCAGCAGGAGGCCTTGGAGTGCGGCGGCCGCGCCGGTGTCGATGCACAGGTGGGCGCGGTCGAGGAGGCCTGCGAGCGCGGGCAGGACGGTTTCGTCGTCGATGGCGCCGACGCGCAACAGCGGCGCTGGGCCTTTCGCGAGGGCGGGGCCGGGGGCCCAGCCCTCCCAGGGGGCTCCGGCGGCGGCCGGGGCGGCGAGTGCCGCGGCACGCTGGGCCGCGTCGATGCCTGAGCGCACCGTGTTCTCTTTGCGGGCCTGGAGCGTGGCGGTCATGCGCCGGTGGATGCCGGTGAGTTTGGACTGCTTGCGCGCTGCGGCCTTGACGGCTTCGTCGGCTTCGGCGCTGGAGCGCTCGGCGGCGGCCGCGGTGCGTTCGGCGAGGAGGCGGGCTTCGCCGCACGCGGTGCCCAACTCGTCGGCCAGCGCGGCCACGAGTCGTCTGCGCCAGCTGCTCATGTTCGGGCCTTCCGCTCGGTCTTCGCCAGTCGGTGGAGTGCGGCGACGAGGGCGGGGCCGACGGCCGCGGTGGCTGCGGCGTCGCCGGTCTCGTCGCCGTGGTGTTTCGGCGGGCCGAGGGTGCAGGCGGAGGCGATCGCGGTCTCGATGTGGGCGGCCTCCAGGCCGGGGACGAGGGAACGGACCCTGTCGGCGGTGCGGTCGCGCAGGGTGGGGACGTCGCGGGCGGTGGGGTTGCGGCCGAGGTGTTCGGCGGCGAGGGTGCGCACGAGGGGCCAGGCGAGGCCGGGGAGTTTAACGCCGGTCTCGGGCCCGGCGTCGCGCAGGCGTTCGTGGTAGGTCACGGCGGAGCCGTCTGCGGCGGCGCGGAGGAGCTCGTTGAACAGTCTTGTGGGCGAGGTGGTGTCGTTTGCTGCGGTCCCGGAGCGGCGGCACAGTTCGTTGACGCGGTCGGTCCACCACCGGCGGGGGTCGACGGGGGCGGCCCTGGCCGGTGCGGCGGCGGGGGCGGCGGTGGGGGCTGCGGGTGCGGCGCCGGCGCCGATGGCGTCGAGGTAGTCGTCGACGGCGGTGGAGGCCTCGGCGAGACGGGTGCGGGCGGAGCCGAGGTGTTCGCGGGCGGCGAGGAGTCGGCGGGCTCCGACTTCGGTGTTGGACTCGCGGGAGGCGTCCTTGATTTCGGCGAGGGAGCTTTCGAGGTGCGCGTCGGCGGTGTCGATGCCGGGCCCGGGGAGGTCGGCGGCGAGGGCGCGGAGCCGGCTCGCGAGGGCGGCGACGTCCACAGGGGTCTCCGTTCTAGAGGGTCGAGGCGTAGGCTTCGGCCTGCTCGGCGGCGGCGAAGGTGGCGGCGAGGGACTGTTCGAGTTCGGCGGCGGCCTGTGCGAGGGCGGCCTGGGCGGTGGCGACGGCGTCGTGGCCCGACCCGGCGGTGACGGCGGTGAGGCTTCCCTGGGCGGCTTCGATGTTCTGGATGGCGGCGGTGATGGCGGCCTGGCCGTCGCGGACCTGCTGGAGGGCGGCGGCGATGGCCGACTTGAGTTCGGCGACGCTCACGGTGGACACGATGTTCATTCTCACCGAGAATCTCTCCACCGATAGTCATCTGCTCGCAACCCGGCGTGTCCGCTCTGTCGGATTCCCGACGCTTCAGTGACGTGCAGTTACTGTTTCAACGCATTCAACGGTGGCGAAGTGACGCACCTCCCAGCTAGGGTGTGAGTACCAACGGGGATGGGCCCATTACGGCTCGCAAGCTTCACCGAGGCTTGTCCCCCACACATCGACACCCGGGAGGCGACCGTGCTGACACAGCGCACCTACGTCCTCGACACCTCGGTTCTGCTATCGGATCCTGGAGCGTTCTCACGGTTCGACGAACATCATGTGGTCATCCCGCTCGTGGTCATCAGCGAGCTGGAGGCGAAGCGGCATCATCCCGAACTCGGCTGGTTCGCCCGCGAGTGCCTCCGACGCCTCGACGAGCTCCGCATCAGACACGGTCGTCTCGACGAGCCGATCACGATCGGTGAGGCGGGCGGCACGCTCCGGGTCGAGCTCAACCATGTCGACACCTCCGGTCTCCCGGCCGGATTCGCGGTCGACGCCAACGACTCCCGCATCCTCGCCGTCGCCCACGGCCTCGGCGAGGAGGGCGAGAAGACGGTGCTCATAACGAAGGACATGCCGCTGCGGGTCAAGGCCGCCGCGGTCGGCGTCACGGCCGAGGAGTACCGCCACGGCCAGGCCGTCGATCCGACCTGGTCGGGCATGAGCGAGCTCGCGCTGTCCGACGAGGACATGCAGGGGCTGTACGACGGCCGGCTCGTCGACCTTCCGCCCGAATCCGACCTGCCCTGCCACACCGGGCTCGTCCTCGGCGGCAACAACGGCTCCGCGCTCGGCCGCGTCACCGCGGACAAGCGGATCCGGCTCGTCCGCAACCGGGACGCCTTCGGCATCCACGGCCGCTCGGCCGAGCAGCGTGTCGCGCTCGACCTGCTGCTCGACCCCGAGATCGGGATCGTCTCGCTCGGCGGCAAGGCCGGCACCGGCAAGTCGGCGCTGGCGCTGTGCGCCGGGCTCGAACAGGTGCTGGAGCGCGAGACGCACAAGAAGGTCATCGTGTTCCGGCCCCTGTACGCGGTCGGCGGCCAGCAGCTGGGCTACCTGCCCGGATCCGAGGGCGAGAAGATGAGCCCGTGGGGCCAGGCCGTGTTCGACACGCTCGGGGCGGTCACCACCGACGTGGTGATCTCCGAGATCCTCGAACGTGACATGCTCGAAGTCCTGCCGCTCACGCACATCCGGGGACGGAGCCTGCACGACGCGTTCGTCATCGTCGACGAGGCGCAGTCGCTCGAACGCGGCGTGCTGCTGACCGTGCTCTCGCGGATCGGGCAGGGCTCCAAGGTCGTGCTCACCCACGATGTGGCCCAACGGGACAACCTCAGAGTGGGCCGACACGACGGTGTCGCGTCGGTCATTGACGTCCTCAAAGGACACCCACTCTTCGCTCATGTGACACTAACACGCAGTGAGCGTTCGGAAATCGCGGAAATGGTGACCAACCTGCTCGAGGGTTAGCCGATCATCTCTGGCATGCTGTGTCGCGGGCGTGTGTCCACACGCGCGCCCGCGACACAGGAGCTGAGAGATGATCCCACTGCTGACCCGGTACGGTTCGAAACTCGCTGCCGTACTCGTCCTCGCGTTGGGGGCGGTCATCGCCGTCAACGCCGTCACCGATGATCCAGCCGAACAAGACGCACAGCACCCCAGCCAGGCCGCCGCAGAGCAGCAGGCCGAAGCCGAAGCGGCATACGAAGAAGTGCGGTTCCAGCACGTCAACTACATCGCCGAGACCGCCGGCGCCGACGTCACCGTCAAGGCCGAGGCCGTCGCCGACTACGCGATCGCCAAGGCCAGCGGCCTCGACGACGCCGAGGAGCAGGCGAAGAAAGCGGCCGAGGAGGCCGCCGCCGCCGAACAGGCCGCGCAGAACGCCAACCCCACCTCAGTGGACATCCCGGACAGCTGCGACGAATTCTCCGGCAACCGGGCGACCGGCTGCGCCATCACCCTCGAAAAGGGCTTCGACCTCGAGCAGTTCGCCTGCCTCGAAAAGCTCTGGACGAAGGAGTCCGGCTGGAACCACCTCGCCAAGAACTCGATCGGCGCCTACGGCATCCCCCAGGCCTACCCCGGCTCGAAGATGGGCAGCGAAGGCAGCGACTGGGAGACCAACCCGGTCACCCAGATCAACTGGGGCCTCGGCTACATCTCCGGCAGGTACTCGAACCCGTGCGAGGCCTGGAACCACTCGGTCAACAACAACTGGTACTGATCGCGCCCGCCTGGAACAATTGAATGAGAGCCTCTTCCAGGGGGGTGAAGCATGATCTTCCGGGTGCTGGCCGACATCACGATGACGGTGCACTTCCTGTTCCTCGCGTACGTCGCGCTGGGCGGATTCCTCGCCTGGCGCTGGCCCCGCACGTGGTTCGCCCACGCCGCGGCAGCCATCTACGGCCTGGTGATCGAGGTCTTCAACTTCGTCTGCGTGCTGACACCGCTGGAGGACCACTGGCGGCGGCGGGCCGGCCAGGAGGGCCTGGAGCCGACCGGGTTCATCGACACCTACATCGAAGGCGTCGTCTACCCCGAAGAGCACACCCTCCTGATCCAGTGGCTCGTCGGCGTGGTCGTCGTCCTGTCCTGGCTCGGCCTGCTCATCCGTTTGCGCAGGCGCCGCGCCCAGGCGGCGCGGTCACGCCGCGAGCACCCGCTCCCGGACGACTGAACGCGCCGGGGCCGCCACGGCCTCGGCCGAGTCCCGGCGCAGCCACCCGCCGAGGAAGGCCAGCGCCACCAGCTCCGAGCCGACCGTCATCCGCTGGTTGAAACCGGCGGCGTCGGCCCACCACGGCGCCTCGGCGCCCACGAAGTCCAGCCCGTACGGCAGGGACGTGACGAACAGCGAGACGATCGCGACCCAACTGCACGCGGCGACGGCCCGCGCGACCAGCTCCGGGCAGCGCTCCGTGCGCCTCGACCAGCGGCTGAACGCCAGCCCGAGCCCCGCCATGGTGCAGAACGCGGCGAACGCCGCGTAGCGGTGGACGAAGTGGACCGGCGAGTACTCGCTCGCCGTCGGCGGATCGGTCGGGAACAGCGCCACCAGGGCGATGCACCCGCTCCAGACGAACAGCAGCGCGCTCAGCCAGCGCGGCGCCCCGCTCGCGCGGGCGGCGAGGGCGAACGCCGAGGCGCCGAGCGCGAACAACCCCAGCGAGACCGGCAGCAGCCAGCCCAGCGGGGTGTACAGGTGGATGCTGATGACGTCGAAGGCCGGGTTGAGACCGGAGGTGGCGTGCAGGAGGACCATGGCCGCCAGGCCCGAGGCGAGCGCGGTGAATCCGACTGCGGTCGAGGCCTTGAGGAGTGTATCCCTGTGGCGAAGGGGCGCAGGTGAAATCATTCCTCAATGCTCGTCGGGAATGCCCGCCGCCGCAGTGACGCGAGCAGCCCATTCGCGGGCCCTGCCAGCCCCCGCGCGGAGGTACAGCCAGCCCTACCGGGCGGGTCCTGCGGGCCTCCGGGCTCCCAGCTCGCGGAGCCCGCCCGTGCATGCCCGGATCTATGAACGCCCTGGTCGAGGACCTGTCGGACAGCTATTGGATGTCTGACTCAAGCTGTGGGAGGCTGGTGACATGAATCGTCTCGCAGGTGCTCTATCGCCTTACCTCCGGCAGCACGCTGACAACCCTGTGGACTGGTGGCAGTGGGGTCCTGATGCCCTTGCAGAGGCCGCGCGACGGGACGTTCCCATCCTGTGCAGCATCGGCTACTCCACCTGCCACTGGTAGTCGAAACCGCTGTCTTGCTTCCCAGGGAATCCTGATCCGCAATATATACTGATCCGCATGACGCGGATCAAGGTGAAAAGTGAGACATCCCTGCTCAACGAGTTTGAGCAGGAGCTCCGCATGATGCTTCCGGCGGGCTGGCAGATAGAAGCGAAGGGGCGCGAGATACGTCCCGTTGGCCGCCGCTCGTTCATGCGCGCCGATCTAGTCCTCACCGTTGAGGCACTCGATGGCGCAAAGGGCGCCTTCCTCGTCGAAGCGAAGAGCCAGCGGGCGTCCCGCGACATTCATTCGGCAGCGGCACAACTCGATTCGCTCGCAGAAGCGTTGAAGGACGCATACCCGCACCCGATAGCACGAGTCCTGGTGTCGGACTACCTGTCTCCGCGTGCCCGCGACATGCTGCTTGAAAGGAATATCGGCTGGTATGACGCCACTGGCAACATACGGCTCGAACTCGGTGCCCCGGCGGTTTTCATCAGCAAGAGCGGCGCTGAGCGAGATCCCCATCCGCGCACAGCGGACCGACGGCTCAAATCGCTCAAGGGACCTGGGGCTGCCAGGGTCGTCAGAGCGCTGCTCGACAACCCTCCCGATACCCGGGTTAGGCCGCTGGCTGAACATGCGGGCGTCGGCACCGCAACCAGTGCGCGGGTGCTCCAATACCTCGCACAGGAGCAACTCGTCGAGCGCGACGAACATGCAGCCGTACAGCGGGTTCGTAAACGGTCACTGGCGTACGCGTGGGCGCGAGACTACGGCCTGACCACGACTAACCACACGATCACTGTGCTCGCGCCACGTGGGATCGACTGGGTCGTCGAACAACTCGCCGAGCGGCACTTGCCTCATGTGCTGACCGGCTCTGCTGCGCTCCGCCAATACCTCGCCGAAGGCGCTTCGGCGGTGACTCCGCTTTCGCTGCTAGCGGTCTACTCGGAGGAGGTACCGGTGCTCCAACGGGAGCTACGGCTCCGGAGCACCGAACGAGGTGCCAACGTCCTTCTGCTGGAACCGTTCGATCAGGCTGTGCTCCAAAGAGCTCAGGAGGTCGACGGGCACCGGTATTCGGCGCCGAGCCAGACCGTCGTCGACCTTCTGACGAGCCCGGGTCGAGGATCCGAGGAGGCCGAACAGCTCATCGAAGTGCTGGCAGAGAACGACGAGGAGTGGACGCTATGAGCCCGCAAAAGGAATACGTGCTCGCCCGGCGGGTGCTGCTGGACGGGCTGGAGGCGCTTCGGTCTCACCTCGATGCGCTGGTCCTGGTAGGGGCTCAGGCCGTTTACCTCCATACCGGCGAGACGGACTTCTCAGTGGCACCCACCACCACCGATGCTGACATCGCGCTCGACACGAACCGGCTCGGAGACCAGCCGCTCCTGGGTGAGGCGCTCCGCGGGGCTGGGTTCATCGCTGGCCGAAACCCCGGCACCTGGTACAGCCCTGCGCGGGTGCAACTGGATCTCATGGTTCCAGAGCTCCTCGCCGCCGCTGCTGGCGTCGGTTCACCATTCGGGTGGCGGGACCGACCGCGTTGCTGGTCGCAAAGCTCATCAAGATTGGCGAACGGCTCGACTCCCCGGCGCGGCTCGCGACCAAGGACGGGCTTGACGTGCTGCGAATCCTGCAGACCACGGAGCCTGAGACTATGGCGAGGATACTGCGAAGTTTGGAAGCCGACCCGCTCTCAGCGCAAGTGACCCGCACTTCTCTGGATCTCCTTCGGTCCGAAGGGACCAGTCATACAGGCGCACTGGCGGTGCTGTCGGCGCAAGCGGTCGGTGTCCTAGCGGATCCCGAATCCACTGCGGCTTCACTGGCGTTCCTGGTGCAAGACCTGCTAGACAGCTATGAGACGCTTGGCTGAACCTGTGGGAGGCTGGGGACATGAACCGTCTCGCCGGAGCCCTGTCGCCTTACCTCCGCCAGCACGCTGCCAATCCCGTCGACTGGTGGCAGTGGGGTCCTGATGCCCTTGCAGAGGCCGCGCGACGGGACGTTCCCATCCTGTGCAGCATCGGCTACTCCACCTGCCACTGGTGCCACGTCATGGCGCACGAGTCGTTCGAGGACGCCACGGTCGCGGCGTCGATGAACGACCGGTTCGTGCCCGTCAAGGTCGACCGGGAGGAGCGCCCCGACCTCGACGCCGTGTACATGCAGGCGACCATGGCGATCACCGGACAGGGCGGCTGGCCGATGACCGTGTTCGCCTTCCCCGACGGCACCCCGTTCTTCGCCGGCACCTACTTCCCCAAGTCGCATTTCCTGCGTCTGCTGGACGCGGTCCACACCGCCTGGACCGACCAGCGCGAGGAGCTGCGCCACCAGGGCGCCGCGATCGTCCAGGCCAGCGCCCGGACCGGCCCGGCCTTCGCCGACATCACCGCGTCCTGCCCGCTGGACGGCCCGTGCCCGCCCGCGCCGCCGATCCGCACCGAGATGCTCGACCGGGCCGCTGCGGCACTGCTGGCCTCGGCCGACAGGGCCCACGGCGGTTTCGGGAGCGCCCCGAAGTTCCCGAGCGTCCCGTCGCTGCGGTTCCTGTGCGACTACTACGTGCGCACCGGTGACGAGAAGGCGCTCGACCACGTGCGGCTCACCGCCGAGCAGATGGCGCGCGGCGGCATCTACGACCAACTCGCGGGAGGCTTCGCCCGGTACAGCGTCGACGAGGCCTGGGCGGTGCCGCACTTCGAGAAGATGCTGTACGACAACGCCGAGCTGCTGTGGCTGTACTCGCGCCTCTACGGCGAGGGGACGCTGTTCGCGCGGGTCGCCGACGAGACGGCCTGGTTCCTCCTCGAGCACTTCTCGACCTCGGAGGGCGGCTTCGCGGCCGCGTTCGACGCCGACACGGACGGCGTGGAGGGCCTGACGTACGTGTGGACCTACCAGGACCTGACCGAGGTGCTCGGCGTCGACGACGCCGCCTGGGCGGCCGAGGCCTTCGGCGTCGACCCGGACCGGCCGAACTTCGAGCACGGCGCGAACGTGCTGCTCCTCCCCCGCGACCCGTCCGACGACGCCCGTCTCGCGGCGGTGCGCCGCCGGTTGCTGGCCGCGAGGCGGGAGCGCCCCCAGCCGGGCCGCGACGACAAGGTCGTGGCGGCCTGGAACGGCTTGGCGATCGCGGCGCTGGCGGAGTACGCCTCGCGGACCGGTCACCGCGACTCGCTCGTGGCCGCCGAGGCGGCGGCCGAGACGCTCGCGCGCGTCCACATAGGTGAGGACGGGCGCCTGGCGCGGGCTTCGCTCGGCGGGGTGGCCGCCGAGGCGCCGGGCGTGCTGGAGGACTATGCGGCGGTGGCGCTGGGGTTCTTGCGACTGGGCGGCGAATGGACCGATCGGGCCGCGGGGCTGCTGGGGCAGATCCGGGAGCATTTCACCGACGGCTTGGGCGGGTTCTTCGACACGGCGGCTGACGCGGAGGCACTGGTGACGCGCCCGGCCGACGTCCACGACGGCCCGACCGCCTCCGGTTGGGCGCTCGCCGCGGCGGCGCTGCTGGAGGCCTCGCAGGTGACCGGCGACGAGACCTATAAGGACGACGCGTGGCGAGCGATCGCGAGGTCCGAGCCAGCGATGGACGCGAATCCGCGGTTCACGTCGGGACTCCACGCGGCGGCGGAGGCGCTGGTGCGGGCCCAGAGGTGAGTCGCGCGGCAAGCGAAAGCAGGTGGCCCTCGCCGGACCCCCTCCTCGGCGACGCTCGAGCCGTGGATCGACGCCGCGAAGTGTGTCCCGGAGGGACGACAATGCGGTCGCCCGAACGCGTTTGGGTGAATTGCAGGTCTGCCTGCGCCGCGTCCCCGTCCTCACCCGAGCGGCAACCGAGGGCCGTTGGTCCCTCCCCGCGCACCGCGCGAATGCGAGAGGCTTGACGGAGAACGAGGGAGAAGGGAACGGCAATGACGAACGAAGCACGCCGCACCGGACGCATCGTGGTCGGCATCGACGGCTCACCGTCGTCGGTCCGGGCGCTGAGGTGGGCCATCGGCCAAGCGAAGGCGACCGGCGCGACGGTGGAGGTGGTCTACGCATGGGAGGTCCCGCCCACTTACGGCACGGTCGTGGCGGTCTGGCCCAGCGACGCGCTCGAAGCCAACGCCCGGGAGTTGTTGGGCGAGGTCATGAACCAGGTCGAGGCCGAGGCGGCCGATGTCGAGTTGGAGCGCTACGTCGAGGAGGGCCACGCGGCCGCCGTACTGCTGCGCCACTCCGAGGACGCCGACCTTCTCGTGGTGGGCAACCGAGGGCACGGCGGCTTCGCCGGGGCCCTGCTGGGCTCGGTCAGCCAGCACTGCATCCACCACGCGACCTGCCCGGTCGTCGTGATCCCGGGCAAGGACTGACCGACACGGCGTCAAGTCGCCCGTCACCGATGCAGGGTGGGGCCCGGCCGGCGGGGACGGCACCGTCCCAGCCGGCCGGGCTCGAGGTCGACTGGAGGAGAGTGCGGCAGGAGGCGGCGTCCTCGTCGGTGAGCTCGATCTCCGGGGAGGCGTCGGCCAGGCAGTGAGGCTTCACGCCTGTGGTCCACCGAGCCGGGCAAGGCCTCCCACGAAGCGATCAGGCCGCTCTCGTCCCGGTCGGCGCCCGAGCGCAGCGCCTCCGCCCCGTCGTCCTGGCCAGGTTCGGACTCAGAGCCGGGGGCAGACCTGTCGAGCGCCGGCTGAGACGGTTCAGAGCGCGGTGCGCTCGCCGGTGAGGCGGGTGACGACGTCGCCGAGCATCGCCGCTCCCAGGGCCCGGTCGTCCGCGTCGGTCACGAGCGCGACGTGCGTGAGGCCGTTCTGCATGGCCGCCAGCGCCTCGTCGACTCCGGTGTCGCGGGCCAGCCGGATCAGCGGACGGACCTCGTGAGTCGGCAGCGTCCGCTCGGCCGGGTGGTCGAGCAGGTCCTTGACGTGCACGTAGCCGGTGATCCGGCCGCCTTCGTCGGTGACCGGGAGGCGGGAATGGCCGGTGTCGACGCACAGCTGCAGGAGCTCGCCGACGGTCGATTCGAGTCGAGCGGTGACCAGGTCGCCTTCGGGCACCATGATGGTCTCGACCTCGTCGGCGCCGATCGCCAGCGCCCCGGTCAGGAGGGTGTGAGCCTCGTCGTCGAGCAGGCCCTCACGTTCGGATTCGGCGATGAACCCGGCGACCTCCTCGGCGGTGAACGCCGAGGCGACCTCCTCCTTGGGCTCCACCTTCATCAGCCGCAACGTGTGGTTGGCGATCCAGTTGACGACCACCAGGAGCGGCTTGAGCACCGTGACGATGACGTACAGCGGCGGCCCGAGGATGAGGGCGGCCCGTTCTGGACCGGCGATGGCGATGTTCTTGGGGACCATCTCGCCGAGGGTCATGTGGAAGAAGATGACGATCGTCAGCGCGATGACCAGCGCGATCGGGTGCAGCAGGCCACTGGGGATTCCGAGGGTCTCCAGCAGCGGCTCCAAGGCGTGGGCGATCGCCGGCTCGGCGACCGCGCCCAGGCCCAGCGAGCACATGGTGATGCCGAGCTGAGCGCCGGCCATCATCAGCGAGACGCGTTCGAGCGCGCGAAGCGTCATGCGCGCGCCTTTGCCTCCAGCGGCGGCGCGCGGTTCGATCTGCGTGCGCCGCGCCGCGATCAGGGCGAACTCGGCGCCGACGAAGAAGGCGTTGCCCAGCAGCAGTGCGATGCTCGCGGCCATGCCGGCCCAGTCGCTCACGACCGGTCTCCTTCCGAAGTGGGGACGGTCGACTCGGCGGTCAGGCGGACGCGGGCGACGCGGCGGCCGTCGACGGCGGCGACGGTCAGGCGTGCGCGGACCGGGGTCGGCAGGCCGTCCTCGTCGAGTCGGGCGGTGTCGGTCGCCTCTATGTCGACGGCATCGCCGACACTGGCGAAGCGGCCGAGGTCCTCGGTGATGAGTCCGCCGATCGTGTCGGTGTGCTCGGCTTCGGGCAGGTTGACGCCGGTGGTGTCGCCGACCTCGTCGGGCCGCATCAGCCCCGGCAGGCTCCATGAGCCGTCGGCGAGCCGGCGAGGCCTGCCGGTCGGCCGGTCCTGTTCGTCGTCTATCTCGCCCAGGACCTCCTCGGCGAGGTCTTCGAGAGTGAGGATGCCGTCGGTGCCGCCGTACTCGTCGACTACGACGGCCAACTGGAGCCCGCCTCTGACCTCGACGAGCACGTCGTCGAGGGTCATCGTGGAGGGAACGGCGGCGATGCGGTCCATGAGCGCGGCTGCGGTCACCTCGCTTTGGCGTTCGGCGGGGACGGCGAGCGCGGCCTTGAAGTGGACGGCCCCGACGATGTCGTCGACCGAGGCGTCTTGGACCGGGAAGCGGGCGTGGCCCGTGCGGACGACCAGGTCGAGGATGTCCGCGGCACTGGAAGCGGCGTCGACGAAGCGGACGCGGGGACGCGGCGTCATCACGTCCGCGGCGGTGAGCCGGTCGAACTCGGCGGCCTGGGTCAGGCGTGTCGCGGCGCCCTGATCGAGCAGGCCTTCGGCGGCCGAGCGGTTCGCCAGCGCCGCCAGTTCCTGCGCGGAGCGGGCAGATGCCAGTTCCTCGCGCGGTTCGATCCCGAGGGCGCGCACCATGGCGTTGGAGGCGCCGTTGAGGACGACGATCAACGGCCGCGTCGCGGCGGTGAAGAGCCTTTGCGCTCCCGCGACCGCGCGTGCGATGCGCACCGGCTCGCTGATGGCCCAGTTCTTGGGGATGAGTTCGCCGAAGACCATCTGGGCGACCGTGGCGATGATGAACGCCGCGGTCAGGGCGATGGCGAGGCTCGTCGCCTCGGGCAGGCCCACGGCCTCGATCGGGACGGCCAGCAGCGTCGCGATCGACGGCTCGGCGATGAAGCCGACGACCAGGCTGGTGATGGTGATGCCCAACTGCGCGCCCGACAGTTGAGTGGAGAGCGACTTCAGCGCCTTCCTGACCGATTCGGCGCGTCGGTCACCGGATTCGGCGGCCCGTGCGATCGTGGGGCGGTCGACGGTGACGAGCGCGAACTCGGCGGCGACGAACAAGGCGTTCAGTGAGATGAGTACGACGGTCAACAAGACCAGCAGCCATGCCGCTATCACCGCAGGGTTCCCCCCTGGAACGGGGACAGCGGGCCGGGTCTATGCACGTCGGGGTCCATACCAATGGAATTTACCGGATCGACCCCGCTGTCGGCCAGGCGGTTGCGGCCGGGTGCACATCCGTTGCAAAGCGGTTTCAGCCCACGGCCTGTTCGGTGGGGCTCGCCTCGGAGTCGGCGGGTTCGGTGGCACAGGCCGGCTTGTTGTCGCTGTTGATGTACTCGGGGTACTGACATTCCCACTCGTCGATGGTGTCGTCGCTGATCGCCTCCCACAGCTCGTCCGCCGCGACCGCGTAGTCGGACCACTCGGGGATGGTCACGTACGAGATGCCGTTGATGGTCTCGGTCGTGGACGGGGTCCGGATGGCCGTCATATCGGCCGGGTCGACATCGCGCATGGCCACGATCAGGTCGGTCAGCCGCATGCCGCCGAGGTCGACGGTCAGCTTGTCGCCGAATCCGTTGAGCAGGTCGACTGCCTTGGCGGGGTCCTTGTGGTAGCCGAGTTCCTTGGACCGCTTCAGGATGCCCATGATCGCCTGTTGCTGCATCTTCTGGCGGCCGTAGTCGCCGCCGCGGCCCTCGGACCAGTCGGAGTCCCAGCTCCAGCCGTAGCGCTGGCGGACCAGGTCGAGGGCGTCCTTCCTGTTGTAGTCGGCGCAGCCTTCGGGGTAGGTCTTCTTCTCGCCGTGGATCGAGGTGATCTCGTGCCAGGGGCACAGCTCGATGGTGCCGAGCTCGTCGACCAGGTCGATGAAGCCCTCGAAATTGGCGATCATGGCGCCGTCCCACTGGATGCCGGTGAGGTTGGTGATCGTGGTGGCGCTGTTGGCGAAGCCGTCCGCGCGGGTCTCGCCGCCGCCGGAGAACGCCTCGGTCAGTTTCGTGGAGCAGGCCGGGTCGCACGATTCGATGTCGACCAGCAAGTCGCGCGGGAGCGAGATGATGCTGACGTCGTCGAGCTCGGCGTTGATGTGGACGATGATGGTCGAGTCCGAGCGGCGGCCCTCGCCCTGCTCGTCGACGCCGAGCACCAGGAAGTTCAGGGGCCCTTCGACTTCGGGATCGGCTTCGGCGGCTTCGGCTCGTTCGGGAAGCAGTTCCTCGGTCTGGACGGCGTTGTTGACCAGGTTCAGGCTCACCTGCACCGCGACCGCTCCGCCCCCGGCGACCACCATGACCATCGCGCCGCTGATCACCATCGCCTTCGCCCACCAAGGCGATCGGGTCTTGGCCGCGTGTCGGATCGGTTCGCTCACTCGTCACCTCGGTCTCAAACGCTTTCCGAACAGTACACGCGTTACGCGGTGTGAAAGGTTGCAGTCGAATTAGTGGATGGGCGGCTCAGATCAGGTCCCGGAGCCCCAGTGGGTCCTCGACGGCGAATGGCCCGAGCCATACTGCGCCGCGCATCACACCCGGAGCGCGACCTCGACCTCGCCCGGCTGAGCGGCGGGGTCTCGTTGGACGGCTTTGCCCGGCAGGGCCTTCGAGCGCCTGCGGAGACTTGCGAGCAGGACCCCGCCGACTACCAGGGCCCCGCCGAGGACTTCGGGGAGCGTCACGGTCTCGCCCAGGATCAGCCATGCCGCGGTCATGCCGGTGATCGGCACCAGCATCGAGAACGGCGCCACGACGCCCGCAGGGTGGCGGGACATGAGCCAGGTCCACAGCCCCGAACCGAGGATCGTACCGATCACGACGGTGTAGAGCAGGCCGAACACGGCACCGACCGCGCCCGGTTCGTCGAACCCGGTCAGTGAATCGACGATGCGCGAGGGGCCCTCCACCGACATCGCCAGCGCCAGCATCGGCAGCGGCGGGACCACGGACATCCACAGCGTCAGGTGCAGAGGATTGGCCGCCCTCGCCCGCCGGTTGCAGATATTGCCGACAGCCCATCCGAGGGCTCCGGCGAGCGTCAGCAGGAACGGGAGGACGCTGGCGTGTTCGGCGCGCTGCCAGCCGACCACCGCGAGACCTCCGACCGCGACCAGGATGCCGAGCAACCGTGGGCCGGTCACGCGCTCGCGCAGGAACGTGGCGCCCAGCAGCATGGTGAACGGGCCGGACGCCTGGAGGACCAGCGACGCCAGACCGGCGGGCATCCCGGCGGCCATGCCCCAGTACAGGAACAGGAACTGCAGCGTTCCGAAGCCGAGTCCGTAGCCGATCAGCCAGCGCAGCGGTACGTCGGGACGCTTGACCAGCAGTACCGTCGGGATGGCGATCAGTGCGAAGCGGATCGCGACGAGGAACATCGGAGGGAAGTGCTGGAGCGAGGCGTCGATGGCGATGAAGTTGCATCCCCACATGACGGCGACGGCCATCGCGAGCAGTACGTGACGAACGGGCATGCGTACATCATGAGCGCCACGACTGTAAAGAACAAATGAAAAATACTAACTGTATTCTGTAGTATTGCTACATGGATGTTCGCCACCTGGAATTGCTTCGCGAATTGGCGCTGCGCGGCAGCGTCACCGAGGTCGCCCGCGCCACACACCGGACCCCGTCCGCGGTCTCGCAGCAACTCAAGGTCGCTCAGCGCGAGTTCGGCATGGCGCTAGCGGAGCCTTCAGGCCGCGGCCTGCGCCTGACCGAGGGCGGCCGAGTGCTGGCCGAGGGCGGTGAGACGGTCGCCACCGCGGTCGAACAGGCGAGGGCCCAATGGGACGCGTTCCGCGGCGAACCGACCGGCACCGTCACCGTCGCGGCCCTCCCCAGCGCCGCGACCTTTCTGCTCGCGAATGCGATGCGTGAGCTCGACGGGAGCGCGATCGAGTTGCGGTGCAGTGACATCGACATAGCCGAGGTGGAGTACGCCGCGCTCGCGGCCGACAATGACATCGTGATCGCGCACAGCTTCACCGGCGTGCGCCCGGCGGGTGCGGCCGCGCTGACCGTCGTGCCGCTGACGCGCGAACCGCTCGATGTCGCCATGGCCGTGGACCATCCACTCGCCGCACAGGAGACCGTCCGCACCGAAGACCTGGTCGAGTGCGAGTGGATCGGCGTGCCCAAGGGCTACCCCTTCGACTCCGTACTCGAATCGGTCGAACGGGCGACCGGAGCCTCCTTGCGGGTGTCCCAACGGCTTCGCGACAACCGGCTGGTCGAGTCGCTGGTGGTCGGGACCCGCCGGATCGCCGTTCTGCCCCGGTTCACCACACCGACCGGCACCGGTCTCGTCCTGCGCGAGATCGCCGACATTCCCGCGAGGCGGCACATCACCGCGATTCTTCGCCCGGACCGGGCCGAGCGGCTGGCGGTCAACCGGGTCCTGGACGCCTTCCGGCGAGTAGCCGCCGATGTGGAACGGCGCCACCGCACCCGCTTTCAGTAAGTGGCGGGAAGGGCGGCCGGGGATGATCCAAGACGGCGCAGCGATCGTTTCAGGGCCTCGACAGCGGCCTTCAAGGTGACGCAGGCGAAATGCGTCGATGACGATCCGGGGCGATGGCAGCAAAGAAGCGGCCATCAACATGATGACCGCTCTCTTACTCAGTATCCGATTCTGTGGAGGTACTGAACGCTTATCCGAACACGTTTACGCTGGTCAAAGCGTTGCGATCCGACCTGGCGAACCATGCGAAACCCGACGCAAACAGCCAGGAACGCACCGAAGGTGTCAAATTTCCTGTTCGGACGACACCGCGCCCGCTCCGCAAACGACTGGCCCCCAAGGACCGCCAACGACTCATCACAGACTACCTCGCCGGAGCTCTCCAGAAAGACCTAGCCGCGCGATACGACATCGGACTCTCCAGTGTCAAGACCATCCTCCGCGAGGCCGGCGCCAGGAAGTACACGGCCAGCACCTAACTCACCCTGCTCGCTTCCAAGTTCGGTCACGCGTCCTCTGCGGTGGCGCTCGCTTCTGCGGGTTCGGCGTGCTTGCCACAGGGGTGTGGCGGAGCCTTATGCGCCGCCGGCGGCGTCGAAGTCGATCAGGCCGTACTCGCCGTCGTAGACCCCGCCGGGGAGCTCGGTGGTCTCGACGAACGTCAGGTTGTTGTCGTTCGCGGGGTCGTAGCCGTAGAGCCGGCTGAACCCGTTGAAGTCGACAGCGGGGATGTCCTGCGCGTAGTAAACTCCCGCGTCGTCGTCGGTGGGAGTCCGGTTCACGAAGATGTAGTCGATCGGGCTGGTCAGGGTGTAGGTCTTGCCCGCCGCCACGTCGTAGGGGACGAAGCACTTGAAGCCGTAGATGTAGCCGCTCGGGCCGAAGGTGCGGCAGTTATCGTACCGGTCGAGCGCAAGGGCGTGGTTGGTCTCCTCCCACGTCCCGGACTCGAGGGCCTGCTGGCTCATGGTGTCAGTGAAGGTGAGTACCACGCCGGCAGGGTCGGCGACGGGGGACTCGTGGTCGACCCGGAATTGCGGTTGCACCGGGACTTCCTCGAAGAAGCCGCCAGCCGGCAGCTCCTGGGAGAGGAACGAGAAGCTCGAATCGGGGGTGCTCACGGCACTCTCCTGGGCGAACGAGGGAGCGCCGGCCCCGACCATGAGTGCGGCCATCGCGCCGACGGTGGCCAGGCGCAGTCCGTGCTTGCTGACGTTCGACATGGGTCTCCTTTTGCGAGGGTTGTGGGATGCACTCTGCCCCAACGGTTTCGTCGCCGGGACTGAACACGTTCAATTTCTGATTGCAGAATACACCTACAATTGAACTTGTTCAAAAATGATGTAGGCCACACATCGGGCCCGACCATAAACAAAGGCCCTTTGTGGTCTCCCCAGACGCCCTTACGCAGGTCACCAGCCCGCGTAAGTTGCCTCTGACCATGCCGTTCCCGGCGCACCGGCCGCGCCGTCACGCTACGGGCTGCTCATCAACCGCCGATCCATGGGGCCTCTCCTTCCCCGGCGCTGATCCGCTGCACACAACAAAAGTGCACGCTGCATCCCGCCGTCCGAGCCGGTGCATGCTTCCAACTGCTGCGCAAGGAAGTCGAGCAGCACGTTGGCGATCCCATCGACACTAAGCGGGTCCCGCGCCTCGCTGGAGACGCGGATGTCGTAACGCTTCCTGGCCAAAGCGATCCTCCCTCACAGCGCCGTCGTTCCGATCTGGCCTGGAGGGTAACGCCCCATCTGCGATGACTAGACCTCTGATATGCGAGAACGCCTCTGATGGGCAAGAAAATAGGGACCTTCAACATGAAGATCCCTAATGTTCTATATGTCCGTTTGTGGAGCTTAGGGGATTCGAACCCCTGACCTTCTCATTGCGAACGAGACGCGCTACCAACTGCGCCAAAGCCCCGAGCGCCGACAACTGTAGCACAGGGACGCAGGACCTCTGCGGGCCCGGAGTGTGGCCCCGGTCTCGCGTCCGGGAGCGGTCAGATCCAGGAACGCAGCCACATACGGGAGCGCCATTCCTGGTATTCGAGGGGCTCGCCGGTGTAGATCGGCCAGAAGTAGGCGAAGCACAGCACGACGACGGCGATGAACGCCCCCGCGATGAGCGCGCCGGTCAGCCGCCGCTCAGGGGAACCGCCCACAGGGCCGCCGGGGCGGTAGCGCCCGATGATCATGCCCAGGCACCAGGTGACCGCGCCGATGAAGAAGGGGACGGCGGGGGCGGTGTAGAAGAAGAACATCGTCCGCTCCGGGTAGAAGAACCACGGCGCGATCCCGGCCCCGATGCCGACCAGCAGGAACCAGGCCCGCCAGTCGCGCTTGTACAGCGCCCACACCAGGAGCGCTGCCGTGGCGGGAACGAACGCCCACCACAGCAGCGGCGTCCCCAGCAGCAGGATCTCCCCCGCGCACCGCTCGGCCCCGCACGGCACGTCGGAACTCCAGAAGAAGACCACGGGCCGCAGATTGAACAGCCATTCGAACGGCGTGGACTGGTAGGTGTGCTCCTTGGACAGGCTCGAGTGGAAGTCGTAGACGCTCAGGTGGTACTGGAACCAGTTGACGAGCTCGCCGATCACCGGCGGCTCGGGGCGCCCTTGGTCCGCCAGCCAGTGCCGGTAGGAGCCGTTGTCGTTCGCGAACCAGCCGATCCACGTCGCCAGGTAGACCCCGATCGCGAGAAAGCCGAACCACAGGTTCTGCGCGAACTCGTAGATGACGGTGTCCGTCAGCGGCTTGCGGGCTCCCGCGTCGACGCGCAGCCGCCAGTCCCAGACGATGAACAGCACGATGCACGCGAGGATGTACCACAGCGCGCTCCACTTGGTGGACATGGCGAGGCCGAGCAGGACCGCCGTGGCGATACGCCACCACGGAATGCCGAGCTTCGGCCTGCGCCGGACGGGGTCGAGGCCGCGTTCGATCGCCGCAAACCAGCCACCGCGTCTCCAGTCGCGGTCGCGAACCAGGCAGTACATGGCGGCGAGGACGAGCGTCGCGAGGAAGATGTCGAGCAGCGAGGCGCGCGAGAGCACGAAGTGGCTGCCCTCCACTGCGAGGAGGAGGCCGGCGGTGCCGCCGAGCAGTGTCGAGCCGGTGAGGCGCCGCATGAGCCGCACGAGGATCGCGACGCCGATGACGCCGGCGGCGACGGCGCTGATGCGCCACCCGAACTCGTCGAAGCCGAAGCTGCCCTGACCGGCGGCGATGATCCACTTCCCGAACGGCGGGTGAGCCACGTAGGCCGAACCGTCGTTGCCCGCGTTCCATTCGACGCCGTGCATGAGCATCGAATGGGCGTCCTGGGCGTAGTAGACCTCGTCGAAGATCAGGCCCTTGGGGTGGACCAGCCCGATCAGCCGCAGTACCGCGGCGAGCGCGGTTACGCCGAGGGTGACGATCAGGGCGCGGCGGCGGTCGCCCGGCAGGCGGCTCTCCATTCGGGCCCGGACTCTGGGGAGCGGCCCTACGGGCAGAGTCGGCCGCCAGGAGGCGGGCGGCTCCGGGGGCCGGACTGAGTTGGCGCTCACCGGGGTGAGTCTAGGGCACGTAACGTACCCGTAAGTTCACCAGTTCGGACGGTGGTATGAAGTCGCCCTCTCCGTTGAGCTCCCACTGGGCCGCGAGGATGTCGCCGACCGCGTTGGCGGGCTTGCCCAGATTGGAGCGGCCGACGAAGTTGTTCGGGCCGTCGGGATCGGCGACGAACGCCGAGGCGGCGGCGTTCGGCGTGAAGCCGACGAACCAGTTCGTGGAGTTCTCGTCGGTCGTGCCGGTCTTGCCGGCGACCGGGCCCTTGACCGTCTCTCCGACCCCCTCGGCCGTGCCCCACGTGCACTTGCCGGTGGCGGCGCCGTAGCCGGTGGGGCAGCGGGCGGCGTCGACGGCGGCGCGGGCCACCTCGGGTTCGACGGCCTGCTTGCAGGCGGTCTCGAACGCGATCGTGCTTCCGGTGCTGGTGACCGCGGAGGTCACCGGGATCGGTTCGCAGAAGAGGCCGTCAGCGGGGAGCGCGGCGTAGGCGGCGGCCATCTCCATCGGCGTGTTCTGGGTGACGCCGAGGGTGAACGGCCCGAACGTCTCGGCCCGGTCACCGCTGGTGAGGCTGAGGTCCTGGGCGTTGTGGTACTCCAGGCCGAGGCGCTTGGACATCTCGATGGCCTTGTCGGCGCCGACCCTTTCCACCAGTTGAACGAAATAGGTGTTCACCGATTCGCCGAAACCGGTCCACATGTTGTAGTTGCCGACCTCGGACTTGGCAGCGTTCCTGGGACACCAGTAGTTCCCGCAGGAGGCTTCGCCGTCGCCGACGACGTACTTGGACGTGTACTGGTACGGCGAGGAGATCGTCGTCGACAGCGGCATCCCCGCTTCGAGGGCGGCGAGCATGGTGAACATCTTGAACGACGAGCCGGCCTGGTACCCGGGCGAGGACGCACTCCCGGTCAGCAGCGGGTTGGTCGTGTTCGGGTAGGTGCCCTTGCCGTCGCCGGAGGTGTTGGGGCCGTTGTCGGAGATGTCGTTGGAGTAGGTGCGGTTGACGGCCATGACCTGGACAGCGCCCGTCCCCGCCTCGACCACGACCGAGCCGAGCGCGAACTCCGAACCGGTCTTCAACTGCTTCTCGACCGCGTCCTCGGCGGCCTCCTGCAACTCGACGTCGAGCGTCGAGACGATCTCGTACCCGCCGCGGTAGAGCCGCGCCTTGCGCTCGTCGGCCGAGTCGCCGAAGTCCTCCTGCTGCTCCCACCACTGCTCGAAGTAGTCGACGAAGAAGCCGTACTTCGAGTCGATGGCGCCACCGGAGGTGTTGTTGGCCTCCTGCGGGTTCAGGTTCAGCTCCTCGGCCTTGGCCTCCTCGCCCTCAGCGGCCGTGAGGAAGCCGACCTGGACCATCCGGTTGATCACATGGTTTCGGCGGGCGGTCGCCGCCTCGGAGGAACCGGCGATGGGGTCGTAGGCGCTCGGCGACTGCACCAGGCCCACGAGCATCGCCGACTCCGCGACCGTGAGCTCGGCGGGAACCTTCCCGTAGTAGACCTGCGCGGCCGCGCCGATCCCGTACGCCCCATGGCCGAAGTAGACGGTGTTGAGGTAGTTGGTGAGGATGTCCTCCTTCGGCATCTCCTCCTCCAGTGCCAGCGCGTAGCCAATCTCCTGGACCTTGCGGTCGAGGGTCACCTCCGACGCGGCGGCGACCTCCTCGGGGCTGGTCGCGGTGTAGGACAGCACCTGGCGCACGTACTGCATGGTGATGGTGGAGGCGCCCTCGGAGGTGTCGCCGGAGGAGATGTTGGTGACCAGGGCGCGCATGACGCCTTCGGGGTCGACGCCGTTGTGCTCGTAGAAGTTCGAGTCCTCGGTGGCGACGAGCGCCTCTTTCACCGAGTCGGGGATCTGGTCGTACTCGAGCTGCACGCGGTACTGGTCGCCGAAGGTCGAGATGACGGTCTCGCCGTCGTTGGCGTACAACGTCGACGATTCGGGGGCCGGCGGCAGGACGAGGTCGTCGGGGAGTTCGAGGACGGACTCGGATCCGACCTTGGCGGCACCGCCGAACGCGCTTGCGAGCGGCAGGAACGTCAAGGCGACGACGAGACCGAACGCGACGGCCACCGGCACGAGCGCGAACATGGCGCGCCGCTGCACGATGGTGATGGGTCCGAACCAGGTCTGCGCCACCGGTTTCGAAGATGCACTCACGCTGTCTCCCGAGGAGCCCTACAAGCAGGGAAGTACGGTCAATTCACTTGGGCGCGCCGTCTGGCGGCATGGAGGCGATGAACCGAGGGCGGGTCTCACTCTACGTCGGGCCAGGCGTGGGGATCGGGGGCAGGCCCTGGACGGTGGGCGCGGTTACAGGGGGCGGTCTCTCACCACGCGAACGCCATCGCGGCGGCCCAGACCCCGCCCGTGGCGGCCCAGCACAGGCCGATCGCGGCGCCGCGGCCCTCGTAGAGGCGGGCGGCGCCGCTGGCGGCGACGAGCGCGAACCCGCTGCACATGTACAGGACCGCGGCGGGCGCCCAGCGCAGCACAAGCCCGGCGCCGCCGCCGACATAGGCGCTGGAGGTGTCGGGGCCGGTGGCGCGGGCGGCGAGTTCGGCGCCCACGTCGGCTTCGGTGACGGCGCCGGTCAGGCGCAGTTCCTTGGACCACGAGCCGGTCTCGAACAGTCCCGTGCAGCCGGGCGCGAAGCCGCCGGCGCAGGAGGTGACGGTGACGGTCCCTGACTGGCTGTGGCCCATGGTCATCCACAGGGCGGGGGCGCCGACCCAGGCGAAGAACATGAGCAGGCAGGCGCAGACGAGGGTGCCGGTGAGCGCCGGGGCGAGGCGCTTGGGCTCGCGGCGGCGGACGGGCCCGGGTCTGGCGCGGCGCCGCTCGGTGTCGGCGGCCCGTTCCCACACCGCGCGGATCGCCTCCATGCCTTCGGTCTGGGAGCCGACGGGGCTCCGCTGGGCGGCGAGGTGGGCCCCCGGTTCGGCCGCGCGGTGTGTTCTGGACATACGGGTATTGCATCACCGAAACCGCGCTCGCAGGCGGAATCGCGGAAGACTCGCCGTGTCGGTGGACGCGGCCGGGCCCCCGAGCTGTGAGGCCGCCGCCCAGGGGCCTCTATCATGGGGCGCATGACTCACGTATTGACCGCGCTGGCCTGGCCTTATGCCAACGGCCCCCGCCACATCGGACATGTAGCAGGTTTCGGGGTTCCCGCCGACGTCTTCGCCCGCTACATGCGCATGCGCGGTCACGAGGTGCTCATGGTGTCGGGCACCGACGAGCACGGGACGCCGATCCTGGTGCAGGCCGACCAGGAGGGCCTCAAGCCCGGTGAGGCCGCGGCGAAGTACAACCGGGTCATCGTGGAGGACCTCGACGCGCTGGGCCTGTCGTACGACCTGTTCACGCGCACGACGACCGGCAACCATTACAAGACCGTCCAGGAGCTGTTCACGACGCTCTACGACAACGGCTACATCCTGCAGAAGAAGACGCTCGGGGCGATCAGCCCGTCGACGGGCCGGACGCTGCCGGACCGCTACATCGAGGGCACGTGCCCGCACTGCGGCTTCACCTCGGCGAGGGGCGACCAGTGCGACGACTGCGGCCGCCAGCTCGACCCGACCGACCTGGTCGACCCGAAGTCGCGGATCAACGGGGAGACTCCGAAGTTCGTGGAGGAGGACCACTTCTTCCTCGACCTGCCGGCGTTCGCCGACGCGTTGAACGCGTGGCTGGACACGCGGACGGGTTGGCGCACGAACGTCGTCCGGTTCACCAAGAACCTGCTTGACGACCTCCGACCGCGCCCGATCTCGCGGGACCTGGACTGGGGCGTGCCGATCCCGCTCGAAGGCTGGGCGGACCGGCCCGACAAGCGCCTGTACGTGTGGTTCGACGCGGTCATCGGCTACCTGTCGGCCTCGGTCGAGTGGGCGAGGCGACTCGGCGAGCCCGAGAAGTGGAAGCAGTGGTGGTCGAACCCGGACGCGGTCTCGTACTACTTCATGGGCAAGGACAACATCGTCTTCCACTCCGAGATCTGGCCGGCGATGCTGCTGGGCAACAACGGCGAGGGCGCTGCCGGCGGCGAGCCGGGCTCGCTCGGGAGGCTCGACCTGCCGACGGAGGTGGTCTCCTCGGAGTTCCTGACGATGGAGGGCAAGCAGTTCTCCTCGTCGCGGCGAGTGGTCATCTATGTGCGCGACTTCCTGGAGCGGTACTCGGCCGACGCGCTGCGCTACTACATCTGCGCGGCGGGCCCGGAGAACCAGGACTCGGACTTCACGTGGGCGGAGTTCCTGCGCCGCAACAACGACGAGCTGGTGGCGGGCTGGGGCAACCTGGTGAACCGCTCGGTCGCGATGGCCGCGAAGAACTTCGGGGCGATCCCCGAGGCCGGTGAGCTGGAGGAGGTCGACGCGGAGCTGCTCGCGGCGACGCGGGAGGCGTTCGACACCGTCGGGGACCTCATCGGCGCGAACAAGGTGCGCGCGGCGATCGGCGAGGCGATGAAGACGGTAGCGGCGGCAAACAAGTACCTGGCGGACACGGCGCCGTGGAAGCTCAAGGAGGACCCGAAGCGGCAGGGCACCGTCCTGCACACGGTCCTCCAGGCCGTGAACGACCTGAAGACGATCATGAGCCCGTTCCTGCCGCACTCGTCGCAGCAGGTGTACGAGCTGCTCGGCGGCGAGGGCGTGTTCGCGCCGATGCCGCGCATCGAGGAGGTCACCGACCTCGACGAGGGCGGGGCGACCGACGGCACGTACCCGATCCTGACCGGCGACTACTCGGACGTCCCGAGGTGGGAGTCGGTGCCGGTCCGAGCGGGCACGCCGCTGGAGAAGCCCGTACCGATCTTCACCAAGCTCGATCCGTCGATCGTGGATGAGGAGATCGAGCGGCTGAACGCTTAGACGCCGAACGCGAACGGTCTCGTGCCTGCGCTGGCACGAGACCGTTTCAAGTTGCGACCCGCGTGGTCACTCGGGATTGGTGATCTCGGCGCGGGCGACCCATTTCTCGTAGACGCCGCGCCTGACGGCCTCGGCGCCGGTGCGCGACAGCGCGTCCGGGCTCGGCCTGGAGAGGCGGAAACGGCCCCACTCCTCGTCGGCGTCGACCAGCGAGCCGGACTCGCCCTTCCAGACGACCCTCGTCGCCTCCCGGAGGATCCTGCGCACCGTCCGGGGTCTGCCGATCTCGACGCCCGGGACGTCGACGCTCCGGTCCGCGGTCGACGGCGTCCACTGCTGGCCCGAGTAGACGAACAGCTCGCTCTCGACCCCGTCGGTCGCGTGGGCGACCAGCTTCGCCCCTTCGGGCAGCGGCAGGTCGACCAGGTCCGCGGTGACGTACTCGGGCAGCAGGTGCCCCCCGGTCAGCGCGAATCCCGTGCCCAGCACCGGCATGCCGCGCCGGTCGGAGGACGGCATGGAGGACAGTCCTTCGTAGTCGGGGGCGACCGGCGCGTGGTAGTCGGCCGGGTCGGCCACAGGCCAGCGCAGCGCGAAGACCCACCGGTCCCCCACCTCGGTCTCTCCTCCGAGGATGCTGCGCGATGCCGGGGTGCGCAGGTAGGCGACGTCCCTCCTTCGGTAGCAGAACCCGCCGGGGACGGCCGCGGTCTCCAACAGTCGCGCGACCTGGGAGGCGGTCATCGGACGCTCCATGAGCTCGCCCTCGACCAGCGGCGACGACTGCCGCACCCGGTTGAGCAGCACTCGCGCGGCCGGGTCGAGATGCGGGGTCTGGGACAGGCGGCGCACGTACTCCAGGTCGAGGCCGGGCGCCAGCGGCACCATCATGGACCGGTCGTCGCCGACGCTGACCGGCACGCCGTCGCGCAGCACCTCGTTGGCGTGCACGAACCAGCGGTGCGGATAGTCGGTGCCGGGGCGTGGGTTGGGGATGAAGTCGGGGCGCGGGAGCGCCGAGAACAGTTCCCACGCGGCCCCGTCCTCGAACGGCGCGGCCGGGTACTTCTCGCCGTGCCACTCGACGGTCACGAGCCGGATCTGCTGGGGTGGTTCGGCGGCGGCTGCCGGACGGCGCTGCTGAAGTGCCGCGGCTCGGTTTCGACGGGACGCGAGGTCACGTGTCATGGGCGGCTCGATTCGACGCTGGAAACGGGGAGGAGACTGGTCGGGCAGGGTGTGACGCAGCCCGTATACGACTGCTCGCCAACATAGGCTCTTGCCGTCAGATTCATATGTCAGAAAAGTGAATTTGATATTACGTCGAAGGCATATCGGGCGTCTAGCTGGGGCGAGGCCCGGGTGCGGACGTTTCGGGCGGGGCGCCGTGGCATCGTTGAGGCGTGTACAGAACCGATCCGGCACCCATGCCCGAACCGCTCCCGGCCCCGATCGCCGACAGCCACACCCACCTCGACATCGTCGGCTCCGGCTACCCCGCCGACGAGGCGGTCACCCCCGAGCCCGGCGGTGAGGAGGTCCGCGAGATCATCGACCAGGCCGCCGCGGTCGGGGTCGCGAACCTCGTCCAGGTCGGCACCGACGTCGCCTCCTCCCGGTGGGCCGCCGCCCTCGCCGAGACCGACGGGCGGGTCCTGGCCGCCGCCGCGCTCCACCCCAACGAGGCCCCGCTCCTGGCCGACCTGGACGGCGCGCTCGCAGCGATCGACGAGATCGCCGGGCAAAGCCGCGTCGCGGCGCTAGGCGAGACCGGGCTGGACTACTTCCGCACCGACGAGAGCGGCCGCGACGCGCAGCAGGCTTCCTTCCGCGCCCACATCGAGATCGCGAAGCGCCGCGGCAAGGCACTGGTCATCCACGACCGCGACGCCCATGCCGACGTCCTGTCCATCCTGGACGAGGAGGGCGCGCCGGACCGAGTGGTCCTGCACTGCTTCTCGGGAGACTTCGCGTTCGCCAACGAGTGCGCCCGGCGCGGCTTCCACATGAGCTTCGCGGGGAACGTGACGTTCAAGAACGCCGAGGCGCTGCGCGGGGCCGTCGCCGTCGCCCCCGCAGAGCTCGTCCTGGTCGAGACCGACGCGCCGTTCATGGCGCCGATGCCGGTCCGCGGCCACCGCAACCACCCGGCCCTGACGAACTACACCGCGCGTTTCCTCGCCGCCCACCTCGACCGCGATCTGGAGAAGTGGTGCGCCCAACTCGCCGAGAACACCCGGGCGGCCTTCGGCGAGTGGTAACGACACGTCGACGACCGCCTCGGCCGTCTCGGCGCGCCCTTCGGCGTCGGTGAGGGTGACCGTGAAGACGTACCGGCCCGTCTCGGGCAGGCTTATCTCGCCGCCGAGGATCCCGGTGCGCAGCTCGATGAGCCGCAGCGTGTCCGGCTCGGCGCCCTCGAGTCCCCAGGCGGCCTCCCATTCGACGGCCTCGAACGGGTCGCCGTCGAGCTCCCAGACGAGGATCCGCACCGAGTTCGGTCCCGGACGGCCCGGTTCGAGCACCACTTGGCCCGAGTACAGGTCGGTGGTGACGAGCCCGGCGACTTCGCTGGACTCGATCGTGTTCGTCCCGGTCTCCAGCAGCGCGGTCTTCGCCGGGACGGCCTGCACGAGCACGACCACGGCTGCGAGGACCGCCGCGGCGAGACCGACCTCGGCGCCGGCGAGGCGCCGCAGCGCCTTGCGGCCCTCCGCGCCGCGCAGCAACGCCTTGCGGGTGCCGAGTCCGACGGCGACGATGGCGATGAGGATGCCGGCCTTGAGGGCGACGAGGCGCCCGTACGCGGTGTCGGTGAGCGCCTCGATCGAGTCGATGTGGAGCAGGGCCCCGGCGAGCCCGGCGACTACGAGGCTCGCCATGAGCCACGGCACGAGCGCGACCCAGAGCCGGCGCGTGCGATCGGGCACCTCGCCGTCGCGTCTGATCGCGAGGACGAGCAGGGTCGCGACGCCGCCGGCCCAGGTGAGCGCTGCGGCGGTGTGGATGCCGTCGACGGTGAAGGCGACGGGGACGGGCTCGGTGGCCATGGGGTGCCCGGCGAGCGGCCAGGTGGCCGCGAGCGCGAGACCGACGGCGGCGAGCCCGGCGAGCACGGGCCTGCCTGGTTGGTCGGTGGTGACGAGCAGGCGCAGCAGCGGCAGCGCCAGGAGCACCGTGAGCAGGCGCAGCAGCGCGGCGAGGCCGATGCTCGATTCGGTTGCCGCCTGCAGTGCGATCGCGTCCAGTCCGGACAGGGTCGTGCCGGACTCGTAGGCGGCCTGGAGGACGATGCCGGCGACGGCGCAGACGGCGACGGTGCTGAGGCCGACGGCGACCAGGCGGGCGCCGAAGTGGCGCGGCCGGGCCCCTGCGGCGAGCAGGACCCCGGCGCCGAGGGCGAGTGCGAGCCCGGCGTAGCCGGCGCCGCGGTCGGCGTACAGGAGCCCTTGGACGAGCGGGTCGGTCTCGGCGGCGAGCGCTGCGGCGCTGGGCGGTTCGGTCTCAGTGCCGACGGAGAACGTGAACGTGCCGGAGACGGGGTGGCCGTCGTCGGAGACGACGCGGTAGCCGACGAGGTAGGTGCCCTGCTGGTCGGCGTCGAGGCCGATGACGACGACGGCGGGGTCGTCCGACTCGGCGATGCCGGTGTCGGATCGGTCACCATCGGGAGCCACGACTCCGGTGGCCGCGTCTACAGGGGTGACTGGCTCGTTGAACTCGACGACGACTTCGGCCGGTGGGGTGTCGAGGACGGCGTCAGAGGCGGGGTCGGTCCCAGTGGCGAGGGCGTGCGCGTTGGCCGGCGAGGCCCAGAGCGCGACGGCAGCGACCGCTGCGAGGAACAGCCAGGCGAGGCGAACAGGGTGCAGGCGTGACATCGCCGCTGAGACTACTCGAATCCGCCTCGCGATCGACCGACGGTTTGAGAGAGGCACTGGAAGGCATGGGAAAGTCGGATCGCAAGCAGGCCGCTGAGGCACTGCGGAGGCGGCAGGCGGCGGAGGCCAGGCGCAAGAGGATCGTGTTCGGGGTCGCGATCGGCGGAGCGATCGTCCTCATCGGAGGCCTCCTGGGCATCGGCATCTGGTTGAACCGAGAGCCGGAGTACGAGGTCAACGACCCGGGGGCGGCCACCTCCGACGACTACGCGGTGCAGGTCGGGTCGGGGCCCACCCAGGTCGACATCTACATCGACTACCTGTGCCCGGCGTGCAACCAGTTCGAGTCGGCCTACGCCGAGGACATCCAGTCGTGGACGGACGAGGACGAGGTGACCGTCTTCTACCACCCGATCGCGATCCTCGACCGGCTCAGCCAGGGCACCGAGTACTCCACCAGGGCCGCCGCGGCGGCCGTGTGCGCAGCTGACGTCGGCGAGCAGGAGTACCTGGACTACACCCTGGCGCTGTACGAGAACCAGCCGGCCGAGAACACGCCGGGCCTGACGGACGCGGAGCTGAAGGAGATCGGCTCGGACACGGGGCTCGGCGCCGACTGGGAGCAGTGCGTCGACGACGCGACCTACAAGGGCTGGGTGCAGGCCGGAACCGAGTCGGCCACCGGCGACCAGGGCGTCTCGGGCACGCCGACGGCGAAGGTCAACGGCGAGGTCGTCGAGCCCGCGAACTTCTCGGTGAACGTCGAGGCGGCGATCGCGAACGCCTCTTGATTCACGGCCTGGAGGCCAGCGCGGCCTCCAGCGAGAATCCGAACGGCAGTTCGAGCCGGTGCCGCTCCAGCAGGGCGGCATCGGCGAGGATCTCGGCGGTCGGCGCGTCGGCGACGATGCGGCCGGCGTCGAGGACGACGGCCCGTTCGCACAGCTGCAGCGCGTACGGCAGGTCGTGGGTGACCAGGAGCAGCGTCGGGGCGGTGGCGCGCAGGATCGATGCGAGTTCGCGCCGGCTGGCGGGGTCGAGGTTCGCGCTCGGCTCGTCGAGGACGACGATCTCGGGACGCATGGCTAGGACTCCTGCGAGGGCCGCGCGCCGCTGCTGCCCGACCGAGAGGTGGTGCGGGGGCCGGCCGGCGAGGTCGGTGAGTCCGACGTCGGCGAGCGCGGCCTCCACGCGGGCGTCGAGCTCGGGCCCTTTGAGGCCGAGGTTGGCCGGGCCGAAGCCGACGTCGGCGGCGACGGTGGGCATGAACAACTGGTCGTCGGGGCTTTGGAAGACGATGCCGACCCGGCGCCTGATCTCGGGGAGGGTCTGCTTGGCGACTTCGAGATCGCCGACGGCGACGGAGCCTTCGGTGGCGTCGAGGAGCCCGACGAGGTGGAGCATGAGTGTGGTCTTCCCGGCCCCGTTGGGGCCCAGGACGGCGACGCGTTCACCGGCTCGGACGTCGAGGTCGACGCCGTCGAGGGCGCGGTGCCCGTCGGGGTAGACGTGCCGCAGCCCGGTCACCTGCAACGCGGTCATGCGCCGACCGCCGTCCAGAGGGCGACGCTCGCGGCGATCGCGGGCGCGGCCATGGCGGCGCCCCATTGGGCGACGCTCGCGCCGGCGGGGCTGACGTCGAGTGGGAGCCGCCCGGTGTAGCCGCGGGCGGCCATGGCCTGCCAGACGCGTTCGCCGCGTTCGAAGGACCGGATGAACACCACGCCGAGGCCGCGGGCGAGCGCACCGGCCTGCCACAGGAACCTCGGGTCGTCGCATCGGGCGAGGCGGGCGCGGCGCATCTGGGCGAGCTCGGCGACGGTCAGGTGCGCGTAGCGGATGGCGAACGCGGTGATCTGGAGGAGGATCTCGGGGCAGCGCAGCCGCGAGAGCCCGGCGAGGAGGTCGGCGACGGGGGTGGTGGCGGCCAGCAGCAGTGCGGCCCACACGCCGAGGGTGGCCTTGGCGATGAGGTTCCATCCGGCCCATAGGCCTTCGACCGAGAGTTCAAGGAATCCCCACTGGAGGGTCTCGCCGCCGGACAGGAAGGGGAAGGCGAACGCCAGCAGCAGGAAGGGCGTCTCGACCAGGCTTCTGGAGGCGATCCAGCCGGCCGGGACGCGCGCGAGGGCGAACAGGGACGCCAGGAGCAGTGCGTAGACCCCGAAGGCCCACATCGCTTCGCGCGGGGTGGCTACGACCGCGAACGTCAGCGCCACGAGTGCCACGAGTTTCGTCTGCGGGGCGAGGCGGTGCAGCGGCGAGGTTCCGGGCCGGTAAAGGCCTTCGGCGGCACTCACGCTTCCCCGTTTCTCGGACCCGGCCCGCGCGCGAGGAGCCGGAACAGGCCGGTGGCTATGCCGAGTACGAGGAGGACGCCGACGATTCCGGCGAGCGAGCCGCCGAGGGTCTCTGAGCCCACGAACGACATGCCGTAGTCGGCGAGGGGCCCGCCGATCTCGTGCTCGCCGGCCTTCTGGGCGGTGCAGGCGCCGCCGGAGATCTCGCCGTCGGCACCGGTCTCGCAGCCGTCGAGCATGACTGATTCGAGCCCGTCGGGTGAGGAGGAGGCGAACAGTGCGACACCGCCGGCCAGGACGAGGGCGACCAGCGCGCCGATGAGTACGAACCTTGAGGTCTTCATGGGCTAGGCGATCTCCTTGACGGCGGCGGGTTCGGCGATCCGGGCGCCTTTGAGGGCGTAGACGAGGTCGGGGCGGGCGAGGGCCACTGCGACGACGGCCGCGGCGGTGATGACGCCTTCGCCGATTCCGATGAGGACGTGGACGGATCCGATGGCGGCGGCCACGGCGCCGAAGGACTGACCGATCGGCTCGCCGCCGATCCAGAACTCGACGAGGAAACCGGCCGCGGCGGCGACGACGCTGACCACGGAGGCGGCGAACACGGCGACCGTGAGTCCGACGCGGGTGCGCCCGAGGAGTTTGAGGGCCAAGGCGATCACTCCGTAGGCGGCGAAGGTCGAGATGACGGCCATGTTGACGACGTTCAGGCCCAGGGCCGAGACGCCGCCGTCGGCGAACAGCAGCGCCTGCACGCCGATCACGACGGTCACGCACAGCACCCCCAGCCCCGGTCCGAGCAACGCGGCGGCGAGCGCCCCGCCGAGCAGGTGCCCCGAGACGCCGGCTGCGACGGGGAAGTTGAGCATCTGGGCGGCGAAGATGAACGCCGTGGCGAGCCCGGCCAGCGGGACGAGCCGTTCGTCGAGGCCGCGCCGGGCCGCCGCGACGCACGCGCCGACGGCCAGCGCGGCGGCGAGGCCGAACGCCAGCGAGGTCGGGATGCCGATGATCCCGTTGGGGATGTGCAGGGCGAGGTCGGGCATTGACGTGGCCGCCTTTCAACCGGGGTGGCCGTCGGCGCCGTGCTGGTTGCAGGACGCCGACAGGTGGAATCAACAACCCGCCTTTGGGCTATTGCAATAATCTTGCAATAATGAGGTGCGTCTCGTCAAGGCGGGGCCGTGCAGGTTTCGTCGAGCGAGCTCCCAGGCGATTGTCAGGTACGGACGGTAGTCTTCCGTGCTGTGAATGTACGACTTCAGCCTGGTGACGCAGCACCTGATTTCACGCTTGCCACCGACACCGGTGACATGGTGACCCTGTCTAGCCTCCGGGGCCGCAAGGTGGTCCTCTACGCGTATCCGCGCGCGATGACCCCCGGCTGCACGAAGGAGGCCTGCGACTTCCGCGACAGCCTCGCGAGTCTGCAGGCCGCCGGCTACGCGGTGCTGGGGATCAGCCCGGACGAGACCGAGGGCCTCGCGAAGTTCGTCGAGCGCGACGGCCTGACCTTCCCGCTGCTGTCCGACCCCGAGCACAAGGTGCTCGAGGAGTACGGGGCGTACGGCGAGAAGAAGAACTACGGCCGGACCGTGCAGGGCGTGATCCGCTCGACGTTCGTCATCGACGAGGACGGCGAGATCGAGTTGGCGCAGTACAACGTGAAGGCCACCGGCCACGTCGCCCGCCTGAAGAAGCAGCTCGGCCTGGACTAGCGGCCGCCGCCGCGACGCGCCCGGATCGCCGCCGACGGTGCATTCTCGTCCTGCCGCTTCGCCTCCGCATGCGGGTGTAGCGTGACCCTTGAAGGGTGTGTTCGCGAGGTCGCGCACAGGGCGCAGAGGCGGTCGGAGATGGCGGACCTGGATTACGCCGCGTTGTTCGAGGCGGCTCCGAGCCCGTTTCTGGTGCTGGGTCCGGACCTGGTGATCGCAGGGGTGAACCAGGCCTATCTGAACTCTACCGGCCGCACGAGGGAGGATCTGCTCGGGCGGCACCTCTTCGACGCTTTCCCGGAGAATGCGGCCGACCCCGAGGCCGACGGGGTACGGAACCTGAACGCGTCGCTGCACCGGGTCCTGCTCTTTCGGGAGCCCGACACGATGGCCCTGCAGAAGTACGACATCCCCGTCATGGGCAGGCCCGGGGTGTTCGAGGAGCGCTGGTGGTCGCCTATCAACACGCCGATCGTCGGCCCGGACGGCACGGTCGAATGGATCATCCACCGAGTGGAGAACGTGACCGAGTTCGTCCGATCCCACAGCTCCGGCGACAGGTCTCCCGAGCGTGCGGCATTGCAGGCCGAGCTCTACGCGCGGGCCCGCGAGCTGCAACACGTCAACGAGGAGCTGCGGCTGGCCCACACGCGCGAGCGCCAGGTGGCCCTCACCTTGCAGGAGGCCATGCTCCAGTCACCGGACCTGGGCCACCACGACAACGTCGCGGTGCGCTATCTGCCCGCCACCGGGTCACTGAACGTGTGCGGCGACTGGTACGACTTGGTCGACCTGCCGGGCGGCCGCTTCGCGGTGGCGGTCGGCGACGTGGTCGGCCACGGCCTGGAGGCGGCCGCGGTGATGGGCATGCTGCGCAGCGCGCTGAGCGCCGCGATCCGCGCCCTGGAGCGGCCAGGGCACGCGCTGGAGGTCCTGGGCCTGTACGCCCGATCGGTCGAGGGCGCGTCGAACACCACGGCCGTCAAGGCGATGGTGGATCCTCCCAGCCACCTGATCATCTACAGCAGTTCAGGGCACCCGCCCCCGTTCCTGGTGCATCCGGAAGGAGGCTGGGAACAGCTGGACAAGGCCGTCGACCCGCCGCTCGGCGCCCGCCCCCAGAACGTTCCGTGCTCCCAGGCCGGGCAGTCCTATTCCAACGGCGACACGCTCGTGCTCTATACCGACGGGCTGATCGAGCGTCGAGGGGAGGACATCGACGCGGGGCTGAACCGTCTGGGCGAGGCGTTGAGCCGTCACAGCACCCACAGCCCCGAACGCCTGGCCGATGAAGTCCTGGCCGACCTCGGAGTGGCGGGCGGCGCGCGCGACGACATCGCCCTGATCATCGTCCGACTGTTACCTGTCCCCATATTCCCTGACCCGCGGGCCGCGTCCCGTCTATGCGGTGCGGACGACCATCTTGCCGGTGTTCGCCCCGCGCATCATGTCGAGGAAGGCGTCGACGGCGTGGTCGATGCCGTCGACGACGGTCTCGTCGTAGGCGATCCTCCCGGCGGTGAACCACTCGGTCATGCGCTGGTTGAACTCAGGTGCGAGGTGGAGGTACCCGCCGAGGGTGAAGCCCTGAAGGCGGAGACTCCGGGTGATGACGTTGACGAGGTTGTCCGGCCCGGGAGTCTTCTCGGTGGCGTTGTAGACGGCGATCGCGCCGCACAGGGCGATGCGGCCCCCCTCGTTCATGACGTCGAGCGCGGCCTCGAGGTGGTCGCCGCCGACGTTGTCGAAGAAGATGTCCACCCCGTCGGGGGCGAGCGTCGGGAGCTGCTCGCGCACCGGCGCGTCCTTGTAGTCGAAGGCCGCGTCGTAGCCGTACTTGTCGGTCAGGAGCGCCACCTTCTCCGGTGAACCGGCCGAGCCGATGACGCGTTCTGCGCCGAGCAGCTTCGCGATCTGGCCCGCGGCGGTCCCGACGGCTCCGGCGGCGCCGGAGACGAAGACCGTCTCACCGCCCTGCACGCCGGCTATCGCGGTGAGGCCCACGTAGCCGGTCAGTCCGGTCATGCCGAGAATCCCCAGATACAGCGACAGCGGCACGCCGGGCAGTTCCGGCACGGCGCGGAAGGCCGAGGCGTCTTCCTGGACGAGGTCGCGCCAGCCGTGCTGGTGCAGCACGACGCTGCCGACCGGCAGCTCATCGGAAGCGGATTCGACCACCCGTCCTACGGCTCCGCCGGTCATCGTCTCGCCGAGCGCGTACGGTGCGACGTAGCTGCTGGCGTCGTTCATCCGCCCGCGCATGTACGGGTCGACCGAGATGAATTCGTTGGCGACCCGCACCTGGCCCGGTTCGAGCTCGCCGTAGGCGACCTTCTCGATCCGGAAGTCCTCGTGGGCAGGCCAACCGTGCGGGCGGCGGACGAGCTGGACCTGCGTGCTGACTGCTTGCGACATGCTGACGATGCTCCTTCGGGCCTCGTGGGCCCCGTTGACGCGAATGGACGGCTGTGCGGCCTAGAGCGCCAGGCCGATGGCGAGCGCGATCACGCCCAGCAGCGGGATCAGCCCCTGTTTGAGGGCCGCACCGCGCCTAGTCGGGTCGGACAGGCCGAGGACGATCGCCGCGGCGGCCATCGAGCCGGCGCCGGCGAACACGAGCGCCGCCCCCACCGCGGTCTGGCCCGCGGCGGTGCACCCGATGCCGGCGGCGGCGACGATCGCGAGGAACAGGTTGTAGAAGCCCTGGTTGAATGCCAGGCCCTGGGTCGCCTCGGCTTCGGCGGCGGTCAGGCGGAACGTCGAGAGCGCCCGCTCGCTCGTCCAGGCGAACGACTCCAGATAGAAGATGAAGACATGCACGAGCGCCGCCACCCCGACGAGCACTAGACCTGCGATGACCATGGAAACCTCTTCCCTGTCGGGCGGGGATCGGCTCCCGCGGCACCGACCTTATTGAAATGATCGTTCCAAAACTATATACTGGAACGATCGTTTTTCAAAATGGGGGGCTCGGACATGGGGCGAGTGCAGACGTTCGACACCGCTGAGGCCGTCCGCGCCGCCCGCGCGGTGTTCTGGGCGCACGGGTACGAGGACGCCTCGATCCCCGCACTGGAGGCGGCCACGGGGCTGCGCCGGTCGAGCATCTACCACGCCTTCGGCAGCAAGAGAGGCCTGTTCGACGCGGCCGTGGGGAGCTACCTCGACGAGGTCGTCCGCCCGCGTCTGCGGCCCCTCACGGCCGAGCGGGTCGAGCCCGACGCGATCCTCGACTATCTGCGCGGCCTGCGCGGTGCGCTGGAGCGGGCGGGCTCCTTCGCGTCCGAGAACGGGTGCCTGCTCGTCAACACCGCGGGCGCGCCCATCGCCCACGACCAGACCGTGCGCAAGACCGTCGCCGACTACCGCGCCGAGCTGCACCACGCCATCGCCGTCGGCCTCCGCGCCCACCTCCCCGACCTCCCGGACGACCGGCGGGACAGGCTCGCAGACGCCTGCACCGGCCTCGTCGTCTCGGCCTTCGCCCTGACCCGGGTGGACAACGCCGGCGCCCTGCGCAGCCTCGACGCGGCCCTCGATCTGATCGCCGCCGCCGATTAGCCGAGGTGTCGGTCCGGTTCAGCGAGTGATGCTCACGCGGAACGTTCCGCTGGGAGCGACCTCGCTGGTGAAGCTCGCGCTCAGGCCTCGCCGCCGTCCTTGCGGGGCCGCTCCAGGATCGCGGTCCCGTACGGACCGAGCTCCAGCGGCTCGCCGTCGAGGTCGACGACCGCCCCCGTCGGGTTGAAGTTGAGCACGAACACGTGGTCGGTGACGCCGTCGCTGCGGACCTGCGCGGTCACGCCCGCGGGCAGGTCGGCGTCGAGCGCCCGCTCGACGCCGGACTCGTCGATCAACTTTCGGTAGAAGTCGTCGAGGAAGTCCGCGCCGGTGCGGGCGGCGATGAAGTACGCCTTGCCTTCGCCGCGGCGGTTCACGGTGACCGCGGGGCGGCCGGCGTAGAAGTCGGCGCCGTAGGCGCCGAGGACCTCTGCGCCCTCGGCATGGATCAGCTCGCAAAGCTCGAACGCCTCGTACTCCTTGCCGTCCCACACGATCGCGTTCCGGTCGTCCTCGTAGAGGGCGTCGATCTCCTCGGCCCAGACGCCGAGCGTGTCCCGGAGCGGCCCGGGGAAGCCGCCGAGGAACGTGCGATCGTTCTCGTCGACATAGCCGGAGGCGTAGGTGGCGACGAAGGTGCCGCCGCGCTCGACGAACGCGTTCACGGCCTCGGCAACGCCGGGCCGCAGCATGTAGAGCATCGGGGCGACCAGGACCTTGTACTGGTCCAGCTCGCCCGGCGCGGCGATGAGCGAGCCGTCGACGACGTCGACGGGCACGCCCTGCTCCCAGAACGCCCGGTAGTGGTCGACCACCGTGCGCGGGTATCCGGTCTTCGACTGGAGCAGGCCCTTCATGTCGTCCAGGGCCCAGCGGTTGTGCCAGTCGTAGACCAGGGCGACGTCCGCGGGAGTCGTGGTGCCCACGACCGCGTCGAGCCCGGCGAGGCGCTCGCCGACGTCGGCCACATCGCGGAAGACCCGCGTGTTCTCGGAGCCCTCGTGGTCCACGATCGCGCCGTGGAACTTCTCGGAACCGCCGCGGCCCTTGCGGAACTGGAAGTACTGCACGGAGTCCGCGCCGTGGGCGACGGCCTGAATCGACTGGAGCGCATGGACGCCGGGCCGGTGGAGCTTGGCGACCGGCCGCCAGTTGGTGGCCGACGGGGAGGATTCCATGAGCATGAACGGCTTGCCTTTGAGGCTGCGCGTCAGGTCGTGGTTGAAAGAGGCCTCGGCGCCGGTGCGCGCGTCCCGCTCCGTGCCGCTCCACTGCGGGTATGAGTCCCACGAGACCACGTCGAGCACCTGGGCGAGCCGGTAGTAGTCGATGCCAGGGTAGGTGCCCATGAGGTTGGTCGTGCAGGGCAGTTCGGGAGTGATCTCCTTGAGCGGCGCGGCCTCGTGGAGGTAGAAGTCGACGAACTGCTCGGTGGTGAACCGCATCCAGTCCAGGCGCAGGCCGTGGATGTCCTGTTCGCCGCGGCCCTGGGCGCTCGGGGACTCGATGTGGGACCAGTCGCCGTAGGTCTTGGCCCAGAAGGCCGTCCACCAGGCTTCGTTCAGTGCGTCGAGCGAGCCGTACTTGTCCTGGAGGAACGCGCGGAACCGCTCCTGGCACAGGTCGCAGTGGCATTCGCCGCCGTACTCGTTGGAGAGGTGCCAGACGCCGAGGGCCGGGTGCTCACGATAGCGCTCGGCCAGCGCCGTATTGATCGACAAGGTCTTCTCGCGGTACACCGGGGAGGTAAGGCAGTGGTTGTGGCGCCCGCCGTGGCGGTTCCTGGTGCGGTCGCCGTTCACGCGCAGGACCTCGGGGTACCGGTGACTCATCCAGCCGGGGCGTGCGCCGGTGGGAGTGGCGAGCACGGCGGTGATGTCGTTCTCGGCCATGAGGTCCATGATCTCGTCGAGCCATCCGAACTCGTATCGGCCTTCTTCGGGCTCGAGCGCGGCCCAGGCGAAGATGCCGACCGACAAAGTGTTGACCCCGGCGAGCCGGGCGAGGCGCATGTCTTCCTTCCAGACGGTGCCCTTCCACTTGATCCACTGGTCGGGGTTGTAGTCCCCGCCGTGCAGGAGGTGAGGGACGCCCTTGACGATGGGCGCATGGCGGACGATTCTCCGGCTCACGAGGATTACTTCCTTAGGTCGACAGCACTGACTTTACCGATAAACATCCTAGGTTGATGCGGCCGTTTGTCAAGTCCGGATCCGTCCCGCCCCGTCCCAGAACCCGAGCGCCTCGCTCCCAGCCGAACCGATGACCCTGAGAACCGATTTCGAACTCTCAGCCGACGCGGTGACCTGCTTCCTCAGCGACATGCTCATCATCGACAACGGACAACCACAAGACGGAGAAATCACCTTCGAACAGGACTGGTGACCGAAGCACCGAACCCGGCAGGAGTTCCTGCCGGGTTCGGATAAGAATCATCTGAACCCGTAACCCCAGGTCACGGCCCTGGTTTCGTGGCTTTCTGACGAGTCGCCTCAGCGGCGACGCGCTCAATGCGCACCATGAGCGCAGCGGACGGCGCGACCTTGCCGGTGGCGTAGGTCGACAGGCGCGAGACCGAGGTCCCGATGTGCGAGGCGAATTCGGCGCGTGTCAGACCCGAGTCGGCGATGGCCCGTCTGATCTTGCCGGCCACGGCTTGGCGTTCGGCGCGTTCGGCCCTGGTTCTGGCGCTCTGCAGCACTCGCTCCATCAGGTTGGCGACGCCGTAAGGGCGGCTGTAGCTCAAGACATGCTCGACCTGGCGGGCAGTCTTGCCCCAGGGATCGCGGTCGATCACCTCGATCAGCCGCCGCCAGTCCCGCAGCGAGCCCCGCTCCATCGCGGTCTGGACCGCCTCGACCGGCCACCGCTCCACCGGGTCGTCCGGTGAGACGTTCAGGTTGCGAAACCGCAGTGCCATCTACTCATCTCCTCTCGCGATCTGCTCGGCCAGCGCCCCACAGGCGGCGACCACGTTCGTCCAATCGATCCATCGTTCACTCAGGTTGCGATAGGCGCCAAGCTCTTTGGTGACGGCGAAGTCCGCCGGACGCGGTTCCGGCCGCAGGCGGTGAAAACCCGCCCTCACAACAAGAAACCCGGCAGCCGCCTGCCGGGCCCTGATAAGAAACCACCTACCTGAACCCTTCGCCCCAGCTCACAGCGCTGTTGAACCGGCTCGGTACGGTGATCAGATGACCCTCGGTGCGGCTTCCGACAACGGCCCTTATCCCAGCCTGACGTCGCAAATTCAGCTCGAGCTATTCGCCGACTACCACCAGATTCACCTGCTGGACGAAAACACCGAGGCAGATTTCGGCGATCTTTGGACTGCAACAGCCATGCAGAACTCAGTCGCCGTCGGAGCTGATGCTCTCGCCATCGGTACAGAGGTCAACGTGACCGTGGCCGTCACCGTCGAACTCCATACCCGAGCACCCGGACTCGACGCCGATCAGTTCGACAACGTGGTAGAGGCCAGCGTCAAAGCAGCGTCAGGCAGACTCGTGGTTCTCGGCTGCACCGACTACTTTCCCGAAGCGCACCGCATACCAGTCGAACCGGGATGGGTCCGCGTCCGCACCTCTCGCTGGAACTTGCGAAAGGCCGCCCAAGCGGCGCACCTTTCGGACGACAACGGGGAAACCATGGAGAGGCTCCGGATACAAGTCTGGCCCGGCCCCCGCCGCCAACTGGCCGTCATAAAGAGGTGGAAGGGCTGACCCGACCGCGGAATCGAGTCCACTCCGATGGCGAGATCACCGAAGCCGACATGGACTGGGTGGCCACCCACCATCACGGCCACGCCCTCAACGACCTCATAACTGACGCGGGATGTCGGTGACGTCTGACGTCACCGACATCCCGCGTCAGTTACCTCCGCGGCCCAACACGAGGTTCGGCTAAGAAAATCAGTGCACGAGGGGGGACTCGAACCCCCACGCCCGAAGGCACAGGAACCTAAATCCTGCGCGTCTGCCAGTTCCGCCACTCGTGCGAAGCCGAGTGGCGGAACAGTGAAGTACAGTCGCCACTCGCGCGTGCGCCCTGGAGAGCGGCGGTGCCTGCCGCTCAGGGCAGCAACCAGTGTGTCACACGCCTGTTCGTTCCCGTAGGCTGGTGGAGATGACTCGACCCGACAAGCGCGCGACCGACGAGCTGCGCCCCGTGAACTTCACCCGCTCCTGGACCGACCACCCCGAGGGCTCCGTCCTCGTCGAGTTCGGCCGCACCCGCGTGCTGTGCACCGCCTCGGTCACTCCCGGGGTGCCGCGCTGGCGCCGCGGCAGCGGCGAAGGCTGGGTCACCGCGGAGTACTCGATGCTGCCGCGTTCGACCCATTCGCGGTCGGACCGGGAGTCCATCCGCGGCAAGATCGGCGGGCGCACGCACGAGATCTCGCGCCTCATCGGCCGCTCGCTACGCGCCTGCGTCGATTTCAAGGCGTTGGGCGAGAACACGATCACCCTCGACTGCGACGTCCTCCAGGCCGACGGCGGCACGCGCACCGCCTCGGTCACCGGTGCCTACATCGCGCTGCACGACGCGGTCGGCTGGCTGCGGGAGCAGAAGCTCGCGCGCAAGCCCGAGAAGATCCTCACCACCTCGGTCGCGGCCATCAGCGTCGGCATCGTGAACGGCGTCCCGGTCCTGGACCTGCCTTACGAGGAGGACGTGGCCGCGTCGGTCGACATGAACGTCGTCTGCACCGGCGAGGGCGACTTCGTCGAGGTGCAGGGCACCGGCGAGGAGGCCGTCTTCAGCCGCACCGAGCTCGACCAGCTCCTCGACCTGGCCGTCAAGGGCTGCAAGGAGCTCGCCACCCTCCAGGCCCGCACGCTCCTGTCGTAGGCGCTGCCGTGAAGATCCTCCTGGCCACCCGCAACGCGGGCAAGATCGACGAGCTTCGCCAGATCCTCGCCGAGGCCGCGCCGTCGGTCGAACTGGTCGGCCTCGACGCGGTCGACGACTTCCCCGAGACGGCCGAGACCGAGCTGACGTTCGCCGGAAACGCCCTGCTCAAGGCCCGCGACGGTGTCGAGCACACCGGGCTGGCCACGATCGCCGACGACTCGGGACTCGCCGTCGACGCCCTGAACGGCATGCCCGGTGTGCTCTCGGCGCGCTGGGCCGGCCGCGCGAAGGACGACGAGTCGAACAATGCCCTGCTGCTCGACCAGCTCGCCGATCTCGACGACGAACGGCGCGGCGCGAAGTTCGTGTGCGCCGCGGCCCTGGTCCGGCCCGACGGCCGGGAGGTCGTGGTCCACGGCGAGATGCCCGGCCGCATCGCCCGCGAGCCGCGCGGGCGCGGCGGCTTCGGCTACGACCCGCTGTTCGTCCCCGACGGCCTCGACGTCACCAGCGCCGAGCTCAGCCCCGACCAGAAGAACGCGATCTCACACCGCGGCAAGGCGTTTCGGGAGCTCGCGACCAGAATCTGACACGCGCGCCGAGCCGCACGCCGCGTACTTCCCTCTTGCCCTGACAGGCCCCGCCGTCTGTGTTTCGATGGGCGATGGGCACGCTTGAGGGGAGTGCAACATGATCGCTGTCACCGGCGCGACGGGCAATCTCGGCCGTCTCGTCATCGAACATCTGCTGGAGCGTGGCGTCCCGGCCGGAGAGATCGCGGCGCTGGTAAGGGACCCGGACCGAGCGTCCGATCTCACGAAGCGGGGCGTCGAGGTGCGCCACGCCGACTACGACAGGCCCAATACGCTCCAACCGGCGCTCGCCGGGGTCGAGAAGCTGCTGCTGGTCTCGAGTTCCGAGGTCGGGCGGCGCCTGCCCCAGCACCAGGCGGTCATCGACGCCGCGAAGTACGCCGACGTGGGTCTGCTGCTGTACACGAGCATGCTGCACGCCGACACCTCGCAGGTCGCGCTCGCCACCGAGCACATCGGGACCGAGCGGTACCTCCACGAGGCCGGCGTCCCGTTCCTGATCCTGCGCAACGGCTGGTACATGGAGAACTACACGCAGAACCTCGACCAGGTCATCGAGTCGGGGACGCTGTACGGCGCGGCCGGGAAGGGCCGGGTGGCAGCGGCGACCCGCAACGACTACGCCGAGGCGGCGGCGGTGCTGCTGACCGAGGACCACGGCGTGGACCGGGTCTTCGAACTGTGCGGGGACGAGCCGTTCACCTACGAGGAGCTGGCCGCGACGATCGGGAAGGTCGCGGGGACCGACGTGGTCTACCAGAACATGGACCCCGACGCCTATGCGCAGGCGCTGGTGCAGTCGGGCGTGCAACTGCCGGCGGCGACGATGGCGGCCGACGCCGACGAGGGCGTCGCCCGCGGGGACCTCGATTCGAACTCGACGGATCTGGTCGACCTGCTGCGCCGCCCTACGATGTCGCTGCAGGACGTGGTGCGCGGCGCGATCATGTAGTCGGAACGGACGGGGCCGGCCCTCAAGGGCGTCGGCCCCGTTAGGCGTTCTTGCGCTCGCGCAGCACCGCGAGGGCGTGGTCGGCGTGGGCGTTCATCTTCACTTCGCTCTTGGCCACCCCGATGACCTTGCGGTCGGTGTCGATGACGAAGGTCTTGCGCTTGGACGGCAGGGCGCTGATCTTGCGCTTGACGCCGAACTCGGCTGCGACCTCCCCCTCGGTGTCGGACAGGAGCGGGTACCCCAGCGAGTGCTTGGAGGCGAACTCGGCCTGCTTCGAGACGTCGTCGGTGGAGATGCCGACGGGGCTGGCGCCGAGCTCGCCCAGTTCGCCGGCGAGGTCGCGAAAGTGGCAGGCCTCGGCGGTGCATCCGGCGGTCATGGCCATGGGGTAGAAGAACAGAACGACGGGCCCGTCGTTCAGCAGGTCCGTGAGCTTGCGCTCCGCGCCGGTCTCGTCGGGGAGGGTGAAGTCAGGTGCGATGTCGCCGATGTCCATGGAAGCCAGTGTATCCACGCGAGCGCAGATTGCCGCCCGCGACGATTGCACAAAGCCCCTATATATCGATATAGTCGAATATCGAAATACCTTTCGCAATCTGTCTTGAAGGCGAACCACCAGAACAACGACTAGGCGCAGGCCCGCAAGGGCCGGTTGGGAGCGCTCCATGTACGACAGAGGAGTACCTCATGTCCACAGCCACAGCCGTGGGCCTGCGAAGCAGGCGCCGCAGGCTCGTCGCCATCCTGGCGCTCATCATCGCCGCCGCAGTTGCCGCGACCCTGTCGACGGTGTTCACCCAGGCGAAGTCCGAGGCGCACGGCGCGACGGTCTTCCCCGGCTCGCGCCAGTATTTCTGCTACTTCGACGCGCTCACCGAGAACGGATCGCTCGATCCTTACAACGAAGCCTGCCAATCCGCGTTCGACCAGGTCGGCGCGACGCCGTTCTACAACTGGTTCGGCAACCTGGACGCCAACGGCGCCGGGCAGACGGTCGGGTACATCCCCGACGGCCGCCTCTGCGACGGCGGCGGCAACGGCCCGTACGACTTCGAGCCGTTCAACGACCCGGGCGACTGGCCCCGCACCCACGTCACCGCCGGAGACACCGTCGAATGGCGCTACAACAACTGGGCGCACCACCCGGGCAGGTTCGACCTGTACATCACCAAGGACGGCTGGAACCCGGACGAGCCGCTCGCCTGGGACGACCTGGAGCAGTTCACGACGATCCAGGACCCGCCGCAGTCCGGCGGATCCGGCGCCGACGAGAACTACTACTACGCGCCCCTGACGCTGCCGCAGAAGTCCGGCTACCACATCGTGTTCACCCACTGGGTGCGCTCGGACTCGAACGAGAACTTCTACGCCTGCTCGGACGTCGTCTTCGACGGCGGCGACGGCGAGATCACCGGGATCAGGCCCGGCGCGGACCTGCCGGGCAACGACGGCGGCGTCACCGAGCCGACCGAGACGCCCACCGACGACGAGCCGACGACCGGCGGCCCCACCGACGGGGACTGCACCGCAGTCGCCGACGTCAGCAGCTGGGACTCGGGCGCGACCGTCCAGGTCACCGTCACCAACACCGGCGACGCCAACATGGGGAGCTGGATGGTGCACTGGCTGTGGCCGCCCGACTCGGGCATCGAGATCACCCAGGCGTGGAACACCGAGATATCCACAATGGGCGATATGCAGATGGCCTCGCCGTCTGGCTGGAACGCCAGCATCGCCTCGGGCGAGTCGGTGAACTTCGGGTTCAACGTCTCCGGCGCGCTGTCGTCGATGCCCGAACTCGACTGCATGCCTGATTGAGCTCGGATAGCGAATAGTCATCAAGTTCGGCTCCTCCCCCGCGGAGCACTGCGATACTGATCCAGACGACGCAGCGCTCCACGACGTTCGCCAGCGGCGCCGTGAGAGGGGGAGGAGCCATGTCAGCAGCCACCGCCGCGGCTCGGACCGAGACCATGACGGCGTCCACACGGGCCGGAGTCGTCGTCCGCGCCTACGTCAGCGAACAGGTCGAAATCCTCAACCGGGCCATCGCCCGGACCCAGCGCCACGAGCCCGGCTCGGTCGCCCTCACCCGAGCGACCATCCACCGCATCCGGTCCGCGCTGCGCGGCTACCGGCCCCTGTTCACCCAGACCCCGCGAGGAGGCCCCCAGCTCGACCAGCTCCTCGCCGCCCTCAAGCACACCGAAGACCTCGAAGCGCTGCGCGTCCACTTCGCCGACCGGTTCGACCAGCTCGACTTGACCGTCGCCGAGCAGCCACGCTGGTACACCGCGCTGGAGGCCGAACAAGAAGCCTCCTACCGGCATATCGAGCGGACCAGCACCCAGGCCTGGGTCGCCGCGCTGCTCGCCCAGATGCGGAGCTTCGCCGACCACGCGCACTACACCCGTGAAGGCGACAAACCGGCGTCGTCACTCATGGGCGTGCTGACGCACGCGAAGACCCACCTGCTGGACACCTACGCGAAGATCGGCCACGCCACCGACCTGACCGTCGCTCGCGACGAGACGCGCGCCGCGGCCCGAGACGCCCGCTTCCTCGCCGAAGCGGTGCGCCCGGCGCTCGGCAGGGCCGCCGCCGACATGATCACCCAGGTGGCGCACATGGAGCGCCTGCTCGCCGAGCTCCGGCTCGCGGTGATCGCCCGCAACTGGCTGCTGCGCCTACCCGGCGCCGACCGGGCCGACCAACTCACCGGCAGCCTGGCGGACCTGGAGAAGGAGCAGCTGCGCCAGCTCGGCGACGACATCGACCTGGCCGTGGCGGCGCTGATCGACCTTTGGCTATGACCTTCACCTGACGACGCCGACCCGCCCGGACGGCCCCGGGCATCGGCTCCTCTGCCTATCCGCGCAGGACCGCGGCCAGGTTGTCGAGCCCGATCGGCCCGAGGCCCAACGCCTTCGTGTGCCACGCCTTGAGGTCGAAGCCGGACCCCGCTGCGGCCTCGGCCTCGGCGCGGGCGGCCATCCAGGCGCGCTCGCCGAGCTTGTAGCAGATCGCCTGCGCCGGCCAGCCGGCGTAGCGGACGATCTCGGGGTGGGACCGGTGCACGGGGATCCCACCGCGGTCCCGCAGCACCGCGAGGGCCACGTCGAAGTCCCACCGCTCCCCGTGCCGCTTCGCCTCGGTGTCGGGCAGCGGCAGGTCCATGTGCCAGCCGATGTCGATGACGACGCGGGCCGCCCGCATCGCCGACCCCTTGAGCATGCCGAGGCGCGTCGCAGGATCGGCGTGCCAGCCGAGGTCGTCGGCGAGCCGCTCGGCGTACAGCGCCCAGCCCTCGGAGTGCCCCGACAGGGAACCGTAGAGCTTCGCGAAGCGGCTGAGGCCGTCGCCGGCGATCTTCGTCTGCCCTATCTGCAGATGGTGCCCGGGGACGCCCTCGTGGAAGACGGTGGTGAGCTCACGCCACACCGCGAAGTGCTCCCGATCGGCCACCGGCCACCAGGTACGGCCCGCTCGGCTGAGGTCCTCGCTCGGACCGGTGTAGTACGGCGAGCCGGCCGAGGAGCCGTGGACGAGCTCGACGTCGAGGTGCATCAGACGCGGGTCTATGTCGAAGTGGACGCCGTCGAGCGCCTCCAGGGCGCTGAGGTGCCGCTCGGTGAGCCAGCCGAGGTACGAGGCGTGGTCGGTGATCGGAGCGTCGGCGTCGAGGTGGGCGGCGACCTCGTCGAGACTCGCGCCGGGAAGGATCTTCGCGGCCTCGGCGGCCATCTCGTCCTCGATGCGGTGCAGCTCCTCCCAACCCCATTCGTAGGCGTCGCGCGGGTCGAGCTTCGCGCCGAGCGTGCTGCGGGCGTGGAGTAGGTAGCGCTCCTCGCCTACGCCGTCGCCCGGCTCGGCGTGCGGCGCGTAGCACTCCTCCAGGTATTCGGCCGTGGCGGCGAACGCCGCGTAGGCCGCCTCGGACGCCTCGGCGAGGTCGCGCGCCTGCGGGCCCTCGCCGTAGGCGTTCACGTGCTTGTCGAAGACTCTGGCTTCGGCGTTGCGCCGGGCCTGCCTGGCGCCCTCGACGACCTGTCGGATCGCGACGGTCTGCCCGGCCGCGATCCCCGCGTTCATCGTCTGGCGCCACGTCGCGAGCATCTCGGGGATCGCGCGGATGCGGGCTACGACGGTGCGCCACCGGTTCTCGGTGCCGCGCGGCGCGAGGTCCACATACGAGCACAGGAACTGGATGAGGCCGTAGGGGACGCGCAGGGCGCGGCGCCACTCCCCTGCGTCGAACAGCTCCAGCTGCGTCTCCAGCCGCTCGGCCATGTGCAGTCGGGCGAGCTCGTCGGCCGGACCGGTCGACTGCAGCGTCTTGAGGCGGGCGAGCGTGTCGCGCGCCAGCTTCGCCCGCTCGGCCTCGGCGTCGGGACCGAGATCGGAGGCGACGCCGAAGTCCCCCTTGATGCCGATCGAACCGGCCGCCATGGGGTGCAGCCGAGCGAATGAGGTGATGTACTCGTCGGCCAGGGCGAATATCGGTGAGGTCATGGCCGGTAGCTTACCGCTCGGCTAGTCGGCCTCTGTTGCACGATTGTTGCGCGCGGCGTCTCTCGTGGAGACCGCGATCGCACCGACCAGGGCCGCGAGGAGCAGCAGCGACAGCACCTCGAACGGCAGGACCCAGTTCGCGAAGATCTCCTCTCCGACGGCCGAGGCGTCCCCCGCGGCGCGGCCCGACAGGCTCACCCTCGTCCACCCGAACGATCCGACGAGCACGGCGGCCAAGCCGAGGCCGACGCCCCCGGCGAGGAACGCGCCGGGCAGCCGACTCCGGTCCAGTTCGTCCGAGGCGTCGGTGGGAGCCTTGGTGAGCATCGTCGCGAACAGCAGCAGCACCACGATCGCGCCGACGTAGATGAGCACGAGCACCCACGCGAGGAACTCCGCCGTCAGGACCAGCGCGGCCCCCGCGATCCCCGCGAAGGCCACGGCGAGCCACAGCCCGGCCCGGACGATCCGGCGGGTCGTGACGACCGCCAGCGCCGCACCGAGCGCGAGCAGCCCGAACGCCAGCAGGAGCACGTCGGCGAGGGTCATCGGCCCTGCGCTTCCCGAGCGGGGGTCGATTCGGGAAGTGCTGAGGCGGGGACGCCTTCCATCCACTCCCCCAGGTGCTCCTTGTCGTGGAGCAGGTCGCGGATGTCGCCCTCGGCGTAGTCGAAGTCGCTCGCCCAGAACAGCGCGTCGAAGGGGCAGACGTCGACGCAGATGCCGCAGTACATGCACAGGGAGAAGTCGATGTCGAACCGGTCGAGGACATTGACCTGGCGCGGTCGGGCCGCGCCCTCGGCCTCGACGGTCTCCTTGTGCGAGTCGATGTAGATGCACCAGTCGGGGCACTCGCGGGCGCACAGCATGCAGGAGGTGCAGTTCGGTTCGAGGAGCGCGATGACGCCGCGGGTGCGTTCGGGCAGTTCGGGCTCGTGCTCGGGGTACTGGCGGGTGACGGCGCGTCGCGTGGCGGTGCGCGCGGTGGCGGCGAGACCGCTGACAAGGCCGCTCCCGGGAACCTTCATGCCTTCATCGTCGCAGATGACGGCGATGTTCTCCACCCTGACAACCGGATTGAATTTTCCTCGAATCGAGTTCGGGTCGCCGGAGCGGCGATTAGCGTGGTCGAGAGGCGATATCGGCGCCGAGACGACCGGGGAGGACGCCCATGTTGCAGGCCGTCAGGAGACTCACCGCGGCGGTGACGCTGGGAGCGGGTCTGGCGCTCGCGGCGGCGACCGGAGCGAACGCCGCCGTCACGGTGACCTTGACACCGGTGACGGCGACCGCCGGCACGACGGTGACGGTCGTAGCCGCGAGCTGCTCGGAGAATGCCACCGCGACGGTGAAGGACACCGCCCTGAAGGTGGACATGCCGGTCGCGGACGGTCAGGCGCAGGGCTCGTTCGTGGTGCCGAACGAGTGGAGGGCGGGGATGTACACGATCGCAGTGCGGTGCGGGGACGATACGGCCTCAGGGAAGCTGACCGTGGCGGACGGCACGGGCGCGAAGACCGGATCGGGCTCGACGGCGTCGGACCCGGCGGCCGCGCTCGCGCTGACCGGCGCGGCGGCGGCCGCGGTGGCCGTCGCGGGGCTGTGGTTGCTTAAGCGCCGCAGCAGGATCGACGTCTAGTCCGATGGTTCGGCCGGCAGGCGCGCACAGGTCGGAGTCGGCGCTCCGGCCTCTGGCGGCGGTGGGGCTGGCGATGCTGATGGCGGGCGGGCTGGGTCTGATGCTCGGAGGGTTGACGCCGGTGCCGACGATCAGGCTGCCGGGCTGGTCGGCGCATTCGGCGGGCGACGTGGGCTTCACGGTGGATCCGGACGGCGGCGGGTGGCTCGACCGCTCGGAGCCGACGAGGGTGGATGCGGAGGCGGTCGGCATGCACGCTCCGCTCGTCGATCTGGGAATGAGCCGCGGTGGTGAGTTCGAGGTGCCGCCGCTGGGGCGGCCGCACGTGGCGGGCTGGTTCGAGCACGGGGCGACGCCGGGTGAGTTCGGTCCGACGGTGCTGCTGGGGCACCTGGACACCGAGGCAAGCGGCCCGGCGGTGTTCTACGCGCTGCGGTTCCTGGCCGAGGGCGACCGGGTCGAGCTCGCCCGCGAGGACGGCATCGTGGTGTCCTACGAGGTGACGAGGACCGAGGCCTACTCGAAGAACGCTCTTCCCTACGAGGAGGTCTTCGGGATCGAGCCCGAACCTGCGCTGCGGCTGATCACCTGCGGCGGCCGGTTCGACCGCGAATCGGGCGACTACGCGGAGAACGTCGTCGTGTACGCGACCTATGCGGGCCATCGGGACGCGACGGCGGAGGACCGGTCGCGCCCGCTCAACGACCGCGACGACTTCGGTCTGCACCGGTGAGCGGGAACTGTCGCAGGCGCGGCGCCGGCGTTCGCCATCGGGACGGTCACGACGGTGGCGCTCGGCTTCTTGACCGCGTCGTTCACGAACAGCGCCGAGGCCGCGCGGCTTCCGTGCCGCTGCTCGTTCTCCGAAAGCACGGCCGCGGTCGGGTCCCGGATTCAGTCATCCGGGACCCGACCGCGGCCTCGTCTCAGCTGAGGACCCGGGCGAATGCCGCGCGGGTCTCCTCGAAGACTTCGGGGCCCGGCCGGGCCCAGAGGTCGTCGTTGAACAGCTCGACCTCGATCGGGCCGGTGAAGCCGGTCGCGTCGACGGCATCGGCGTAGCGGCGCATCTCGATGCAGCCGTCGCCGAGCTGTCCGCGGCCGGTGAGCACACCGGCGGGGAGCGGGGTGATCCAGTCGGCGAGCTGGAAGGAGGCGATGCGGCCTTCGGCTCCGGCGCGGGCGATGTCGTTCCAGACGTTCGGGTCCCACCAGATGTGGTAGGTGTCCACCACGACGCCGACGGCCTCGGCCGGATGGGGCGCGGCCAGGTCGAGGGCCTGCCCGAGCGTCGCGACGACGCAGCGGTCGGAGGTGAACATCGGGTGGAGCGGCTCGATCGCGAGCGTCACGCCCCGCTCGGCGGCGTAAGGGGCGAGCGCGGCGAGCGCCTCGGCCACGCCCTCGCGGGCGCTGTCGAGAGTGCCGCCTTCGAGGATCGGACCCGAGACGAGGACGAGGGCGGGGGCGCCGAGTTCGGCGGTCTCGTCGACGGCCCGCTTGTTCTCCTCGATCGCCGCCGGGGTGGGGTCGGTGAAGAAGCCGCCCCGACACAGGCTCGTGACCTGGACTCCGGCGTCGCGGACCTGCTTGGCCGTCGCCGCCAGACCCTGCTCTTGGACCGGTTCCCGCCACAGGCCGATGCCCGAGCCGGTACGGGCGCACGCTTCGATCGCCTCGCTCTGGTCCCAGAACTTCGCGGTGGCGTGGTTGAACGAGAAGCGTTCGAGGAACGAGCTCATCGCGCCGCCACTGAGGGTTGGCCGGCCACTTTCAGCAGGGCGTTGAAGCGCTCCTCGGCCGTCTTCGGGTCCGGGAACAGGCCCGCCTCGCCGGCCAGCTCGTAGATCTCCTTGAAGTGGGCGACCGAGCGGGCCGCTTCCAGGCCTCCGACCATTTTGAAGTGCTTCTGGTGGCCGCAGAGCCAGGCCAGGAAGACCACTCCGGTCTTGTAGTTGAAGGTCGGCTTCTCGAAGACCTTTCGGGCCAATGGCACGGTCGGGTCGAGGATGGCTCGGAAGCCTTCGGTGTCGCCCTCGTCCAGGCGCTGGACCGCCTTCGCGGCCAAAGGCGCCAGGGGGTCGAAGATGCCCAGGAGCGCGTCGGAGTGGCCCTGGTCGTCGCCGGCGATGAGCTGCGGGTAGTTGAAGTCGTCGCCGGTGTAGCACCGCACGCCTTCGGGGAGCCTGCGGCGCACCGCGATCTCCTTGTCGGCGTCCAGCAGGCTCATCTTGATGCCGTCCACCTTCGAGGCGTTCTCGGTGACGATCTCGACGAACACGTCCGCGGCCTCTTCCAGGTCGCTCGATCCCCAGTAGCCTTCGAGCGTCGGGTCGAACATCGGGCCGAGCCAGTGGAGGATCGCCTTGCCGCTGACCTCGCCGAGGAGTTCGCCGTAGAGGCTCTTGTAGTCGTCCGGGCTCTTGGCGGTCGCGGCCATGGCCCTGGAGCACATCAGGATCGTTCCGGCTCCGGCGTCCTCCACCACCGCGAGCTGGTCGAGGTAGGTCGACCGGATCTCGTCAAGGGTGGTCGGGGCCGCCGGGAGCTGGTCGGTGCCCACGCCGCAGGCCAGGAGGTCGTCCGGGCCGGCGGCCTCGGCCGAGCGGCGGATGAGCTCCTTCGTCGCCTCCCAGTCCAGGCCCATGCCGCGCTGGGCGGTGTCCATCGCGTCGGCGACGCCGAGGCCCAGGTCCCACAGGTGGCGCCGGAAGGCGATCGTCGCGTCCCAGTCGACCGTCGCGGGTCGGCCGGGGCCGTTGTCGGCCAGCGGGTCGGCGACCACGTGGGCCGCCGAGTAGATCACGCGGGAGTGGAACTTGCGGCTCACAGCTGGAGCTCCTCGAGCTCGATACGGCGGCCTTCGAGCGCCGAGCGGTAGCCGGCCTCGGCCAGCTGCACGCCCCGGGCGGCCGCGAGGAAGTCGTGGTGCCACGGCGCGTCGTCCACGACGTGGCGCAGGAACTCCTCCCACTGGAGCTTGAAGCCGTTGTCGAACTGCTCGTTGTCCGGCACGTCGTTCCACTGCTGGCGGAAGGCGATCGGCTGGTCGATGTCGGGGTTCCACACCGGCTTGGGGGTGTGGGCGCGGTGCTGGGCGCGGACCTTGCGCAGGCCTGCGATCGCGGATGCCTCGGTGCCGTCGACGTGGAACTCGACGAGCTCCTCGCGGTCGACCCTGGTGGCCCACGACGAGTTCATCTGGACGACCGTGCCGTCCTGGAGCTCGAAGATCGCGTAGGCGGCGTCGTCCGCCGTCGCGGCGTAGGGCTTGCCGTGCTCGTCGACGCGCTCGGGAATGTGGGTCGTCACGTGCGCGGTCACGGACTTGACCGGGGCCAGCGTGCCTTCGAAGACGTACGACCAGTGAGGGAACATGTCCAGGACCATGCCGCCGCCGTCTTCGGCGCGGTAGTTCCACGAGGGGCGCTGCGAGTCCTGCCAGTCGCCTTCGAAGACCCAGTAGCCGAACTCGCCGCGCACGGACAGGACCCGCCCGAAGAAGCCGGAGTCGACCAGCCTCTTGAGCTTGCGCAGGCCGGGCAGGTAGAGCTTGTCGGCGACGGCGCCGTTCTTGACGCCCGCGTCACGCGCGGCCCGGGCGAGGCCGAGCGCGTCTTCGAGGTTCGTCGCGATGGGCTTCTCGGTGTAGACGTGCTTGCCGGCCTTGATCGCGGCGTTCACGGCGGCGAGCCGGTGCTGGGTGGTCAAGGCGTCGAAGTAGATGTCGATGCCGTCGTCGGCGAGGACTTCGTCGAGGCTCGTGGTGTACCGGTCCAGGCCGTGGCGGTCGGCGATCTCGGCGAGCTTGTCGGCGCTGCGGCCGACCAGGGTGAGCTCGGGCCAGATGACCGATCCGTCAGCGCGTTCGACGCCGCCCTGCTCGCGGATGGCGAGCAACGAGCGCACGAGGTGCTGCCGGTATCCCATGCGCCCGGTCACGCCGTTGAGGGCTATGCCGACGGAAATCTTCTCTGTCATTGGGGTCTGCTCCTGACTATAACTGTGCCAATGTGCGGCTCCGCGAGCGTCCACCGCGATCGGCAAACGCTTTCTTATTTGACAGAAGCATACAGCAAAACTGCGCCCACATGAAAGCGGCCGCGCGACAGATTTCGAGAAGAACGACCGGACCGCATCCGACCGGCCCGGGTTCCTAGAGGTACTGCTCCGAGATCTCGCTGACCTCGCCGGAGGGCGCCCAGATCTGGTACACGCCGGTGTCGTACGGCTCCAGGCCGAGACTCCTCGCCACGTCGCTGTGCCCGCCGCGGTACTCGAGACGCAGCCAGTCGCCCGAGTCGCCGAGCACTATGAACGGCTCGCCACGCCAGGTGCAGACGGTGCGCACGTAGAAGAAGTCCTCGAGTTCGCTGACCGGCACGCCGCGCCGGTAGCGGCCCTCGGCGACCTGCACGAAGCCGTCCCCGCCGGTCGGCGAGTACAGACGCACGTGGACGCCGTCGGGGCTGGAGTCGTACTCGGCGCCTTTCCAGCGCGCGATATAGCCGTCCCTCATCTAGGCCCCCTTCCATTCACGGTGGTCGAGCACGGACGAGGCCTTGTCCTCGGGCGTGGGCCGCACCAGGTCGTAATGGCCGTCGGCAAGGTCGGGCCCGAACGCGTCGCCCAGCGCCGAAGACTCGTACCCGGCGCCGTCGTAGCCGCCGTAGCCGGGAGCTGCATCGGCCATCGGACCGCCGGGCCTCGGCTCGTCGCGGGCCTCGGAGGCCGGCGCCGGAGTCAGCGAGGCCTCGATGGCGGCCGCGCCGTCGACGAGCGTCCAATCGCGGGTGTCGGCGTCGAACACGGCCAGCTCGGTGACCTCGCCGCGGGAGTCGATGCGGAGGATCTGCGCGCCGTGCGGCAGGCGCACCGAGTCGACCTTGTGCTCGGGGATGCGGTCGTCGGGCGATTCGGACGGCGCCAGGCCGTCGCCGCGGAAGGGGCTCGGCTCGACGATCCAGCCGCCGTTGACCTCCGCACTCGAATCGTCGTTGCCGCCGAGCGCCGGCGGGTAGAGGTCGGTGCGGTAGCCGACCCAGCGCAGCACGTGGACGGTGTCGTCGGTGGGACTGAAGTCCTCCGAGGAGCGGATGAGTCCGAGCGCGAGGTACAGCTGCGCCGGGGTGCGCAGGTGCTCGACCGAGCCCGCGGGATGGACGAGGCCGCCGACGCGGTCGTAGCCGCGTTCGAGATAGAACGGCACCTGGTGGTGCGGGATGGTCTTCTGCCACAGGACCGGCTTGACGCGCTGGGAAGGGGCCTTGGCGCGGGCCTCGGCGGCCTGGCGGCGCTCCAACTCGGCGGCGAACGCCAGCAGCCCCTTCGCCTCGGCCCATTTGATCAGCGGCTCGATCTCGGGGCCGGACATGTTGGCGCCGACCTCGGTGCCGGGGTTGACGTACAGCGCGTACTCGACACCCGGCCAGTGCTGGATGAGCCAGCCGAAGGGCACCTCGGTGTGCGGGGTGTCCTCGCCGGCGCGGGCACGCATGCGGTCGACGGTCGTGTAGACGGTGATGCCGTGGATGCCGTCGACGATGTCGGAGGCCCACCGGAAGGCGGGGTCGCCCACACGCATGGTCACGGCGTCGGGGTCGCCGACCGGGAGGATCACGGTGCTGCACAGCAGGGTGTGCAGGAAGCCGGCGGTGTCGCCCTGCGCGGCCGATTCGGTCAGGCGCGGCTCGGCCTCGGCGCCGGAGAGCTCGACGGGCGCGGGCGCCTCCGGCTCTCCCGGCTGCGAGCCCGGCTCTGCTTGCGCGGCGGGCTTGCGGCCGAACGCGCTCGACATGGACGCGAACGAATCGGAGGTCGGAGCGCCGGTCTGCTGCGGCTCGGACTGGTACTGCGGCGGGGGCGCGACCGACTCGGGCTGAGACGGAGCCCGGTAAGGGTCGGGCTGCGATTGGTAGGGGTCCACCGGTGCGCGCTGCGGGAGCGAAGAGGGATCGGCCTGCTGCTCGCGGAGCCAGTCGGGGGCGTCGGGCCATCCGGTCTGCTCCTCGGGCCACTGGGACTGCTCGGGGAAGGCGGACGCGGGCGGCTGCGAGGTGAAGGTCTGCTCGCCGAAGGAACTCGGCTGGGGCGCGGGCGCCTCGGGCTCCATCGGGGGCGGCTGGCGCAGCGGCAGACCGGCGCCGGTCGTGCCGGCGACGGTGGAGCCCCCCGTGTCCTGGTTCGGAGAGCGCCGAGGCGCGGGCGGCACCTCGGGGACGGGCGGGGCGGCCGGCATGAAGCTGTTCTCACGGGCCGGCGGGGCCGGCTCCATGGGGTTGGCGAACGGGTCGGACTGCGCCATGGAGGCGAAGGACTGCTCGTTGGAGTGCTGCTCGGGCTGGACCGGGGCAGGGTCGGCGGGGACGGTCGTCATGCCTTGGGCCACTTGCGAGACGAACCATGCCGGGAGGTATCCCTCGATGGGCAGGCCGGGGTTGACCGCCAGCCACCACTCCTCGTCGGGCCAGGCCTCGGCCAGCGCGGAGAAGCGGACGCGGCGAGAGGACCCGGCATTGTCCCTGAGGCACATGCCGAGGGAGGTCTCGGAGGTGAAGGCGAGGATGTGGGTGCGGTCGTCGGTGGTCCACGTGGCCCAGGTGTCGGCTCCGCCCAGCCCGTTGGGGTCCTCGTACGACAACGGGAGCACGAGCTCGATCTGGGAGAGGATGCGGAAGTAGCCGTCCTGGTCGTCGGCTCGCAGCGCTTCGCGAAGACGATGCTCGATCTCGTTACTCGGTTCCCACATCGATCCCATTCAGCCCTTCCCCCCTACCGGTCCTCGATGGGGCAACGACGAGCGAACTCGGCGTTCCCTCGCGATGGTCACCGTAACGCGAGGCTGTTGTCAAGTTTCCGTCAGTAGGGCAGAAATAACGAATTCATAAAGGCGCACGCGTGTCATTCCCGTGCGCACGCCGTTCCGCTGTGTGACGATCCCGTTCTCATGGGGGACCGCTCTGCACGCATCACCGTCGCATGTCTTTGCTCAACGTTGTTGGCAGTCATGCTGGTCGCCCCTGCAGGCTGGTCGTCGCCGACACTGGCGTGGCATCTGCGCGCGGTCGGCGCGGAGGAGGCGTGGGCCTCGGCGACCGGTTCGGGTGTGACGGTCGCCGTGATCGACTCCGGGGTGGATGCGGACCATCCGGATCTCGCCGGAAGGGTGCTGCCGGGCCGCAGCTTCATCGACGCCGACCGGGGCGCCGAGCCTCGACTGCTGGCATTGGGCGCCGATCCGGGTCCGGCGTTCGATCGGGCGTTCGCGCAGGCCGATCCGGTGGGGCACGGCACGGCGGTGGCAGGGCTCATCGCGGGCCGGTCGGCGTCGCGGCACCCGGGGGTGGCGCCGGGGGCGCGGATACTGCCGGTGCGGGTGCTCGACGACCAGAACCGGTACCACGATTCGGCGATGGTGGGCGAGGCCGTGCGGTGGGCGGTGGACAACGGCGCCGACGTCGTCAATCTCTCACTGGGCGGGCACTACGACTCGCAGGCGTTCGCGGAGGCGATCGACTACGCCGAGCGCCGGGACGTGCTCGTGGTGGCCTGCACGGGCAATCAGGAGCACGCCGGTTCGGGCGATGCGGTGTGGTTCCCGGCGCGCGAGGACCCGGTGCTGGCAGTCACGGGGGTGGACAGCGACGGCCTGCGATGGCCGACCGCGATCACGGGCGACGAGACGGACCTGGCGGCGCCGAGCGCCCGGTTGACGGTGCCTGCCGCCGGGGGCGGGCACAAGACCGCGACGGGGACCTCGTTCGCGTCGGCGATCGTGTCGGGGACGGCGGCGCTGGTGCGTTCGGCGCGTCCCGAGCTGAGCGCCGCGGAGGTGCGCCATCTGCTGACGGCGACGGCCGGTGCGGACGGCGAGGGCTTGGGTGCGGGGGTGGTGGACGCGGCTCGGGCGGTGGAGGCGGATCTGGACCGCTTGCCGCCGCCGCCGTTCGAGGCGTCGACGCGCCAGGCGGTCTCGCCGCTGTGGGTGGCGGCGGTGACGGGCTCGGGCGCGGCCATGCTGTGTGCGGCGGCGCTGCTGCTGCGGTCGCGCAGTCGCGTCGCGGCGCGGCGCTCTGCTTCGGCCGCGTGACGAAGTCCGCGTAACATGGCCGGGTGACCGCCGCCGACTCCCGCAATGGAACCGAGAGCGAGCTGGCCAAGAAGCGCCGCGCCCGCGTCATCGACCGCCTGCTCGCCGCGGCCCATCCCGACGCGCAATGCGAGCTCGACTACTCCGATCCCCTCGAACTCGCCGTGGCGACGATCCTGTCGGCGCAGTGCACGGACGTGCGCGTCAACCTGACCACGCCGGCGCTGTTCGCGAAGTACCGGACGGCCGAGGACTACGCGCAGGCGAATCCGGAGGACGTCGAGGCGATCATCCGCCCGACGGGTTTCTACCGCAACAAGACCAAGTCGATCATCGGTCTGGGCAAGGCCTTGGTGGAGCGCCACGGCGGGAGGCTTCCCGAGCGCATGGAGGAGCTGGTCAAGCTGCCGGGCATCGGCCGCAAGACCGCGAACGTAATCCGCGGCAACGCGTTCGGGATTCCCGGCCTGACGGTCGACACGCACATGATCCGGCTGACGAACCGGCTCGGCCTGACCGAGGGCAAGGACCCGGTCAAGCTGGAGTTCCAGTTGCAGGAGCTCATTGACCGTCGTGAGTGGACGATGTTCTCGCACCGGATCATCTTCCACGGCAGGAGGGTGTGCATCGCCCGCAAGCCGGCCTGCGGCGCCTGCACGCTCGCGCCGCAGTGCCCCTCGTTCGGCGAGGGCCCGACCGACCCGGCCGAGGCCGTGAAGCTGCTGCGCGGCGACAACGTCGAGGAGCTCGCGAAGCTGGCCGGGATCGAGGCGAGCATATGAGGTCCGCGCCGGGAATCGTGGCTGCGCTGGTTCTTCTGGCGGGATGCTCCAGTGCCGCCGATGACGAGAGCGGCGCCGGCCCCACCGCGCCCGGCCCCGACCCGACCTGGTCGGTGGCGTGCGAACCGGCTTCGACGCCGGTCGAGCCGATCGGCGACCTGGAACTGCCGTGCCTGGGCGACGAGGCCTCGACCGAGGTCGGAGTCCGCGACGGCCGTCCCCTGGTGATCGTCCTGTGGGCCAGCTGGTGCGGTCCGTGTGTCGAGGAGGCCCCCGAGGTCGAGGCGTTCTGGCAGGCGCACGGCGACCAGATCGACGTCCTCGGCGTCGACACCGCCGACACCCGCGACAAGGGCCGCTGGTTCGCCGAGGACTTCGCGTTCACCTACCCTTCGGTGTTCGACGCCGAGGAAGAGGTGCGGATCGCCTTGGGCGTGCCGGCCCTGCCGGGCGTCGCGTTCGTCGCGCCCGACGGGACGGTCGCCGAACTCGTCAACGAGCCGGGCGTGACCACCGAGTCCCTCACGCTGACCGCCGAGGCCGCGTTCGGCCTGGAGCTGTCGTGACCGCCGAGTCCGGGCCGCGCGGAGGGTTCGCCGCCCCGCCGCCGTGGTGGGGCCCGCTCAACGACGCCGCCGGGGAGGCGACCGGTCCCGAAGTGCCGCAGGTCCTCAAGGACTCGGCGCTGCGCCGCTCGCCCGACGACGCCCGCGCCGCCTCGGTCCTGGTCCTGTTGAGCGACCGCGGTTCCGGTCCGTCGGTGCTCCTCCAGCAGCGCGCCACGAGCCTGCGCCACCACCCCGGCGAGGTCGCGTTCCCCGGCGGCGCCGCCGACCCGGGTGACACCGACGCCGCCGCCACCGCACTGAGGGAGGCCGCCGAGGAGCTCGCGGTCGAGCCCGCCAGCGTCGCGGTCGGCGCCGAGCTGCCGCCGATCTGGATCCCCGTGTCGGGCTTCGCCGTCACGCCCATCATTGCATTGTGGACAGATCCGCACCCGGTGACGCCCGTCGACGGCGCCGAGGTCGCCGCCGCGCACCAGGTCGCCATCCCCGCCCTGGCCGATCCGGCTTCCAGGGGATCGGTGCTCTATCCTTCGGGCCGAAGCGGACCGGGCTTTCGCATCCCTGGCGTGCCCTTGATCTGGGGGTTCACGGCCGGAGTACTGTCATGGCTGCTCGACCTGGGCGGTTGGGCCCGTCCGTGGAACACTGGCCGGACGATGGAACTCGAGCGGTTCCGGACCACCTGAGAGCGAAGTCGAGGAGGGCCGATGGAGTCGAACAGCGGGGGCCTGCTGGTGGATGTCGTCATCGTCCTGCTCGCCTTGCTGTTCGCCGTCAACGGCTACCGGCAGGGCTTCATCCTCTCCGCGGCGACCTTCCTCGGCTTCCTCGGCGGGGCGCTGCTCGGCGTCCAGCTCGCCCCGTTCGCCGCCGACATCTACGCCGATCCGCTCGCCAAGCTCATCGCCGCGCTCGTCGTCGTATTCGCGCTCGCGCTCGGCGGCCAGGCGATCGCCACCGCGCTCGGCTTCAGGCTCCGCAAGAGGCTGAAGACCAACGGCACCAGGCGCGTCGACCACCTCGCGGGCCCGGTCGTGTCGGTCCTCGCGGTCCTCCTGGTCACCTGGATGGCCGCCGCGCCGCTGGCGAACTCGTCCATGCCGTCCGTGGCCGCGGCCGTGCGCAATTCGAGCCTCGTCGGCGGCATCGACGAGCACATGCCCGAGGCGGTCAAGGGCGTCTACGACTCGATGCGCGATTCGCTCAACACCTCGCAGATCCCCGACGTGTTCAACGGGCTCAACCCGACCCCGGTCTATCCGGTCGAGCCCCCCGACCCCGAGCTCGCCGCCTCCGGCGTAGTGGTGAACGCCGAGCCGTCGGTGCTGAAGGTCCACGGCTCGGCCCCGCGGTGCGACCGGCAGATCGAGGGCTCCAGCTTCGTGTACGCCGACGGCCTGGTGGCCACGAACGCGCACGTCGTCGCCGGTACCGAACGGGTTCAGGTCGAATCGGACGGGCGGCGGCTCGACGCCGACGTGGTCGTCTTCGAGCCCGCGAAGGACCTGGCGGTCCTGTCGGTGCCCGGGCTCGAGGCGCCCGTGCTGCCGATGAGCGACTCGGTCGCCGACTCCGGTGACGACGCGATCGTCGTCGGCTATCCCGGCGGAGGCCCGTACGCGCCCGTCGCCGCGCGCGTCCGCGAGGCCCGCATGGTCTCCGGGCCCGACATCTACGACTCCGGGACCGTCACCCGCGAGGTCTACCAGCTGTACGCCCGAATCATCGGCGGCAACTCCGGTGGGCCCCTGCTCAACCCCGACGGGGAGGTCTTCGGCGTGATCTTCGCTGCCGCGGTCGACGACCCCGAGACCGGGTACGCGCTCACCATGGCCGAATCGGCGCCGGTCCTCGCCGAGGGCGAGACCGCCTCGGGCGCGGTCGACACCGGTGACTGCACCTGAGTCGCGCCCATACTCGCACGATTTCGCGCGCCGACACGGCGGTTCACTCATGTGATGTCAACTCACTGTTGGGCGGAGCGTCACATTAGCGGTAGGCTGTACCGGTCGTCGCCGATTGCAACTGCCGCTTGCGAGCAAATCCCCTGCTCATCGGGTGAGTCATTGCTCACGCTGTGATTCTCACAAGCGCCGGAACACAGTCATTCGGATACGAAGGTCGATTTTCGGCGTCGACGGTGCGCATGTGGATTTACGGGGGTCTCGCTCCCGCAATGCGGACAAGAGGCATAGACTCAGTACTTGCACTAGCGGTGCGTTGAAGAAAGGTGCGAACGGACATGGAAGATGTATTGGCCAGGGCCGCTCTGTTCAAGGGCGTCGATCCCGAAGCTGTCGAGTCGCTCATCAAAGAGATGGAGTACGTCGACGTCAACAAGGGCCAGACCGTCTTCACGGAGAACGAGCCGGGCGACAGTCTGTACATCGTCATGTCCGGGAAGGTCAAGCTCGGGCGCCGCTCCGCCGACGGCCGCCAGAACCTGATCGCGGTCATGGGCCCCTCGGACATGGTCGGCGAGCTCGCCCTGTTCGACCCCGGTCCGCGCACCGCCACCGCCACCGCGCTCACCGACACCCGCATGGCCAGGCTGTCCAAGACCGCGCTGCGCCCGTGGCTCGCCAACCGGCCCGAGATCGCCGAGCAGCTGCTCCGCGTGATCGCCCGCCGCCTGCGCCGCACCAACGACTCCATGGCCGACCTGATCTTCACCGACGTGCCCGGCCGGGTCGCAAAGGCACTGCTGCACATGGCGAGTCGCTTCGGCACCCGCGACGGCGGCGTCCTGCGCGTCACTCACGACCTGACCCAGGAGGAGCTCGCGCAGCTCGTCGGCGCCTCACGCGAGACGGTGAACAAGGCCCTGGCCGACTTCGCCGGCCGCGGCTGGCTGCGTCTGGACGGCAAGAGCGTCATCATCATGGACCCCGAGCGGCTCGCCCGCCGCGCCCGCGTCTAGCGGATCGAACGACATCCGGGCCCTCGGCTTGCGCCGAGGGCTTCGTCGTCTCATGCGGGTGATCTTCAGGTCCGCCGAGGGTGGGCGATTCGACGCAGGCGCGTCCGCCGTCTAGACTTCCCGTAACCATCCTCGGAGTTTGCTTTAAGGAGCGTTGTGACCAAGCAACTGAACGTCGAACTCGTGGCCGTCGAGTCGAAGGTGTGGTCCGGCGAGGCGGTTGCGGTCTACGCCCGCACCACCGAAGGCGAACTCGGCATCCTGCCCGGTCACCAGCCGCTGCTCGGCGAACTCCAGGTCGGCAGCACCGTACGCATTCAGACCGGCGACGCCGAGCACGCATGGCGGATCGACGGCGGATTCCTTTCGGTCACCACCGACGGCGTCACCATCCTCGCCGAGACCGCCGAAGCGGTCGAGCACGCCGCGGCATAAGCCATGGTCGAAGCACTGCTCGCCGCGGCCGCCCTGGCGGCGTCCATCGCGGTGTTCCTGGTGCTGACCTACGTCCGGCGGTCCTTCCTCTCCAAGTACGGCTCGGTCGCGATGGCCGCGAGGCTCTCGCGGCGCATGGCCGGACGCGGATGGGCCCCCGGGTTCGCGGTGTACGAGCGCGGAACCCTGCGCTGGTACCGCATGTTCTCCCTGGCGTTCGGCCCCCGGTACACGCTCGCCCGCACCGATCTCCAGATCGCCGAGCGGCGCGAGCCGGCGGGCGCCGAGGCCCAGATCTTCCCAGCGGAGGTCGCCATCCTCCGCTGTAAGGGTTCGACCGGTGAGGTCGAGTTGGCGATGACCGACTCCGCCGTCACCGGATTCCTCTCCTGGCTTGAGGCCGCTCCGCCCGGGGCGGCCTATTTCGACGGCAGATGACGGTCCTCCGACCTTCGTAGGAGTTCCGGCCTCTTCACCTCCTCCCTCCGATTTAGGCGAATTTCACTCATCATGGGGTGATATCGGCCTCTCCGGGCCCCTAGGCTCGGTTCCATGACCAAACGCGTACTCACCGCGGCCGCCCTCGCGCTCTGCCTCCTCGCACCGCCCGCCGCCGCGCAAGCGAACCCCCCGACCGACACCGAGCTCGACACCGAGCTGCTCGAAGCCAAACTCGAAGACCTCTACAAGACCGGCGACCACTCCGTCATAGCCGAGGTCCGCTCCGGCGACGCGACCTGGTCCGAAGCGATCGGTCCGCGAAGCATGGATCCGGGCTCGCCCGAGGCGCGGACCGGCGACCGCGTCCGCATCGCCAGCCTCACCAAGTCGATGATCGCCGTCGTCATGCTGCAACTCCAGGACGAAGGCGAGCTCGACCTCGACGACAGCGTCTCCGACCACCTCCCCGGGCTCCTGCCCTACGAGGACGAGCCGACCATCCGGCAGCTCATGCAGCACACCGGCGGCCTGTCCGACTACTTCCCGCACCTGTACCCCTCGCTGTTCGAGAACGGCGACATGACCGATCTCTACGACCACTACCGGGACTACCGCGCCCCGGAGGAACTGGTCGAGATCGGGACGCAGGACCCGCCGCTGTTCGAGCCGGGCACCGACTGGTCGTACTCCAACACCGGCTACATCGCCCTCGGCCTCGTGATCGAGGAGGCCACCGGGCACTGGCTCGGCCATGAGCTGCACCGACGGGTCTTCAAGCCGGCCGGCCTGCGCCACACCTACTTCCCGCCCGGCTTCACCGGCGGGATCTGGGGCCCGCACCCGGTGCCGCACACCACCACCGGCGACGAAGCCGACCCGTACTTCGACTCCACGAAGCTGTCCAACAGCCACATGTGGGCCGCCGGGGCCGCCGTCTCCACGATGGAGGACGTCAACGACTTCTACGACGCGTTCCTCGACGGCACGCTCCTGACCGACGAGCAGCTCGCCGAGGCCACCGAATTCACCGACATCAGCGTCGGCTACGGCTACGGTCTCGGTCTGCTCGGCATGGCCGTATGCAGCGCCGACGACCTCGTCGTCGGCCACACCGGCGGCGGCATCGGCCACCTGACCTACTCGTTCCACTCCCTCGACGGCCAGCGCCAGGTCTCGTTCACCTGGAACGTCGACGACTGGCACGGCTACACCGACCCCGAAGAGTTCGACGCCGCCTTGGCCGGCCTCTTGGTCGCGGGCCTGTGCGGGGTCGACATCGACGACACGACCGGCCTGCGCACGCAGGACCTGCCCGACTTCGCGGCCCTGGACGAACTCATGCACCTCGGCTGACACGCCCGGAAAGAGTGCGGGGGCCGCGCCGTTCGGCGCGGCCCCCGCGCTGTCAGTCGACGAGCTCCTCGTAGGCGTTCGCGATGTCGGTGGCCTGGATCGTGGTCATCTCCGCTGAGGTCGGCGTGCCGCTGTCGCCGTAGTGGTCGAGCAGACGCAAGTCTCGCTGAGCGGAGGCCTTGTGGCAGAGTTCGCGGGCGAAACGGGCGTTCCCGAGCGCGTCGATCCGTCCCGAGCCGACGGCCCTGTCACATCCGGTCTGCAGGTTGATCGCCGCGTTGGTCGTAAGGGTTTCGCCTGCGGCAGTGAGGATCGAGGTGGCGATGGCGGCGAGTTCCTCTGCGGAGTACGACGGGAACTCAATCACCGTGGAGAACCGAGACTTCAGGCCCGGGTTGGTGGACAGCAGTTCGTGGATCTCATCGGTGTAGCCGGCCAGGACGATGACGAGTCGGTCCCGCCGGTTCTCGGCGGCCGTCAGGATCTCCTGCATAGCCTCCTCACCGAATGTGTCCTTGTCGCCGTCGTAACCCTGGTTGGCCAGGGAATAGGCCTCGTCGACGAACAGGACGCCGCCGGTCGCCTCGTCGATCTTCTCCCGGGTCTTCATCGCGGTATGCCCCAGGTATCCCCCCACCAGGTCGCCGCGTTGGGTCTCCACGACTCTGCCGTGCTCGAGCAGGCCGAGACCCGCGAGGATCTCGCCCATGATGCGGGCGACCGTGGTCTTTCCGGTACCGGGTGGCCCGGTGAACACGAAGTGCTGCGGGCGTGTCGAGGACCGCAGGCCGCGCTCCTTCCTCAGGGCCGCCATTCTGAACTGGGCTTTCAGAGTTTGGATCTGGTCTTTGACCGGTTTGAGTCCGATCATGGCGTCCAGCTGCAGTCCGGCCTCCTCGAGCAGCTTCTCGCGATCATCGGCGTCCAGCTCGTCTCCTGGGGTCGCCTTCGGGGTTGTCCGGTCGGCGGCGGCCTCCCTCGCTTCGGCGGCGCGAACCGCCCGGGCGCGCTCGGCGAATTCCTCGATCTCCGGGGCGAGACGGTAGGCGCGCTGGAACGCCTGCGCCGACTCCTCGGCCTCCCCCAGAGACCCCAGCGCCACGCCCCGCACGAAGGCGACGTGTGCGTTGTAAGAAGGATTGTTCGTCATCGCGGTCGGCAGGCCCTCGGTGACGTTCAGGGCCTCGTAATAGGTCTCCAGGTGCGCCAGGGAGGCGGCGACGTAGAACTGGGCCTCGTCGTTGAGCAACGCGTCCTCGATGCCGTGCGCCGCCCCGAGCACCTGTTCGAACTCGCCTTGGCCGAAGGCACAGCGGGTGCGCAGGAAATTGATCCGGCCCCCCAGGTCCTGGTCGCCGGCCGCGGCCAGCTGCTCATCGGCGAGTTCGAACTGCTCGGTGTCGATCAGCCCCGCCACGTAGGCCAGCCAGACGTCGTAAGCGTCGCTGATGGCGTATCCGACGAACATCCCGATGGCGAACGACGACTCGAGCGCGAGTCCCGTGACATGTCGCAGCCTGCCCAGGTTGTCCTGGTAATCGAGCATTCGGAGCAGCGCTTCCTCCTGCTGCTCCCCGCAGGCGTGGATGCCGAGCCAGGCGTCCGCAGCGCGGGGATCGTATTCGAGGACGTGCTCGAAACAGTCCGCCGCACGCACGAGATCGCCGTTGCCGAGGAGTTCGACCCCGCGCGACCAGACTTCCGACGCTGATTCTGTTGCCGTAGAGAAGGGCATGTCCGCTCCGGGTTGAGAAGAGGTATAACCAGGGTTTCCGATTGGCGCGCTCCAGGGTATTCGACCGAGTCAATGTCGCGCGGCAGCGCCCGGGCCGCACCGATCGGTGCGGCCCGGTCTCGCGCCGGTGCCGGCGCGGCGAACGACGGCCCTGCGCCTCGGCGGCCTGTGGGTGTTGCGGCCGGGCCGAGGCGCAGGGCCCACACCCCCTCGGTTCAAGCTCCTATGCGCGGGAACGGCTTGGTGGAGAACACGACCTCGGCAGGCACCTCGAAGTACTCGGCGATCTTCAACGCCAAGTGCAGGCTCGGCGAGTATTCGCCGCGTTCGAGGTAGCCGACGGTCTGGTAGTGGACGCCGAGGGCATCGGAAAGCTGGCGCCGCGAGATGCCCCTCTCGGCGCGCAGCATCGCGATGCGGTTGTATACGACGTCGTCGGCCATGGCCGTTACCCCCAGTTCTGTTCGACCATCTTGCGCCTCGCCGCCATGCTGGATCCCGACTCGCGTCGGGCCATACGGCTGAGCAGCTTCGGGGCGATCACCATCGACAGGGCCGCCCAGGCCGCGAGCACGACGAACATCGTAGGCGTCCGCCAGCTGTCGCCGATCTCCACCGCCACGGCCGCGTCCGGGAGCATGGCGTGGCGCATCCCCAGTCCGAGCCAGTAGGTCGGAAAGACCTGTCCGATCGCCTGGAGCCAGCCGGGCAGGGCGGTGATCGGATAGAAGATCCCCGAGATCGCGATCAAGCCCATGAACGGAATCGTGACCAGGCCCATGTTGCGCGGGTTGTCGATGAGCGCGCCGAGGACGGCGCCCATCGGCATCGTCGAGGCCAGACCGAGCGCGAAGACGGAGACGAACAGGAGCCACCGGTCGGGCGAGGCGAATTCGAGTCCGTCGAAGAAGACGAGGCCCACGACCATGAGCTCAACGACGCTGAACGCCGTGAAGATCGCGATCGATCCGAGGTGGCCGACGAGGTAGCCGGTCATCCCTCCGGGCATCGACTTGGCGCGCAGCAGGGTCCCGTTGGTCCGGTCCATGACGAGCATGCCCTGGACGCCGATGACGCCGCTCCAGACGATCATCATGCCGATCAGGCTCGGCATGCTCATCGATCCGAGCGAGACCGAGGTGCCCTCGATGTCGACTCCGCGCAGGAACAGCAGGACCGTCACCATGATGGCGGCCGGGATCACGAAGCCCAGGAGGTCGGACGGGGTGGTGAGCGAGACCTTCGTCTCGATGAGCGCGCGTCGCCACCCGGTCCGATAGGCGTGTGCGGTGGGGTTCACGTCGTGACCTCCTGAAACGTGTCGATCGCGGTCTCGGCTTCGCCGCCCTCGAACTGCTCGACGAGGCTCAGGTAGGCCTCTTCGAGGCTGGCGCGGTGGATCTCCAGATCGGTGACCGCGCCGTCGTCGGTGGCGAGGAGCTTGCGGGCGAAGGCGGTCGCGTCATCGGTGGCGTGGACCTGGAGCCGCCCGTCCTGCATCCATTTGACTTCGGCGGTGGTGGCTGCGGCCCGCGCCAGCGAGTCGGGCGAGCCGTCGGCGATGATGCGGCCGCCGGCGAGGATGAGGATGCGCTCGGCGAGCTTCTCGGCTTCGTCGAGGTCGTGGGTGGTGAGCAGGACGGTGGTGCCTTCAAGGTCGCACAGCCGGTGGATGAGCTCGTGGAACTCACGGCGGGCGTGCGGGTCGAAGCCGGTGGTGGGTTCGTCGAGGAACAGCAGGGTGGGACGTCCCACGATGCCGGCGGCGACGTCGAGGCGCCGCCGCTGGCCTCCGGAGAGGGTCGAGATGCGCTGGCCGGCCTGTTCGGCGAGTCCGACGAGTTCGAGCAGTTCGTCGGCGCCCCAGGGTTCGGCGTAGGGGCGGTAGTACTCGGCGAAGTGGACGAGGAGGTCGCGGACTCGCCACTTGTGGTTGTCGCGCCATTCCTGGAGGACGATGCCCATCAGTGCTCGCCAGCGTTCGTCGCCGCGCTCGGGGTCGGCGCCGAGGACGCTGACGTCGCCGCCGGAGCGAGCGCGGAAGCCTTCGAGGATCTCGACCGTGGTGGTCTTGCCGGCGCCATTGGGCCCGAGCAGGGCCGTGACGGTGCCGGGTTCGATGGTGAATTCGAGGCCGCTCAGCACGTCTTTGTCGCCGTAGCGCATCCGCAGATTTGACACGGCGATGGCGGGTCCGGTCGGGGACTGTGGGTCCGCCATGATCACCTCCATCGTAGAAGTCTTCTTATCAATAGTAGTCATACTACATTTTGCCGCAGGCATGTGCAGTCCGATATCGAGCCGCGTGGTTTCGCATTGCCACAGCCGGGAATTCGCGAGCAGGGGTGGCATCCGTTAAGACGCTTTACATACCCCCTAGGGGTATGTTAGCTTGAAGTCGATCCGGAAGGAGACCCCCGATGAGCGACCACGAAGACCACACCGGCCACGAGCACCGTTCCGCCACCGCGACCGACGAGACACTCAAGCGGCACGAGCACCACGGAACGCACGAGGCCCACGGCGAGCACCGCGCCCACGACAAGCACGCAGGACACGACCCCGAGGCGTTCCGCCGCAAATTCCGGCTCAGCCTCATCCTCACCGTCCCGATCGTCGTCACCAGCGAGATGATCATGGACTGGTTCGGGTACACGCTTGCCTTCCCCGGCATCGCCCTGGTCGGCCCAGTGCTCGGCTCGGTGGTGTTCCTCTACGGCGGCTGGCCGTTCCTGGCCGGCGCCGTCAACGAGCTCAAGGACCGGGCCCCGGGCATGATGATGCTCATCGCCACGGCCATCACCGTCGCCTACACCGCCTCCCTCGCCACCAGCTTCGGCCTGCTCGACCTCGACTTCTGGTGGGAGCTGGCCGCACTGGTCACCATCATGCTGCTGGGCCACTGGCAGGAGATGAAGGCGATCGGCCAAGCCCAGGGCGCGCTCGCCGCGCTCGCGGCGCTGCTGCCCGACGACGCCGAGCGAATCGGCGGGGACGGCCGCACCGAGTCCGTCCCCGCTTCCGAACTCGCCGTGGGCGACCTGGTCCTCGTGCGCCCCGGCGCGCGGGTCCCCGCCGACGGCGAGATCACCGATGGAGAGGCCGAACTCGACGAGTCCATGATCACCGGAGAGTCCCGCCCGGTCCCCCGCCGCACCGGCGACCGCGTCGTGGCAGGCACCGTCGCCACCGACTCCTCGATCCGCGTCGAGATAGGCGCGGTCGGCGAGGACACCGCCCTGGCCGGCATCCAGCGGCTCGTCGAACAGGCCCAGTCCTCACGCGGCCGCGCCCAGGTGCTCGCCGACCGATTCGCCGCCATGCTGTTCTACATCGCGCTCGCCTCGGCCGCGGTCACCTTCACCGTGTGGTCGCTCATCGGCGACCTCACCGGCGGCGTCGTGCGGACCGTGACGGTCCTCGTCATCGCCTGCCCGCACGCCCTCGGGCTGGCGATCCCCCTGGTCATAGCGATCTCCACGGCGATCTCGGCCAAGAGCGGGATCCTCGTGAAGGACCGGTTCGCGATAGAGCGGATGCGCACGGTCGACGCGGTCCTGTTCGACAAGACCGGCACCCTGACCAAGGGCGAGCACACCGTCGCCGGCGTGGCCGGCGCCGAAGGCGTCGACTCCGACGAGGTCCTGCACCTGGCCGCCGCGGTCGAATCGGACTCCGAGCACCCGCTCGCCCGCGCGATCGTCCACCACCACGACCACGCCCACCGCGGCGGCGCCTCGGCGACCGACTTCCGCTCCCGCACCGGCAAGGGCGTCGAGGCGACCGTGGACGGCCGCCGCTACGCCGTCGGCGGGCCAGCCCTGCTCAGGGAGCTCGAGGTCACCGCCCCGGACGAACTACGCGAGGACATCGACCAGTGGTCCGGGCGCGGCGCCACGGTCCTGTACCTCATCGACACCGAGTCCGAGCCGAGGGTGCTCGGGGCCGTCGCCCTCGAAGACGAGATCAGGCCCGAGGCGAAGCAGGCCGTCGCCGACCTTCGCGCCCAAGGGATCGAGAAGATCGCGATGATCACCGGCGACGCCCGCGCCGTCGCCGAGGCCGTCGCCGCCGACCTCGGATTCACACAAGGCCGCGACGAGGTCTTCGCCGAGGTGCTGCCCGCCGACAAGGACCAGGCGGTGGCCGACCTCCAGGCGAGGGGCCTGACGGTGGCGATGGTCGGCGACGGGGTCAACGACGCACCGGCGCTGGCGAGGGCCGACGTCGGCATCGCGATCGGCGCAGGCACCGACGTGGCGATCGAGTCGGCCGGGGTGGTCCTGGCCTCCTCGGACCCGCGCGGGGTGACCGGCGTGATCCGGCTGTCGAAGGCGAGCTACCGCAAGATGGTCCAGAACCTTGCCTGGGCCGCCGGGTACAACATCGTGGCGATCCCACTCGCCGCGGGCGTCCTGGCCTGGGCCGGGTTCACCCTCAGCCCGGCGGTCGGCGCGATCCTCATGTCCGCCTCGACGATCGTCGTCGCGCTCAACGCCCAGCTGCTGCGCCGCGTCGCCATCGCCCCCGAGTAGACGGCAGGGGCCGCGGACCGTCACCGGTCCGCGGCCCCTGCCCGTAGCTCAAGCCTTGCGTTTCTCTCCCGAGCGAGCCAGGACCCTCTGGAGCAGGATGAACGCCAGCAGCAGGATGCCGACGACGATCCGGGCCCACCACGACGACAGGTTCCCCTGGAAGGCGATGATCGTCGACAGCAGGCCCATGACCATGACGCCGGCGACCGTGCCGAGCACGAAGCCGGCGCCGCCGGTCAGGAGCGTGCCGCCGACCACGACCGCGGCGATCGCGTCGAGTTCGAGGCCGACGCCGGCGAGCGGGTTGGCGCTCTTGGTGTAGAACGCGGCGACCACGCCGCCGAGCGAGGCGCAGAACCCGCTGATGGCGTACACGCCGACCTTCGTGCGCACCACCGGGAGGCCCATCAGCAGCGCGGACTGCTCGGAGCCGCCGACGGCGTAGACGCCGCGGCCGAACCGCGTGTAGTGCAGGACGATGAACGCGATGACGACGACCGCGAACGCGATGAACGAGATGTACGGGAGGCTGAAGCCGCCCTCGCGCGGGCTCCCGAACTCGATGCGCTCCATGCCCCACGAGAAGAACTCGACGTCTCTCATGGACACGTCCCGGTCGGAGATCTGGAGCGTCAGTCCCCGGTAGAGGAACAGGCCGGCCAGGGTCGCGATGAACGGCTGCACGTCGAAGTAGTGGATGACGGCGCCGGTGAACGTCCCCGAGAGCGTCCCGAAGACCAGCACCACCGGGACGGCGATCTCCGCAGGCATGCCCAGGTCGACGGTCATCCAGGCGAGGGCCATGGTCGAGAACGCCATCATCGACCCGACCGAAAGGTCGATGCCGCCCGAGAGGATCACGAACGTCATGCCGACGGCGATGATGAGGAGCCCGGCGTTGCCGATGAACAAGTCCGGGATCAGCTGCGGGTTGTCGAAGTTGTTGTAGTTCGCCAGCCCGCCGAGGTACATGGCGACCAGCAGCGCGACCGTCGCGCCGATGGGGATGTACCGGCTCAGGCCGTCGAAGAGCGTGGAGTGCGCCGGGCGCTCGGTCAGCGTGGTGCTCATTTGGCGAGGGCTTTCTCGGTGGCGGGCTCGGCTGGGGCGTCCGGGGCCCGTCTGGGCCGGAACGGTTTGAGGATCCAGGCGCGGAACTCCGGGCTCTGGAGCATCGCGACGACGAACACCACGATCGCCTTCGCGGTGAACTGCCACTGGCTGGACAGGCCGACGTTGATGATCGTGACCTCGAGGGTCCCGATGATCGCGACGCCGATGGTCGTGCCCAGCAGGAAGAACCGTCCGCCGATGAGCGCGGTGCCGCCGATGACGACCGCGAGGATCGCGTCGAGCTCGATCCACAGGCCGCCGTTGTTGGCGTCGGCGCTGCCGAGGTTGGCCGCGCCCATGAGCCCGGCGAGTCCTGCGCAGAAGCCGCACACGAGGTACACCAGGACGGTGATGCCCTTGGAGCGGATGCCGGCGAGACGGCTGGCCTCGGGGTTGCCGCCGACCGATTCGAGCAGCATCCCCAGAGCCGTAGTGCGGGTGAGGAGCACGAGCGCGGCGAAGACGGCGATGCCGATGATGATCGGCACCGGGACCGTGGCGACGGCGCCGCGTCCGAGCTCGACGAACGGCGTCGTGTCCGAGACCGACGGAATCTGGCCGCCGGTGATGAGCTGGGCGATGCCGCGCCCGGCGATCATGAGGATGAGCGTCGCGACGATCGGCTGGACCCCGAAGTACGCGACCATGGTGCCGTTCCAGGCGCCGATGACGGCCGCGACGAGCAGGGCGAGGCCGATCGCGGTGAAGACCACGACGAGCGAGGACTGGTCGCGGTCGAGGATGTACTGCGCGCCGATGGCCGCGCCGATGGCGTAGACCGCGCCGACCGACAGGTCGATGCCCTTGGTGGCGATGACGAGCGTCATCCCCAGCGCGATGAGCAGCAGCGGCGCGCTTCGGCGCAGGATGTTCACGAACGCGCCGCCCAAGCGTCCGTCGTGGACGCTGGGGATGATGAAGTCGAAGCCGGTGACGGCGATGTTGACGACGATGAGCGCCACCAGGACCGCCAGCGGCCACATCAGCCGCTTGAAATAGGGGTTCACTGCTCACCGCCCTTCGTCACGATGGTGTCGACGATGCGTTCGGTGGTCATGTCGGACTCCTCGTGGAGGATGTCGATGAGCTCGCGGTCGCGCAGGACGCCGATCCGGTCGGACAGCCGGGTGACCTCGTCGAGCTCAGCGGAGATGAACAGGACGGCCATGCCTTCGCCGGACAGCTCGGCGACCAGACGCTGGATGTCGGCCTTCGCGCCGATGTCGATGCCGCGGGTCGGCTCGTCCAGGATGAGCAGCCGCGGCTGGATGAGCATCCAGCGGGCCAGCAGGACCTTCTGCTGGTTGCCGCCGGAGAGGTTCTTCACCGGCAGGTCGGGGTTGGCGGGGCGGATGTCGAGCTTGTCGATGAAGTCGGCGACCAGTTCGGCGCGGCGGACCGGCGGGATCGCCCTCGCCCAACCGCGGGAGGCCTGCATCGCCAGGATCATGTTCTCGGCGATGGTCAGGTCGCCCACGAGCCCTTCGGTCTTGCGGTTCTCGGGGCAGAAGCCGATGCCGCGGGCGGCGGCGGTGCGCGGGTTGTGGCCCTTCACCTCGACGCCGCCGAAGGCGAGCGCACCGGAGTCGGACCGGTCGGCGCCGGCGATGAGCCGGGCCGTCTCGGTGCGGCCCGAGCCGAGGAGCCCGGCGAGGCCGACGACCTCGCCCTCGCGGATGTCCAGGTCGAACGGGGCGATGGAGCCCTTGCGGCCCAGGCCCGTCGCGGCTACGAGCGGCTCGACGCCGTCGCCGGGCCGCCGTCGGGAGGACTCGCGCTCGATAGCGTCGAGCGCCTCGACCTCGCGGCCGAGCATGTGACCGATGAGCTCGCTCTCCGGCAGCTCCGCCGTGGACCATTCGCCCACGAGCTTCCCGTTGCGCAGCACGGTCATCCGGTCGCAGATCTCGTAGACCTGGTCGAGGAAGTGGGAGATGAAGACCATCGCCGTGCCCTGGTCGGCGAGCTTGCGCATCACGCGCAGCAGCACTTCGACCTCGTCGCGGTCGAGCGAGGAGGTCGGCTCGTCGAGGATGAGGACCTTCGCCTCGATGTCGACGGCGCGGGCGATCGCGACGAGCTGCTGCATCGCGATCGAATAGGACGACAGGGGCGCGGCGACGTTGAGGTCGACGCCGATGCCGTCGAGGAGTTCCTTGGCGCGGCGGCGCATCGCGCGGAAGTTGATGAACGGGCCGAAGCGGGGTTCTCGACCGGCGAAGAGGTTCTCGGCGACTGACAGGTTGTCGGTGAGGTTGACTTCCTGGTAGACGGTCGATATCCCTCCGGCTTGGGCGTGGCCGGGGCTCGCGAAGCGGACCGGCTCGCCGTCGAGGTGAATCTGTCCGGCGTCGGGGCTGTGGACGCCGGTGAGGACCTTGATCAACGTGGACTTGCCGGCGCCGTTCTCCCCCATGACGGCGTGGATCTCGCCGGGCCTGAGGGTGAAGTCGACGCCGTCGAGGGCGCGGACACCGGTGAAGTCCTTCGTGATGCCCGTCATCTGGACGATCGGCTCGTCGGACATAGGCTTCTGACTTTCGGTTCGTGGGGGCGGATGTCTGGAGTCGGGAACGTCCGGGCGGCACTGGGCCGCCCGGACGCTTGCTCACTTCATTTGAGCGAGGGTGTTCCCGGGGCTAGAACTGTCGGTTGGGGAGCTCGGCCTCGAAGTCGGCCTCGCCGTAGACGCCCTCTTCGACCGCGATGAACTTGTCGAACTCTTCGCCGCCTGCGACGTCGACCACGAGGTCCATCAGCTGGTCGCCGAAGACCGGGTTGCACTCGACGATGTAGTTGACCTTGCCGTCGACCGCCGCTTCGAAGCCGGCCTTGGAGCCGTCGACGATGATGATCTGGATGTCCTCGCCGGGCACCTTGCCCGCCTCTTCGATCGCCTGGATCGCGCCGAGGCCCATCTCGTCGTTGTGGGCGTACAGCAGGTCGATGTCGTCGAGGCCGTGCGTGGAGATGAAGGTCTCCATGACCGACTTGCCGCCCTCGGCGGTGAAGTCGCCGGACTGGGAGTCGACCAGGTCGTACGACAGGCCCTCGGAGTCGAGGATCTCGTAGAAGCCGGTCTTGCGGTCGTTGGCCGGGGCGGAGCCGACGGTGCCCTCGAGTTCGAGGATGCGCGTCGAGTCGTCGTCGGCGAAGGTCTCCACCGTCCACTGTCCGGCCTTGCGGCCCTCTTCGACGAAGTCGGAGCCGAGGCGGGTGACGTAGAGGTCCTCGTCGGCCTGCTCGATGCCGCGGTCGGCCAGGATCACGGGGATGCCGGCCTGCTCTGCCTCACCGAGGATGTCGGTCCAGCCGGTCTCCACCACCGGAGCCAGGACGATGACGTCGACCCGCTGGGTGATGAAGTTGCGGACCGCCTCGATCTGCTTCTCCTGGTCCTGCTGCGCGTCGACGAACTGGAGGTCGGCGATGCGGTCGTCGGCCTCCGCGGAGGCCTGGACGGAGTCGGAGTTGGCGGTGCGCCAAGCGGATTCGGCGCCGACCTGGGCGAAGCCGACGACCAGCCCGTCACCGGAACCGCTGTCGTCGCCGCTGGAGTCGTCTCCGGACCCACAGGCCGCGGCGCCGAGGAGGAGTGCGCCGGCTCCGATGCCGGCAAGAGCTTTCTTAAGCACGCGTCAGCTGCCTTTCGTCTAGTGAAATTTGAGGGATTTCTATTTATCTGGCAGATGTTACCGTTCATATCTTTGCCCGTGTCACCGGCCGGGTCAAGCTCAGGACGGTCTCAATTGGCGTAACAATTTGACAACACGGTGACAGCACCGCAGGGCGCTGACGTGCGTTACTCCTGCGAGCCCCCCGGGCGCCACAGCACGTCCTGCCCCCTGTTCGCCGTGCGGGCCAAGACGAACAAGAGGTCGGAGAGCCGATTGAGATAGGTGACGGGAACGGGGTGCGTGGAGTCCGGCTCATCGGCCAGGAGTGTCCACGTTGAACGCTCGGCGCGGCGGGCGACAGTGCAGGCCTGGTGCAGCAGCGCGGCGCCCGCGGTGCCGCCGCGGAGGATGAAGGAACGCAACGGTTCCAGGTCTGCGTTGTACTCGTCGATCCAGGTCTCCAAGCGCGTCACGTAGTCCTGGTCGATCCGCATGGGCGGGTGCTTCGGGTCCTGGGTGACCGGGGTCGACAGGTCGGCGCCCACGTCGAACAAGTCGTTCTGGACGGCCAGCAGGACGCTCTTCATCGACTCGTCGAACTCGCCGCCGTGCAGTGCGAGCGCGGTGCCGATGACGGCGTTCAGCTCGTCGACGTCGCCGTAGGCGGCGAGTCGGGGATGCGTCTTCGGCACCCGGGAGAAGTCGGCGAGGCCGGTCGTGCCGTCGTCGCCGGTTTTGGTGTAGATCCTGGTGAGATTGACCGCCATACCCAAAACCATATAGCCTCGGCGCATGGCGCATGTGGCGGTAATCGGTTCGGGACTGATGGGTTCGGGGATCGCGCAGGTCGCGGCCCTCGCGAAGTGGGACGTGACGCTGATCGACAGCGATCCGCGCGCGCTGGAGCGCGCCGGGGAGGGCATCGGCGACTCACTCGACCGCTTCGTCGCGAAGGGAAAGGTCGACTCGCTCGAGGCCAGGGCGGCTCGGGAGCGGGTCGCCTCGACGACGGACATCGCCGCGGCCGCTCAGGCCTCGATCGTCGTGGAGGCGGTGTTCGAGCGGCTGCCGGTCAAGCAGGAGGTCTTCGGCCGTCTCTCGGAGGTCTGCTCGCCCGATACGGTCCTGGCGACGAACACCTCGGCGATCCCGATCACCGAGATCGCCGCGGCGGCCTCGCGCCCCGAGCGGGTCGTGGGGACGCACTTCTTCTCCCCCGTCCCCATGATGCGGCTGTGCGAACTGGTGCGGGGTATGCACACCGGCGATGCGGCACTCGACGCGGCGCGGGCGTTCGCCGAAAGCTGCGGCAAGACGTGCGTGGTGGTGAACCGGGACGTCGCGGGCTTCGCGACGACGCGGCTGATCTGCGCGTTCGTGAACGAGGCGGCGCGTCTCGTGGAGGACGGCGTCATCTCCGCCGAAGACCTCGACACCGCCTGCAAGCTCGGTTTCGGCCACCCGATGGGTCCGCTGGCGACGGCCGATCTGACCGGCGTCGATGTGATCACCCACGCGACGGAGAACATCTACGACGACACCGCGGACCCGAAATTCTTCCCGCCGGCGCTGCTGCGCAGACTGGTCGCCGCCGGTGAGCTGGGCCGCAAGAGCGGCAGAGGGTTCTTCAGCTACGAGTGAGGGTGGCCCGCGAGGGGACCAGGACCTTCTCGCCGCCGCTGTACGCGGTGAGGGCCAGTTCCACGGAGTCGTCGTCGGCCTTTCGGACCTTCGCCTCGACCTCGACGATCGCGCCGGTTTCGGCCGGGACGACGACGGGCTTGGCGAAGCGGGCCGAGAACTCGGTGAGCCTCGCGTCGATGCCGGCGCCGTCGATCCATTCGAGGACGGCGCGGGAGACCAGGCCCATCGTGAACATGCCGTGGGCGATGACGTCCGGCAGGCCGGCGGCCTTGGCGGCGGCCTCGTCGAGGTGGATCGGGTTGTGGTCGCCCGAGGCGTCGGCGTAGGCCGCGAGGTGCTCGCGTGAGACGGGGAAGGCCGCGGTGAACACCGCGTCCCCGGGGGCGAGATCGGCGAAGGTCATGCGGGGTCTCCGGCGACGAAGAGGGTGGTCCACACCTCGGCCGCGAGGCCCTCGGCGTCGGCGACCTCGGTGTGAATGGTCAGCAGGTCGTTGCCGGCGACGGTCTTGATCGACTCGACCGTGGGCGTGAGGGCGACTTCGGTGCCCGCCCGCAGCTCGCGGTGGTAGACGAAGCGCTGGTCGCGGTGCAGGACCCTTGACCAGTCGAGCCCGAATTCGGGGTCGGCGATGAGCGGATCCGCCGCGGGCATCGTGAGGGACACCAGGTAGGTAGGCGGAACCGCCGCGTCGCCCGGCAGCCCGAGGGCGCGCGCGAAACGCGAGACCGAATCAGCGGTGATCACCACCGGCTCGGTGGTCGGCAAGGAACGGCCTACGTACGAAGTGTTGAGCATGCCGGGCCGAGGGCCTAGCGAGTCTCTTTGTGAGCTCGCGAGGTCTTGCAGCGCGGGCAGTACTTCTTGAGCTCGAGCCGGTCGGGGTGGTTCCGCCGGTTCTTCTTCGTGACGTAGTTGCGCTCCTTGCACTCCACGCACGCCATGGTGATCTTCGGGCGAACGTCGGTAGCCTTGGCCACGATGAGTGCCTTCCTCTGAACCGGCAGACCTGTCGGCCCGCCTCGACGGACAAAAACAAAGCGTCGACCAGCCTAGCTCGGTAGTCGACGCTGAACAAAAGTAGCGATGGGCGGGATCGAACCGCCGACACAACGATTATGAGTCGTTTGCTCTACCACTGAGCTACACCGCCGTGCGCCCGCTGCCACCGGACGAATCCATCGGAGGCAGTCAGAACACTGCGCCGACCCACGGCCGACGAGCCGCAGATCTGCCTTGCTGAGGCATGTCAGCAGTGCTTCCGAGCCCCAAAACGGAATCGAACCGTTGACCTTCTCCTTACCATGGAGACGCTCTGCCGACTGAGCTATTGGGGCGCTCGCGCTCTCGCGCGGGCCTTGACAAGAGTACATGATCCCGCCCGGTCTTCCGAAGCGGGCCCGACGTTGCGGCACAGACCACAACGGCCGCCGGGCGCGGTCAGACCGCCCGCAGGCGGCTCGCGCCGCCCCCGCCCTGGGCGTCCAGCCAGGCCGCGAAGCGGTCCGGCGGGAGCGGCCTGGAGAAGTAGTATCCCTGGCCCGTCTCGCACTCCATCGCCCGCAGCTCCTCGACGGTCTGGTGCGCCTCGATGCCCTCGGCGACCACGTCGATCTCGAAGTGCCGCGCCAGGCCGAGGACCGCCTTGACGATCGCCCGGTCGTCCGCGTCGGTAGCCATGCCCTGGATGAACCGCAGGTCGATCTTGATCTCCTGGATCGGCAGCCGCCGCAGATAAGCCAGTGACGAGTAGCCGGTGCCGAAGTCGTCGACCGAGAGCCGCACCCCCATCTCATGGAGCCGGTCGAGCACCGGCGTCAGGCGCGAGCCGTCGGCGACCATGTCGTCCTCGGTGATCTCGAACGTCAGCCGCCCCGGCGGCACCTCGTGCTCGGCCAGCAGCTCGGCCACCCGCTCGGGGAAGCCCACGTCGGCGAGTGTCCGGGGCGAGAGGTTCACCGCCATGCGCAGCGGCCCGTCCTCCCGGGCCCACTCGGCCGAGCGCCGCAGCGACTCGTCGAGCACCACCTCGGTGAGCCGCCCCAACTGCCCGGTGCTGCCCGCGATCGAGATGAACTCCTCGGGCGAGACCGGCCCGTACATCGGATGCGACCAGCGCGCCAGAGCCTCGGCCCCCGTCGGCGCGCCGCTGCCGAGGTGGACCTTCGGCTGAAAGTGGACTTCCAGTTCGTCTCGGTCCAGCGCCTGGCGCAGGTCGGCGGCCAGGCCGATGCGGCGCAGGCTCTCGGATTCGAGCCCGGAGTGGTAGACCTGGACGCCGTCGCCGACGTTCTTGGCCTGGCGAGTCGCGGTGCCGGCGCGTTGGAGCAGCTCGTCGGCGTCCGTGGCGAAATCGGGGTGGGTGACGACGCCGATCGCGGCCGAGACGTCGACGGCGACGCGGCCGAACTTGAAGGGGCCCTGGAGCCCCTCGCGCAGGCTCCGCGCGGTCTCGACGGCGGCCTCGGTTGACGGCAACCGGGTCTGGAGGATGAACTCGTCGGAGTCGATGCGGCCGATGAAGGACGCGTCGGGGGCGTGCTCGGTCAGGCGGCGGCTGAACTCGACCAGAAGCGCGTCGCCGGCCTCGTGGCCGAGCGCGTCGTTGATCTCGTGCATGCCGTCCACATCGAACATGAGGACGGCGACGACCTCGCCTGGCACGGTGATCGCCAGGGCCTCTTGGAGGGCTTCGAGAGACCGGCGCCGGTTCGCCAGCGACGTGAGCGGGTCGTGATAGGCGTCGTATCGGAGCTGGTCGATCAGGCGCGTGTTGTCGACCGCGACGCTGACGTGGGCGGCGACGGTCTCCAGCAGTTGGAGGTCGACCGGCTGGAAGTGCGAGAGCTCGCCGCCGATCCGGTCGGCCACCGACAGGCAGCCGTAGACGTCGTCGCCCGAGCGCAGCGGCACGAGGATCGCGCCGCGCAGCCCGGCCTCCTCGAGCTCCGCCCGCAATCGGCCCGAGCGCGGCCCGACGAGCATGGGCCGGTTGGTCTCGATGACTTCGCGCTGGAGGCCCTCGGGAACAGGGTCGAGGTCGGTGAGTCCGATGTAGTCGACCTCGGCGGTGAGGCGGATCTCGGGGTAGCGGCCGCCGGCGGGCACCCAGACGGTCGCGTATTCGGCGGAGAGGATCTCCCGCAGGCGCCCGAGCATGGCGTCGATGAGGCGGTTCGAGCGGACCGAGTCGGCCACCAGCTGAGTGAAGTTGTTGAGTTCGCGCAGGACATGGCGCTGGCGGCGCAGCTGCATGTAATTGCGCGCCAGGTAGACGGTCGCGGCCGTGACGATCCCGATGAGGACGGCGGTCCACCCGCTGGCGTCGAGGAGGACCAGGAAGATCAGCCCGAGGCAGGCGGAGATGACCGGGCCGATGAGGGTCATGTAGAAGGCGAGCCAGGCTCTGACGACGCTGGCCCATCCGGAGAGCAGGAGCAGCATCAGGGAGATGAGAATCGTGGTGACGAAGCCGTTGAGCACGATCGCGCCCACGATGACGGCCCAGGTGCGCGGGTCGGTGGCGCTGCCGAACCCGGCGAAGTGGACGATGACGGCGACGACCGCGGTGCCGCTGGTGGTGAGCCCTATGTTGAACAGGGGCTTGAGCAGTCCGATGTCCTTGCGGACGTAGCGTCCACCGTAGAAGAGCACGGATGAGGCGAGACGGGCCGCGATCACCCAGAACGGCGGCAGGAAGAAGACCGCCACCGCCAGGGGGATGTCGGTGAGGTTGAGGGAGATCCGCAGCCCGCGGACGTGCTGCTGGATCAGCAGGCCCTGGGTGACGAGGAAGGAGGCTGCTAGAAACGGGGCCGCGAAGGCGGGGAATTCACCGGGCGGGCCGAACCATGCGAGCGCGACGGGGCCTCCAGAGAGGACCACGGCCGTGAGGATCCACGGCAGCACTTTGAACAGCCGCGGGTACCGTGCTCGAATCGCCGCCCCGCCCAATTAACGAACCAGCCGAGGCAACTAGGCGATCTCGCCCGAGCTGGAGGTGGTGAACTCGATGTCGCCGGAGGATTCTTTGGCGTCCGCGATCTCGCCGGAGCTGTCGCCGGTCTCGGTGTCGGCGATCTCGCCGGAGCTGCCGCCCGTCTCGACGGAGGCGATCTCACCGGAACTGTCCGGAGAGGTCTCCGGGCCGGCGGAGGCTGCGGAGGCGGTCCCGGCGACCAGGCCCAGCGCGAGAAGGCCGGCTGCGGCCGCAGCGGCGAGCTTCTTGAGCATTCTGACCGGTTTCACAAGGCCTCCCTGAATTTGCTAGTGCGAACAGTCGTGGGGACCAGTCAAGCCCATGGTGCCACAGTCCTATCGCACAATGGAAGGGCTGGCGGGGTGTACCTCAGGCTATTTCTGGCTCAGCCATACGGTTGAGTAGGGCTTCGGCCATTGTCCCCGAAGCGGGTCGGCCGTTCGCGGACGGGTCCATCCGTTGCGGACCGTAGCCGGGACGCCTCCAGTGAGTTAGGCTTGCCTTACCGATTGCCGCGAATGCCGTTCGACCCTTGGGAGCCCGTCCATGTCTGCGAACTCCATTGACGCGAACGACGTTGAGACGCTGCCGTTCTCCGGCCGAATCCGGCGGGCCAGCTGGTCGCGGCACCAGTCCCTCGACCCGGGCTCCGACGGATCAGACCGCGCCCCGGGCGTGTTCGACCGGCTCTTCGACGGGACGCTGACGATCGGGGACTACGCGCGATGGCACGCCCAGCAGTTCTTCGTCTACGAGGCGATCGAGTCGGCCGCCGAGCGTTGGAGGGGCCACCCGGTCGCCGGCGCGTTCGTGTTCGACGAGCTGCTGCGGCTGGACGCCATCACCGAAGACCTCGAATTCCTCATCGGACCGGACTGGCGCCCCAAGACCGCCCCGCTGGCGGCGACCCGCCGCTACGTCGAGCGGATCGAGGCGTCCGCGCACACGTGGGCGGGCGGCTACATCGCCCACTCGTACACGCGCTACCTCGGCGACCTGTCCGGCGGGCAGGCGTTCGGGAAGGCCGCACGGCGCGTCTTCGGCTTCGACGGGCGCGGCGCCGGGTTCTACGACTTCGCGGCCGTCGAGGACACGAAGGCGTTCAAAGACCTCTACCGCGCCCGGCTCGACGCCGCGGCGCTCGACGCCGGAGAGCAGGACCGAGTCATCGACGAGGTCCTGCTGGCCTACGACCACAACGGAGCGGTCCTGGAGGCGCTGGCATCGCAGCTGAGCGAGGAGGAGAACCCGTTCGACGCCGACGTGATCGCCGCGATCTGTCGGCACATGAACGACGACCACGCCGCCGACACGCTGGTGATGTGCCGGGGCCTCGGCGGCCGTCCAGAGGCGACGGCGGCGCGGATGACCGGCCTGGACGGCGAAGGCGGTGACTACGCGGTCACCGCGGGCGGCGTCGAGGAGTCCATCCGGATCCCGTGGGCCCGAAGACTCACCGAGCGTGACGAGGTCCGCCCCGAGGTCGTGCGGATCTTCACCGAATCGCGGGAGCTGTTGCGACACGCCGGGTCGTGACGGATCGCGCCTTCGCCGCCCTAGCGGCGCTACCGTGATCCGGTTGTCAAGCTCACGTCAGGCCGGCGCCCTCAGGGCGTCTCCCCCGGCGATGAGCGCAGCCACGGACCCGGAGGATCGATGCCCCAAACCGGATCGGCGGACGAGATCACCATGCGCCGTCATGCCGCCCGGCCGCACCGCGTACGAGGCCAGCACCGCGCCTCGTGGGCGGCCGAGCTCGCACCGCTGGTCGACGGGACGCAGCGGCGCTACACGGCCGTCGTCGGCTCCGCCGTAGCCGGAGCGTCCATCGTCGCCATGGCCACGGCCGGCGGGCTCCCCGACGGGGACCCCGACCCGGCCGCGTCTGAGGCCGTCGCCGACATCGCCGCGCACGCCGAGGAGTCCGCGCGCACCGGCACTGGCACCGCGCCGCGCGCCGGGCCCGCCGAGGCTCCGGACGAGGCCGAGCCGCCCGGTCGGGCCGAGTCGAAGAGGCTGGAGCGGCACTCGCCGGTGGCGGCGCAGCCTGCGGAGATCAAGTGGATGCCGATGCTCGACGACGTCACCATCACGTCCCTGTTCGGGCCGCGGTGGGGCCGCAACCACAACGGCATCGACTTCTCGGCGCCGACCGGCACACCGGTCTACGCGGCCTACTCCGGCACCGTCGAGCACGCCGGCTGGGAGTCGGGCTTCGGAAACCTCGTCATCATCGACCACGGCGACGGCGTCGAGACCTACTACGCGCACAACTCCGAGATCCGCGTCTACGAGGGGCAGCGGGTGGAGGCCGGCGCCCACATCTCCGACGCGGGCAACACCGGCTTCTCCTTCGGCTCCCACCTGCACTTCGAGGTGCACGTGGACGGTGAACCGGTGGAGCCGCTCGGCTACCTCGAATCCGCCGGGCTCAGCCTGAGTTAGATCTTCGCGATCGGGGCGAGCCTGAGGATCACCCATTTGGGTTCGCCGTCGCCGAAGTCGATGCGCGCCTGCGCCCTTGGCCCGGAGCCCTTGAGCTCGACGACGCGGCCGAGCCCCCACTTGTCGTGCGTGACCCGGTCCCCCACTTCGAGGGACGGGACGTCCGCGGCGCTGCGCATGGAGATCGGCTGCCCGAACGAGGGCGATTTGCTCTTCATCACGCGCGCCGGCGGCGCGGACTCGGTCCACTCGATGAGCCCCGTCGGGACTTCGGACAGGAACCGGCTGGCGGCGTAGAACTCCGGCTGTCCGAACACGTTCCGCGTCCCGGCGCGGGTCACGTGCAGATGCTTGCGGGCCCGCGTGAGCCCGACGTAGGCGAGCCTGCGCTCCTCCTCCAGCTCGCTCGGCTTCGACATGGACCGCTCATGCGGGAACATGCCGTCGTCCATGCCGGTGAGGAAGACCGTGTCGAATTCGAGGCCCTTCGCGGTGTGCAGCGTCATGAGCGTGACCACGCCGCCGTCCTCCGCCTCGGGGTCGGGGATCGAGTCGGCGTCGGAGACCAGCGCGACGTGCTCCAGGAACGAGGCGACGTCGGGTTCGGCGTCCGGCTCCTCGTCGGCCGGGTCGACCGCGCCGCGCACGGTCTGCTCGGTGAACTCGTGGGCGACCGCGACGAGCTCTTGGAGGTTCTCCACGCGGCCCTCGTCGCGCGGGTCGTTGCTCTGTTCGAGGCCTTCGAGGTAGCCGGTCTCGGCGATGAGCTTGTCGAGGACCTCCTCGGGCGGGGCGGTGCGGGCGAGCTCGGTGGCCTCGTCGAGGATCTCGCAGAACCGCTTGATGCCGCCGCGGGCGCGCGACGATACGCCGGGCGCCTCGTCGGCGCGGTGCAGGGCCGCGGGGAACGAGATCCGCTCGCGGGCGGCGAGCGCCTCGATCTCGGCGACCGCGCGGTCGCCGACGCCTCGCTTGGGGACGTTGACGACCCGCTGCGCCGAGACGGTGTCGTCGCCGTTGACGGTGAGCTTGAGGTAGGCGAGCATGTCGCGGACCTCCTTGCGCTCGTAGAAGCGGACGCCGCCGACGACCTTGTAGGGGATGCCGCGGCGCACGAACACCTCTTCGAACGCTCGGGACTGGGCGTTGGTGCGGTAGAAGATCGCGACGTCGCCGAAGGTGGTCTCCTTGGCGTCGACGAGCTCGTCGACTCGGTTCGCGACCCAGGCGGCTTCGTCGTGCTCGTTGTCGCCGGCATGCCCGAGGATCGGTGCTCCGGCGCCCTCGTCGCTCCACAGGCGCTTCTCGCGGCCGCGCTCGGTGTTGTGCTTGATGACGCCGTTGGCGGCGTCGAGGATCGTCTGCGTGGACCGGTAGTTCTGTTCGAGGAGGATCGTCTTCGCGTCGGGGTAGTCGCGCTCGAACTCGATGATGTTGCGGATGGTCGCGCCGCGGAAGGCGTAGATGGACTGGTCGGCGTCGCCGACGACGCACAGCTCGGCGGCGTCGTCCCCGGTGCCGACGAGTTCGCGCACCAGCACGTACTGGGCGTGGTTGGTGTCCTGGTACTCGTCGACCAGGACGTGGCGGAACCGCATCCGGTAGGCCCGCGCCACCTCGGGGAAGGCCCGGAGGAGGTGGACGGTGGTGCCGATGATGTCGTCGAAGTCGACGGCGGCGGCGAGCCGGAGCCGCTCGTCGTACCGGGCGTAGACGTCGGCGATGAGCTTGACGCGGGCGTCGTCGGCCTGGCCGGCTGCCTGCTCGGGGCCGATGAGCTCGTTCTTGAGCCTGGAGATCTCGGCGGCGAACCAGCGCGGGGAGTGCTTCTTGGAGTCGAGGCCGAGCTCCTTGACGATCTGGGTGATCAGGCGCCGGGAGTCGTCGGAGTCGTAGATGGTGAAGCTGGACTTCCAGCCGAGCCGGTGGGCCTCGCGGCGCAGGATGCGCAGGCACGCGGAGTGGAAGGTGGAGACCCACATGGCGCGCGAGCGGGGGCCCACGAGCGCGGCGACGCGCTCGCGCATCTCGGCGGCGGCCTTGTTCGTGAAGGTGATCGCGAGGATTTCGCCGGGGTGGGCGCCGCGTTCGGCGAGGAGGTGGGCGATGCGCTGGGTGAGGACGCGGGTCTTCCCCGAGCCCGCCCCCGCGACGATGAGCAGGGGGGAGCCGGCGTGCTCGACGGCTTGTCGTTGCGGTTCGTTGAGGCCGGTCAGCAGGGCTTCGGAAGCGTCGTCACTCATAGGGGACCAATTATGCCGCGCCGGGTGCGACGTTCCGGCGCGGCATGGGCCCGGACGGTTTAGAGCGGACCGCGGCCGGCGCGGAGTATGAGCATCGCGATCTGGGTGCCGTCTTCGCCGAGGGCGGAGCGGTATTTTTCGAGGATGGCGCGCTCGCGGTCGAGGACGAGGCGGGTGCCGCCGTTGGCCATGCGGATCTCGCCGATGCGCTTGGACAAGCCGGCGCGCTCCTTCCAGATGCGGACGATCTCGGCGTCGAGCTCGTCGATCTGGGTGCGCAGCTGGTCGAGCTCGTCGGTTCCGGTCTGATCGGCTGTGGTCGCGTTCATCAGGGCTTCTCCTTAGGCGTTTCGGATCGAGTATCCGGGTTTTGGCCCTGGGCGTACGAAAACCCCGGGCTCATCGCCCGGGGTTGTAGGTCTGTGTTCAGCGCGACGACCTACGACTCGGACGATCCGTGCCGTAGTAAAAGTAAAATCGCGCGTTCTGATTCACGTGGGCAAGTATGCCACACGCCCGCCGGTGGGACCGGCGGGCGTGTGGCGATCGTCTCAGTCTTCGGGCTTAATTCTTGTCGTCGCCCCAGTCGCCGCCCGCGGTGACGGCGCGGCGGCGCATGAGCACGAGGGCGACCACGCCGGCGACCAGGACGGCGCCGCCGACTCCGGCGACCATGGTGAGGTCGGTGCCGGTCTCAGGCAGCTTCGGCGGCGCGGGAGGCGTCTCGGAGGGGACGTCCTCGACCGTGATGTCGAACTCCATGGTGCTGTCGATCGGCTCCTCGTGGGACTCGCCCAGGATGAGGTTCTGGCCTTCGAGGGTCTCGGAGTTCTCGTCGACGGGGACGAAGGCGCGTCCCACCGGGGTGACCCAGGTGACCGTGTCGGTCACGACGGTGACGGAGCTGGTCTCCTCCTCGTCGAACTCGACGTAGAAGGTCTGGCCGTCGGCGAACTCGCTGATCGGCTCGCCGTTCTCGTCGACGATGGTCGCGCCTTCGGGCTGCTGGAAGGTGACCGAGCCGAGGTTGGTGGAGATGGAGAAGGGGCCGACGGTGGCGCCGTCGACTTCGGCTTCGGAGCGGTCGTAGTCGAAGTGCGGCTCCATGTCGGGCTCTTCGACCGGTTCGGTGTTCTCGAGCAGGTAGGTCTGGATGCCGGACACGGCGTTGTCGACGCCTTCGCCGGCCATGGTCGGGTCGCCGGGCTCGGCGAGCTCGATGTCGGACGGGTCGGGGGTCTCGACGTAGCCGATCTCCCAGTCGTCGGTGAGCGACCAGACGGCGGCCTGAGTGCCGGCGTAGGCGATCTGGTCGGCGCTGAAGGTCTCGAAGTTCTCGCCGCCGACGCCGGCGGCCTCGACGAGCGCGTCGGCGTTGTCGCCGTTGTAGCCGTTGAGCAGCACGCCGAGAACGAGCGGGAGGTCGGCGACCGGAACATCGTCCCAGGCGCGCTCTTCGTGGTTGGAGCCTTCGAGAAGGTCCACATTGATCTGGATGCAGTAGACGACGCGTTCGTCGCCGTCGCCGAGCTCCAGGCTCAGCATCTGCGCGTAGACGTCCTTCTCCGAGCCGTCGATGGATCCGTAGAGGCCGACGCCGTCCCGCTGGGTGACGTCTCCGGCTGCGAAGGGAGTGATCGCTTCGCCTTCTTCTTGTGCCGGCGCGGTTCCGCCGACCCCGAGGCCGAGCGCGATTCCCGCGGCAGCGGCCAGCGACCCTTTCAGGGCTTTTCTCATCATCTGTGGAGTCCCTTTTATAATCCGAGGGATTGACGCATTGATTCTGCCTACGACACGTTAGTGACCATGCATCGGTTGCACTAGACCCGGTCTGGTCATCGAACGGCGACTACCTGGTATTTCAGTTGCGTCACAAGGGTTTTCCATCAGCACACATGAGCGGCGGAATTATAACGATTCGGCAACGACGAGCACCCGGCACTTTCGACGGTGACAGGTGAGAACTCTTGGGGTGGAAGATGTCGGGGCCGAAGCGCTTGCGCTTCGGCCCCGACTGCACCATGCGTTGGAATCGAGTATGTGAGCCGCCGGGGCGTGCCCGGCCCGAACTGGATCGACATGGTTCGGACGCCCCGGCGGCAGCGGAGCCTCGCGTCCCCGCGTTGGATCGGGCCTATTCGGCGGCGGTCCTCCGCCGCGCCAAGGCCAGGACGGTGAGCCCGCCGACGAGGAGGGCGAGCCCGGCGACGAACGCCATGGTCAGGCTCGCGCCGGTGGCTGGCAGCTTGGGCTGGGCCGACTCCTCGGTGGGCCGGTCGGTGTCGGGCAGTTGCAGGGCGAAGCCCCATTCGGCGGGGACCTCGGACTCCCTGGGCTGGGCGAGGATGAGCTGCTGGGAGTCGCCGGAGGTGACCGGCTTGCCCGCGTCGCCCGAGAGCGATTCGGCGGTGGTGGCCCGGAAGACGCGCCCGACCGGCAGGTCGTAGGTGGCGCGGCCGCCGATGGTGATCTCCGTCGATCCCTCGTCGAGGACGATGTAGAAGTCCTCGCCGTCGTCGAGGTGCTCTACCCGGTCGCCGCCGGAGTCGACGAGCCTGCCTCCTTCGGCGCTCAGCTCCACCGGCCCGGCGCCGGATCGCACGGTGTACGGCCCGAACCTGCCATCCTCATAGGAAGCCTCTTCGACGCCGTCGAGTTCGATGTAGAACTCCGAGGGGTCGGGCAGGCGCCCGGCGTTGCCGGTCAGGTGCTCGTAGACCGCGGCGACGCCGTCGATCTGCTCGTCGGTGCCGCCGATGACGGCCGCTTCGAGGTCGAGTTCGAAACCGTCGGTGAAGTGCCATACGGCGGCCTGGGTTCCGGCGTAAGCGACTCGGGCCGCCTCGGTCTCGTCCCAGCTCTCGGCGGGCTGGACGCCGGACTCGGCGAAGAGGCGCTCGGGAGCGGCGTTCGGGTGGCCGTTGGTCAGCACCCAGCGGACCTTCTCCAGGTTCGCCACGCCCGACTCCTCCCATTCGCCCTCGGTGTAAGGGCTCTCCTGGTCGAGGTCGGTGCGGATGTCGATGCAGTACACCCGGAGCACTTCTTCGCCGCCGTGCGGCTCGAGCCCAAGGACGTTCGCCCACACGTCGAACGGCCCGTCGTCGAGCGTGCCGCGCAGTTCGAGACCCTCCTCGACGACGATGTCGCCGCTGACCGGCTCGGTCTCGCCGCGCTCTTGGGCGGCCGCGGTACCGGTGCCCGCCAACGCGGTCAGTGCCGCGGCGGCGAGGCCTGCCATCGGGGCGAGTCTGGAGTGTCGTGTCATCGTTCTTCCGTCCTCCTGGAGCGGTGAGGTTGGGATCCGCTTCATACGAGGGGAAACGAGGCGGCCGGTCGGCCCGGCGCGGGCGCTCATACGAATGATTCCCAGGTTTCGCCGAAAGTACGATGACAAAACGGTCCACTCATAACCATTCGCAACTGATGCCACGGCTCCGGTCGGGGCGGGTCTGCGACCGGAGCGCTCTATAGTCTGGGATATGCCGATCTCGAAAGCCGCGGCTCGCGGCATCACCGACGAATTCAGCCGCCGGCGCGGGCCCAAGACCGGACTGATCGTGAACGCCGCCTGGGGCGACCCGGTGCTGACGGCGGCGCTGGAAGCGCTCATGCCGTCGGATCGCCTCACCGTCGTCGCCGACCGACGTTCCATTGAGGACCTGCGCGCCGCGTTGGACGCCGAGGGCTCGTGGACGGCCGGGATCGTCACCGTCGTCGCCGACCTCGGCGAGGCCGAACCGGCCGAGCAGGTGATGCTCGCCGCGCCGGTCACGGTCGAGGCCGAGGCGTTCATCGCGGACATCGAGACGCTGCGCGCGAAGGTCGCGCCCGGCGGCGTGCTGTCGTTCGCCGCGACGCTGACGGCGCCGGCGCGCGAGGAGATCGCCGAGCTCGTCGCCGAGTACGGTATCGGCACCGATCTGATCCTCCGCTCGTTCCCGCCGTTGCGGATCCACAAGCTGCGCATCGGTTCGGCGTCGGACGACGAGGCCGCGCCGCGAGCCGTCGCCCCGGCGGAGGACCTCGCCCCGGCGTGGCGAGCCTCGTCGGTGTCGGTCACGCCGGGCCTGCACGTCGACTCGAACGGCCTGATCATCGGCGGGATGCTCCTGGGCGCGGCCTGGGCGGCGAAGCGGATCCGGCCGTCCTCGAAGGCGTGGATGCTCCCCGCCGCGGCGGCCGTGCCCGCCGCGGCGTTCTTCCGTGACCCGCAGCGGGAGGCGGACATGCGCGGCGAGGACGACGAACCCGAGGAGATCCTCGCCGCCTCCGACGGCAGGATCATGGGAATCGAGACCGTCGTGGACGAACGCTTCGGCGCGGCCACCGGGACCGCCGGGGCCGAGTGGCTCCGGATCTCGGCGTACCTGTCGCTGCTGGACGTCCACATCAACCGCTCCCCCGTCGCCGGGGAGGTCGTCGACGTGTTCGTCGAGAAGGGCGGGTACGCGAAAGTCTCGACGGCAGAGGCCGAGCACAACGCGGCCTGCTACACGGTCCTGGCCACGCCGCGCGGCCGCATCGTGGTCGCGCAGCGCACCGGCGCGGTCCTGCGCAGGATCGTCAACCGCACCAAGGTCGGCGCGGCGCTCTCGAAGGGCGAGCGGTACGGACTGATCCGGTTCGGTTCGCGCACCGACGTCTACCTGCCGGCCGGCTCCGCCGACGCGATCGTCGCCCCCGGCGAACCGGTGCGGGCCGGCGAGAGCGTCATCGCCCGCTGGCGCTAGGCGGCATCGCGAGCTTCGTGAGGTCGACGACCTGGAGCGCGTCCTCGACCGCCGGCGAGAGCGGCAGGTCGGCGAGCGCGTCGGCGTCGAACCAGCGCGACTCGGAGGTCGAGCCGCCGGCGGCCTCGACGACCTGCGCGGCGGAGGGGTCGGCGACCTGGGCCGAGTAGATGGCGCGGACCCCGTGCCAGTCGAGCGGATAGCCTTCGGGACCGATCGCGCGGCGGTGCCGGAACGAGGTGACGTTCAACAGAGACCCGACACGGGCGTCCTGGCCGGTCTCCTCGTAGATCTCACGCAGGACCGCGGCTCGCGGCGACTCGCCGAAGTCGACGCCGCCGCCGGGCAGGTGCCAGGTCCCGCCGCCCGGATAGCCCTCGGAAATGCGGGCGAGCAGAATCCTGCCGGTCGCGTCGGCGACGACGCCGTAGGCGCCGAAGCGCTGGCCGCGGCGCCTGCGGCCCTTCTTGGCCTTGGTGGGCGGCGTGGGCCGCAGCTCGGTGGGCGTCTTGTCGACGCGCCCGGCGAGCCGGTCGTCCGCGAGGCCGAGGCAGGCTGAGACGAACGGCGAGTGCGCGTCATCGGCGGCTCGGACAGGGTCGACCCATTCGACGTCCTCGCCGTCACCGGCCTGCGGGCCGCCGGTGACGGCGGCCCGGTAGATGATGGCGTTGGTGTGCGTGCCGCGTCTGGCGACGGCGACGGCCTCGATCGGGTCCTGGACGGCGACGTCGTGGCCGGTGTGCTCGTGCACCAGGCGATGGGCCGCGTTCTTGGGTGGTTCCCCGTGGTCGACCAGGCCCCCCGGAAGGTGCCATGGTCCCGCGCCGCGCCCTGTGCGGCGGCGGGTCAGAAGGAGCCGACCGTTCTCGTCACGTACCTCCCCGTACGCAGCTATCCGGAATTGCATTCCTCAACTGTACGACCTTGGCCAGGGCACCTGCCGAAGCTTGCTCGGCCGCGGCCCGTCAGGACCTACTCCCACTCGATCGTGCCCGGCGGCTTGCTGGTGACGTCGAGGACGACGCGGTTGATCTCGGGCACCTCGTTGGTGATGCGCGTCGAGATCTTCGCGAGCAGCTCGTAAGGCAGGCGCGACCAGTCGGCGGTCATGGCGTCCTCGGAGGTCACCGGGCGCAGCACGACCGGGTGGCCGTAGGTGCGGCCGTCGCCTTGGACGCCGACCGAGCGGACGTCGGCGAGGAGCACGACGGGGAACTGCCACACCGACCGGTCGAGACCGGCGGCCGTGAGCTCGGCGCGGGCGATCGCGTCGGCCGCCCTGAGCAGGTCGAGGCGCTCGCGAGTGATCTCGCCTACGATGCGGATGCCGAGGCCGGGACCGGGGAACGGCTGGCGCCACACCATGGCCTCGGGCAGGCCCAGTTCGATGCCGATGGCGCGGACCTCATCCTTGAACAGGGCCCGCAGCGGCTCGATCAGGTCGAACTGGAGGTCTTCGGGGAGCCCGCCGACATTGTGGTGGCTCTTGATGTTCGCGGTGCCGGTGCCGCCGCCGGACTCGACGACGTCGGGATAGAGGGTGCCCTGGACGAGGAACTCGATGTCCTTCTCGGCGGCGATGTCGCGCGCGGCGGCCTCGAAGGTTCGGATGAACTCCCGGCCGATGATCTTGCGCTTCTCCTCGGGGTCCGACACGCCCTTGAGGGCGACGAGGAACTGCTCGGAGACGTCGACGGCGCGCACGTCGATGCCGGTGAGCTGCGCGTAGTCCTTCTCGACCTGCTCGGCCTCGCCGGCGCGCAGCAGCCCGTGGTCGACGAAGACGCAGGTGAGCTGGTCGCCGATCGCGCGGTGCACGAGCGCGGCAGCGACCGAGGAGTCGACGCCGCCGGACAGGGCGCACAGGACCTGCTTGTCGCCGACCTGCTCGCGGATCGCCTCGACCTGCTCGTCGATGATCTGCGCGTTCGTCCACGACGGCGCCAGGCCGGCGACGTCGTGCAGGAAGTGGCGGATGACGGCCTGGCCGTGCGGGGTGTGCGCGACCTCGGGGTGGTACTGGACGCCCGCGAGGCGCTGTTCGAGGTTCTCGAACGCGGCGACGGGGGCCCCCGCGGTGGAGGCGACGACGGTGAAGCCCTCGGGAGCGGCGGTGACGGAGTCGCCGTGGCTCATCCACACCGACTGGCGCTCTGGGAGCCCGGCGAGGAGCTTGGAGCCGGCGCTCACGTTGAGCTCGGTGCCGCCGTACTCCGAGGTGCCCGTCCTGGTGACGGTGCCCCCCAAGGACTGGGCCATCGCCTGGAAGCCGTAGCAGATCCCGAGGATCGGCACTCCCGAGGAGTAGACCGCCTCGTCGACGTGCGGAGCGCCCTCGGCGTACACGCTGGCCGGGCCGCCGGACAGGATGATGGCGGCGGGGTTCTTGGCGAGCATCTCGCTCGCGGGCATGTCGGAGGGGACGATCTCCGAGTAGACCTGGGCCTCGCGGACCCTGCGGGCGATGAGCTGCGCGTATTGGGCCCCGAAATCGACCACCAGCACCGGTTGTTGCATGAGGTCAAGCCTAACCGGTCGCAGCCGTCACACCACGAGGCGCGGCTAGCCTATGCGTGTGGTCAATCCAGGGGTGGCGGAGTCGTTCAGGCGGGTCGGCCGCGACCTGCGGTCCTGGACCGCCGGAGAGGCCGCGCCGGTGCTGGCGGTGCGCGCCGCCTCGGGGATCGCCGTCGTCATGGTCGTCGTCCAGTTCCTCGACATGCCCGGCTGGGGGCAGGCCGCGATCATGGGCGCCTGGCTCGGCGGCGTCGGCCTCCTCACACCCGGGACCAGGACCGAGCCGAGCGTGCCGCTGCTCATCGGCCTGGTCGGCGCCGGCGGCATCGTCCTGGGCGCGCTCGACCAGCCCGTGCTCCTCGTCGCCGCCTCGGTGATCTACGCGCTGACGCTCACGTTCCTCGGCTCGATCTCGCAGGCCACCGGCGTCACGCTCACCGTTTCGGGCCTGCTGTTCTTCCTGTCCGACCACCTCACCGAGGACACCGCCGTGTGGACCGCCGCCGTCGCGGTGTGCGCGGGCGCGCTCGTGCAGGCCCTCGCCGCGCTCCTGCCGCCCCGCTACCGCTGGGCCGAGGACCGCAGGATCCTCGCCGAGGCCTGGCGGGCCCTCGCCGACGACGCCGAAGCTCTCGCGGACGACCCCAACGCGCCCTTCCACACCGAAGCGCTCGCCGAGGCCGCCCGCGAGCTCGACAAGCGCCGCGCGCTCCCCGCCGCCGTCGTCGACGCCCGCGCCCAGATCTACGCCCTGTCCACCGCGATCGGCCGAGTCGCCTCCGCCCGCGCCCGCGCCGACGCCCGCGAAGCCGACACCGTCGCCTTCCACTCCGAGGCGCTCGGCCTCGCCGCCAGGCTCCTGCGCCACCTCGCCGACGAGATCACCACCCGCCGGCCCACCGCGCTCGACTGGGAGGCACTCCTCGAAGGCCTCGCCCGCAACCCCGTGGCGACCTCGACGGGCTCGATCCCCACCGAGATCAGCGGCCTCCTTCGCACCCTGCACGACACCGAGGGCTACGCCGGGCGCATCGCCACCGGCTCCGACGACGTCATCGCCGACCCAGCGCTGGCCTACGCCACCGGGCAGGCCCGCGAGGCCGTCGAGCAGCTGGGCTCACGGATGCGCTGGAAGGACCCGAGCGTGCAGCACGCGCTGCGCCGCGCCGGGGTCATCGCGCTCGCCGTCGCGCTGAGCCTCACCTGGCCCGGCGGCCACGGGTACTGGATCCCGCTCACGGCTTGGCTGGTGCTCCAGGCCGACTTCGCCGGGACGCTCACGCGCGGGGTGACGCGCGCGCTCGGCACCCTCGGCGGCGTCGTCGCAGCGTCGATGGTGAGCCTCGTCGTGCCGCACGTTCCACTGTGGTTGAGCCTCATCGTGCTCGGCTGCGCGCTGCTCGCCTACTGGACCAGGCCCGTGTCGATGCTCGTCTTCGCCGCGGCAGTCGCCGGTTTCACGGTGTTCCAGATCGACCTGTCCGGTGACGACCCGCTCCGCGCGGGCCTCGACCGGGGCGTGTCCACCGCCGTCGGCGCGTCGCTGTCGATCGGCTTCTACATGCTCGCGCCGACGTGGCAGACCAGGCGACTCGGCGACCTCCTGGCCGAACTCGTCGACGCCTACAGCGACTACGCGCGGCTCGCGCTCGACCGCCAGGCCCACCCGGACGACTACGACGCGAAGCTCATGCACTCGGTGATCGACAAGGTCCGGGCGAAGCGCGCGGCCCTGTCGACCGCCGCAGACCAGGCGAAGGCCGAGCCGGTGGCCGGGCCGGGGCCGCTGTCGTCGGACGCGCTCGGCGCCGAGGAGGCCCTGTCGAGGGCGGCCAGGGCGCTGGTGGCCGTCAATGCGAGCGTCGGCAAAGAAGAGGCGGCGGCGCTGCCGGGCGTCGACGTGTTCGCCGACGCGGTCGACGGCGCCTACCGGCGGCTCGCGGCCCTCGCGAAAGGCGAGCACTCCCCCTCCCGTGTGGACCTGGAGACGGCCGCGAGGCGACTGGAGGCCGCGCTGGCGGAAGGCGATTCGGAGACCCGCACCAGGCGGAGCGTGCTGCGCTGGGAGATCGACAACCTCGTCGAGGCCCTCGACGACGCCGGGCTGCTCATGGCCTCCTGGGACCGGCGAGCTTGACACCACGACCTCGCACGGAACCGGTAGGCGCTCATCGCGTTACAAGGGTCCATCTCGGAGACTCACTCAACGCGGGCGATCTTGTTATGCTTCGTGGCGAATTGCCCGGCCCCCCGAGAGAGCCCATCCCGACGACTCTCTGATGATCAGTTTGAGACGACCATCTGCGACAGCACCGAATGCAAACGCTTGCTTCACGTTGAAGGACGACTATGACGAATCTGCTGAAGGCTAGTGGTCTGGTCCAAGGTTATGGAACCAAGACCGTCCTCGACGGCATCGACTTCGTGGCACGACCCGGGGTCACCGGGCTCCTCGGTCCCAATGGAGCCGGGAAGACGACACTGCTGCGGACACTGGCGACCGCCGAGCCGGTCCGGGCCGGTGCGCTCACCGTCGCGGGCAGAGACGCCACCGTTCCCCGCGAACTGCCTTCCATCCGACGCGAACTGGGCTTCCTGCCTCAGGAGTTCGGCTACCCGAAGGGGTTCACCGTGCGGGAGTTCGTCGACTACAGCGCATGGCTGCGCGGTGTGCGTTCCGAGGACCGAAGCCGCCTGGTACGCGAGGCACTCGAAGCGACCGCCATGTCCGACAGTGCCAGCACGAAGATGTCCAGGCTCTCGGGTGGGATGCGGCAGCGGGCGGGCATCGCCGCCACGATCGCCGGCGACCCGAAGGTCGTCATCCTCGACGAGCCGACCGTAGGACTGGACCCGATGCAGCGGATCGGATTCCGGGAGATCATGACCTCCATACCCGCCCGGTTCGAAGCGGTCGTCCTGCTGAGCACGCACCTGGTCGAGGACGTCGGAGCCTGCTGCGACGAAGTCGCCGTCATGCGTTCCGGCGAGATCGTCCATTCAGGTCCGGTGAAGGACTTCGCAGAGGTCGCTGAGGCCGAAGCCCCCGGCGCCACGGACCTGGAACGGGCGTACGCCACCGTCCTCGGCGCCGCAGAGGAGGTGCGCCGATGAGCGTCTTCTGGACCGAGCTGCGACGCTCCCCCGCCAAATGGTGGGCCCCGGTCATCGCCGCGGTCATCGGCGCCTACCTTGTCGCGCGGTACGGGCACTGGGAGGGCGTCTGGACTCAGGCGAGCACGGCTGTGCAGGTGGGGACCGGCCTGGCCGCCCCGTTCATGACGGCCGCGGCGGCCTGGACCGCCTACCGCCGGACGGCTTCGCGCCTGGACCGGCAGGCGGCGGTCTCGGCCACCAGCCCCTGGAAACGCGAACTCGTGACACTCGCTGCGGTCCTGTCCTACGCGTGGGTGCCCGTCTTGGCCGCCTACGCGGTCGTGACGGTGATGACGGTGCCGGCAACGAGCCGCGGGACGATCTGGCCGACCTACATTCTGTTGGCGCTGTCGATCGCCTTGCTCGCGGTCGCGTTCGGCTATTTCATGGGCCGCGCGCTCCCGTCGCCGTTCACGGTGCCCGCCGCCTCGCTGTTCATGATGATCCTGGTCTTCCTCGGCGACACGGACGAGCGGTTCGCGCTGATGACCCTCTACGGTTACCCGGATGTGGTCGTCTCCTGGTCGGCCCTCGCCGCCCGCGCGGGTCTGGCCCTGTCGATACTCGCGCTCGCATTGGCGGCCGGGGCGATACGCGACTGGCACCGGTCCCGGCACGCGGTGGTCCGACGCTTCAGTTGGGGGCTCGTCTGCTGCATGATTCTGCTCGCGGCCACCATGACGTATACGGCCGGGCCTCTACAAGTCCCCAGGTACTACCACGGGAACAACGGCGCCTGCACCGACACCTACCCCATGGTGTGCGTCTGGCAGGAGCACGAGAAGTACCTGCCCATGATGGCGGACTATGTCGAACGGTTCAACGAACTCGATGAATTCCTGTTGCTCCCGAACGACCCGTACCAAGGGATGGACCAATTCTGGGAAGAGGGCATGCGCGGCGACGTGGGCGACCAGCTGACGTTCTTCGGCGGCGGGTTCGGGGCGGCCAACGGCATGGTGGCCTATGCGATGGACGTGTCCGGTTTCCCCGGTTGCGAAGTCGGCCCCGAGCACCCGGACGCCGAGCGACTCGCCGCGGCCTACTGGCAGTTGAGCGACTGGCTCACCGCCTACATCATGGAGGTCGACTCAACCGCCGACATGGGCGTATCGGCCCCCGGTCTGGACTCGATCGACGAAGTGCTCGCCATGCCCGAGGACCGGCAGTTCGAATGGGCGCATGGAAAGGTCGCCGAGTTGCGGGCCCCTTGCGATGTCTGACCGGCAATCGCTCCGGCTCTGGCTGCGAGTCCGCCAGGTGCCGCTCGTGCTCTGCCTGCTCGCGGCCCTGACCGTGACAGGCCTGGCCTGGGGCTACCAGGTCGTTCCACTCCCGACCATCAGCGGCATCGGCGGGGCGGTGGGACTGCTCTGGTTCTACCCGATCTTCGCCTCATGCGCGATCACGCTGGTTCTGACCTCGCCGTTCCCCGAACGAGAGGCGGTGTCGGCCCTCAAGGTCGCACTGCACACCCGGATGCTCGTGATCGGCCTGGTGGGATTGGCCGCGCTGGTCGTCGCCTGGATGGCGGCGGTCGACGACGGACCGCACTCGGCTTCGCAGCTCGTCGGGGGCCTGTTCTATTGGACGGCGCTGTCGCTGATATCGGCTCGTATCCTCGGCCCGTCTCAGTCGTGGGTGCTGGTGATGATCGCGATCCTGCCCGTCACCGCGTTGGGTCTGCAAGCCATGCAGGACAGGACGACGGCCTGGTGGGTCCTCCCCATGCTGCCCGGAGACGCGAAGACGGTCGGCATCGGCGCGCTGATGCTGTCAGCGGCACTGGTGATCTCAGCGGTGAGCAGACACAGGACCCGCAGACTGCTCCGATCGAGGACCTGAACCTCCCCGACGGCGTGGCTGTCCGAGGCCGCCGTTGCTTTGGAGGAGCCGGCCATTGACCCAGCCGCCCTCCGCCGAGCGGAACCAGGTTGCGGGATCGCCGAGGACCTCTAGCGGCTGATCGAACGACTTCCCGTGCCGTTCAGGTCCACGGCTCGCGAGCAGGCGGACACCACGGCCTCATCGTGGGTCGCGATGACCACGGTCTTGCCGGCCTTGTTCAGCTCTCGGAGAAGCCCGAGCACGATGTCGCGGTTCTCGAAGTCGAGCGATCCCGTCGGCTCGTCCGCCAAGACGATCTCGCAGGGCTTCAGCAGCAGCCGCGCTACGGCGACACGCTGCTGCTCCCCGCCCGACAGCGAGAAGATCCTGCGGTTCTCCGCCCCGGGCAGGCCGACGTGCGCGAGCGCTTCGGCGATACGGCGCTTCTTCGAGCCCCGCTCACTCGAGTAGGTGAGCGCGATGTCGAGGTTGTGCTCGACCGAGGCGCTGTCGATGAGCGCGTAGTTCTGGAAGAGATATCCGAGGTGATGGCGAAGGTAGCGGTTGGCGGCGCGACTGCGCGGCTTGGGGGCCCTGTCGCCGAGAATTCGGACCTCGCCGTGGTCGGGCGCCTCCAGCAAGCCGATGATGTTGAGCAACGTCGACTTCCCCGATCCGCTCGGTCCGGTGAGGGCGACCATTTCCCCTGCCTCGATCTGGAGATCGAAGCCTTCGAGGACCGCATGCGCACCGAACTGCTTCCGCACCCCGATGAGTTCGCTGTGGATTTCCATTGCTACATCTCCTTCAGGCGCTTGACGGCGTTCCGGCGCTCCACGATCGACGCGGTCACGACGACGAACAGGACCTCGACCACCAGCGAGGCGGCGAGGACGGCGAGGAGTTCCGGTGTCTGGGCGAATGGACGCGCCTCATCGCCGGGCATCGTCCCCGAGGAGCTCACCTCGTAGAACGCCAGCACGGCACCGGCGAGGAGCGCCTGGACCAGCCACGTCACGCCCAGGACGACGAGCAGCTCCCGGTAGGCTCGCGTGAAGCCGACTCCGTGGAGCCTTCGCACGGTGATCCTCCTGCGCAGGCGGTCCGAGGTGATGAACACCAGCGTCGCGCTCAGCACGAGCATGACGAGCAGCGCGCCGGCCGCGAACGCCGAGACCCACGCGACACCACTGCGGATGTCGCTGACCTCCCTGGCCATGGCCTCCTCGCCGGTCACCAGGTGCTGCAGGTTGTCGTCGAGCCTGAGCTCCCGCAGTAGCGGCGTGAGCTCGCCGAGCGCGGCCGCGGGGTCACCGTCGACACGGACCTTCAAGGGGGCGTTGATCTCGCCGGTGATCGCATTGAGCCGGTCCACCGTCAGGCTGTTCGCGGGGGTCATGATCTCGATGACGGGGTCGGTGATCGTATTGCCGCCCTCGGGGTTCACATTCGAGTTGAAGGAGAACACCTCCTGCCCCGAGGCCGTCCAGATGATCCTGACCTCCTGGTCCGTGAACTGCTCGGGGGCGGGTTCGCCGACTATGCGCTCCTCGGCCTGTACCGCGCCGGTGAGTCCCGGCCCGCCGGCCCGGGCGGCCTGGACGAATTCCCTGAGCTGCGCCTCGTGCGGCTTGTACTGCTCCGGCACCGCGACCACCCAGGCCTGCTCGTCGCGGCCGACGTCGATCGGGCTCCCGGACTCGTCCATGACCGGGTACTGCTCGATGTAGTTGCTGTTCACGCGGATCGGCGGCACCGGCCAGGGCGACGAGGGGTCGTCGGGCACCCCGGTCTCGTAGTTGATCGCGTCGACGTACAGCGCGCCGTCCGCTTCGAGGACCGGATACAAGTCACGTGCCTGAGCTATCGACGTGGCGTTGCCGCCGGACTGCATCTCGTCGCTGTCGTTGCCCATCGCGAAGGGGTAGAAGACCGCGTAGTCCTGGATGTCCGCCCAGTCCTCGCTCAGCTCCTGTCGCTCCCGCAGGTCGGCGAGCTGCTGCCACACCGCCACGGCGAAGAAGGCCAGCAGCGCCCCGCAGACGGCCTTCGCCACCGCCGGCACCGCTATCGCCGGGCCGAATGACGAACGGCGCCTTGCCCGGTCCGTGGTCCGCGTCTGATCGTTCACTGGAGGCTTCCTTTGATGAGATCGGCGATTTGCACGCGATGGACGATGACCAGCCCGACGACCATCGTGGCCGCGAACGCGGCCACCGCGACCTCGGCCCACGCTACGGCGAGGGCCCTGAGGAACCAGGCGTCGACGCCGGGGACTGCGAGCGCGACGACCGCGCAGGCTGCCAGTCCGATGAGGACTGATGCGATCTGCAGTCGGCCCACGACCCTGTACCAGATCCGCATCGGGGAGTGTCCGGTCAACCGCAGCACGCCGATCCGCTTCCCCTCTCGCAGGAGGATGAAGGCGACTACGAGCACGGCGGCCCCTGCGAGGAGGTAGGCCAGGACCATCAGGCCGCGGTTGCCGTGGACGGAGCCCTGTGCGCCGCCCGGCGTGAGGTCTTCAGCGGAGATCTCGTCGAGCCCCGCTTCGCCGAGTCGCTGTAGGACGAGGGTGAGGAAGCGGTCCGCGGCGGCGGCGTCGGGGGCCTCGACGGCGTACCTGCCCGCGACCGGCAGGGACTCGTACGCTTGACTCAGCGGCGCGAACGTCAGCTCGTACCGGCCTGCGAAGACCGCGGGCACACCCACGTTGCCGTCCTCACCGGTGCGCGCCGAGGAGACCGTCGCCGATCCGAGGCGCGACTCGGCCGGCGAAAGCCAGCGCCCGTCCGCGAGCGTGAACTCGTCGAACAGGCCGGTCCCGTCCCGACCCATGAACACGTAGTGCGCGATGCGCTTCCTCCCGGACTCGGAAGTGCCCACCGAGGTTCGCAGCACATTGGACCCGGTGGCTTCGGCCGCCTCGGAGAGGATGCGCAGCGCCGCCTCGGGGTCGGCCGCCCGGGAGTCGTCCGGCCAGAGAAACTCGGTCCCGATGCCGGTGATGGCGGCCTGGCTCTGTGATTCCCGTTCGAAGGCCGAATCGGCGATCACAACCGCCGGGATGGCGAGCAGCATGCCCATGAAGAGAACCGAGAGAGTCAGTCTCATAGATGTTCGCAATTCCTGTCAGGCAGGTCGGTACACCGGACTGGTGATCCGCGCTCGGCACAGGGCGGGCGACACGCCCTCTTCCTATGGTTGCTTTGGGGGACATAAGGATTAAACTAGTGCATTCATCGCCGTCAGGTGAGCATACCACGTATGCAATCACCACTCGGGACCACAAGGGAAGCCTGGTGCGGGTCGACCGTCGCGACGGCGTCGGACCCGGACATGCCGGGGCCGACGCCGTCGCGACGCGATCGACTGCGGGACTTCAGCCCGACCTGATCAAGCGTTCGGGTTGTAATACGTGTAGCAGGTGTAGGCCCAGCCGGCGGTGACGTCGGCCCGGGACGTGTACCCGGCGCTGGCGAACCGCTTGGAGACTCCGCCCGCCATGGCCGCGGTCGAGCTGTGGTAATTGCTGTTGTGGGTGTAGTTCGAGTAGCAGTTCTTGAGCACGCCGTCGGGTTGGGTGCCGTGGCACCAGGTGCCACCGCCGACGTTCTCGCAGGCGGCGATCGAGACGCCGCCCTCCTGGACAGCCCCGCCGATGTCCTCGGCGCTCGCGGCGCCGGCGCTGGCGCCCAGCAGGGCCGCCGCCATCACGGTGGCCGTAATGACTCGTCTGACTAGCGTCATCCGAAGTCCTCCTAGAATGATCTTGGGGCCGCTGGTCATCGAGTTCGCCTCGGTGACGCGGCTGTTTCACGGCGCACGGCCGGTGGTGTGGGAACTTCTCGGTCGTGCGCCCTTGTCCACTTCAACCTATCGAGGGCGCGACACCGTCCACAAGCGCGACGTTCGGTTCCGCACATCGTGCGTCCGCCCGTCGCAGGAGACTTCGAGCACTCTTGCTGCGCTCCACGACTTATGCGGTTTGCGTAGACCACACTATTCGCAGTTGCTTTGTTACATTTAGGTGGCCGCCGTTGCATGCGGCAGGACTCCCCCGCTGCACCCCAAGCGAAGAGAGCAGAGTGATGGTCTCATCTCCTCCCGCGACCACTGTGAGTTTCACGGCAAGCGATGTCGAGCTGCTCGCCTGCGTCATCTGCGCCCCGAGCCGCGACGCCGCGGCCGAATGGATCGGATGCTCGTCGACGCACCTGCGCCGCCGCCTCCGCGATCTGCGGGACCGATTCAAGGTCGACACGAACGAGCAGTTGATCGTCCTGGCATCGGTCAGCGGACTCATCGATCCTCGCAAGGTCCTGCCGTTCGGACAGGAAGTCCCCCGCAACGGCATGGAGTCGGCGGCGAACTGACCGTCGGTCCACGAGGCCCGCAGGTAGTCCAGTGTCGTGAACCGGTTCCTTGAGCCTGCGAGAGCCGCTTCGGTGAGGTAACGAGCGAAGGCACCGCGGCAGATCGGACACCACAAGCCTGACCCTGGGAGACTTCCTCTCGCAGCGGCGGCGCCGACGAGGCCTGCGTCGAGGTCCGCGTCCACGCGGGTGTGGTCCAGGTGCGTGACACCAAGCTGCGCGAGTCCTCGCCGACCCGGTCGGCCGACTCGCCATGCTGGAGCGCTAGAACCCGATCGCTACATGCCCGATCGGCCCGCGCTCAGAACAGGGCGGCGCGGGCCGTCTTGACGGCGGCGTCGATCTCGTCGCGCTGCACCGGGGTGAGCTTGTCGGCCACGTCGAGCAGATCGAGGCCGACCACTTGCAGCTGGTCGGGCAGACTGAGGTCGCTGGGCAGCCGCGGGACCTCACGCCTGGGCTCACCCTCGACATCGGCGCACACGTCGGCGAGCGCCTGCACGAGGGCGTGCATCGCCTCGGCGCGCTCCCCTTGAGACCAACGGGCGGGCGACCAGTGGCGCGTGCCTTCCACGACGCGCCCGATCGCCCGCTCCAACGTCCGGTCCACAGCGGAGGCTAGTCGCCTTGGAAGTAGCTGAGCAGGCGGAGCAGGTTCCAGTACAGGAAGATGAGCCCGGCGGTGAGACCGAAGGCCCCTGCCCAGGCGAACTTCTTGGGCGCGCCTGCGGCGGCGGACTGCTCGATCATGTCGAAGTCGAGGATGAACGAGAACGCCGCCCAGACGGTGATGCCGATGGCGATGATCCACTGGATCGCCGAGACCGACTCACCGGGAGCGGCGAACAGTCCGAGGTTGGCGCCGAACATGCCCGCTACGAAGTTGACCATGATCAGCGCGAAGATGCCGAAGCCGGCACCCACCATGACCTTGGTGAACATCGGCGAGTTCCTCAGGATGCGGAACTTGTACAGCGCCAGCATCCCGCCGAAGACCAGGACGGTACCGAGCAAGGCGTTGACGACGATGCCCTCGAACCGGGACTCGAAGAAAGCGCTGACGCCGCCCAGGAGCAGACCCTGTCCGATGGCGTAGACGAAGCAGACGAACGGGTTGGTGATCGGCTTGAACATCGAGAAGATGATGACGCCGAGACCGACGAACATGCCGATCGTGCCGAGCGTCATGGCGGTGTTCAGGGCCGACTGCTGCTCGGCGGTGATGAACTCGGCGCCCTCCGGTGGCAGGTTCGGGTACACCATCGACCAGGTCACCATGGCCGCGACGAAGGTCGCCGCGACGAGCGCGACGGTGCGGACGATGACGTCGTCGATCCGCATGGCCTCGACCTGCGGCGCCTGGGTCATCTGCCCGTAAGGTCCGTACGCCGCGCCCATGCGCTGGTCGGCGTGCTGGTTCTTCATCATGTTTCTGAGGGATGAGTTTCCGCTCTGCATGTCTCCGGTCCTCCGTATATGTCAGGGCATCCCTAGACTATCCGGTCGCCGCTCGGATACGTAGAAGCGGCGGAGGACTTCGCGTCCTCCGCCGCTTGGAATTCTCTCGACTAGATGAGGTTGACCCTGCCCGTTTCAGGCGCTTCGACCGGGTTGTCCGGCGTGGAGTTCTCGCCGAACCACGCTTCGAACGCGACGAGGTCGACCTCGCCGAACAGACGGTTCTCGCCCTCGGCGAGGACGTAGAACGAGTCGCCGCCGTCGGCCAGGAACGAGTTGACCGTCACCCGGTAGGACTGGTCGGCCGCGATCGGCTCGCCGTTGAGCATGAGCGAGTCGGCCACGATCTGGTCGGCGCCCTCCAGTGAGGTGTCCCAGGTGTAGGTGAAGCCCTCGGAGACCTGGAGGAACAAGGTCGTCCCCCGGTCCTCGCTCGGCAGCTGCTGCTGGAGCAGCGTGAGGATCTGCTCGCCGGTGAGGTCCATGGTGACCAGGTAGTTGTTGAACGGCTGGACGCTGTACAGCTCGGCGTAGGTGACCACTCCCGGCTCGCCCTCGTCGTAGAGCAGGTCGGCGCGGACGCCGCCGGGGTTCATGAACGCGATCTGGGCGCCGCCGATGTCGGGGTCGGCGGTGCGGTCGAGCTGGGCGTCGGCGATGAGGCTGCCGAGGGGGAACTCCTCGGCGCGGGTGGCTCCGCGCGTGATGTCCTCGGCGATGTAGCCGACCTTGCGGCCGGCGACTTCCTCGACCTCGTCCTGGTAGCCGGCGATGAGGTCGGACTGGACCTGATCGGCCTCGACGTCGCGCTCGACGACGGTGTTGGAGCCGGTCACCGAGGAGCGCACGATGTCCCTGGTGCGCCTGTCGTAGGTTGCCTCGATCTCGGTGAACACGCGGCCGTAGGAGGACGCGGAGGTGACCATGCGGGGCTGACCGGCCGGGTCGGGCACCGAGCAGACGTACTCCTGGTGCGTGTGGCCGGTGACGATCATGTCCACCTTGGAGGACATGGTCTCGGCGATGTCGACGATGGGCCCGGACATGCCGACCCCGGAGCCGTCGAGCGACTCGCAGTCGTGGCCGGTGTCCTCTTCGACGGGGTAGCCGCCCTCGTGGAGCAGGACCACGATCGAGTTGACGCCCTTGCGCTGGAGCTCTTTGGCGTACTTGTTCGCGGTCTCGACCTCGTCGAGGAACTCGATGCCCTCGATGCCGGACTTGGCGACGATGTCGCCGGTGCCCTCCAGGGTCATGCCGATGAAGCCGACCTTGACGCCGCCGCGGAACTTCTTGATCCAGTACGGTTCGATGACCGGCTCGCCGGTCTCCTCGTCGACGACGTTGGCGCCCAGGAACGGGAAGGCCGCGCCCTCGTAGTCGCCTTCACCCTCGATGTGGCGGTAGAGGTCGTCGATGCCCTTGTCGAACTCGTGGTTGCCGACGCTGGAGACCTCGACGCCCATGGCGTTGAGGGACTCGATGGTGGGCTCGTCGCCGAACGCGGCCGAAAGGAAGGGGCTGGCTCCTATGAGGTCGCCGGCGGCGACGGTCGTGCTGTACTTCTCGCCCTCGCGGGCCTCTTCGAGATAGGTGGCGAGGTACTCGGCGCCGCCCGCGGAGACCTCTTCGCCGTCGACCTCGTAGGTGAGACCGTCGGAGGCCTCGATGTTGCCGTGGAAGTCGTTGATGGCCAGCAGCTGGAGGTCGACCTCGCGGCCGTGGCCGTGTCCCGGCCCGTGTCCGGGGAACCAGGACCAGGCGCCGACGGCCATGGTGACCACCGCAAGCGCGGCCGCCCCGGCCATGTGACGTTTTGATTTGGACTTGAACATTGCGCTCCCGGGGAGTCGTGTGGGGGATGGCGGGCATGCCGCCTCAATGGTGATCCAATCATGGGACCATTGCGCGCGCAACAATGTGGCATAACGGCTTGGCAAAAGCCCGATAAAGCCCCAGAGGCGATCCGAGAAGGCCTCCGCTATCACATGCATATGCAGAGCGCACCCTCAGTCTCGAATTCTGAGAGTAGTCAACCGTATTCATTTCCCTTGGGCCCCAACGGTATGTTACCGGCTCGTAACAGCGCTATGTCCACATTGCTCACCCTTGCCCCACGCGATAGCGGTTGCTACAGTCACTCCGAGACAAATTCATGTAACAGCTCGTCGTGTCTCATGGTGGGGGCTGCTGACCGAGCGGTCTTTGGCGAGCATTAGCTGCCCACAGGGGGTAACCTATGACCGGCTACTTCACCGACGACCAACACGACGCTCTCAGGAGCGCGGTCAGGGACTTCGCCGAACGCGAAGTCAGGCCCCGCATCCCTGAAATGGAGAACAAGAAGGCCGTCCACCGCCGATTGTCGAGAATGATCGCCCGCCAAGGCTGGATCGGCGTCACCGTGGGCCGCGAATACGGCGGTATGGGCATGGGCCACTTGGCGAAGACCATCATCATCGAGGAGCTCTCCCGCGTCTCCGGCGCGATGGGAGCCATGGTGCAGGCCTCCCAGCTCGGTGTCGCCAAGATCCTCCACTTCGGCAACGAGGTCCAGAAGAAGACCTGGCTCCCCGCCATCGCCTCCGGACGGTGCCTGCCCACGATCGCGGTCACCGAGACCGTCTCCGGCGGCCACGTCCTCGGCATGCAGACCACCGCGGTCCGGGACGGGAGCGATTACATCCTCAACGGCCACAAGGTCTTCGTCGGAAACAGCCACGTCGGCGACCTGCACGGTGTGGTGGTGCGCACCGGGCCCGGATCTAAGGGGCTGTCGGCGTTCCTGGTGGAGTCGGACCGGCCGGGCTTCGCCCTCGCCCCCCAGCAGTCGACGATGGGCCTGCACGGCTTCAGCTTCGGGGAGCTGCTGTTCGAGAACTGCCGAGTCCCGGCGACGAACATGCTCAGCACCGAAGGAGACGGGCTCTCGGTCGCGTACTCCTCCTCCATCCTCTACGGACGGTCGAACCTGACCGCCGTGTCTCTCGGGATCCACCAGGCGATCCTCGAAGCGACCGTCAAGTACGCATCGGAACGCACGCTCTACGGCAAGCCCATCAGCGAACTGGACAACATCAAGCAGAAGATCGGGCAGATCCAATCCAGGCTGATGACGGCGCGCATCACCGCGTACCACGCCGTTCACCTGCTCGACAAGGGCCTGCCTTGCGATGTGGAACTGATGAACGCCAAGCTCGTCAACGTCGAGTCGGCGCTCGACTCGGCGAGGGAGGCCATGGAGATCCACGCCGCGGCCGGCCTGTCGACCGACAGGCCGATCGAGCGGTACCTCAGGGACGCCTTCCACATCTTCGCGCCCGCGGGCACCTCGGACGTCCAGCGCCTGCGCCTCGCAGAAGAGGCCCTCGGGCGCTCCAGGGGCCAGTGGTCCGAGAAGATCGTCGGAGGCGAGCCGGTCGCGGTCGGATAAGGGCAAGTCTGGAGGATCGGCCAGACCTTGCCCCGCGCGGTCACGGAGGAGGCGGCGGACGCTGCCTCCTCTCCTGCTACATCTCGCCCTGCTTCTTGCGCTCGCGGATGCGGTCCATGACCTTCGCGGCCATCTCCTTGATGACGTCGAGGCCGGGACGGCCCCACTCGTGAGTCTCGGTGTCGACCACGCAGACGGTCCCCAAGGTGTTGCCGTCGTCGTCGATCAGCGGCGCGCCCATGTAGGAGCGGATCCCGATCTTGTCGACCACCGGGTTGCCGGCGAAGCGCGGATAGTCGCAGACGTCCCCGAGGACGAGGGCCTTGCCGCGCACCACCACATGCGGGCAGTAGCCGTGGTCGCGGTCCATCTCACGTCCGACCTCGGGCGGCGGCTCTGCGCCCGCCAAGGCCTGAGAGGCGTCGCCGCCGTCCGGGGCGGCCAGGCCCGCGAAGTACTGGCGGTCCTCGTCGATGAAGTTCACCATCGCGTAGGGCGCGCCGGTGATCTCGGTGAGCTGCTTGGCCAGATCGTCGAACTCCGGGTCGGGATCGTCGCCGATCCCGAGCTCGCGGAGCCTCCGGACCCGATCGGGCGCGCGGGGGTCGTCGGGCGTGATGGTGAGTCGGAAGTCTTTCTCGGGTGTGGTCATGCAGGGCTCCTAACCGGACGGTCGCAGACGCGGCCGACATGAGGTGCTTGGTCAGCGTGACCAGCACCAGTGTTGCGGAACGTGGATCGCGAGCATCGCAGCAGACGATCGGGGTATTCGGTTTGAGGTCCAGGGCGGTGCGCACTTCCTCGGGGTCGTAGTGGTACGACCCCTCGAACTCGTTTACCGCCACGATGAACTGCGTGCCGCGTCGCTCGAAGAAGTCCAGCGCGGCGAAGCAGTCCTCCAGCCTCCGGGTGTCCGCCAGGACGACCGCGCCGAACGCGCCGTCGGACAGCTCGTTCCACATGAACCAGAACCGGTCCTGCCCCGGGGTGCCGAACAGGTACAGGATGTGGCGCTGGTCCAGCGTGATGCGCCCGAAGTCGAGAGCGACAGTGGTGGTCACCTTTTCCCCCAGGCCGGTGAGGTCGTCGGTGCCGATGCTCGCAGTGGTGATGGTCTCCTCGGTGCTGAGCGGTTCGATCTCGCTCACCGAACCGACAAAGGTGGTCTTGCCGACTCCAAAACCCCCGGCGATGAGGAGTTTGATCGCGGTGGGCAAGGGTGGCTGTGGTTGTGCAGGCGAATGGTCAGAGTCGCCGTTGTAGGCCATTGAGGAGTGCCTCCAATACGGTTCGGTCGGTGGGATCTACGGCGGGGTCGGGCGAGTGGGCGGTGACGGCGCCGCAGTCGACTAGGTCGGACAGCAATACCTTAATGACCATGGCGGGGAGCCGAAGATGGGCCGAGACCTCGGCCACCGAGATCGGCTCCCGGCACAGCAGCAGCGCCTCGGCGTGCTCGGCCTCCAATTGCGAGGGCCTCAGCTGCCCGGTCGAGCGAACCAGCGAGAGCAGGTCCAGCTTCGCGGTCGGGGCGGTGCGTCCGTTGCTGACCGTATACGGACGGACCAGCGGACCGGCGTCGTCGTCGAGCAGCGGATGGTCCTCGAAATCGGACATCAGCCCACCATTTCACCGCTGGTGGCCGCGGGTCGGCGGACGGGCGTCTCCAGGTAGGGCCGAACGCTCTTGACCAGGATCGACATCTCGTATCCGAGCACGCCGGCGTCGGCGTCGCGCCCAGCCATGACGGCCAGGACCGCGCCGGAGCCGGCGGTGGAGACGAACAGCAGCGTGTCGTCGAGCTCGGCGACGACCTGCCTGACGCCACCTGCCGAACCGAACTGGGCGCCCGCGCTCCTCGCCAGGGAGAACATTCCCGAAGCGATCGCGGAGAGCTGGTCGGCCTGGTCCGTGGTGAGCCCGTGGAACGCCTTCTTGATGCCGTCCGAGGACAGCAGGAGGGCGCTGCGGGTGTTGGGCACCCGTTTTATCAGGCCGGCCAGCAGCCAACCTAGATCCGTCGCTTGCGCCGCTGCCTCATCGCCTGCCATTAGGCCTCCTCGTGTCGGTTTGGAGTAACAGAACTGTCCGAAGTGGGAATCTGGGGTTCGTCCTGTGCGTCGGCCCGGAACCGGCCTTGCTGGAACGCCTTCATCAGCCGGGGGTCGTGGCCGGACTCGGACCCGCGCTGGACCTGCTGCGGCGCGTCGCGCAGCTGCGGCGCCAGGTGGGCCTGCTTGTTGCGCTTCGGCAGTGCAGGGCGGGTGTCGGCCTCCGGTCCGGGGGCCGGCGCGTGGTTGGAGCCGTTGACGGCGGCCGCCGCGACCGTCTCGTAGCCGGGAGCGGACGGGACGGTCGAGAACGCGGGAACGGGTGCCGGACTCTGCGGCGGCGGGGTGTATCCGGCCTGGATGCCGTTGCCGGCCACGGGCTGGGGGCGGGCGTGGCGGCCGGTGTCCGACAGGGAGGAGCCGAGCTGGACCGACGGGAGCGCCGGGAGCGAGGGCGGCGGGGAGGGGGCCCGGGTCGGCATCTGCTGCTGGGCGGGCTCGGCGGGGATCTCCCTGGGGGCGGGGCGCTCGGGGGCCTCGCCGAGGAGGTCCTCGCCGAGCACGGCGATCGCCTGGGTGCCACCGAAGATGTTGGTCTGCAGCTGGACGGTGAGGTTGTGGCGACGGGCCAGCGACGAGACCACGTACAGCCCGATGCGGCCGTCGGCGAGGAGCTCGTCGAGGTCGACGTCGTCGGGCGATGACAGCATCTTGTTGTAGCGGTCGCGTTCATGCTGTTCGATGCCGAGGCCGCGGTCCTCGACCTCGATGGCGAGGCCGGAGCGGACGCGCTGGACCCGGATGAGGACCTGCGTCTGCGGGGCAGAGAAGGTGGTGGCGTTCTCGACGAGCTCGGCGACGAGGTGGATGACGTCGGCGACGGCGTGGCCCTTGAGGGTGCCCTCGATGGGGCGCACGAGTTTGACGCGGGCGTACTGCTCGACCTCCGCGACGGCGCTTCGGAGCGCCTCGTAGACGTTGACCGGCCGGCTCCACTGGCGGTGCGAGGTGGCGCCGCCGAGGACGGCGAGGTTCTCGGCGTGGCGCCGGATGCGGGTGGCGAGGTGGTCCACGGAGAACAGACCCTTGAGGAGGTCGGGGTCCTCGACCTGGTTCTCGAGCTCGTCGAGCTGCTCGATCTCGCGGTGGACGAGGGACTGGAGGCGGCGCGCGAGGTTGACGAAGATGCCGACGCGAGGGTGGACGTCCGTGTCGATCGGGCCGGTCTGGGCGGAGGGCCGGGCCGGGACGCCGCGGCCGGCGAGGGCGCCGGCGACCTGGCGGAGCTGATGCGCCTCGACGGCGAGCGCACCGATGGCCTCGGCCGTGTGGAGGCCCTGACGAGGCTCTGCGGGCATGGGGACGGACCAGCGCTGCTCGGGCGGAACGGTCCGCTGGAGCTCTTCCAGAGTCTGCCAGATCTGATAATGCGATTCCACAGTAGAGCGTCGTACGGTCGCGATCCGATGGCCGAGGTCGGCGTCGATCTTCAACGCGGAGTGGATCGACAAATAGACGACTATGCATAGGAGCAGGGCGGCGGCGCCGAGCACCATGGCCGGCATCCAGGCCGGGTCCGAAGCAGAACCGGTGCGCGCCAGGAACACCGCGGCCCCCACACCGAGAACGGTCGTGGCTGCCAAAGGCATGACGGCAAGGCGCAGCAAGCGGGACTTGAGTTCCGCAGATCCGCCGGGGACTTTGGCGGAACGGCCCTGCGCCGGTCCGTCTTGTTGATAAGTATGGGTTGTGGACCGAGGTGTTTCGGGCATCGCCATCCTCACGACACAGGCCAATCGACTTCGCGATACCAATGGAGTGGCAAAGTCATTGCAGCAGAAGGGATTCGATTCCAACTGCCCGTTTCGACACGATGATATCAGCGCTCATACCCTGGATAGCATGCATACCCATCTCAGTCAACATCGAGATGAACCAGACTCGGGGTCGAGTACCGGCACATCCTCCACCAGCGCACACCGCTGACCAGGGACTCGTTCACTGTGCGAAGTGTGCGCAGCCGCGGAGGCGGCCTGGAGCGCCACCCGATCGTGAGTGGCTCCAAGTGATGGAGTCGACAGTGATCGATTCCGCTTGTACCCCGCAGAACATGGATCGACGTTAGGTTGTCACCGATTCTCTTGGCAGCCTTGCATACTCCCAGTAGTGCCCGAGACGGGACTCGAACCCGCAAGCCGCGCGACGGCCAGTTTTAAGCTGACTGTGTCTACCAGATTCCACCACTCGGGCTCGTATGCAAGCCACGCTAGCGGGATTTCGGGCCCAGTGGTTACCTGAAATCCGTGGGTTGGGACCGAAGAGCTGGACGGAACCGGTTTTGTCGGGAGTACGACAGGAGGAGAAAGGTCACCCGGAGGTCCGGCGATCGCTCCTGAGGAGCCCGGAAATGGCCCTTGTCGCGTTGGAGGCTCCAAGCGGGCGCGGATGGTTCCTCTGCACCAAGGGCGGCGGCGACGGAGAGGTGGCGGGCTTTCCCGGGGTGCGGTGCGGGGGTCGGGTGCGCGCCGGGTGGCTTTGGCGGGTGAGCTCTGCTCGTGTTGTGTTGTGCGGCAGGCGGTCCGGGCCCCGAACATGAGGGTTTTCTCCCCCTGTCGGGTGATGATTTCCGCTGGTCAGGCCCGTATCATTGAAGTATAGGACGAACAGTCGGAATCAGGGAGATTGTTCGAAAGCTTGGATGACGGAGGGGGTGTGTGATGGCGAGGATGAAGGCGAACGGGTCGGTGCGGAGCGAGAAGTCGAAGGTCA
>NZ_JAKZEW010000100.1:275-467 GCF_022548875.1 Glycomyces sp. L485 | reverse complement strand
CAGTTGGACAAGACTCCCGCGATGCGCGTGTACGCCCGCACTCCCTACGCCGAACCCGTCCCCTCCCCCTGGAACCCCGAAGTGTCCTGTGCGACGCCGGAGCATTTGATCGCCCAGTACTGCGCTCACGCGACGTTCGATCAACTCGCCACCCACCTCGCCGAACTCGCCGCGTCCCTCGCCGAATCGGCC
>NZ_JAKZEW010000100.1:0-86 GCF_022548875.1 Glycomyces sp. L485 | reverse complement strand
TGCACGCTCAACGTGACAGTCGACATCGACACCCTCGCCGGAAAAGACACCGGACGGGTCGCGACTTTGGAGGGCGACCCGATCTC
>NZ_JAKZEW010000005.1 GCF_022548875.1 Glycomyces sp. L485 | reverse complement strand
TCCGTGCCCATCCACGTCAGCCAGGAGCCGCCGGAGGGCCGGGCCGCGATCGCCATCGGCAGCCGGTCGGTGTCCCCTTCCTGCCCGTAGCCGATCACACCCGCTCCGAGTTCGACCTCAGTGACGGCCACCTTCGGCGAGTCGCCCGCGGGTCGATCGCAAGTGTCGTCGGACGAAGACGGGGAGGGCTCGTCCGCGCTCGGGGAAGCGGTGGCGGCCGCCACCGCTTCCGGCGCCGGCGAGCTGGATTCCGGTTCCTGCGGCGGCGGGCTCGGCTCGGTCGGGCCGGCGGTGTCGGCGTCCTGATCGGGCGCCGGCAGTCCTATTGAGGCGGCGAATGCGGTACCCGCCGTCAGGCTCACCACCGCGGCGGCGACTAGTGCGACGCGCCGCCAGTTCGGCAGGCGGAACTTGCGGTTCTTGGGAGGAGGAGATTGCGAAGGTGTACTCATGCCGGCTTCGTCCTAAAGTTCGCCACCGGCGACCCGATGTGTCGCCGACGTGGTCAAGGTCTTGATCGCAGACCTTACAGACCACACCGAGGTGTCCAACGTGATCCCCACCTGTCGCTCCACCTGCGGTTCTGCTTGCGCTGCTGCCACCTTGAGGTAACGGTCGGTGAGAGATCCGCATTCGCCCCGACCGTCGGCGGCGCCATCACCGGAACGGACGGATGTTGCGGTTGACGGTGAACAGGTTCTCCGGGTCGTACTCGGACTTGACTCGCCGGAGGCGCTCGTAGCCGTCGCCGTAGGCGTCCGCCGTTCTCGCGCTGTCGTCTTCGGCGAGCTGGAAGTTGACGTAATTGCCGCCGGTCGAGAAGGGCCTGATCCGCTCCCAGCCCTCGCGGACCTTCGCCACGATCCCGCCGCCGTCCTCAGACGGGCGCCAGGTCCCGGTGAACCCGCTGATGAACTCCGCGTCCCGGTTGCCGACCGCACCGCCGTCACGCTCCTCGTTCAGCGCGCCCCCGAGGTGGAAGACGATCGAGAACGACAAGGGCGACAGGACACCCTCGGCGGCGTCGCGGAACGTATCGAGGTACGCGCCGGACAGGCCGGGGAGGAACTCCGACTTCCAGTACTGGTGCATCCCCTTGGGTTCCAAGTGGTCGAGCATCGACTGCTGGGCGGAGTACGGCTGCTCTCCGATCACGTCGAACAGCGGCTCTCCGAGATCGCGGAGCGGCTCGAGATCCGCCTCGGCGTTCGGCCCGCAGTGGCATACGAGGATCCCCACGACAGGCTTGAAGTGCCACTCCTGCGGGACGAACGGCGCGGGCGGTGCCAGTCGGATCATCGCCGCCGCCGTCAGCGTTCGAGGCGCGGACGCGGTCAGCTCCATGTAGGTCGCGAGCACCTCGTCGGCCCGGTCGGCGCTCCAAGCGGTCAGGCCGCCGGTCACGAGCGGGCCGACCTCGTGCAGCCGGAACGTGAAGCGGGTGACGACGCCGAAGTTGCCGCCGCCTCCTCTGATCGCCCAGAACAGGTCCGCGTTCTCCTCCCGGTCGGCGGTCAGGATCTTCCCGTCCGCCGTGACGATCTCGACCTCCTCCAGGTTGTCCGCGGCCCAGCCGAACCGACGCGTCAGGTAGCCGAAGCCGCCGCCGAGGGTCAGTCCCGCGACGCCGGTGTCCGAGACGAACCCGAGTACGGAGGCGAGGCCGTGCGCCTGAGTCGCCCGGTCCACATCGCCCAGCAGGCAGCCCGCGCCGACGCGGGCGAGCCGGGCCACCGGGTCGACGGCGACCTCGCGCATGAGCGACATGTCGAGGGTCAGCCCGTCCTCGGCGATGGCCGTGCCGGCGATGTTGTGTCCTCCTCCCTTGACGCTCAGCAGCAGGCCGTGGTCGGCCGCGAAACGCACTGCCGCGGCGACGTCGCGGGCCGAGGCCGGCCGGGCGACCAGCGCCGGGGTCTTGGCGACCATGGCGTTCCAGACACCGACGGCCTCGTCCCAGCCGTCGTCTCCCGCCGTGAGCAGGCTGCCTTCGAGCATGGAGCCGAAGCGTTCGAGCCTGTCGGAGGTAAGGCCGACCCGGCCGCCGTCGAGACCGGCGACCTCGAAGGTCCGCGCGTTCATGCCGCCTCCTTGCGGTCGGAACGCCCGAGGGCGCCGCGCATCGCCTCCAGTAGGGCTTCGGGCTGCTCGGCGGCGGGGTCGTCGCGGCAGTCCTCGATGACGTGCAGCGGCCAGCCGTACTCGGCTCCGGCCGCCTCGGCCGTCTTCAGGCTCACCTGGAGGTCGTGCCGGCCGTGGACCAATATGGTCGGCACAGTGATCCGCCGCAGGTCGTCCTTCGGGATCGGAGGCACACCCAGGCGCGGCATCATGCGGCGAAGCGCCGTCTGCGTGGTCGAGCTGCGGGCGCATTCCACGGCGTACTCCTGCAACGGGCCCCAGTGGTCGCCTGTCCGCTCGCCGACTCGGTCGATGTCGAGGAAGCAGCGGTTGAACAGGCGGTCACGGCTGTGCGAGGTCGGGTGGGCGATGAAGCGAACCATGGGGATCGCGAAACTGGGCGCCGGGCGGAACCAGCCCAGGCCCATCGTGTCGACCAGGACCAGGTGGGCGAGCCGGTCGCCGTGGTCGGCCGCGTACCTGGCGGCGATGGACCCGCCGAGGAGGTGGCCTGCCAGCACCGGTTTCGACTCGCAGGTGCGGTCGATGAGGGCGTTGAGCCACGCAAGGACGGTCGCGGCGTCGAGTCGGCCCTCGCCGATCCCCGAGGCGCCGTGTCCGGGCAGGTCGGGGACGATGACACGGTGGTCTGCGACCAGGCCGGGTATGACGTTGGTCCAGACGGCGGCGAACTCGCCGTGGCCGTGCAGGAGCACGACTGGCGGGCCTTCACCTCCTTCGAGTACGGCGGTGGGCACCCCCGCCAGGTGCGGTCGGCTCTCGGTGAGCGGCATCGCGGCGAGGATTCGTTCGCGCGCGGACCGATCCGGGCGGGCGGCTTTCTCCTGCTTGTTCATGACGGCCTCCTCGGCTCGTGGTCATGAGTTCAGGATCGGCCGCGGGCGGGTGCGGGCGCATCGGCCGGATCAACCATTTCGCGGAGGCGGGGCCGCATGGGTGATCCGGTGCAGCCGGGCGTCAGACGAGCTCGTGTTCATAGGCGTACGCGGTGGCCGCGGCCCGCGAGGAGAGCCCCAGCTTGGTGAACATGTTGCTCAGGTGCCGGGCGACGGTCTTGTCGCTGATCACGAGCGTCTCGGCGATCTCCCGGTTCGTCGCGCCGGTCGCCACCAGCCGAAGCACCTCGAGCTCCCGGGGCGTCAGGCCTCCACTGCTCCGAAGCGCGGAGCGGCCCGCGAGCACCCGCGCCTGCTCCAGGGCCGGAGCCGCGCCCAGCTGCTCGAGGACCCGTCGGGCGGCGTCGAGTTCCATCTCGGCCGAGTCGTGGTCCCCCAGCCGCTCGCACGCCTCCGCCATCCGCAGCCGGACCCTGGCCGCCTCGTAGGGAGCCTCGAGTTCGTGCCAGGCCACCCAAGCGCCGCGCAGAGCGGCACAGGCCGCTCCGGCGTCGCCGCCCGCGAGCAGCACGGACCCGCGCGCGTAGCCGACGACGGCGCGCAGATACGGCGAGTCGAAGCGCGCGGCGATCGCGTCGAACTCCTCCACCGCAGCGCTCGCGTCCTCGACGCGGCCGACGGCGAGTTCGATCTCGACGTACGCGGCCAGCGACTTGGACCGCTCGACCGCTCCGTCGGCCTCGGTGATCGCCCGCTCGATGGCGGCGCGAGCGTCGTCGAGCCGCCCTTGCGCGAGGCGCAGCAGCGCCAGACCCGGTTGCAGGTGGTGGCCCCGGACGCCCGCCTCGCGGTAGCACCGTTCGGCTCGTGCGAACTCGCCGCGCAGCCGTAGCAGCTCGGCCTGCTGGTACAACGCCATGCCCAGGACAGGATCACCGGGAGGATCAGAGAGGTGCTCGCACGCCTGGAGCACCTCGTCCATCGCGTCGACCCATTCGCCGCGCAGCTGCATGATCTCGGAACGGTGCACCAGGCACTGGCCGCGGTAGGGCTTCAGGTCCTGCTGGGTGGCGCACCAGCGGCCCAGCGCCGCCGTCCACTCCTGCGCGCGGTGCAGGTCGAAGATCTCGCGGCAGGCCAGGACCGTGGCGCAGTAGACGATGCCGGCCGCGATCGCGGACACCTCGTCGGTCGTGATCGCGACCATCGCCTCGTCGAACATCGCCACGCCTTGCGACGCCAGTCCCTGCGCCACCAGCGCCTGGCCCTGCCCCAGCCTTCCGAGCGCTCTGAGGTCGGCGTCGTCGAACCGGTCTGCGAGAGCGGCGATCTCGACGAAGGCGCGGCGCGCGGCCTCGGCGTCGCGGTCGAGCGTCTGGAGCGCCTCTGGGATGCGCAGGTAGCCCCGTTCCACGCAGTCCAGGGACGCCTCGTCGAGCAGGCGCCGCGACCGCCCGAGCCATCCGCCGCCACGGGCGTTCTCACCGCGCTGGTGGAGGGTCAGCCCGAGCCAGAACGCGCACCGCGCCGCGGCCGCCGTCTCGCCGCGGCCCAAGTAGTCGTGATGCGCTCGCTCCCAGGCGCTGTCGGCCGCGTCGAAACGGCCGATGAGATAGGCGGCCCTCGCCAGTCTTTCGAGGTCGACGGCGTTGAGCGGGGACTGCCGGTCGGCATCGGACAGGTCCGTGTACGCGTCCCGCCACGCCAACTGCTCATAGGCCCGGCGGCCCCGCGTGATCGGATCGATGTCGGCCATCGGTGCTCCTATCGGGACGTGGTCGGTACACGTGGACCTCGGCGCCGCGGCGGATCGGCCGCGGTCAGCCGCGGAAGGCTTCGAGTTCCCCGCGGGGCACGTCGCGGCGGGAGCGTATGAGCTCCTCGACCTCGGGCATGCGGTCCCAGGTGTTGACGGCCATTCCGGCGACGACGCGGCCCTCGTCGGTCCAGAAGGCGACGAACTCGCGGTCGTCGAGCGAGCCACTCACCACGAGGGCGTCGGCGCTGTCAGGCTCGGCCACGAATCCCAGGTACTCCATGCCGAGGTCGTACTGGTCTGTGAAGAAGTACGGCAGCCGGTCGTAGGGCTCGTCCGAGCCGAGCATCGCCTTCGCCGCGTGGGGTCCGGTGTGGAGCGCCGTCTCCCAGTGCTCGACACGGAGCGGCCGTCCGTAGTGCGGAGACGGGATGCTCGCGATGTCGCCGGCGGCGAACACGTCGGGGTCGCTCGTGCGCAGGGCGACGTCGACGGCGACTCCGCCGCCCAGCTCCGGGGCCCGGAGCGTGAGACCGCCGGCGGCGGCGAGTCCCGTGTTGGGCACAGCGCCGACCGCGACGAGCACGGCGTCGGCCTCGACGGTGGCGCCGTCGGCGGTCTTGACGGCCGTGACCTGCCCCTGGGAGCCGATGAACTCCGTGGCTTCGGCGCCGCGGCGCAGTTCGACGCCGTGTTCGACGTGCAGTTGCGCGAACAGTTCGCCCATCCGTGGCCCGAGGACGCGGAGCGGCTGCTCTCCGCCCCCGAGAACGGTGACCTCGGCGCCCAGGTCGCGGGCGGAGGCGGCGACCTCCATGCCGATCCAGCCGTCGCCGACGACGGCTATTCGGCCCGAGCCGTCGCGCGCCGAGGCCCGCAGTGTGGCGGCGAGCAGGTCGGCGCCGTCGACGGTCCGCAGTGTCAACACGCCTTGCAGGTCACTGCCGGGCAGGGACAGGGGGCGGGGCTCGGAGCCGGTGGCCAGCAGGAGCTTGGAGTAGTCGAGGATGGCGCCGTCGGCGAGTGCCAGCCGGTGCGCGGCGGGGTCGAGCCCCACGGCGCCGATTCCGACGCGCACGTCGACCGAGTTGTCGGCGTACCAGCCGTCCTCTACCGGGAACAGCGCCGTCCGCTCGGCCTCGCCGCGCAGGTAGTCCTTGGACAAAGGCGGTCGCTCGTAGGGCCGGTGCGGTTCGGCGGTGACCACGACCAGGTCGCGCTCGTAGCCCTCTTCGCGCAGCGTCTTGGCGGCGTGCGCGGCGGCCAGGCCGCCTCCTACGATGACGAACGGTGCCTCGGCCATGAGTTCTCCCGCATCGGTGGGTCTTCGCGACGGTCAACGTCCATTCTTGCGCAACCGCCGCCGCAGGCCACCCGCAACGCGAATCCTTCGGGCGGTGTCAGGCGGTCTGGCGCTTGCGCAGCGAGTAGGCGCGAAGTGCCCCGCAGGAAGTCGATGTGGCGGAAGCCGGGCCAGAAGACATCGGTGAAGAACAGCTCCGACCGGGTGGTCTGCCAGGGCAGGAAGCTCGACATCCGGTGCTCGCCGCTGGTGCGGATCACCAGGTCCGGCTCGGGGAGCCCTGCGGTGTGCAGGTGCGCGGCGATCTCGCCGGGTCCGACTCGCTCGGCGGTGTCGGTGATGTCGCTGCCTTCCGCGATCTCGCTGTGGATGAGTGAGCGGACGGCGTCGACGATCTCCTCTTGCCCGTCGTAGCCGATCGCGACGGTCAGATGGTGGTCGAGCGAACGGCCCCTTGTGGCCTCATGTGCGCCCCGGAGTGCCTCGGCGGTGGCCTCGGGAAGGTGTTCGAGGTTCCCGGCCAGGTGAAGCCGCCAACGGTTGTCGGGCCGCATCAGGCGCTCGGCGATGACCCGTTCGACGAGGCCCATCAGGAAGTCGACCTCCGCGCCGCCTCGCTTGCGGAGGTTGTCGGACGAGGCGACGTATACCGAGGCGTGCCGGATACCGAGCCGCGCGCACCAGCCGAGGACCACGTCGAGGTGCTCGGCGCCGTAGCGGTGCCCGATGCTCGGGTTGTCGAAGCCCGCATCACGGGCCCAGCGGCGGTTGCCGTCCATGACCAACGCGATGTGCTCGGGAAGCCGGTCGCGGTCGAGTCCGCGCCGGAGCCACGCCTCGTACAACTTGTACATCCAAGTTGAAGTCACCCCGAAAGCATAATCGCCGTTTCCATATGGGGTTCAAAAGATCGCGACGAGGAACTCGTACGCGAGCCAGGCGGCGAAGACCAGGAGGATCATCCCGGAGGCGCGGTCGAACCAGACGCGGCGCTCCTTGGTCAGGAAGCGGCGCATGGTCGCCGCCGCTCCGGCCAGGAGCAGGAACCAGACCCAGGAGGCGCTCACGACGCCCGCCGCGAAGATAGCGCGGGTGGCGACGGCCTGCGCGGCGATCGCGGCGCCGAGCACGCCGACCGTGTCGAGGATGGCGTGGGGGTTCAGCAGCGACACCGCGGCGGTGCGGCGGAGCACCTGCGCGCGGGACCAGCTTCCGGATTCGTCGTCGAGATCGGCCGGCTCGGCGCGGAGCGAGCGGATGCCGAGGTAGACGAGAAAGGCCGCTCCGGCGGCGAGCATCGCCGGACGCAGACCGGGGATCGAGTGCAGCAGCGCCGAAGTGCCTGCCGCGCCGAGCACGATGAGCAGCGTGTCGCAGGCACCCGCCCCGGCTACGGCCCACAGGGCCCGAGGCATACCGAGATTGACACCCTGGCCGAACACGAATACGTTCTGCGCCCCGATCGGGACGATGAGAGCCAGCCCGAGGGCGAGGCCGGTGAGGAACGCTGCGGTCATCGCCGCCGAGCGTAGTGCGGCCCGTTGGCGCGCGGTCCCGCGGCCGGGCGCGGTCTGATGACGGGCCGGTTCCGCGGTACCTTCGTGAGGTGACCGCGCCCACCACTCCCGAGGCGGAGGCCGCGCGTTGGATCGCCGAGTCCGCCGCCGTCACCGTGCTGACCGGGGCCGGCGTCTCCACCGACTCCGGCATTCCCGACTTCCGCGGCCCGCAGGGCGTGTGGACGAAGAATCCGGCCGCGCAGCTCATGTTCACCATCGACAACTACGTGGCCGACGCCGAGGTGCGGCGCCGGGCGTGGCAGGCGAGGCTGACCAGCCCGGTCTGGTCGGCCGAGCCGAACGAGGCGCACCGGGCCCTGGTGGACCTCGAACGGGACGGACGGCTGCGCGCGATCGTGACCCAGAATGTAGACGGGCTGCACCAGGCGGCGGGCTCCCATCCGGAGCGGGTCATCGAGGTGCACGGCACTGCCCGCTGGGTGGAGTGCCTGGCGTGCGAACGCCGGTCGCCGATGGACGAGATTCTGCCGCGCATCGAGGCGGGCGAGGAGGATCCGTCCTGTATGGACTGCGGCGGGATACTGAAGTCGGCGACGATCTCCTTCGGCCAGGCGCTGCGACCCGAGGTGCTGCGCGAGGCGGCCGAGGCGAGCGTCGAATGCGACGTGTTCGTGGCGGTCGGCACCTCACTGAGCGTCTACCCGGCGGCCGGGCTGTGCGACGTCGCACTCGAAGCGGGCGCGAAGCTGGTCATCGTGAACGCCGAGCCAACGCCGTACGATGCGGTGGCGCACGCGGTGGTGCGCGAGCCGATCGGCGAGGTCCTCCCCCGCCTGCTCACGGCCTAGGCCATTGCGGACAGAGGTTGCAGGCCGTGTCTTCGCCGGAGAACGACGGAATGCCGCGCATACGGAGGAAGACCGGATCTGACGATACTGGACGACACAGCTGGTCAGGACCGAAGATTGGCATAGCCACAGAGGACGACCGACGGTAGCCTCAGATCATGGGGCTCACGCCGCATGGGGAGCGGGAGGGGATTCTATGGCGACCAAGCTGCTGGTCACGCTGCGCTATCGCGAGGAGGCCGAGGCGGTCCGCAGCAGCGGTGTCGAGATCCTCGCCGAGTATCCGGACTCGATGCTCGTCCGCTGCACCGACGACCAGGTCCGGCTGCTCGACGAGCGAGGCGTCGAGGCCACTCCCCTACCCGAGTCGCCTGTCCGGGTCAGCGGCGCCTCCTTCGCCTTCGCCGACGCCATCCACGCCCAGGAGTCCGTGGTCGTCGAGCCGCGCGCGGGGCGAACCGCTTACTACCTGGTCAAGCTCGTCGGCCCTCCGGCTGCCGGATGGCTCTCGGAGCTGGAGGAGTCCGGGGCCACGGTCCACGGCAACCTCCAGGGATTCACACTGCTCGTCGGCGTCCTGCCCGAGCTGGTGGAGGCGATCCGCTCGCGGCCCTGGGTCGAGGAGGTCACCCCGTTCCGGCCGACGATGAAGGTCTCGCCGAGGCTGCGCCGCAGCGCCGGGCGCGAGCTCGACGCCGATCACCTGGCCACCGAGGACGCCGAGGACTTCGGAGACGGCCGCACGCAGCTGGTGGAGGTCTCGGTGTTCCCCGGCGAGAGCACCGACGAGGTCGCCGGGCGTATCGTGGAAGAGGGCGGCCTCGTCATGACCAGGCTGCCGGGCTCGCTCGTTGCGAGCGTGCCGCGGTCGGCCATCGTGGAGCTGGCCGACCTTCAAGGCATCCAGGCCATCCTGCCGTTCGCTTACTCCCAGATGGAGAACGACAAGGCCCGCGCCATCATCGGCGTTCCGGAGGGCTACGCCTTCGGCGACACGGTGCTCAAGGGCGCCGGGCAGATCGTCGGCGTCGCCGACTCCGGGCTCGACACCGGCGACCCCGACACGATCCACCCCGACGTGCGCGGCCGCGTCGCAGGCATCGCCAGTTGGCCGGTGCGGGCGATCCTGGCGCCGTATGCGAACGACCCGCCAGAGCACGACGACGGCCCCGCCGATGTGGAGTCGGGGCATGGGACCCACGTGACCGGGTCGGTCCTCGGCGACGGAGCCGCCGCCGTGGCCTCCGCGAGCGCCGCGGTGGAAGCGAGGCCGGTGCCCGCGGGCGTCGCGCCCGAGGCCCAGGTGTATTTCCAGTCGATCGGCCAGACCGTACGCTGGAAATCCATTGAGGAGCTCGAAGAGGTGGGTCTGCGGCCCTTCCAGGAGCCGTGGCCGCCGCCGGCGAACAGCCTCTACGGCATCCCGCACGACATCACCGCGCTGTTCGCACAGGCTTATGAGGCCGGGGCGCGGGTCCACACCAACTCGTGGGGCGCGCCGGTCGACGGCGTCTACAACCAGAACGCCCGCGCGGTCGACGAGTTCATGTGGGCGCACCCGGACATGCTCATCCTCTTCGCCGCGGGCAACAGCGGCGTCGACGCTGACGCCGACGGCATGATCGACCCCGACTCGATCGGTGCGCCCGGGACGGCGAAGAACTGCCTCACCGTGGGCGCGAGCGAGAACGACCGCCCGAGCACCTCCGATCCGGTGCCGGGCGCCAACAGGGACTGGAAGGACATCGACCGGTACCCGAAGCTCGGGCCTGCGGGGCACGTCTCGGACGACCCGCACGGGATGGCCGCGTTCTCCTCCCGCGGGCCCACCGACGACCAACGGGTCAAGCCGGACGTGGTCGCGCCGGGCACGAACGTCCTGTCGATGCTGTCGTCGGTGTTCCCCGCAGACCGGGAGCCGCTGTGGGGCAGGCTCACCGAGGGGCACGCGCTGCGGCTCCACTACTGCTGGAGCGGCGGGACGAGCATGGCCACGCCGCTCGTCGCCGGGGCGGCGGCGCTGGTGCGCCAGTTCCTACTCGACCGGGACTGTCCCGAAGCCGGCCGGGGCCCGTCTTCGGCGCTGCTCAAGGCGGTCCTAGTCAACGGCGCGGTGCCGATGCGCGGGCAGTTCCCGGGAGAGGTCCCCGAGGGCACCAACAATGTCAGCGGTTTCGGGCGCGTCGATGTGCGCCGATCGGTCGCGCCGGAGCCGCTGCGGCGCCTGCTGTTCACCGACGAGCCGGAAGACGGCGTGTCAACCGGCCAGACGCGAACGTACCGGGTGCGGGCGGCCGGCACCGGAACACCCCTGAAGGCGACGCTCGTCTGGACCGACGCGCCCTCCCAGGTCGGCGCCGACGGCCTGGAGAACCGGCTCTACCTCAGAGTGCGCACCCCGGACGGCGAGGTCGTCGACGGGGACGTGAGCGCGTTCCCCGAGCCGGTCAACAACGTCCAGCAGGTAGTCATCGACGCTCCCGTGGAGGGCGGCGAGTACGAGGTGCGGGTCCACGGCGTCTCCGTGCCGCACCAGTCGCCGGGGGCGATCGAGGGAGCCGGTCCGCGCCAGGACTTCGCCGTTGCGGTGGCCGGCGCCGTCGCCGACGCCGGGTCCGGCCTGCGTTAGCGATTCGGATGGCGGCGAGACCCCGCCGCTCCCGCCTCATCGCAGGATCGGGAGCCGCCGGACCATGCCGAGGCTCTGCCACCGAGGGCCGAGGCCCCAACGGTCGCCCGCGTTGAGGGCCGCCAGCGCGATCATCGCGAGCGCGTAGAAGACATGAATGTCGACAATGGGGTTGGAGACGAGTGGCAGCATCGACATCCACATCGTCGCCATGAGGACGGTGCCGCCTATCGCCGCGAGGCGCAGTCCGATGCCGAGGGTGAGGGCGATGCCGAGGCCCGCCATGCCGCCCATGAAGAGCCATTCCGACCAGGCATGTCCTGCCATGGCGCGGAACAGTTCGCCGAAGGTGCCGTCGCGGCTGGCGAGGAACCCTGCTGTGGGACTGGCGCCGTCGATCCACGCCTGGTCGGCCGGGGTGCCGTAGCCGAGGCCGAAGGTCTTGTCGAGGAACGCCCAGAGGAAGACCCAGCCGAGGACGATGCGCACCGCCGCGACCGAGCGCGGCGGGCGTGCGGGCGGGTCCGGTTCGGCTGGGGCGGTGGTCTGAGCGGTGGTTGATGCACTGGTTGCCATGAGATTTCCCCTCGGGGGCGCGTGACGACGGCGGGGACCAGCGACCGGCGGCGCCTTCCGGGTGCAGTAGGCCGCGGGTCGTCCGTCGTCGGATACTTATTGGAGCGCTCCCATATTAACATATACCAATATATAGATCAAGTCTTTGACACATTGGCCCACAAAAGCGCCTGATCACGACATTGATTCCGGGGCACACCCCTGGGAATTGTGATCGCTAACCATTACACTGACCATTGATACCTCGATGTATGTAGATCTATCGAGGGGTGTTCACACGCGGGCCCGCGCCGTGCGTGAACGCCGACGCCGCCCCATGCCCGGCGCGGCGCGCACCAGTCCCTCACGAGAACTTGGAAGCCGAACATGCGAGATAGATTCCGTCCGTTGATGTCCCGCCTGGCGGCGATCGCGGCGGTGGCCATGGCGGCCGCCTTCCTCATCGCTCCGCCGGCCAACGCCGCCTTCGACACGAACACCTGGTACAACATCGAATCCCGCCACTCCGGGCTGGTTCTCGACATCGCCAGCGGCTCGAACGAGCCCGGTGCCGGTCTGATCCAGTACACCGGCAACGACGGCGAGAACCAGCAGTTCCGGTTCGTCGACGCCGGGAACGGCTACTACCGTATCGAAGCCCGGCACTCCGGCCACTCGCTCGACGTGTACAACTGGAACTCCGACAACGGCGCCGACATCGTCCAGTGGACCAGCAACACCAACGAGGTCCAGCAGTGGCAGCTCAACGAGAACTCCGAGGGTTACTACACCTTCATCAACCGCTACTCGGAGAAGGCCCTGGACGTGTGGAACAACTCGACCACTCCGGGCGACCGCGTCTCCCAGTACACGCCCACCGGTGACCCCAACCAGCAGTGGAGCCTGATCCCGGTCGACGGCCCCAACGGCAGCGATCCCTACGGTTACCTGTTCGCCTACATGCTCGGCGAGGGCAGCGCGAACGGCGAACAGGTCTACTACGCGCTCAGCCGCGGCAACGACCCGCTGGCCTACGACTCGCTCAACGGAGGCCAGCCGGTTGCCGTCTCCGACGTGGGCGAGCAGGGCGCGCGCGACCCGTTCATAACGCAGCACCCCGATACCGGCCGGTACTACATGATCGCCACCGACCTGGACATCTACAGCAACGGCAGCTGGGACCGCGCGCAGCGGCACGGCAGCCTGTCGCTGGTGGTGTGGGAGTCGGACGACCTGATCAACTGGAGCTCGGCCCGACTGGTGCGGGTCTCGCCGGACGAGGCGGGCAACACCTGGGCGCCGGAGGCCTACTGGGACCCGACGCAGAACGCGTTCGTCGTGTACTGGGCCTCGAAGCTGTACTCGACCTCGGACCACTCCGACAACACGTACCACAGGATGATGTACGCGACGACCACCGACTTCGTGAACTTCAGCGAAGCCCAGGTGTGGGTCGACAAGGGGTACTCCACCATCGACTCGACGATCGCCGAGCACGACGGGACCTACTACCGCTTCACCAAGGACGAGCGCAGCGGCACTTCGTGCGGCAAGTTCATCCTCGCAGAGACCTCCTCGACGCTGTTGAACACCGACTGGGCCTTCCAGTCCGAGTGCATCGGCTCGGACGAGATCTCCCACGGCGAGGGTCCGCTGGTGTACAAGTCGAACACCGAGGAGAAGTGGTACATGTTCATCGACGAGTACGGCGGGCGCGGCTACATTCCGTTCGAGACCACTGACCTCTCCAGCGGGCAGTGGACGCCGTCGTCGAACTACAGCCTGCCCGGCAGGCCGCGGCACGGCATGGTCCTGCCCCTGACCGCCGACCAGTACAACGCCATCCAGAGCGCCTTCTAAGCGGCACTCGTCATTTTCGGACACCGCGGGACGCCCGATCGGATCGGGCGTCCCGCGGTGCGTGTCGCTAGGCGGGCACGTCAATGCCGAGGCCGATGAGGGCCGATTCGGTGGTGTCCCCGGGAGAGCCGGCGATGTCGACGGTCACTCCCGATTCGTCGGGGGCGAGGGGTTCGAGGTCGTCGAACTGCGAGTCGAGCAGGCCCGGGGGCATGAAGTGGCCCGTGCGCTCGGACATGCGCGAGCCGATCTGGTCGCGGCTTCCGCTGAGGTGGACGAAGCGGACCCGGGCGGTGGCGCCGCGGAGGACGTCCCGGTAGGACCGTTTGAGGGCGGAGCAGGTGACGACCGAGTTCTCGCCGTCTGAGTCGCGCTGGGAGATCCAGTCGCGAAGGGTCCGCAGCCACGGTTCCCGGTCGGTGTCGGCGAGCGGGGTCCCCGCCTTCATCTTGGCGATGTTCGCCTCGGGGTGGAACTCGTCCCCTTCGGCCATCGGCCAGCCGAGGCGGTCGGCGAGCCGCTGGGCGACGGTGCTCTTGCCTGCACCGGATACGCCCATCACCACCAGGCAGGTCGTGGTCATGGACCCTCCTCGCTGAAAGGCAATACCTTTGAAGCGAAAAGATAGCACCGTTGACCAGTCTGCGCCGAGCACGCGATGCGAACGTTCCTTTGCTCCCGGCCTGATACGAGGAGACCGGCGGGGCACACTTCGGACCCTTCGGGCAGCACGAACGGGATACCATGTCCCGCAATGCAACCCGGGGCCGAGACCCGGCCCGCCACACCCGACCGGATCGGACCGCCATGCCGAACTACGCACCGGTGCCGCTGCCCCGCTACGACGGCCCCGACACCAGCCCGACGTCGGTCATCGCCGCCGTCGACGAGTGGATCGACTCCAAGCCCATTCGCGACCTCCTCGGCGAGTTCCGAGGCGCCCTCCCCGGCGGCACCGCCGCGAACCTCGACTACCTCGAGTCGTTCACCGCCGAGCATTGGGACTTCCGCGCCGGGCGCGAACGGTTCGAGACCGACCCCGAGCGCCTCGACCCTCGCAGGGAGCGCCGCGTCATCGAGGCCGCGACCGCCTTGGGGCTCGGCGGCCTCACCGCACCGAGACGCGAGCGCTACACGCACGTCCTCGTCCTCGGCGGCCTCGTCTCCTCGTGCCTGTTCCGCACCAGGTTCGCCGCCGAACTGCTCGCGAACGGCACCGCCGCCGACCGCGTCACCGGCATCGGCGGGTTCCGTCCGTTCGGCGAGGCCGACACCGACTTCGCGGAGATCAGCGGCTTCACCGGAAGCTACGAGGTCGACGCCATGGAGGTCGGCCTCAAGCGCGCCTTCGAAATCGACGGCGAACCCGAGATCCAGCGGGAAGGTGACCCCGACGCCGATCCCGGCCGGGCCTGGAAGGTCGCCACATACACCGCCGATACGGCCACCGTCCAGGCCGTCGCCGCGCCCTCCTCAGAGCCCGGCACGCGCCGCGCGGACACCGTGGACACCTGCCGCTTCTGGGCCGACCGCGTCGCCGAACTCGCGCCCGGCGACAGCGTCCTGGTCGTCACCTCCTCGCTGTTCGTGCCCTTCCAGCACTGCGAGGCGGTGTCCCACATGGGACTGCCGTACGAGTGCGCGGTCGACACCGTGGGCGTGGACACCGCCTCGCTCCCCGAGACCCACTTCCGAAAGGAGTACACCGCCAGCGGATACCTCCAGGAGACCCGCTCGGCGATTCGCTCGATGCGACGTCTGCACGACGCCGTCCTCCGCGCGGAGGGAACCGAGCCGAGCCACGACTGAGCCGGGCGGGGAGGCCCCGCCCGGCTCAGTCGTCGAGCAGCGAGTTCAGCAGAGGAAGCGCGCGTAGGCCGGCAGGGTCAGGAACGTCGGGTAATCCTCGCCGAGCGCGCACTCGGCGAAGATCGCCAGCGCGTCGTCGAACCGGTCGCCCTCGAACCGCTCCATCGCGGCGAACTCCTCGCGCACGAGCTCGGCGACCCACTCGCGCGTGATGACGCGCTTGGTGTCGGTGACAGCCTCGCAGTGGATCCACTGCCAGATCTGGGAGCGGGAGATCTCGGCGGTCGCGGCGTCCTCCATGAGGTTGTTGATGGCCGCGGCCCCGTTGCCGCGCAGCCAGGACTCGACGTAGCGGATTCCGACGTCGATGTTGGCCCGGATGCCGCGCTCGGTGATGTCGCCTTCGGTGGCGGCGACGTCGAGCAGGGCGCGCTCGTCGGGGACGACGTCCTCGCGGAGCCGGTCTATCTGGTTCGGGATGCCGCCGAGTGCCTCGTCGAAGACTTCCATGGCGACCGGCACCAGGTCGGGGTGGGCGACCCAGGAGCCGTCGAAGCCGTCGTCGGCCTCGCGGGCCTTGTCGGCCCTGACCTTCGCCATGGCCGTCGCGTTGGCTTCGGGGTCGCGCCGGTTCGGGATGAACGCGGCCATGCCGCCGATCGCGGAGGCGCTGCGCCGGTGGCAGGTGCGCACGAGCAGTTCGGTGTAGGCGCGCATGAACGGCTGGGTCATCGACACCAGTTCGCGGTCGGGCAGGACGAAGCGGCCGCCCCGTTCGCGGAAGTTCTTGATGACCGAGAAGATGTAGTCCCAGCGTCCGGCGTTGAGGCCGGAGGAGTGCTCACGCAGCTCGTAGAGGATCTCCTCCATCTCGAAGGCGGCGGTGATCGTCTCGATGAGGACGGTGGCGCGGATGGTGCCGCGCGGGATGCCGAGCATTTCCTGGGCGAGGACGAACACGTCGTTCCACAGCCGCGCTTCGAGGTGGGATTCGAGCTTGGGCAGGTAGAAGTAGGGTCCGCGGCCCAGTTCGAGGAGCCGTTCGGCGTTGTGGAAGAAGTACAGCCCGAAGTCGACGAGGCTGCCGCTCATCGGCACGCCGTCGACGCGCAGGTGGCGTTCGGCCAGGTGCCAGCCGCGGGGCCTGACGATGATGGTCGGCAGGTCCGTGAGGGCGGCGCCGTTGAGCCGGTAGCTCTTGCCCTTCTCGGTGGTGAAGTCGATGCGGTGTTCGATCGCGTCGATGAGGTTGATCTGCGAGTTGACCACGTTGGACCAGCTGGGTGTGGAGGAGTCCTCCATGTCGGCCAGCCAGCATTTGGCGCCGGAGTTGAGCGCGTTGATGGTCATCTTGCGCTCGCAGGGACCGGTGATCTCGACCCTTCGGTCCTCCAGTCCGGGCGCGAGCGTGGCGACGCTCCAGGAGATGTCGTCGCGGATGTCGGTGGTTTCGGGCAGGAAGCGCGGGTCGAGTCCGTTGGCGATCTGCGTGCGGAGTTGTTGGCGGCGCTGGAGCAGTTCCTGGCGGCGGCCGACGAAGGCGTGGTGCAGCTCGGCGAGGAAGTCGAGCGCCTCGGGAGTGAGGATCTCGTCTTGACGTTCGATGGCCGGACCGGTGACGGTCACCGCCTCGGCGGTACGGGTCTCGGTGAGGATTCCCATGGTTCTTCTCCTTGTGTCGTGAGCGGTGTTCAGTGGAACTGGCCTGATTCGGTGGAGCCCGCCAGCGCCAGGGTGGAGCCGCTCGGGTTGAGCGCGCTGGTGACCTGGTCGAAGTACCCCGTGCCGACTTCGCGCTGGTGCCTGGTGGCGGTGTAGCCCCGCTCCTCGGCGGCGAACTCGCGCTCCTGGAGGTCGACGTAGGCGCTCATGCCTTCACGGGCGTAGCCGTGGGCGAGGTCGAACATCGAGTAGTTGAGAGCGTGGAAGCCGGCGAGGGTGATGAACTGGAAGGTGAAGCCCATCGATCCGAGCTCGCGCTGGAACTTGGCGATCGTGTCGTCGTCCAGGTGCCGTTTCCAGTTGAAGGACGGCGAGCAGTTGTAGGCGAGCATCTGGTCGGGGTGCTCGGCCTTGACCGCTTCGGCGAAGGCGCGGGCGGTCTCCAGGTCCGGCGTGCCGGTCTCCATCCACAGCAGATCGGAGTACGGCGCGTAGGCCTTGGCGCGGGCGATGCACGGCTCGATGCCGCTTCGAACCCGGTAGTAGCCCTCGGCGGTGCGCTCGCCGGTGAGGAAGGCTGCGTCGCGCTCGTCGATGTCGGAGGTCAGGAGGGTGGCGGCCTCGGCGTCGGTGCGGGCGATGATGAGCGTCGGGGCCCCTTCGACGTCGGCGGCGAGGCGGGCGGCGTTGAGGGTGCGCAGATGCTGCGAGGTCGGGACGAGGACCTTGCCGCCGAGGTGGCCGCACTTCTTCTCTGAGGCGAGCTGGTCTTCCCAGTGGACGGCGGAGGCGCCGGCGGCGATCATGCCCTTCATGAGCTCGTAGGCGTTGAGCGGGCCGCCGAATCCGGCTTCGGCATCGGCGACGATCGGGACGAGCCAGTCGTCGACGGTCTCGACGCCCTCGGCGAACTCGATCTGGTCGGCGCGCATGAGCGCGTTGTTGATGCGCCGCACGACCTGGGGAACGGAGTTCGCGGGGTACAGCGACTGGTCGGGGTAGGTCTGGGCGGCGAGGTTGGCGTCGGCGGCGACCTGCCAGCCGGACAGGTAGATCGCGCGCAGGCCGGCCTTGACCTGTTCGACGGCCTGGTTGCCGGTGAGCGCGCCGAGCGCGTTGGTGTAGCCGCCGGTGGCGGCGTCCTCCTTCAGCTGCTTCCAGAGCTTCTCGGCGCCGCGGCGGGCGAGGGTGTGTTCCTCGGTGACGCGGCCGCGCAGCTTGACGACGTCGGCGGGACGGTAGTCGCGGGCGACGTGCTCCCAGCGCTCGTCGGCGGCCCATTCGAGGGCGATTCGCTCGGCGGCGAGGTTCTTGTCGCGGTCTGTGTCGGACATCGTGTTCTCCCGTGGTCGCCGTTGACCGTCTTCAAGAACGGCCATTACTTGCAGGTAACAGAATTTTTTCCCGTCTGGAGCGCATCCGTAAGCGGTTCGGACTGGAAAGATTGGCAGTTCTTCGCTAATAATGAAGAAGTGGCAAAGAATTTTCAGAGCGAGCGCTCCCATGCGCCGGAGCACCGCCCGTGGGGCGCAGCCGAGGCGGCAGAACTGTCCGCCGACGACGACACCGCCATCGACCTCATCAGTCTCGGCAAACAGATCCGGCACCTGCGCAAGCAGCGGGAGATGAGCCTCGACGCGCTCGGCGAGGCCGTCGGCACGGCGCCGTCGCAGCTGTCGCTCATCGAGAACGGCAAGAAGGAGCCGAAGCTGTCGATGCTGCGGGCGCTGGCCCGCGCGCTCGGGGTCAGCTCGGATGAGCTGCTCGGGGCCGACCCGCCCAACCGGCGCGTGGCCCTGGAGATCGAGCTCGAACGCGCGCAGCGCAGCAAGCAGTACCAGTCGCTGGGGCTGCCGGGCGTCAAGCCGTCCTCACGCATCCCCACCGAAGTGCTCGAGGCGCTCGTAGGTCTGCACCGCGAAGTCGAACGGCAGGTCAACCTGCACGCGGCCACCCCCGAGGAGGCCAGGCGGGCGAACACCGAGCTGCGGCGGCGGATGCGGGAGAAGGACAACTACTTCGGTGACATCGAGGCCGAGGCCCGCCGGCTGCTCAAGCACGTGGGCTACGCGAGCGGTCCGCTCTCGCAGCACCAGATCTCAGACCTGGCCTCCCACCTCAGGTTCACCCTCCACCACGTCGACGACCTCCCGCACTCGACGCGCTCGGTGACCGACCTGCGGAACCGTCGGATCTACCTCACGCCGAACAAGGACTCGTCCCACGACCCGCGGACCGTCCTGCTTCAGGCGATCGCGAGTCACGTCCTGGAGCAGCAGGTGCCGCGGACGTACCTGGAGTTCCTGGGACAGCGGGTGTCCACGAACTACCTCGCGGCGGCGCTGCTGATCCCCGAGTCGAGCGCAGTGAAGTTCCTGCGGGCGGCCATGACGGAGAAGGAGATCGCGGTGGAGGACCTGCGCGACAACTTCGCGGTGTCCTATGAGGCCGCCGCCCACCGTTTCACGAACCTGGCGACGCACCACCTCGGCATCCGCACGCACTTCCAGAAGGTCCACAAGTCGGGGATCATCTTCAAGGCCTACGAGAACGACGACGTGGCCTTCCCCGCCGACCCGACGGGGGCGATCGAGGGCCAGACGGTGTGCCGGTTCTGGACGAGCCGCCAGGTGTTCGACGTGCCCGACAAGTTCAACTCGTTCAACCAGTACACCGATACGGCGACGGGCACCTACTGGTGCACCGCGCGGACCGAGCGCGGACCGGACGGGGAGTTCTCGATGAGCATCGGGGTTCCGTACGAGTCGGCGAAGTGGTTCCGCGGCAAGGAGACGCAGGCGCGGTCGGTGTCGCAGTGCCCGGACCCGGACTGCTGCCGCAATCCGCCGCGTGAGCTGGCCGAGACCTGGGCCGGGCAGGTCTGGCCGACGGCGCGGGCGGCCTCGTCGCAACTGGCCGCGATTCCGCTGGGGTCCTTCCCGGGGGTCGACGAGACCGAGGTCTACCGATTCGTGGAGAAGCACTCATCGAAATGAGCCGCGGAAGTCAGCGGTGAACAGCTCGGGTGCAGGTCGTCGCCTCGTGCCGCGCAGCGTCAGTCGTTGGCGAGCTTGGCGAACCGTTCCGCCCTGGGCCACTTGACGTCCTTGGCCCAGCCGACCTTCTCGAACATCCAGATGAACCTCGCGGAGGTGTCGATCTGCCCTCGCTTGACGCCGTGGCGGGCGCAGGACGGGTCGGCGTGGTGGGAGTTGTGCCAGGACTCGCCGAACGACAGCAGCGCGAGCGGCCAGAAGTTCGCGGCCTTGTCGCGGCTCTTGAAGGGCCGCTCGCCGATCATGTGGCAGATCGAGTTGGTCGACCAGGTGGCGTGGTGCAGCAGCGAGACGCGGACCAGGCTGGCCCAGAAGAACGCGGTCAGAGCGCCCGTCCAGGTGCCGGTGAAGGCGAAGCCGAGGGCGGCCGGCGTGAAGAAGCTGAGGACGGTCCACAGCCAGAAGAGCTTGTCGACCGCGACGATGTCCTTGTCCCCGATCAGGTCCGGGGCGTAGCGCTCTTGGTTGGTCGTGTTGTGCCGCTGGAACATCCAGCCCATGTGCGCGTGCCAGAAGCCTCTGGTGAGCGCCCAGGCGGAGGTGCCGAACAGCCACGGCGAGTGCGGGTCGCCCTCCTTGTCGGAGAACGCGTGGTGACGGCGGTGGTCGGCCACCCAATTGATGATCGGACCCTGAACCGACATGCTGCCGAGGATCGCCAGCGCGATCTTCAGCGGCCGGTTCGGCTTGAACGACCCGTGGGTGAACAGCCGGTGGAAGCCGATGGTGACACCGTGACCGGTGAGTTCGAAGAAGACGAACGCGAGGATGATGTCGGTCCAGCTGAGCAGCCCGGTCGACCACGCGAACGGGACGGCGAGCGCCAGCGCGGCCATGGGCACGATCAGGAAGAGGTATATGAGCGACTGGCGCCCGACGTCGCGCCGCTCCCCCATGACGGGTCTGGGCCCCTTGGCGGGTGCCGGAGTGGGCCCGATGTCGGTCAGTACGGCCATGCAACGTCCTCTCGACTGGTTTGACCTCTCAATCGTGGTCTGGCCGGGACGAGTGCGCAATGGGCCGGACCACCGCGTTTCCGGCCGCCAGGCCCCCTCGCCACAGGGGGGTAAAGGTCCCCTAGAGGCTGCCTTCGAGGTAGGCGAGGACGGCCATGACGCGCCGGTTGTCGTCTTCGGACTGGTGGAGCCCGAGCTTGCGGAAGACGTTGGCGGAGTGCTTGCCGACGGCTTTCTCGCTGATGAACAGCTGGGAGGCGATCGCGGCGTTGGTGCGGCCCTCTGCCATGAGCCCCAGGACCTCCTGTTCGCGGGTGGTCAGGGCGTCGAGGCGGTTCTGCTGCTTGCCGAGCAGTCGGGCGACGACCTCGGGGTCCATGGCGGTGCCGCCGGCGGCGACGCGCCGCAGCGCCTCGATGAACTCGCCGACGTTGGAGACGCGGTCCTTGAGCAAGTAGCCGACCCCGCCGCGGCGGTCGCCGAGGAGTTCGCGCGCGTACAGCTGCTCGACGTACTGCGAGAGCACGAGGATCGGCAGGGCCGGGATGGTGCGGCGCGCCTCGATGGCGGCCCGCAGGCCCTCGTCGGTGAACGTCGGAGGGAGCCGGATGTCGACGACGGCGACATCGGGGCGATGTTCGAGCAGGGCGGCGGTGAGCGCGGGGCCGTTGTCGACGGCTTCGACGACGGTGCAGTCGTGTGCCTCCAGCATCCTGGTGAGGCCGTCACGCAGCAGTGAGTGGTCTTCGGCGAGGACGACGTCCATGGTGTTCCTTTTTTCAGCTGGTGGTGCTGGGCTGTCCGGCGGCTCGCACGCTCGCCGCCGAAGGGATCCTCAATGTCGCGACCGTCGGCCCGCCTACGGGACTGACCACCGAGAACGTGCCGTCGAAGGCGGCGAGTCGACGGCGCACGCCGTCGAGGCCGCCGCCGGGCGCGATCGTGGCGCCGCCCCTGCCGTCGTCGTAGATCTCGATGACGATTTCGCCGTCGACGTGCTCGGCCAGGATTCGGACCTTGGAGGCCTCGGCATGCTTGGTGATGTTGGTGAGGACCTCGTTGGTCGCGAAGTAGGCGGCCGCCTCCACGGGCGCGGGGAGTTGGTCGTGGAACCGGTCGACGATGGCGACCGGCAGCGGGTGGTCGAGCGACATCGCCTGCAGTGCGCCGGCGAATCCGCGGTCGGCGAGGACGGGAGGGTGGATGCCGCGGACGAGCTGGCGGACCTCGTTGAGCGCTTCGGAGCACGCCTCCCGGGCCTCGCCGACGAGTTTCGCGGCCTCGTCGGGATTGGCGTTGTGGAGCATCTCCTCGGCCATGCCGAGGGTGAGGCCTACGGCGGCGATGCGGGCCTGCGCGCCGTCGTGGAGGTCGCGTTCGATGCGCCGCAGTTCGGCGGCGGCGTAGTCGACGGTCTGGTCGCGCGATTCGCGCAGCTCGCTGACCCGGGCAGTCAGCAGGGCGTTCGCGGTCGGCCCGAGGAGTTTCGCGCCGAGGTGGGCGTACCAGCGCAGGAACAGCTCGCCCCAGCGCCACCAGGCCGCGCCGCAGGCGAGCGCCACCGGCACGAGGATGAGCGTCTTGGCGGGCGTGTCGAAGTCGTAGAGGCCGAAGTTGTTGACGATCGGCTGCGTCGGGTCGGGGAGGACGGTCACCAGCAGCAGCGGCTGCACCAGGTAGTAGACGGCGATGCCGAAGACACCGAGGTAGAGCAGGTGGACGAGGAAGCCGAGGGTGGCGTCGATCGCGAGCCAGGCGACGTCGCGCCAGGTCGCGGGTTCGCGGATGAGCGCCAGCGCCTGCTGGTCGAGTCGGGCTTTGACGCGCGGTCGGTAGGGGACGGGGACGGCGATGCCGAGCTGTTCGCCGATGACGCGCCGCTCGGAGTTGGCCCATGCTCGGACGGCGAGGATCACCGTGACGGTGATCGGGATGCCGATCCAGAAGACGACGAGGGCTCCGGTGAGGAGCGAGATGGCCAGTAGTACGGCCGCGGCGAGCGTCAGGCTGAATCGGAACACGGACCAGGCGGGCAGCGCGAGCCGCCGTGTGATCGAGTTGTTCAGCATCGACATGGTGCTCCAATCGTACCTGCGTGTTACCGCTGGTGATCCGGGCCCGATTTCTACCGGGCCCACACCGATAGTGTGGGCCTCGACGCGCGTCCGGTCCGAAGGGGGCCGCGGATGGACGACCGATCGTGGTCGTTGGTGACGGGGGCCTCGTCGGGGATCGTCGAGGAGTTCGCCAGGCGGCTGGCGGGGCGCGGGCACCGGGTGGCGCTCGTGGCGCGGTCGACGGAGAAGCTGGAGGCGCTGGCGGCGCTCGACGAGGACAAGGGCTACGTGGCGCTCGACGAGGACAAGGGCTACGTGGCGCCCGACCAGCGCAACCGGCTGGAGGCGCACCTGGTCCCCCGGCGCCCGCGCAAGCTCATGGCGCGGCTGGTCGGCGCGGTGCTGCACCGCTTCGCCGGCGCGTATCGGCGGTAGCCGCTAGTCGACGACGCGGGCGATGGAGATCCCGTCGTAGCCCTTGGAGCCGACCGTCTGCATGACGGTGCCTTCGAGGCTCGGGTTCGCGGCGACCGCCTCCAGGTAGGCGCGCACGCCCTGGACGTTCGAGTCGCGGCTGAGCGCGTCGGCCACCGCGCCGCCGCGCACGACGTTGTCGGCCACGATGACGCTGCCCGGGCGGGTGAGCTTCAGCGCCCAGTCCAGGTAGCCGGGGTAACCGGCCTTGTCCGCGTCGATGAAGACCATGTCGAACGGCTCGGGGTTCTCGGCGGCCAGCCTCGGGAGGCTCTCGGCGGCTAGGCCGACCCTGATCTCGACGGTGCCGACCAGGCCGGCCTTGGCGACGTTCCCGCTGGCGACCTCCGCGTGTCTGGGGCTCGACTCAAGGCTGATGAGGTGCCCGTCCTCGGGCAGCGCCCGGGCCATCCAGATGGCGCTGTAGCCGCCGAGCGTGCCGATCTCAAGGACGCGCTTCGCGCCGTGGATCTTGGCGAGCAGGTACAGCAGCTTGCCCTGGGCGGCCGAGACCTGGATCGGTGGGAGCCCGGCGCGCTCGCTGGAGTCCACCGCCCCCGAGAGGACGTCGTCTTCTCCGATCAGGAGCGTGTCGAGGAATTCGTCGACTTCGTTCCACTGCGCTTGACCCATGGGGTGCCCCTTCCGCGGAGTTCGACAACTATTGCGAAAACCTATCATCTGCACCTCAAGCGGGCCGCGTCGATCAATCGCACCACCGGACGCGAGAGGCGCGCGTGACCACAACAGAGCGCCACTCGGCGAATGGAGAACCGGGTTTCACCGAAGCGGGAAATGGTACTCCCAAAGCATGAAAGCCGTTATTGTAATTACGACATTGACGCGGAATAGGCGGTGGACATTTGTCAGCTTTTGCCCCTGTATCACCAGAACGCGCCGCGATCGGTCTTGCGGATCGTCGTACGGCGCAACAGCTTGAATGATAGACCTGAATCACGACATGTTCGCCGCCGCGAATCCGGATCGGCACCGGCGCCGGGCGAGCACGAAAGCCGGTCGACTTCGGGGGGAGTCGGCCGCACACTGGGGGGTATCGCTATGAGCATGGCACGATCGGCAACCGTCGACATCGGCACCACCATGCGACTCGTCGCGCCCGATTTCGCGACCGTGAGCGTGCGCGCGAGCCTGCGCTACGACCCGGACGACCCGTACGCCGTCTGCGTCATGTTCCACCCCGACGGCTCCGATGCCGACCAGGTGGCGTGGTCCTTCTCGAGGGAGCTGCTCGCGAAGGGGCTGGAGGAGCCCACGGGCATCGGTGACGTGCGGGTGTGGCCGTGGACGACACCGAGGGGCGAGTCGATCGCGCTGGCGCTGTCCTCCCCGGACGGGAACGCCCTGTTCGAGATCAACCGCGGCGTGGTGCAGCGGTTCCTCAGGAGGGCGTACAGCCTGGTCCCGCGAGGCCGGGAGTCGGGGCACGTGGATTTGGACTCGACGTTGACGAAGCTGCTGGCAGGGGGCGTGTTAACCGGGCGTGCGGCGTTGACGCGCAGAGGGGCGGCCGGCATCGCCGGCCGCCCCTCTGCATGTCTGTCTCAGGACCGCAGCAGCGCTGCGGTCTGGAGGGCGATCTCGCCCTCCTCGTTCGTCGAGACCACCATCGCGGTGATGGGCGAGTCGGAGGTCGAGATGACCGGCCCGCCGGCCTGGTTGGCGGCCTCGTCGAGCCGCACCCCGAGCGCCACCAGCGACTCCAACGACTTGGCCCGCACCTCCGGGCTGTTCTCCCCCACCCCGGCGGTGAACGCGATGGCGTCGGCGCCGCCGAGGGCGGCGATGTAGGCGCCGATGTACTTCCTGATCCGGTAGCAGTAGATTTCCAGCGCGTCCTCGGCGGCCTGCTCGCCGTCCGAGGCGGCCTCCTCGATGCTGCGCATGTCGATCATGCCGGCCAACGCGAGCATCCCCGATCGCTTGTTGAGCGCGTCGTCGAGATCCTCGAAGGAGGCGCCGGTGCGCCGGTGCATGTGGAAGACGATCGCCGGGTCGATGTCGCCCGAGCGTGTACCCATCACCAGGCCTTCGAGGGGCGTCAGGCCCATGGAGGTGTCGATCGAGCGGCCCCGCTCGACCGCGGTGACCGACGCGCCGTTGCCCAGGTGGGCGACGATGACGTTGACCTCCTTGGGGTGCCTGCCGAGCAGTTCGGCGGCCTTGCGCGAGACGTAGGCGTGCGAGGTCCCGTGGAAGCCGTACCGCCGCACGCCGTGCTGCTCGCGCCATTCGGCGGGGACGGCGTAGACATGGGCGCGCTCGGGCATGGTGGCGTGGAAAGCGGTGTCGAACACGGCGACCTGCGGCAGCTTCGGGAAGAGCTTGCGCGCCACCCGTATGCCCGCGAGGTTGGCGGGGTTGTGCAGCGGCGCGAGCGCGGCGAGCTCGTCGATCGCGGTCTCGACCTCGTCGTCGACGACGACCGGCTGCACGAAGCGGTCGCCGCCGTGGACGACGCGGTGGGCGACGGCGATGAGTCCTGCGTGCGAGAGCGGCGTGCCGAACTCGTCGAAAGCGGTGACCATTGCTTCGAGTCCAGCGGCGTGGTCGGGCAGCTGCCCGTTCCAAGTCTGCTTCCCGTCGGCGGTCTTATGCGTGATGACCGATTCAGACTGTCCGATTCGCTCGATGAGCCCGGATATCGACGCCTCCTGGGTGTCGCCGTCGACCAACTGGTACTTGATCGACGACGAACCGGAGTTGATCACCAGGACCGGTGCGCTCATTGCGGTTCCTCTACTCTGCTTGGATCGCGGTCAGTGCGACGGTGTTGACGATGTCGGGCACGGTCGCACCGCGCGATAGGTCGTTGACGGGCTTGCGGAGCCCCTGGAGGACCGGGCCGACGGCGATGGCGCCGGCGGAGCGCTGCACGGCCTTGTACAGGTTGTTGCCCGTGTTGAGGTCGGGGACGATGAAGACCGTCGCCTTCCCCGCCACCTGCGAGTCCGGCATCTTGGTGCCTGCGACGCCGGCGTCGGCGGCGGCGTCGTACTGGATCGGGCCCTCGACCGGCAGGCCTGGCCGGCGGGTGCGGACGATCTCAGTGGCCTCTCGTACCTTCTCGACCGCTACGCCGTGGCCCGAGGTGCCGGTGGAATAGGACAGCATCGCCACGCGCGGTTCCACACCGAACTCGGTGGCGGTGTCAGCAGAGGATAGCGCGATGTCGGCGAGCTGCCCCGCATCGGGGTTGGGGTTGACCGCGCAGTCGCCGTAGACCAGGACGCGGTCGGCCAGGCACATGAAGAACACCGAGGAGACGACGGCGACCCCGGGCTTGGTCTTGATGATCTCGAAGGAGGGCCGGATGGTGTGGGAGGTGGTGTGGACGGCGCCGGAGACCATGCCGTCGGCCATGCCCGTGTGAACCATCATGGTGCCGAAGTAGGAGACGTCGGCGACGGTGTCGTAGGCGGCCTCGACGGTGACGCCCTTGTGGGCGCGCAGGCTCGCGTACTCCTTGGCGAAGCGCTCGCGGATCTCGTGGTCGCCGGGGTTGAGGATCGCGGCCCCGGTGATGTCGACGCCGAGTTGCGCTGCGTGCGAACGGATCTCGGACTCCTCGCCCAGGAGCGTCAGGCGGGCGACGTCGCGGCGTATGAGGATCTCGGCGGCCTTGAGGATGCGCGGCTCGGCTCCTTCGGGCAGCACGATGTGCTTGTCGAGGCTCTTGGCGCGTCCGAGCATGGAGTGCTCGAACATGATCGGGGTGACCACGGTCGGCTTGGACAGCCGCAGCCGGTCGAGGAGGTCGTCGCCGTCGACGCCCGCCGAGAAGCCCTCCAAGACGAGCGCGGCCTTGCGCGCTCCGCCGGAGGCGAGCGAGCCGGTGACGTCGCCGACGAGGTTGGCCATGTCGAACGTGTCGTGCTGGACGAGCGCGATCGGCAGCCGGGAGTCGAGACCGGCGACGATGTCGAGGATCTGCGGGGCTGGCCGGATGCCGCCGGTGAGGAACACCGCCGACAGGCTCGGGGTGCCTTCGGCCTGATGGGCGGCGAGAAGCCCGAGGAGCACTTCGGAACGGTCGCCGGGGAGGATGACGGCCTTGTCGTCGGCGAGGCGCAGCAGGAGGTTCGGAAGGGTCATGGCGGCGACGACCACGTCGCCGACGATTCGGGTGAGGACCTCGGGGTCGCCGGAGATGAGGGTGGCGTCGGCTGCCTCGATGAGCTCGGCGACGGTGGGGGCGCCCAGAGCCGGGTTCTCGGCGATGACACCGGTGCCGGGGTGGGCGGCGCGGACCGCGTCGACCTCGGTGGGGTCGACGCGGTTGACGATGGTGCCGAGAACGGTGGCGTGTGCGGCCTCGGCCTGGCCTACGCCGAATCGCAGGGCCGCGTCGATGTCGGCGGGGGTCTGCCCCAATCCGGTGATGATCAGCAGCATCGGCGCGGCGAGGTTCACCGCTACGCGGGTGTTGAAGTTGAACTCGACGGAGGCCGCCACATCGGAGTAGTCGCTGCCGACGACGAGGACGACCTCGTGGTCGTCGGCGAGGGCGTGGTAGCGCTCGACTATCCGAGTGAGCGCCTCGTCGGCGTCGTCGCGGACGTCGGTGTAGGTGACGCCGACGCTGTCCTCATAGGGATCGGGTAGTCGGTAGTGATCTCGCAGGAGGGTGATGACAGGGTCGCCGGCGTTCGTATGCTCGTCGCGGACGATCGGACGGAACACAGCCACGGAGCCGGCGCGCTTGGTGAGCAGGTCCATGACGCCGAAGGCGACGCCGGACTTGCCGCTCTTGGTGTCCAGGCTGGCGAGGTACAGACTTTGAGCCACGGTTCCAACGCTATCCATCACAGGAGCGCCGCGCAGCCGATCTGCGCGGCGGCTCACCTGTGACCTTGGGTGCAGGGGCGGCAGATCGGCTGCCGTTGCCGGGATCTACCGGTGGGCGACCGGAACCGGCTGCGGCGGCGGAGGGCCGACGTAGCGGGCGCGCGGGCGGATGATCTTCGAATCGTGGGACTGCTCAAGGATGTTCGCGCTCCAGCCGACGACACGGCTGGTCGTGAACGTCGGCGTGAACATCTGGCGCGGAACTCCCGCGAGCTCCATGACGACGCCCGCGTAGAACTCCACGTTGGCATAGAGGCTGCGGCCGGGCTTGACCTCGGCGAGGATCTCGACCACGCGCCGCTCAACGGCCTTGGCGAATTCGACCAGATCGCCGTCGAGCTCGGTGGCGACGTCCCGCAGGTGCAGCGAGCGCGGATCGTCGGTCTTGTAGACGGCGTGGCCGAAGCCCATGATCCGGCGACCGGCCTCTAGCTCGCCGCGCATCCACGGGTCGATGTTCTCGGCTGATCCGATGGCGTCGAGCGCGTCCAGAGCCCGGGAGGGAGCGCCCCCGTGGAGCGGGCCGGAGAGCGCGCCGACCGCACCGACAAGCGCCGCACCGAGATCGGCTCCGGTGGAGGTGATGACGCGGCTGGTGAATGTGGAGGCGTTGAAGCCGTGGTCGATGGTGAGGATCAGGTAGTGCTCGATGGCGCGGGCGTTGGCCTCGGTCGGCGCCTCGCCGGTCATCATGTACAGGTAGTTGGCGGCGTAGCCGAGGTCCTCGCGCGGCTGGAGCGGTTCCTCGTCCCGGCTGAGTCTCCACAATGCAGTGAGGATCGCGGGCGTGACTGCGCAGGCGAAGAGCGCGTCGTCGCGGCGCGCGTCGTCGTCGATGTCGATCAGCGGCCTCATGGGCCGGGCGGCACAGGCGGCGGAGAGTGCGGTGCGGAGCCCGTCGAGCGGCGAAGTGCCCTTGAGGTGAGGAAGCAGGTCGAGGAGCTCGGGACTGAGGCGCCGGTAAGGGGCCGCGGAGTCCTTGAACTCGGCGAGCTGCGCCTCGTCTGGGAGCTCGCCGTGGATCATGAGGTGCCAGACCTGCTCGAAGGAGCAGCGCTCGGCGAGCTCGACGGCGTCATACTGGCGGTAATGGTAGAAGCCCTCTTCGCCCCGGACGTCGCCGATCTCGGTGTCGGCGACGATGACGCGGTCAAGGCCTCGGGGAACTTCGATGAATTCGGTCATAGCGTCTCCCGACCATGGCGAGGCTTGCGAGCCATAAATTAACTTTGTCCGTTTTCGGAACGGTGGATGGAGCCGAAGAGTAGTGCCAATGGGCCGGGCGGTGTCACAGCGGTGGGGACCTGTGTCACCTCTCATGCGAAACCGGCCTCTCTGGCACCATAGCAACAGACGGTAGCCCCCTGATCTGATTGGTCTCCGGATGAACGAAGATTTGAGCGCCGCTCCCGGTGTGGCGGTAGGGATTCTGCTCATCATCGCAGCGGTAATGTGGTTCTCCCCCGGAGCGCGCCACAAGTTCCGCAAGGCCACGCTGTGGCTGGTGCTCGTCGCGGTCGCGATGATCATCATCTTCGGCTACATGGGGGCCGGCCAGCAGAGCTGATGCCGTCGGGCGGCCTTTCGCGCCGCTCGATCCCCTGTTCACGGGCGTTCTCGAGAATTTTAACGGAACGGATTGTTCTGGTCTGTTATGGTGGCGACCGCTTCGGCGATCAGAACAAAACATTCTGTTCCAGTATGATGTCCTCATGGCCGACAAGCCGATGGGCGGGCGCAAGGCCCAGGCCGCCCGCAACGACAAGCTCATCCTCGAAGCCGCCCGCGAGGTCTTCATCACCGACCCGGAGGCGCCGATCGCGGACGTCGCCAAGCTGGCCGGCGTCGGCATCAGCGCACTGTACCGGCGCTATCCGAGCAAGGAGGACCTGCTGCGGAAGCTGTGCAGCGACGGACTGTCCCGCTACACGGAGCTGGTACGCGAGGCGGTCGAGACCGAGGGCGACCCTTGGGATGCCTTCTGCACGTTCCTGCGGAAGGTCGTGGAGGCCGATACGCCGTCGATCACGACGAGACTCGCCGGGACGTTCACACCGTCGCCCGACCTGTTCGAGGCGGCGGTGGCCGCCGACGCATTCAACCGGGCGCTGATCGACCGTCTCAAGGACGCCGGACTGCTGCGCGCCGAGATCGAGAACGGGGACTTGGCGTTGGTGACCGAGTCGGTCGCCTCGATCAACCTGGGCGGGGCCGAGCGGACCCGCGAACTGCGCCTACGGTGCCTGGAGCTGCATCTGGAGGCGCTGCGAGCGCCGGGGGCCGAGCCGCTGCCCGGATCGGCCCCGACCGAGGAGGAGATGGGCGCCCGCTGGAAGCACCTTGAAGGATAGGGGAACCGACGGAGAGAGGCACCCGCATTTCACGGGTTCACCCCGCGAACCACCCGAACAACGAAAAAGCCCGGCGCTGCCGCCGGGCCCCTGGAGCGGACGACCGGGATCGAACCGGCGACCTACACCTTGGCAAGGTGTCGCACCAGCACGAAGTGCTGCCAACAACACCGCCAACTGCGCTACGTCCGCATTTCACGGGTTCACCCCGCGAACCACCCGAACAACGAAAAAGCCCGGCGCTGCCGCCGGGCCCCTGGAGCGGACGACCGGGATCGAACCGGCGACCTACACCTTGGCAAGGTGTCGCGCTACCAACTGCGCTACGTCCGCATTTCACGGGTTTACCCCGCGAACGATGAATACTGTAGCGCATGATTCAGGCTTTGCACACGGGGCCTAGGGCGTCTCCTCTGTCCCTCGGCGGCGAGGTCGGCGAGCGCGCCGAACTCCTCGTGGTCGGGCAGGCGCAGCTCAAGTTGTTCGGTCCGGACCGGAGTTTGTAGATCGGCAGGTGCTCGGTGAGCATGCATCGATTCTGGTCGTGGCGCGGTTCACCGGCAATCCGATTTCCAAGGCTTGCGTCATCACACTGACATGTGTCAGACTTTTCTTACATATAGCAGGGATGGTTGACATGGACTCGGAGGAACTGACAGGGGCGGAGCTGGTCGCGGCCTTCGCGGCCCTGTCCAACCCGCACCGCCTGCGCATCCTCGGCGCACTCGCGGACGGCAGGCAGTACGTGAGCCTGCTGGCCCGGCAGCTCGGCATGAGCCGCCCGCTGCTCCACATGCACCTGCAGAAGCTGGAGGCCGCCGGGCTCGTCACCGGCGAGCTGGAGCTGTCCGAGGACGGCAAGGCCGTCAAGTACTTCTCGGCGACGCACTTCACGCTCCGCGTCACTCCTCAGGCCATCAAAGCGATCGTGCCGACTCTCCCCGAGCCGGCCGACAAGGGAGAGGAAACCAACTGATGGACACCGCCAATGCCGGAATGCTGTTCGTATTCGGCGTACTGCTACTCATCACGGCCGTCATCATCGCCGGGATCGTCTGGGGAGCGTCCACCACGAAGGCGAAGGCCTCGGCCGCCCGAGAGGCCAACTACCGCGAACTGGCAGAGAAGACCAGCATGGACGCAGCGGAGACCAAGGCGTCGCTCTCGGAGATCAAGGGCCGGGTGGCCGCGATCGAGCGGATGTTGAAAGAGGTGGAATGATCGCCGGTCGCGACGCGGGCCGGGGCCCGCTCCGGCCCACCGATCCGGGACCTACGCGGGGCCCAACGTCCCTGGGCGGATCCCGGCGCTCCAGCTAAGCAGGGCCGGTGTGCCGCAACCTGGCCCGAATAGTTCTTGCGAATTGTTCAAATCACGCCCCGGATGCGGCAGTCTCGAACCCATGAGCACTTCTGAGACCAATCGCAAGGCGAGTCCCTTGTCTGCGGACGAACTCCGCCGTATCGACGCCTACTGGCGCGCCGCCAACTACCTCACCATCGGCCAGATCTACCTTCTCGACAATCCGCTCCTGCGCGAACCTCTCCAACCCGAGCACATCAAGCCCCGCCTCCTCGGCCACTGGGGCACCAGCCCCGGCCTCAGCCTCATCTACGCGCACCTCAACCGCTGCATAAGGGCCCGCGACCTCGACATGATCTACGTGACCGGCCCCGGCCACGGTGGACCCGCGATCGTCGCCAACACCTGGCTCGAAGGCACCTACCCTGAGCTCTACCCATCGGTCGGACACTCCGAGCAGGGCATGAAGGAGCTCTTCCGCCAGTTCTCCTTCCCCGGCGGCATCCCCTCACACGTCGCCCCCGAGATTCCCGGCTCCATCCACGAGGGCGGCGAGCTCGGCTACGCCCTCTCGCACGCCTACGGCGCCGCTTTCGACAACCCCGACCTCACCGTCGCGTGCGTCGTCGGTGACGGCGAGGCCGAGACCGGCCCGCTGGCCGGCTCGTGGATGTCGAACGTGTTCCTCAACCCGGTCTCCGACGGCACGGTCCTGCCGATCCTGCACCTCAACGGCTACAAGATCGCGAATCCGACCATGTTCGCGCGCATCTCCGACGAGGACCGCACATCGTTCTTCCGCGGCTGCGGCTACGAGCCGTTCACGGTCGAAGGCGACGACCCGCAGTCCGTCCACCAGCAGCTGGCAGCGACGCTCGACATGTGCTTCGACCGCATCACCGAGATACGGACCGAGGCCCGGCGCCACCCGGCTTCTCCGCCGCGGCCGCGCTGGCCCATGATCGTCCTGCGCACCCCGAAGGGCTGGACGGGCCCCGACGAGGTCGACGGCGTCCCTGTCGAGGGCACCTGGCGGGCCCACCAGGTCCCGCTCGCGAATGTCCGCAATAATCCCGAGCACCTCGCGGCACTTGAGGAGTGGATGCGGTCCTATCGCCCCGAGGAGCTGTTCGACGCCACCGGCGCACCGATTCCGGAGCTGCGCGGGCTCCACCCCGAGGGCACGGCCCGCATGAGTGCGAGCCCGCACGCCAACGGCGGACTCATTCTGCGCGAGCTCGTGCTCCCCGACTACCGCGACTACGGCGTCGAGGTCGAGGACCACGGTCAGACCGTCGCCGAGGCCACGAAGGCGCTCGGCGCGTGGCTACGCGACGTCATCTCCGCCAACCCGGACCGGTTCCGGCTCTTCGGCCCCGACGAGGTCGAGTCGAATCGCCTCGGTGCGACCCTCGAGGTCACCGACCGCCAGTACGAGGCCGAGCTGTACCCCACCGACGTCAACCAGGCACCGCACGGCCGAGTCATGGAGGTGCTCTCGGAGCACTTGTGCGAGGGCTGGCTCGAGGGCTACCTCCTCACCGGCAGGCACGGGCTCTTCACCTCCTACGAGGCGTTCATCCACATCATCGACGCCATGTTCAACCAACACGCGAAGTGGCTGGAGTCGACGAACGACATCCCCTGGCGCCAGCCGATCGCCTCGCTGAACTACCTCCTGTCCAGCCACGTCTGGCGCCAGGACCACAATGGATTCTCGCACCAGGACCCGGGGTTCATCGACCACGTCATGAACAAGAAGGCCGACGTCGTGCGCGTCTACCTGCCCCCGGACGCGAACACGCTGCTGTCTACGATGGACCACTGCTTGCGCTCGCGCCAGTACGTCAACGTCGTCGTGGCCGGCAAGCAGCCCGCGCTCCAGTACACCAGCATGGAGGAGGCCGTCCGACACTGCGAACGGGGCCTGGGCATCTGGGAGTGGGCCTCCACCGACGACGGCCTCGCCCCCGACGTCGTGCTCGCCTGCGCCGGCGACACCCCCACGCTGGAAGTGCTCGCCGCGGCGGACCTGCTGCGCACGCACCTGCCCGACCTGCGGGTCCGGGTGGTCAACGTCGTCGACCTCATGCGGCTCCAGCCGGACACCGAGCACCCGCACGGCCTGAACGACAAGGAGTTCGACACGATCTTCACCACCGACAAGCCGGTCCTGTTCGCCTACCACGGCTACCCGATGCTCATCCACCGGCTGACGTACCGGCGCACCAACCACCACAACATCCACGTGCGCGGCTACAAGGAGGAGGGCACCACGACCACGCCGTTCGACATGGTGATGCTCAACGACCTCGACCGGTACCGGCTCGTGATCGACGTCATCGACCGAGTGCCGGGACTGGGACACAACGCGGCCGGGCTGCGTCAGCAGATGGTCGACGCCCGCCACGCCGCCCGCGAGTACACCCGCGCCCACGGCACGGACATTCCGGAAGTGGCCGAGTGGCGGTGGCGCCACTGAGGCATGGGTGGCGCCGTCGGCACGTGTCGTTCCCCCTTGAGGGGAGGGGCCCCACCGCTTCCCTTGGAGGACTTCACATGGCGAACATCCGAGCCGGCCGTGTAGTGGCGGACCACGACGAGGAATTCAGCGTGTTCACCGTCGGGATGCGGATCAACCGGCTGTGGAAGATCCACAAGTGGTGGCCCGTGTTCGTCTCGATGCCGCGGATGCTGCGCGAGCTCCAGGACGATCCCGAACTCGGGCTCCTGGACTCGCGCAACATGATCGGCGGGCGCGTCATCATGGGCGTCCAGTACTGGAAGAGCGCCGGCCACCTGGAACGCTTCGCGCACTCCACCGACCACTCGCATCGGCGCTTCTGGAAGTGGTTCAACCAGAACGTCAAGGGCGACGGCGACGTGGGGCTGTGGCACGAGCATTATCCGACCCGCGCGGGCGAATTCGAGACCTCCTACTCCAACATGCCGCTGTACGGTCTGGCGAAGGCCACGGCCACCAAGGACGCCGGGCGGACCGACCCCGACGACCACGGTTTCTAGCCGTCGAGGACTGTCAGGTCGGCCGAGCTCGGGGCGGATGGCGATCGCGGCATTCTCTGCCTGGAAGCGCCTGCGGGCGCCACGGGCCCGAAAAGCGGAGATCGAGGCCGAATAGCCGCATACGGGCGCGAGGGGCGTTCCCGGAACGGATTCTGGGAAGTCATCGAATCCCCCCGAATCGGCGGTTGCTCCCAGACCTGCTCCCCGAACAGGTCTGGGGCTCCAACCTCCGCGGCATACTCACCCGGGACGAGTGGGACCGGCTCGACAATGCGAGTGCTCGAACAGCTAACCGCTCTTTCGCAAGACTTGAACTATAGTTAGTTGAACTACATTTCAATTTGGGGAGGCTGCGTGACTCTACTGAAGCCTGTCGACATGTTCGACCGCGAACGCGAGTGGTCGGCGCTGGACCGGTTCGCCGGGAGCGGGCAGTCGAGTGCGACCCTCGGGGTCGTGTCCGGACGCCGCCGCCAGGGCAAGACGTTCCTGCTCGAGGCGCTCTGCGAGGCGGCAGGCGGGCTGTACATCGCAGCGGAACAAGCCTCGGAGGCCGAATCGCTGCGATCCTTCGCGGCCGCAGTAGGCACCTTCGCAAGGTCGCCGCTGCCGATCGCCTTCACTGACTGGCGCCAAGCTGTCGACGCACTCCTCGCCGTCGGGGTCGACAGAGAGATCCCGGTCGTCATCGACGAGTTTCCCTACCTGGTCAAGGCCAGCCCGCAACTGCCTTCGATCATCCAGGCCGCGTTCGCACCCCGACGCGCCGAATTCACCGCATCGCGCACGAGGCTGCTGCTCTGCGGATCAGCGATGTCCTTCATGGGGTCACTCCTGTCCGGAACCGCGCCCCTGCGAGGCCGGGCCGGGATGGAGCTGGTCGTCCCCACGCTCGACTTCCGGCTCGCCGCCGAATTCTGGGGCATCACCGACCCCTTGCTCGCGCTCAAAGTCAATGCCGTCGTCGGCGGCACACCCGCCTACCGCAGGCAGTTCACCGCCGACGACGCACCCTCCTCCATCGAGGATTTCGATCCGTGGATGCTGCGACACCCGCTGAACCCGGCCAGCCCGCTGTTCAGGGAAGCCCGCTACCTGTTGAGCGAAGAGACCGAGATCCGCGATCCGGGGCTGTACCACTCGGTGCTCGCGGCCGTGACCGCAGGGAACGCGACCAGCGGCGGCATCGCCGGCTACGTCGGCCGCAAGGCAAGCGACATCGCCCATCCACTACATGTCCTCGAAGACGCCGGGCTCCTCCGCAAGGAGACGGATGCGTTCCGCAAGAACCGCACGGTCTACCGCGTGAACGAGCCGCTCATCGCCTTCCATCAGGCCGTCCTGCGCCCGAACTGGACCGACTGGGAACTGGGCCGGCAGCCCGAGCGCCTCTGGTCCCGCGCGCAATCGCGATTCAATCCGCAGGTACTCGGCCCCCGCTTCGAGCAAATCTGCCGCGAATGGGCTCAGACCTACGCGGATGAAGAGGTCTTCGATGGTTTCGCCGATCGGGTCGGGAGCGGCACCGTAAACGATCCGGCCGATCGCACCACCCACGAGGTCGACCTGGCGGTCTTCACTACCGCAGACGACGGCAGCGAATCCCTACTGGCCATCGGCGAATGCAAGCTGAGCGAAACCATGGGCAAGGCCCACCTCGAACGGCTGGAGCACATTCGCACACTGCTGTCGACCCGATTCGACACCAGCCGAACGAAACTCGCGCTGTTCAGCGGCTCCGGATTCTCGGACTCCCTGCCGCAACGGGAAGATGTGGTCCTGATCGGGCTACCCGATCTCTACGGATTCACGAGAAGCGCTTGACCGAGCCCAACGAGTACCGCGACGTCGTATCCGCGAAGAAAGATGGGGCCGAGGGGACTCTTCACTTGAGGCGACCTCGCCTCGCCGCCCGAGAGTGCCAGTACTTCTACATACGCATGCGAAAACCCCGGGAACATTTCTCATGTTCTCGGGGTCCGTTTGTGGAGGTACTGAAGGTGTGGAGGTGGGTACGGGAGTCGAACCCGTGTATACGGCTTTGCAGGCCGCTGCCTCGCCACTCGGCCAACCCACCCTGATGCGAAGCGGGCCCAGGTCTTACGACCCGGACCCCTCCGCGGCGGTGGACGATACTGGGATTGAACCAGTGACCTCTCCCGTGTCAGGGGAGTGCTCTCCCGCTGAGCTAATCGTCCGGGATAGCGCTCTTTCGAGCTCCGAGCGGACGACCGGGATCGAACCGGCGACCTACACCTTGGCAAGGTGTCGCGCTACCAACTGCGCTACGTCCGCATGTCATCAGGAGGTTTTCCGTTGCCCCCCGGCGACGGGATAGAACTTTACCCAATGCTCGCGGGGGCGTCCACTCGGGGGTCCGGTACCGCGGCTTCGGCCGCCGTTGTCGCAGCGTTCTGGCAGAATGCTCCCGTGGCTCAAGCTATCGATCAACGCATCGCCGAAGAACTCTCGGTCGGCGCCCACCAAGTCCGCTCCGCCGTCGCTCTACTCGACGACGGCTCGACCGTCCCGTTCGTCGCCCGCTATCGCAAGGAGGCCACCGGGGGCCTCACCGACGAACAGCTCCGCGCGCTCGAAGAGCGCCTCGGCTACCTTCGCGAGCTGGAGGCGCGACGCACCTCGATCCTCGAATCGGTCTCCGAACAAGGCAAGCTGACCGCCGAGCTGCGGGCGCAGATCGACGCCGCCGACACCAAGGCCAGGCTCGAAGACCTCTACGCCCCATACAAACAGAAGCGCCGGACCAAGGCTCAGATCGCGCGCGAGGCCGGGCTCGAACCGCTCGCCGACACGCTGCTGAACGATCCGACACAGGACCCCGAGACCGTCGCCGCCGGCTTCCTCAACCCCGAAGCGGAGGTCAACGACGCCGCGGCGGCATTGGCCGGGGCCCGCGCCATTCTCACCGAGCGGTACTCCGAGGACGCCGACCTCATCGGCGAGCTGCGCGAACGCATGTGGCGACGCGGCCGCGTCGCCTCCCGCGTCAGGGACGGCGCCGAGGAGAAGGGCGCCAAGTTCTCCGACTATTTCGAATTCTCCGAGACGTTCACCACCCTTCCGTCCCACCGGGTCCTGGCGCTCCTGCGCGGCGAGAAGGAGGAAGTTCTCTCCCTCACGCTGGAGCCGGGCGGGGACGAGGCCGACGCGGCCGACTACGAGGCCATGATCGCCGCGAAGTTCGGCATCCAGGACCTCGGGCGCGCCGCCGACGCCTGGCTCGCCAAGACCGTCTCCTGGGCGTGGCGCACGAGGATCCTCGTCAAGCTCGGCGTCGACCTTCGGATGCGGCTGTGGCAGGGCGCCGAGGACGAGGCAGTCAAGGTCTTCGCCACGAACCTCAAGGACCTGCTGCTGGCCGCTCCTGCCGGGCAGAAGACCGTCATGGGCCTCGACCCGGCCTACCGCACCGGTGTGAAAGTCGCCGTCGTCGACCCGACCGGGAAGGTCCTGGAGACCGCCGCGGTCTACCCTCACCAGCCCCAGAACCAGTGGGACGCTTCGCTCGCCGCCTTGGCGGCGCTCGTGCAGAAGCACGGCGTGGAGCTCATCGCCATCGGCAACGGCACCGCCTCCCGCGAGACCGACAAGCTCGCCGGGGATCTGGTGAAGGCGCTCGCGGGCAAGGCCGAGCTCGCCAAGCTCGTGGTCTCCGAGGCGGGCGCCTCGGTCTACTCCGCGTCGGCCTACGCCACCAAGGAGCTGCCCGGCCTGGACGTGTCGCTGCGCGGCGCCGTGTCCATCGCCAGGAGGCTCCAGGACCCGCTCGCCGAGCTGGTCAAGATCGACCCCAAGCACATCGGCGTCGGCCAGTACCAGCACGACCTGACTGAGTCGAAACTCACCAAATCCCTTGAGGCCGTGGTCGAGGACGCCGTGAACGCCGTCGGGGTCGACCTCAACACCGCGAGCGTCCCGCTGCTGAGCCAGGTCTCCGGGCTCACCCAGTCGATCGCGGCCAACATCGTCGCCTGGAGGGACGAGCACGGCCGGTTCAACGACCGCAAGGACCTGCTCAACGTCGCCAGGCTCGGCCCGAAGGCGTTCGAGCAGGCCGCCGGGTTCCTGCGCGTCCCCGGCGGGTCGAACCCGCTCGACGCCTCCGCCGTCCACCCCGAGGCCTATCCGGTCGTCGAGCGCATCCTCGCCGGCACCGGCGAGGGCATCACCGGCCTGCTCGGGAACGCGGCGACGCTCCGCAAGCTCAAGCCCGGCGACTTCGCCGACGAACGCTTCGGCGTCCCGACGGTCTCGGACATCCTCACCGAGCTGGAGAAGCCCGGCCGAGACCCGCGCCCGGAGTTCAAGGCCGCCACGTTCAAAGAGGGCGTCGAGAAGGTCTCCGACCTCGAAGAGGGCATGATCCTCGAGGGCGCGGTCACGAACGTGGCCGCGTTCGGCGCGTTCGTCGACGTCGGGGTCCACCAGGACGGCCTCGTCCACATCTCGGCGCTCGCGAACCGCTACGTCGAGGACCCGCGCGAGGTGGTCAAGCCAGGCGACGTCGTCCGCGTGAAGGTCCTGTCGGTCGACATTCCACGCCAGCGCATCTCACTGTCGATGCGGCTCGACGACGAGCCCGAGGCCGGCGGCGGCAAGAGCCGCGGAGGCGAGGGCGCAGGCCGGCGCGGCAAGAGCGGCAAGAGCGAGAAGGGCGGCCGTCAGCAGCAGCGCCAGGCGCGCGGCGGCCAGTCCCAGCCGCAGGGGGCGATGGCGGAGGCGCTCAGGCGGGCCGGCCTGAGCCAATAGGTTCAGAGCCGTGTTCGACCGCTACTCCGACCGCAAGGGCGACCTCATCGTCGGGATCGCCAACGCCTTCGTCATCCTGGCGTGGACGGGCGTCGACGCGGCACTGCGAGAGCCCGATCCGATCGGGCTCTCCGAGCCGGTCGCGTGGGCGGCGCTGCTGGTCGCCTGCGCGGTGGTGTTCTTCCGCTCGGCGTATCCGCTGACGGTCACAATCGTCACCTGGGTGTGCACGATGGTGTACTACCCGGCGTCCGCGGTCGACGGACCGATGCTGCTGGCGTTCGTCATCGCCCTGTATTCGCTGGCGGCGCATGGCAGGACGATCGCGGCCACCGTCGTCGGCGCGGTGACGTTCGTGCTGACGGTGGTCTCGGAGACCCTCGCCGGCTTCGCGCACATGACCGAGGGCGAGACATTGCTGCTGTCGGGGTGGATCATCGCGATCGTCGCGATCGGCACGGTGGTCGCCCACTACAGGCGCTACCGTGCCGAGATGGAGACCGCCCTGGCCGAGGGGCAGCGGCGCAGCATCGCCGAAGAGCGGCTGCGGATCGCCAGGGAGCTGCACGACGCGGTGGGCCACCACCTGTCGCTCATCAACGTGCAGACCGCGGCGGCGCTGCGCAGGCTCAAGAGGAACCCCGAGTACGCGACGAGCGAGACGCTGGAGATCGTCTCGGAGACGAGCCGGCTGTCGCTTCGGGAGCTGCGCTCGATGGTCGGAGTGCTGCGCGAAGCCGGTGAGGACTCGCCGACCGGTCCGGGACCGAGCCTCGATCAGTTGCCGTCGCTTGTGGCGGCGGCCGAGGCGACCGGTCTGGAGGTGACGCTGCGCCAGGACGGGCGGGCCGAGCTGCCGGCGGCGGTGGACGCGGCGGCCTACCGGGTGGTGCAGGAGGCGCTGACGAACGTGGTCAGGCACGCGGACGCGGGCCGAGCGCGGATCAACGTGGTGACCGGGACGTCGACGCTGGCGGTGAGCGTCACCGACGACGGTACGGCATCGGTGAAGGCGGACAAGGTGATCGCGGGGAACGGGCTGGCGGGGATGCGTGAGCGGGCCGAGGGGCTCGGCGGTACCTTCAACGCGGAGCCTCGCGACGACGGCGGCTTCGTCGTCGAGGCCACGTGGCCGCTGGAGGTGCAGCAGTGATCCGAGTGATGCTGGTCGACGATCAGCGGCTGGTGCGCGCCGGGTTCGCGTCGATCCTGGGCGACGAGGACGACATCGAGATCGTCGCCGAGGCGAACGACGGCGGCGAGGCCATGGAGCTGATCCGCAGGCACCGCCCCGACGTGGTCCTCATGGACATCCGCATGCCCGGTGTGGACGGTCTGGAGGCGACCGACCGGATCGGTTCGGACCCGAGGCTCGAAGGGGTCAAGGTCGTCATCCTGACGACGTTCGACGAGGACGACTACGTCTACCGGGCGCTGCGGGCGGGCGCGAGCGGGTTCCTGGTCAAGGACACCGACCCGGACGAGCTGCTCAGGGGCATCCGCGTGGTCGCCGCGGGCGAGGCGCTGATCTCACCGAAGATCACGCGGCGGCTCATCGGCGAGTTCGCCGGGCGCGTCGCCAGGCCCGAGCCGAGCCCGAAACTGAACTCGCTGACCGAGCGCGAGACCGAGGTCTTGAAGCTCGTGGCGACCGGCATGAGCAACGACGAGATCGCCGGAACGCTCTTCCTGGCTCCGGCGACGGCGAAGACGCACGTCAGTCGCATCATGTCGAAGCTATCGGCCCGCGATCGGGCGCAGCTGGTGGTCACCGCGTACGAGTCGGGGCTGGTGCGCCCGACCTGGACCGACGGCGAGTGATGCGACTCGGGGAGTACGCCTCGGGGCCCGCCTGACGCCCCGGTGGTAGGCCGATCGCCTCTGTCGGGCCGATGCGGACCGGGGCCGCCGACGGCGATAGTCATGTTCGGCGCGTTCATGCTCTCCGAGGCACGGCTGCTCCAACAGTTCGGCATCGGCCTGGCCGTGGCGATCTTCATCGACGCGATCGTGATCCGCTGCCTGCTGGTCCCGGCGATCATGAAGATCATGGGCAGGGCGGCCTGGTGGATGCCGAGGTGGCTCGACCGGGTCCTCCCGCACGTGACGGTCGAACCCGAGGCCGAGGCCCCGCGCGCCCAACAGCGCGAGCCGGCCCACACCCGATAAGCACCACACGACAACCGATGAGCGGCCCCGGCGTTTCGCGCCGAGGCCGTCGGTGTTCAACCCGGCAGTCCGCGACAGCGGGTGACCGCATATTCGACCTGCTCCATGTCTTCGCCGTTCAAGAAGTCGACTCCTATAGCGATGAGCACCCCGAAGCCCTGGGCCCGCCGTGGTTCCGGCTCCTCTGGCCGTCCGAGGGCGCACTGGCGCCGGCGATCGGGTTCTTCGCGATCATCTGGGGCGCCATCACGATCGTCACCAGCGTCAGGTTGCGCGCCTCGCGAAGGAGCTCAGCAGCCGTACCGATCCGGCGGCGCTGTCCGACTAGCATTCGTGGCGTGTCCCTTCGCGAATCCAGGTTCTCCCCGCCCCCGCTCGTCCTGGCCGCGGGCCTGACGCTGCTCTGGCACGCGGTCCTGTTCACGGCCGCGGAGCTCGTCCCCTCCCAGGAATCACCACACCTCGGGGCCACGCTCATCACCCTCTGCACCCTGCCGGTCCCGGTGCTCGCCGCCCTCGCCATGGGCGACTGGCGCTACACGGGGTTCGCTCCGATCCGCTCCGGCGTCCCCGTCTTCGGGGTCACGGTGCCACTGTTCCTGGTCAGCGCCGTCTATATCGTGCCCGGCATCGAAGGCGACGGAGAGACACTCCTGCGACTGGCGGTCTTCTGCCTCGTCGTCGGCATAACCGAGGAGAGCCTGTCCCGAGGCGTCGTGCAGCGCGCGCTCACGAGCGTGGGCCGACTGCCCGCGGCGGTCTGGGTCGGCGTGCTCTTCGGGCTGGGCCACGCGCTGTCGGGCCTCTGGTTCGGCCGGGACCTCGGCGACACGCTGTTCCAGGTCGTCAGCACCGCCGCGTTCGGGTTCGGCTACGCGGCCGTGCGGTTCCACCTGACCACGGTCTGGCCCCTGGTCGCCTCGCACGCGCTCTACAACTTCGCGCAGTACGCCAGCCCGGGCGCCGCCGCCTGGCCCGTGCAGGCGGCGGTGGCGGTCGGCTTCATCGGCTACGGGATCTGGGTGCTGCGGCTCCTCGACCGGCGTACGGAGCCGACCGAGGAGCCCGCGCGGACCGCGCCGCGGTAACGACCTAGATCTCGGACCAGACGCGCCAGGTCTCGACCTGTTCGCGGACCGCCGCGAGCTGGTCGGCCACGGCCTTCGGGCCGGTCGAGCCCGGAGTGGTGCGGGCCGCCAGCGCACCGTCCACGTCGAGCACCCGCTTGACCGTCGGGTCCAGGTGCTCGGAGATCCCGGCCAGGTCGGCGTCGTCGATCTCGTGAAGCTCGATGCCCCGCGCCTCGCAGTGCGCGACGCACGCGCCGGCGATCTCGTGGGCGCTGCGGAACGGCACGCCCCTGCGCACCAGCCAGTCGGCGATCTCGGTCGCCAGGCTGAAGCCCTTCGGCGCCGCCGCCCGCGGGAGTTCGACGTTGAACGTCAGCGTCTCGACCATGCCGGTCACCGCGGGCAGGAGCAGCTCCAGGTTGTCCAGGGAGTCGAAGACCGGTTCCTTGTCCTCCTGCAGGTCCTTGTTGTAGGCGAACGGCAGACCCTTGAGCGTCGTCAGCAGGCTCATGAGGTTGCCGGTCAGCCGCCCGGACTTGCCGCGAGCGAGTTCGGCCACGTCCGGGTTCTTCTTCTGCGGCATGATCGACGACCCGGTCGAGAAGGCGTCGTCCAGCGTGACCCAGCCGAACTCCTGGCTCGCCCACAGAATGACCTCCTCCCCCAGCCGGGAGAGGTGGACGCCGATCATCGAGCACACGAACGCCAGTTCGGCGGCGAAGTCGCGGTCGGCAACGCCGTCGATGGAGTTCGCCGCCGGGGCGTCGAAGCCGAGCTCGGCGGCGACGGCCGCCGGGTCGAGCGGCAGCGACGAGCCCGACAGGGCGCCCGAGCCGAGCGGCGAGACGGCCGCCCGCCTGTCCCAGTCGGCGAGCCGGTCCAGGTCGCGCAGGAAGCCCTGGGCGTGCGCGAGCAGCTGATGTCCCAAGGTCACCGGCTGCGCGTGCTGAAGGTGCGTCATGCCCGGCGCGGGCGCGTCGGCCACGGTCGCGGCCTGCTCGGCCAGCGCGGACACGAGGCCCGCCAGGTTCGCGGCGAGGCCGCGCGCTTGCGCTCGGCAGTACATCCGCAGGTCGGTGGCGATCTGGTCGTTCCGGCTGCGCCCGGCGCGGAGCTTGCCGCCGAGGTCGCCGAGGCGTTCGACCAGGCCGCGCTCCAGCGCGGTGTGGACGTCCTCGTCGGCGACGGTGCCGGTGAAGGCCCCGGAGGCGACGTCGTCGCCGAGGCCGTCCAGCGCTTCGAGCATCCGGTTCAGTTCGGTTTCGTCGAGGAGCCCGGCCCGGTGCAGGACGCGGGCGTGGGCCTTGGAGGCCGCCAGGTCGTACGGTGCCAGCCGCCAGTCGAAGCCGATCGAGGCGTTCAGGGCTTCTAGGGCGGCGGCGGGGCCGCCGGTGAAGCGGCCTCCCCACAGTTTCGCCACGCTATTCGCCCTCGGTCTTGATCCGCTCGTTGCGGGCTGCGGCGAGCTTGGAGGGCAGGCTCCACAGCTCGACGAAGCCGCGCGCGTTGGACTGGTCGAACGCGTCGCCCTCGTCGTAGGTGGCGAGGTCGAAGTCGTAGAGGCTGGCGTCGGAGCGCCTACCGGTGACGGTGGCCTTGCCGGCGTGGAGGGTCAGCCGGACGTCGCCGGTGACGTGGGCCTGGGTGTCGGCGATGAACGCCTCCAGGCTGTCCTTCAGCGGCGAGAACCACAGGCCGTCGTAGACCAGTTCGCCCCAGCGCTGGTCGACGTTCCGCTTGAAGCGGGCTTGCTCGCGCTCCAACGTGACGTTCTCGAGCTCCATGTGGGCGGCGATGAGGGTGATGCCGGCCGGGGACTCGTATACCTCGCGGGACTTGATGCCGACCAGCCGGTCCTCGACCATGTCGATCCGGCCGATGCCCTGGGCGCCGGCGCGCTCGTTGAGTTCGTGGACGAGGTCGAACGCGGACTTGGCGACGCCGTCGATGGCGACGGGGCGTCCGGCCTTGAAGGAGATGATCACTTCATCGGCCTCGCGCTGCTGCGCGGGGTCCTGTGAGTAGGAGTAGATGTCCTCGATAGGGCCGTTCCAGATGTCCTCCAGGAAGCCGGTCTCGACGGCCCGTCCCCACAGGTTCTGGTCGATCGAGTACGGCGACTTCTTGGTGACGTCGATCGGGAGCTTCTTCTCCTCGGCGAAGGCGATGGCCTTGTCGCGGGTCCAGGCGAAGTCCCGGGCGGGGGCCACGATCTTCAGGTGCGGAGCGAGGGCGGCGAGCCCGGCCTCGAACCGGACCTGGTCGTTGCCCTTGCCGGTGCAGCCGTGCGAGACGATCGTCGCGGCGTGCTTCTCGGCGGCGGCCACCAGGTGCTTGACGATGAGCGGGCGCGAAAGCGCGGAGACGAGCGGGTAGCGGTCCATGTAGAGGGCGTTGGCGGCCACTGCCGGGAAGCAGTACTCGGCGGCGAACTCCTCGCGGGCGTCGACGACTTCGGCGGCTACCGCGCCGCAGCCGATGGCCCGCTCCCTGATGGCGTCGAGGTCCTCGCCGCCTTGGCCGACGTCGATCGCCACGGCGATCACCTCGGCATCGAGCTGCTCGGCCAGGTACGGGATCGCCACGGACGTGTCCAGGCCGCCCGAATAGGCGAGCACTACCTTCTCAGTCATTGCTGTTCTCCTTCATCTCACTGGTGGTGTAGGGGATGGCGGTCTCGATGGAGGCGGCGTCGCCTCCGGCGTCTTGGGTGGGGGCCTTGCCGGCCCACTGGAGCATCTGGTCGGCGACCTTGCGGCCGGTCACGCCGTCGCTCGCGATGACGGCGATGGTGTCGTCGCCGGCGATGGTGCCGATGACGTCGGCGAGGCCGGACCGGTCGATGGCGCTGGCGAGGTACTGGGCGGCCCCGGGCGGGACCCACAGCACGGCCATGTTGGCCGAGTAGTCCGCCCCGACGAGCAGTTCGCGCAGCAGGCGCTTGAGCCGGTCGGGGGCGGCCTCGGCGTCACGCAGGGGCCGTTCGCCTTCGGGGAAGATCGAGTAGACGGCGCCGCCGCCGTCGGTGCCGCGGACCTTGATGGCGCCGAGCTCTTCGAGGTCGCGCGACAGGGTCGCCTGGGTGACCTCGATGCCGGATTCGGCGAGGAGTTCGGCCAGTTCGGACTGGGACTTGATCGCCTCACTGGAGATGAGTTCGACGATGCGGGACTGGCGCGCCGCCTTCGTGGTCGGCAAGTTCATCAGCGTTCACTCCGGTTCGGGGTGGGCGAGTGAAGCGGGCCGGTCGGGCGGGGCGACGGGTGGGGGCTCATTCGCGTTCACCGCCGATCATCCAGGAGAGCAGGGCCTTCTGGGCGTGGAGGCGGTTCTCGGCCTGGTCGAAGACCTTCGACTGAGGGCCGTCCATGACGGCGTCGGTGATCTCCTCGCCGCGGTGCGCGGGCAGGCAGTGCAGGACGATGGCGTCCTCGGCGGCCTGGCCGAGGAGCGCGGCGTTGAGCTGGTACGGCGCGAGGTCGGTGATGCGCTGCTCGCGGTCTTCCATGCCCATCGAGAGCCAGGCGTCGGTGGACACGACGTCGGCGCCGCTCACGGCCTTGACGGGGTCGTCGGTGACGATGACCGAGCCGCCGGTTTCGGCGTTGATCTCGGCGGCGCGCGCCAAGACGTCGGCGGCGGGCTGGTAGCCGGCGGGTGCGCCGACGCGGACGTGCATGCCGGCCATGGAGCAGGCGATGACGGTGGAGTTGCCCATGTTGAACGCGGCGTCGCCGACGTAGGCGATGCTGGTGCCGCGCAGCATGTGCAGGCCGGCTCGGCGGTGCTCGGCGATGGTGTGGAGGTCGGCGAGCAGCTGGCAGGGGTGCCAGCCGTCGGTGAGGGCGTTGACCACGGGGACGGTGGCGTGCTCGGCGAGCTCGGCGATGCGGTCGTCGCCGAAGGTGCGGATGACGATCGCATCGACGTAGCGGGAGAGGACGCGGGCGGTGTCGGCGATGGACTCGCCGCGGCCGAGCTGGCTGGACTGCGAGTCGATGACGACGGGGTTGCCGCCGAGTTCGGCGATGCCGATCTGGAAGGACAGGCGGGTGCGGGTCGAGGGCTTCTCGAAGACGACCGCGACCGACCGGAGCCGTCCGGATTGGTTCAGGCTGTCGAAGCCGTGGCGGTCGTCCTTCATGTCCGCGGCGAGGCGCAGCAGGTCGCCCTGCTCGGCCGCGGTGATGTCGTCGTCTTTGAGAAAGTGCCGGGTCACGGTCGTCCTCCTGGGGCCGGCTGAACCTCGTCGAGCGCGGCGATGAGCTTGTCGCAGAACTCGTCGAGTTCGGGGGCGGTGATGGTGAGCGGTGGCGCGATGCGGATCGTGTCGGGCCGGGGCGCGTTGGCGAGCACGCCGAGTTCGGCGAGCTTCGCGACGACGTCGGCGGCGTACGAGCCGGTCAGGGCGATGCCGCGCCACAGGGCCTTGCCGCGCGCCTCGGTGATCTGGGCGACGCCTCCGAGCCGGGCGTCGAGGTGTTCGCCGAGTGCGGTGACGTTGTCGAGGAGGTGCTCGCGCTCGATGGTGTCGATGACGGCGAGCGCGGAGGCGCAGGCGATGGGGTTGCCGCCGAAGGTGGAGCCGTGCGTCCCGGGGGTGAGGGCCTCGGCGTAGGCGCCGGTGCCGATGGCGGCGCCGATGGGGAGGCCGCCGCCCATTCCCTTGGCGACGGTGATGACATCGGGGGTTATGCCTTCGGCGTGGTGGGCGAACCAGTCGCCGGTGCGCCCGAAGCCGGACTGGATCTCGTCGACGACGAGGGCGGCGCCGTGCGTGGCGGTGAGTTCGCGGGCCGCGGCGAGGTAGCCGGGCGCGCCGGTGAAGATGCCGGCCTCGCCTTGGACGGGTTCGAGGAAGAGCGCGGCGGTCTCGTCGTCGACGGCTGCCTTGAGGGCGTCGACGTCGCCGTATGGCACGAACTCGACGTTGCGCCCGAGCGGCTCGAACGGCTCGCGGATGGAGGCCTTGCCGGTGATGGACAGCGAGCCGAGGGTGCGGCCGTGGAAGCCGTTCTCGGCGGCGACGATCTTCGTCCTGCCGCTGTCCTTGCCGGCCAGCAGGACCAGTTTCAGGGCGGCCTCGTTGGCCTCGGTGCCGGAGTTGCACAGGAACACCTTGCCCTCGACCCGCGCGAGTTCGAGCAGCTTCTCGGCCAGCTCGATCTCCTTCTCGTGCAGGTAGAGGTTGGAGGTGTGGGCGAGCCGCGCGGCCTGGGTGCTCACTGCATCGACAAGGGCCGGGTGGTCGTGGCCGAGGCTGGAGACGGCGATGCCGCCGATCATGTCGAGGTAGGTCGTGCCGTCGACGTCGGTGACGTGGCGGCCCTCGCCGTAGCTGATGGCGACCGGGGGAAGCCCGTAGTTGCCCATGATGGCCGCCTGGAACCGCGACTTGAGTTCGTCCGAATAGGTCATTGTTCCTCCACGACCATGGTTCCGACGCCTTCGGAGGTGAAGATCTCCAGCAGGGTCGAGTGGGGGACGCGCCCGTCGATGACGTGCGCTTGGGGGACGCCGCCCTTGACCGCCCGGAGGCAGGCCTCCATCTTCGGGACCATGCCCGACTGGAGTCTCGGCAGCAGTTCGGCGAGCTGCGAGGTCACTACCTGCCGCAGCAGCGAGTCCTTCTCGGGCCAGTTCGCGTACAGCCCTTCGACATCGGTGAGAATGACGAGCTTCTGCGCGCCGAGGGCCTCGGCGAGCGCGGCGGCGGCGGTGTCGGCGTTGAGGTTGTACAGGACGCCGTCGTGGTCGAGCGCCACGGTCGAGACGACGGGGATGCGCCCGGCCGCGATGATGTCGTCGACAGCGGCGGTGTTGACGCTGGCGACGTCGCCGACGCGGCCCACGTCGACCTGCTCGCCGTCGACGTCGGCCCAGCGCCGCTTCGCGGTGAACAGCTGAGCGTCCTCGCCGCTCATGCCGACCGCGTGCGGGCCGTGGTTGTTGATCAGGCCGACGAGTTCCCGGCCGACCTGGCCGACCAGGACCATCCGGACGACGTCGGCCGCCTCGGGCGTGGTGACCCGCAGGCCCCCCTTGAACTCGGATTCGATGTCGAGCTTGTCGAGCATCTTCGAGATTTGCGGGCCGCCGCCGTGGACGACGACCGGCTTGATGCCGACGCAGCGCAGGAACACCATGTCGGCGGCGAACGCCGACTGGAGCTCGGGGTTGATCATGGCGTTGCCGCCGTACTTGACGACGACGACGTGGCCGGCGAAGCGCTGGAGCCACGGCAGGGCCTCGATGAGTGTCTCGGCCTTGCCGAGCGCCGACTTCAGATGCGGTGCTAGATCACTGATGCTCATGTCGAGTAAGCCGAGTTCTCGTGGACGTAATCGTGGGAAAGGTCATTGGTCCAGATCGTGGCCGATGCCGGGCCGTTGTGGAGTTCGATGTCGATCGCGACGTCACGGCCCTTGAGGTCCACCTCGTCGCGGCTGACACCGGCGGCGCCGGCCTTGCAGATCCACACGCCGTTGACGGCCACGTCGACCTCGTCGGCGTCGAACGGCGCCTTCGCGCAGCCGACCGCGGCGAGGATGCGGCCCCAGTTCGGGTCGCAGCCGAACATCGCCGTCTTGACGAGGCTGTCCCTGGCGACGCCACGGGCGACCTCGACTGCGTCGTCTTCAGTCTGCGCCCCCGAGACGGTGATGGCGATGTCTTTGGTGGAACCTTCGGCGTCGGTCAGGAGCTGGCGGGCGAGATCCTTGCACAGGTCGGTCAGCGCGGCGGTGAACTCGTCGGCGTCGGCCTCGGCGCCCGAGGCGCCGGAGGCGAGCAGGAGGACGGTGTCGTTGGTCGACATCGAGCCGTCGGAGTCGAGCCGGTCGAACGAGTACCGGCAGGCCGTGCCGAGCGCTGCGTCGGCCTGCGCGGCGTCGATCACCGCGTCGGTGGTGAGGACGACGAGCATGGTGGCCAGGCCGGGCGCGAGCATGCCCGCGCCCTTGGCGATGCCGCCGACCGTCCAGCCGGCAGGGCTGGTGACCACGGCGTTCTTCGCGACGGAGTCGGTGGTCATGATCGCGGTGGCGGCGGCTTCGCCGCCGGTCTCGGTGAGTGCGGCGGCGGCCTCGTCGACGGCCGGCAGGAGCTTGCCCATGGGGAGGCGCTCGCCGATGAGCCCGGTGGAGCAGACGGCGACCTCGGCCGCGCCGCAGCCGAGGACCGCGGCGACCTTCTCGGCGGTGGCGTGCGTGTCCTGGAAGCCTTCGGGACCGGTGCAGGCGTTGGCACCGCCGGAGTTGAGGATGACGGACTTCAGCCTGCCGTAAGTGATGACCTGCTGGGTCCACTTGACCGGGGCGGCCTTGACGCGGTTGCCCGTGAATCGGCCGGCGGAGACTTGGGAGGGCCCGTCGTTGACGACGAGCGCGACGTCGGGCTTGCCCGACGGCTTGAGCCCGGCGATGACGCCGGAGGCCCGGAAACCCTTCGGTGCTGTCACCGTCATGGTGCGACTCCGTTCACGGTCAGACCGCTCGCCTCGGGCAGGCCGAGCATGAGGTTGGCGCACTGGACGACCTGCCCGGCCGCGCCCTTGCCGAGGTTGTCGATGGCCGCGCACACGATGATGCGGCCCGAGTCGAGGTCGACCGTGCCCTGGAGGTGGACGGCGTTGGTGCCGTACGTCGAGGCCGTCGCGGGCCAGGCCCCTTCGGGGAGCAGGCGGACGAAGTGCTCGGCGTCGTAGGCCTTGGACAGGGCCGCGCGGACCTCTGCGGCGCTCACGTCCCCGGCGGGCTTCGCGGTGACCGTCGAGAGAATGCCGCGCGGCATCGGGGCCAGCAGCGGCGTCATCGACAGGCTCGCCGCCCCGGTGGCCTGCTTGATCTCGGGTACGTGCTGGTGCGCGCCGGCCTTGTAGGGGCTCATCGAGCCCACGACCTCGCTCGCCAGCAGGTGCTTCTTGGGCGCGTTGCCGGCCCCTGAGGTGCCGGAGGCGGCGACCACCACGATGTCGTTCGGGTCGGCGATGCCGGCCTCGACGAGCGGACGCAGCGCCAGGGTGGTCGCGACCGCGTAGCAGCCGGTGGCGGCGACCCGGTTCGAGGCGGCGATGGCCTCTCGACCGCCGGGCAGCTCGGGCAGGCCGTAGGTCCAGGTCCCTGCGTGCGGGCTGTGGTAGTAGGCCTCCCAGGCGTCGGCGTCTTCGAGCCGGTGGTCGGCGCCCAGGTCGACGACCTTGACGTCGGCGGGCAACTGTGCGGCCAGCGCGGCGGACTGGCCGTGCGGGAGGGTCATGACGACCAGGTCGGCGCCCGCGAGGGCCTCCGGGGTGGTCTCGCAGAATCGTCGGTCGCCGTAAGCGGAGAGGTGGGGGTGGACTGCGGTGATCGGCTCACCGGCCTGGCTGTGGGCGCTGGCGGCTACGACGTCGAGCTGCGGGTGGTCGGCGAGCAGCCGGAGCACCTCGCCTCCCGCGTAGCCGCTGGCACCGGCCACGGCGACCTGGTACGTCACTGGAAACCTCCGATTTGAATGCTTATGCATGACACTGTATCAGCATTCAGAAGGTGGTTCAACGATATATTCCGGTGATTGAGAGCGCACGGAACGTTTCGGTAGCGGCCCCTGGGTTTCAGCGGGTACTTGAGCGCGCACTCTTGTGGAAGAGACTGGAGAAGAGGTAACCGAGCATGCCAGCAGAATCATGGGGAGCGTTGATGCTCGTCATAGGTGCAATCATCGTGCTAGTCGTGATCGGGCTAGTCCGGTGGAGTGTCCGCACCGCGCGTCTCTGGAGGCGTGACCTAGAGCGTCGGAACGGTGGCGATCCACCGCCACCGACCAAACCGCGCCGCCCGTGGGAACGCGACGAATAGGATGACTGAGCTTTTCCCAGCAAGGCTCTTCTGACTGTCTGTGATGAGATGCCCTGAGATGCAACGAAGCCCCCTGGTGAACAATGGAGTTACCACACAACATTGTTGCGCCAGAAGGGCTTCGCTTGTCCTCCAGTGTCACATACCGCTGCGTCCTGCCGGTTGACCGGGAGGTCGTCACCTGGTTCGCGGCGAAGCTCCAGACCGGTCGGCGCCGGCGCCGCACTCGCAAGGGCACCCGGTCGCTTGGGGCCTTCCGCCAAGCGGTCATGGTGCTCCGGTGGCTGTTCGACGGCACCCGAATGACCCAGCTGACGTGTGACAACGCCGTGAGTTCCTCGACGGGGTACCGGTATCTCCACGAGGGCCTGGACATCCTGGCCGCCCAGGTGCCCTCGCTGGACGAGGTGATCGAGGCGGCCCGAGCGGCCGGATACGAGCATGTGGGCCTGGACGGCACCCTGATTCCGATCGACAAGGCGCACGTTGAAGGGCCCACGAAGGGCGTTGACCTGTGGTGGTCGGGCAAGCACGCCGCGCACGGCGGGAACCTCCAGGTCGTTTCCGCCCCGGACGGGTTCCCGATGTGGGTTTCCGACGTTCGTCCTGGTCGCGAGCACGACTCGACCGCCGCTATCGCGGCCGGGCTCGATGTGTGGTTCGCCGAGCTCAATGCCGAGGATGAGGCCAGGCGGCTGCTGGCGCTGGTCGACCTGGGGTATGAGAAGTTCGCCGATGCCGAGCCGGTCCGCTTGCCGCACAAGAAACCGAGGGGGAAGGAGCTGGCCGTCTACCAGCGGCAGTACAACAAAGCCCTCGGCGCGCTCCGCGCCATGGCCGAGAAGGCCAACGCCGATCTGAAGATGCGCTTCCGCGCGCTGTGCCGTACCGGGCTCAACCCCTGGCGGATCGGTGTGATCGCCCGCGCCTGTCTTGCGGTTTTCCAGCACGAACACGCCCGGATCGCATGAACCTCACCCAGAGCACCGATCATCTTGCTGACAAAAGCTCACTGTCTTGATCCTTTCCGATAGCCGAGACGACCAAGTGCGCCATCACAAATCGTAGTGTGATCACCGTCGCTTGCGGGGTGCGTATCGGCCGGGAGTTCCAGCATCACGACGATGAGGACGCGACACGCGCGATCCCGAGCCACGGCATTCCCGGATAGTGCACGCCGACGGTCATTGCAGAGAGCCCCTAAGGTGGGGTCCATGAGAAGCACCCCTCTGATGCCCTCTGCCGCCATGGCGCTCACGCTGGCGTTCTTGACCGGCTGCACCGTCGGCGACGAGACCAATACGACCGATTCGAGCGCTCCGATTGAATCGAGCGGCACTGTCGAAGAGACGGAAACCGCTGGTCCAGTGGAGCCCGCCGCCGACGTCTACGTCACGCGGATCACCACTTTGGAAGGCGACGGGGAGCTGTACAGCGACCAGATGCCCGATGCCCTGATGCTTCAGGAATTCACCTTCACCTCCGATCTCGAGTGGCAGACCTGGGGACCCGATACCGCTGTGGCGAGCGGACGTGTCTCAGGTTTTTGCTGGCCCGATTGCGAGGACGGCTATGAGGCGACCATCGTCCTTTGCGACGTGGTCGACGCCCACTTCACCCGCTTCGCCGTGTTCGGGGACTTCCCGCGCGATGATGTGGAGCCCTGGATTCTGGGTTCGCCGATCGCCTTCGGTGGCGGCACCTTCGACGAAGGCAACGTCTACGGCTGCGAGGAGCCTGACCTCACCTCACTGTCGTGAGCGGCCCGCACGCTGTAGCAGAATTCCCCCCTGGGCACCGAATCAGAAGCTCACTTGCAGTTCGGCCGGCTCGGGTGTTAAGACGTAGCCTTCGCAGCCCGAGAGGTTGATCAAGTCGCCGACCGGCTCCGACGAGACGTTGAACGACTGCCAAACGCCCGTCGCTGAAATCTTCAGCGCTTTTTCAACACTGTGATCGGGATCCCGTTATCGCTCCTGTTCACGCGCGAATATGGCGGCTTGGACGCGGCTGCTCAGGCCCAGCTTCGCCAGCAGGCGCGTCACGTGCGACTTGACCGTGGTCTCGGCTGTGCCGAGCACGGCGGCGATCTCCGCGTTCGACAGGCCCTCGCCGATGAGCGAGAGGACCTCGGTCTCCCGGGGTGTCAGGGCGGCCAGGCCCTCGCCGTCGACCGCGATCGGCGCGTATGAGGGTCGGGCGCGCCCGAACTCGGCGATGAGATTGCGGGTGACGGCCGGGGAGATGAGGCCGTCGCCTCGGGCGACGACGCGGACGGCTTCGACGAGGGTCTCGGCGTCGGCGTCCTTGAGCAGGAAGCCGCTCGCCCCGGCCCGCAGGGCGTCGAAGACGTTCGCGTCATCGCCGTAGCTGGTGAGGACGAGGACGTCGGCGACGCCGCGCAGTTCGGCGGCGGCCGCGATGCCGTCCTTGCGGGGCATGCGCACGTCCATGACCACCACGTCCGGGAGCAGGCGCCTGGCGAGTGCGACGGCCTCGACGCCGTCGGAGGCCTCGCCGACGACCTCGATGTCGTCGACGCTATCGAGCAGCATGCGCAGACCGGCGCGGACTGCGGCGTGGTCGTCGGCGAGCAGGACCCTGGTCATATGGCGTTGCCTTCCGTGGGTATCTCGGCGCTGACGCGCCAGCGCCCGCCGTCGGGCCCGGCCCGGAGGGAGCCGCCGAGCAGTCTGACACGCTCGGACATGCCGACCAGTCCGGCCCCGCCGCTCGGCACCGGGTCGGCCTCGGAGTCGACGGTGTTCTCGACGGCGACCGTCAGCCGCTCGGGTCCGTATGCGACGGCGACCGACGCGTCCGTGCCGTATTTGAGCGCGTTGGTCAGCGCCTCCTGGACGACGCGGAAGGCCGCGGTCTCGACCTCGCCTGTCAGCTTGCGGTCGGGCCCGTCTGCGGTGTAGTCGACCTTGAGGCCGACGCGCCGCATCCGCTCGACCAGCTCGGGAATCTGCTCCAGGCGGTAGGACGCGAGTTCCTCTGCCGCATCGGGGGTGCGCAGCAGCCCGATGATGCGCCGCAGTTCGGCCAGGCCCTCGACGCTGCTCTGGCGGATCGCCGCAACCGACCGCTTGACCGTCTCCTCGTCGAGGTCGTGGCGGGCCTGGAGTCCGGTGGATTGGAGGGCGATGGCGCTCAGGTAGTTCGCGACGGTGTCGTGGAGTTCGCGGGCCATACTGGTGCGCTCGCGCAGCACCGCTTCGCGGCGGCGCACGTCGGCCAGCCGCGCGGTCTGCTCGGCGCGCTCGGCCTCCAGGCTCGCGCGGTCGTGGGCCTGGCGGACGATGATCGCGGTGCCGATCGGCGAGACCAGTACGACCGCGGCCACCGCGGCGGTGCTGATCACGCCGCCCGCGTCGCTGCCCTCGGAGAATGCCCAGACGACGAACACGGCTATGGCCGCTCCCGCACCGCCGATGAGGAACCGGGTGCGGCTCCGCGGCCCGTATCGCGCGTACGAGTAGAGGTTGTCGGTGAATACGCAGACGGTCACGAGCGTGAACCCGACGGCCACTTCGGTGCCGAACCCGGCCACGCCGAGCGCGAGGCACCAGCCGGGCGCGGCGCGGCGGACGGTGACGCCGAGGCACACCAGTGCCGGTGGTACGAACCGCATCGCCAGGGGCACTTCGGCCCGGTAGGGCTCGAAGCTGCCGAGCCCGATGAGGACGCTTCCGGCCGCGAAGAGCGCGACCGCTGCGATGAGGTCGGCGCGCGGGGCGCGGCGGAGGGGGCTGGCCATGCTCCCCATCCCATCACGGCGGTGCGGCTGCGGCGTCGACCTCGGTACCGAGACGGGCCTCCTCCTTTGGTCGCACGGGCCGCGATCGGATGCCACCGGTGAACGGGTGGCACCACCCTGGTCCACCGCTATGAGACCAACCGGATCTTCGATCGCGGGATTTCCGCGCCGTCGAACCGCTGACGCCCGAGTTCGATTCGTGCGATGTCCTTCCGTACGACCGAGCCTAAAGGAGCAGCAGAGCGAAGTCCGTGGCGTCGTCGGTCGGCCAGGAATCGGGCTCGTAATCGGTGATCTCGTTGACCACAAATCCGGTCGCCGTGAAGATCAAGATGATGTACAGGGCCCAGAAGACGATCGAGGCGACGGCGATCCAGCCGAGGACGATTCCGGTCACGGCGAAGCCGTCACCTCGCTCTCCGCGTTCGCGGATCTGCCGCTTGGCGACCATGCCGAAGATCAGGCCGAGCACGCCGATCGGGCTGAATACGCCGACGATGCCGAGGATCATCGCCGCTATCGCCATGCCGTTCATGGGAGGGGGCGGCTGGTAGTACGGATAGCCGTACATCGGTGGATAGGGGTACATCGGGGGCGGCGGGCCTGGCGGCGGCTGCTGTTCGGGTTGTTCGGATTGAGAGGTCATCATGTGCACCTTGGACGGTCGGGCGGCGGACCCGCCAAAGGTAATGCCTCCGGTTCGCTCGGGTCATCACGGGTTCGCGCCAATATCTCGGCACGCTCGCGTTCCAGCAGCGGACCGCACGCCCGCCAACACAGCATCGACACTCCGATGCCGGTGGCGGCGCCGCAGATGGTGTCGGAGAGCCAGTGGGCGTGCTGCCAGGTTCGCGACCACATCATCGCGAGGACCAGCGCCGCGGCGAGCGGCCACCACCAGCGCCCGGCCGCGACCGGGATCGCTACGACGGTGAGCACCACGACCACCGAGGCCATGCGGGCCGAGTGTCCCGAGGGGAACGCGTTGGAGGAGGCGTCGACCATGATGCCGGTCGGACGGTCCCGGTCGCCGACGAGCTTGATCAGCGCGATCGCGAGGTGGGTCGCGCTGACGGCGGCGAGGGCGAACACGGCCGACCGCCAGCGCCGCCACGCGACGAGGATCGATGCGAGCAGCAGCGCGGAGAGGACGCCGATGCGCCCGCCGGAGTTGTCGAACGCGTCGGCCACGAACCACAGGGGCTGGTCGCGGCCGCCGTTCATGAGCCGAAGCCAGGCGTCGTCGAGGCCTTGGAACGGCGGCGACGCCGGGTCGGCGCGGACCCACAGCGCGATGGCGAGCACCGCGAGCGGCAGTACCAGTGCCAGCGGCAGCGCGAGCCGCGAGGTGGGGAATGCTCTGGGCGTCATCAGCAGACGAACCAGCAGTCGTCGCTCGTCGGGGGGTCTTCGGAGGGTTCGTCCGGCGGCGGATCGTCCGGCGGCGGATCGTCGGGGGTGGGGTCGGCGGGCGGATCGTTCGGCTCGTCCGGCGGTTCCTGCGTGGTCGGCTCCCCGGACGAGGGTTCCTCTTCGCTGGGCTCTTCCGAGGTCGGTTCCTGGGACGAGGGCTCCTCGCCGCTGGGGGACTCGCCGCCGCCGGAGCCGCCGTCCCACGACTCGGGTTCGTAGTCCATGACTTCGATCGCGGTGTCGACGACCTGCCGCCACACCGGCATCCCGGCGGTGTCGGCGTCGGACGATCCGGCCTCGCCGATCCAGGCCGCGACGCTCAACTGCGGGATGGCGCCGACATACCACGACTGCGGCGGATCGTCGGGCCAGGCGCCGGAGAGCCCGAAGAAGTCGCGACCTTCGATGGCGTCGCCGTGGCCGATGCCGATGGCCTGGAGCCCGCCGGCGGTGTCGGCCGAGACGGCTTGGGCGGTTCTGATGCCCTGGTCTGCCTGGACCATGTCGTCGCCGACGAGGACGCGCTCGATGAAGTGGGTGTCGGCGCGGAGGCCGTCGGCGGCGATGGTGGCGTACACGGCGGCCATGTCGACGGCGCTGACCGGGTAGCGGCCGAAGGCGGCGGTGTCGAAGGCGCTGTAGTCGATGCCTTGTCCGAAGTCGTGGACGGTGCCGAACTCGTCGGTCATCTCGGAGAGTCCGAGAGCGGCCGCGGTGTCGAGGACGGCCTGGGCGCCCTGCGCTTCGGCGACCTCCGTGATCGCGTCCTGTCGGGACTCGCGGACCGCATCGGCGAGCGTGACCGACTCGTCGCCGTCGCTCCACTTCGAGTCGGGCGCGGTGCCGTTCTCGATGGCGGCCGCGGCGGTGACCATGTCGAACACGGAGGCCGGTGGGTGCGGGGTGGCGGCGCCGTAGTAGCACAGGACCGCGCCGGTGCCCGGTTCGACGGCGGCGACGCCGGTGGCGGTGCCGGACGCCTCGGCGACCTCTTGCAGGCGCCGATCGATGGTGAGGACCACGCGGGCGCCGTCTGGATTGGACTCGGCTTCGAAGAGCCCGTCGAGGGTGATGCCGTAGCGGCTCGCGAGTTCGGCAGTGATCCGCTCGACGAGGCCGGCGTGGCGCGCGGCGAAGTCCTCGGGGACGGCCTCGCCGCTGGAATACAGGAATGGTGCATCGTCCGCGCGGCCCGCGGCGGGCTCGTCGTCGGGGAAGAACTCGGTGCCGATCGCGAGGCCGACGGCGATCACCAGGCCGACGGCCGCGGCGACGGTGAAGTGGATCTTGTTGAGGTTGGCCGGAAGTCCGGGCAGTTCGAAGCCGGTCTCGGCGCGGTGTCGGCCCGCGCCGCGGCCGCGGTGGGTACCGCGGCGGTCGGCGGTCGTGCGCCGCTTACCGGCGCCGAAGCGAGGGGCACTCCCGTTATCCACATACGTACCTTAAAAGGCGCGGACTACCCGACAGGCCCCGGCACCCGACTTTCACCGTATAGCCGTCTATATGAGACGGACCGGCGGGCTTCGTTCCCGCCGGTCCGGACCCGGGTTTCGCTATTCGCGGATGGTGGCCCCGAAGCGCGCGGCCGCGACCGCGACCGCGGCGTCGCGGATCGCGACGCCTTCCTCGTTGGTCAGCGTCCGGTCGCCCGCGCGAAGCTCCATCTTGAACGCCAGGGACTTGCGGTCCTCGCCGAGCTTCGCGTCTCGGTAGACGTCGAACAGGCGCAGGGAGTCGAGCAGCTCGCCCGCGCCCTCGCGCAGCGCGGCCTCGACCTCGCCGGACGGGACGACCTCGGCTACGACGACGGCGACGTCGATAAGCGTCGCCGGGTAGTGCGAGATCTCCGGCGCGGAGGCCGGACCGGGAAGCGCGACCGCGGTCAGGTCGATCTCCACGGCGGCGGTGCGCCTCGGCAGGCCGAGCGCCTCGCACACCTCAGGGTGCAGCTCGCCGGCGTGGCCCACGACCTCACCGTCGACGCGCAGCTCGGCGCACCGACCCGGGTGCCACGGCGCCGACTCGCCCTGGGCGGTCTCCAGCTTCACTCCGGAGGCCTCGGCGACGATCTCGGCGGCCTCGACCGCGTCAGCCCAGTCGACCGCTCGCCCGGCGCTGTCGACGCCGGCGGGGACGGCCTGGCCGCACAGGATCGCGGCGACGTGCCGCGGCTGGACGGGCAGGCGTTGGATCGCCGCTGAGATCGCCTCGTCCTCGGGCCGCTTGGACACCGGCAGGTCGACGATCTCCAGCTCGCTCCAGCCCTCGGAGGGCACGAACACCAGGCCCTCCTCGAACACGGCGAGGTCCCTCGTGCCGCGGGCCAGGTTCGTCCTGACGGCTCCCACCAGGCTCGCGAGGATCGTGGTGCGCAGCAGCGGCGCGGCATCGTCCATCGGGTTGAGGACGGCGACGGCGTCGCGCTGCGGGTCCTTCTCGTCCAGGCCCAGCTCGTCGGCGCGCTCACGCGAGACGAACGGGAAGGTGTACGTCTCGACGAAGCCGTTGTCGGCCAGCGCGCGGGCCACGCGGCGGCGGCGACGCTGCTCCGGGGTCAGCCCCGTCCCGGCGATGGCCCGCGGGATGCTCGACGGGATGTGCTTGTAACCGTGGAGGCGCGCGACCTCTTCGACGAGGTCGGCCGGGTCGGTCAGGTCGGGGCGCCAAGAGGCGGGCGTGACCGTGAGGACCTCGTCGCCTTCCACGGTGCAGCCGGCGGCCTCGATCATCGCGACGACCGTGGCACGGTCGTAGTCGACGCCGGTGGTCTTGGCGGGCAGGTCGACCGGCAGCTCGATCGCCTCGACCGGCCCGCGGTGGTCGACGTCGGCGACCTGGTCGGCGAGCGTCCCGCCGCCGTACTCCACGAGCAGGTCCGCGGCCCGTTGGGCGGCGAGCATGCTGATCGCCGGGTCCGCGCCGCGCTCGTAGCGCTTGGAGGCCTCGCTGGTGAGCCGGTGCCGCCTGGAGGTGCGGGCAATCGCGACCGGGTCCCAGTGGGCGGCCTCGATGAGGACGTTGCGGGTGCCCGGTCCGACCTCGGAGGACTCGCCTCCCATGACGCCTGCCAGCGACAGCGGGCCCGAGTCGTCGTAGATGACCATGTCCTCGGGGTCGAGGGCGCGCTCCACGTCGTCGAGGGTGGTGAGCTTCTCCCCCGAGCTCGCGCGCCGCACGACCAGGTCGCCGGAGAGCCGGTCGAGGTCGAAGGCGTGGAGCGGGTGGCCCAGTTCGAGCATGAGGTAGTTCGTGACGTCGACGGCCAGCCCGATCGGCCGCATCCCGGCCTGAGTGAGGCGCTTCGCCATCCATTCGGGCGACTCGGCGTTCGCGTCGACGCCGTGGACGGCGCGCAGCGTGAAACGGGTGCAGCCGTCGGTCTCGACGCGGATCGGGTGCGGCGGCTCGTCGGTAGCCGGGTGCTCCACGGCCTTCGCCACCGGGTCGGCGAAGGCGACGCCGAGCCGGTGGGCGACCTCGCGGGCGATGCCGCGAACGGAGAAGCAGTAGCCCATGTCGGGGGTGATGGCCAGCTCGAAGACGACGTCGTCGAGGCCGACCAGTGCCCTGGCGTCCTCGCCAACGGTTCCTTCGGGCAGGACCATGATGCCCTCGTGGTCGTCGGAGACGCCGAGCTCGCGGGCGGAGCAGATCATGCCCTCGGACAGGCGGCCGTAAGTCTTGCGGGAGCCGATCGTGAAACCGCCGGGCAGGACCGCGCCGGGCAGCGCGACGACGACCAGGTCGCCTTCGGCGAAGTTGCGGGCTCCGCAGATGATCGATCGGGGCTCGTCCTCGCCGACCTCGACATGGCAGTGCCGGATCGGCTTCTTGAACTCGGTGAGTTCCTCGACGGAGGCGACGCGGCCGACGACGAGCGGGCCGGCGACCTGCTCGCGCAGGTCATGGACCTCTTCGACTTCGAGCCCGGCGTCGACCAGGGCCGCGTCGAGCTCGGCGGTGGACAGGCCCTCGGGCAGGGCGGCGTACTCGGACAGCCAGGAGACTGGGATCCGCATCGATTAATCCTCCACTCGCAGGCCGGCGGGGAAGCGGACGTCCCCGTCGATGATGTCCCTCAGGTCGGTGATGCCGTGGCGCAGCATGAGCGCGCGCTCGACGCCCATGCCGAAGGCGAAGCCGGAGTAGACCCCGGGGTCGATGCCGCAGGCGCGCAGGACGCGCGGGTTGACCATGCCGCAGCCGCCCCACTCGATCCAGCGGGCGCCGTCCTTGTGCGCCGAGAACCACACGTCGACCTCGGCGCTGGGCTCGGTGAACGGGAAGTACGACGGGCGCAGCCGGGTCTTCGCATCAGGGCCGAACACCGACTTCGCGAAGTGGTCGAGGGTGCCCTTGAGGTCGGCCATGGTGATGCCCTCGTCGATGACGAGACCCTCGGTCTGGTGGAACACCGGCGAGTGAGTGGCGTCGACCTCGTCGGTGCGGTAGACGCGACCGGGCGCGACGGTGTAGATCGGCGGCTTCTTGGTGAGCATCGTGTGGATCTGCACCGTCGAGGTGTGAGTGCGCAGCACCATGTTCGACCCGTACTCGCCGTCGCCGTCGGCGATGTGGAACGTGTCCATCATGGTCCGGGCCGGGTGGTCGGGGTGGATGTTCAGCGCGTCGAAGTTGAACCACTCCAACTCGACCTCGGGGCCCTCGCCGATCTCGTAGCCCATCGCGACGAACAGGTCGGCGATGCGGTCCATCTGGACGTTGATCGGGTGGCGGGCGCCCGAGCGGCGCCTCGGGGTGCGGGCGGTGACGTCGACGGTCTCCTCACGGAGGATCCGCTCGGCCTCGGCCGCCTCGAGGACGGCCTTGCGGGCCTCATAGGCCCCGGTGATCTCGGCGCGGGCGGCGTTGACGTTCCGGCCGGCCTCACCGCGCTCCTTGCCCGGGATCGAACCGATCGCTCGGCGGGCCAAGGACACCGGGGCCTTGTCGCCAAGGCACGCGGTTTTGGCGGCGGCGAGCTCGCCGAGGCTGTCGGCGGACTCGATGGCCGCGCTCGCTTCTTTGACGGCCCTGGACAGGGCCTCCGGCTGGAGCAGGCCAGCCTGGTTCTCGTTGTCGTTGCTCATTCGCTCTCTCCTGGCGGGACCTAAAGGAGTCTAAGGAAGCCGTGCGGCTCGGCCGCAGCCCGCCAGAGGGAGTGTGGACAGCTAGCGCCACAGCCCGCACCCGGCGGGCTGAATAAACTTGCGCAAGCTACTTGACATGCGTCGATCATAGCGCCATACGCTGGGCGGAAGCACTCGCATAAAGGCAGACGCCCGCGGCCACGGCGAGGTTGAGGCTCTCGGCCCTCCCCCAGATGGGGACGCCGACGCGGCGGTGCGCGAGCGCCGCGATGCCGTCGTCGAGGCCGTGGGCCTCGGAGCCGAACAGCCAGACCGTGGGCACGTCGAGTTCGCCGTTCGCGCTCAGCGCGAACAGGTTCTCTCCTTGAGCGGCCGCGGCGAGGATCTGCGTCTCGTTGAACACGTCGAGCAACTCGGCGGTGTCGGCGCCGCGGATGACCGGCAGGTGGAACAGGCTCCCGGCGGAGGCGCGCACGCACTTGCCGTTGTACGGGTCGACCGAGTCGGTCCCGAACACGACGCAGTCGGCTCCGGCGGCGTCGGCCGCGCGCAGGACCGTCCCGGCGTTGCCCGGATCGGTGATGCCGTGGAGCACCGCGACCAGGTTCGCCTCGGCAGGCAGCCGCTGGTCGAGGAACCGGCAGACCGCGACCAGCCCCTGCGGGGTCACCGTTTCCGCCAGCGATTCGAGCGCCTCGTCGGTGACCGGGTGCAGGTGCGCCCCGGCCGCGTGAGCGGCGTCGATCAGGTCGTCGTGCCGGACGTCGGCGTCGACGGTGTAGAACAGGTCCTCGACGACGCCCGCGCCGATCGCCTCGCGCACGGCCTGCGGGCCCTCGGCGAGGAACCGCTCGGCCTTGTCGCGGCCACGCCTGCGCTGCAGCTTCCGGGCAGCGACAACCCGGGACGATCGCGGTGTGAGCGCGTCCGTCCCGGGTTCAGCGGCGGTCATCTACTGCTCGACCGGCGCGTTGACGTCCTCGGGGAGGGCGGCCTTGGCCACCTCGACCAGCCCGGTGAAGGCGGCCGGGTCGTTGACGGCGAGCTCGGCGAGGATCTTGCGGTCGACCTCGACCTCGGCGAGCTTCAGGCCCTGCATGAACCGGTTGTAGCTGATGCCGTTGGTGCGGGCGGCCGCGTTGATGCGGGTGATCCACAGCTTGCGGAACTCGCGCTTGCGGGCCTTGCGGTCCCTGTAGGAGTAGGTGTACGAGTGCAGCAGCTGCTCTTTTGCCTTGCGGTACAGGCGGGAGCGCTGGCCTCGGTAGCCCTTGGCCTCCTCGAGTACGGTGCGACGCTTCTTCTTGGCGTTCACCGAACGCTTGACGCGTGCCACAGTTCTATCTCCTTGCGATAAAGCGGATGTGAGTCAACGGGGGGAGCTAACGGCCCAGCAGCTTCTTGACCTGCTTCTGGTCGGCCTTGGCCACCTCGGTGCGGCCTTCCTGGTCACGCTTGAACCTGGCGGACTTGTGCTCCATGAGGTGGTTCTTGCCGGCCTTGCGGCGCATCAGCTTGCCGGAACCGGTGACCTTGAACCGCTTCTTGGCGCCACTGTGGGTCTTCATCTTCGGCATCGTGCTTCTCCTTATGTTCGATGGCCGCGGCTCTAGCGGGCGCTGGGCGCCCGCTGTGGCCCGCGGCGGACGGGCGGTCTACTCCGCGGTTGCTTCTTCGCCGTCGCGGTCGCGGCCGCCCTTGCGGCCGCCGCCTTTCACATCGCCCTTGGGACGGTGCGGTGCGACCACCATGACCATGTTCCGGCCGTCCTGCTTCGGGGCCGACTCGACGCCTCCGAGGTCGGAAATCTCCTCGGCGAGCTTGTCGAGCAGGCGCCGACCCAGTTCGGGGCGCGACTGCTCGCGACCGCGGAACATGATGGTGATCTTGACCTTGTCGCCGGCCTTGAGGAACCGCACGATGTGACCCTTTTTGGTCTCATAGTCGTGCGTGTCGATCTTCGGCCGAAGCTTCATTTCCTTGATGACGGTCTGCTGCTGGTTGCGGCGCGAGGCACGGGCCTTCTGAGCGGACTCGTACTTGTACTTGCCGTAGTCCATGAGCTTGCAGACCGGCGGGCGGGCGGTGGGCGCAACCTCGACCAGGTCCATGTCGACGTCGGCGGCCAACTGCAAGGCCTTGTCGATCGACACAATGCCGACCTGCTCACCCTGCGGGCCGACCAGGCGCACTTCACGTGCCCGGATCTGGTCGTTAACGCGCAAATCGCTGATGGGGCCTCCTTGTTTCGCGATTCTCGCCGGTGCGTCGCACCGGCGCCCCTCTGGCTGTTCGGGCCGCCGCCGACGGCGGGGGCCGTCGGTGACGTGGTCGCGCAAGCGATACCCAGCACGCCTCGGGAAGAGGTCCCAAAAAGAAAAGACCTCAGCTCGCAGCTGAGGTCCACTCCGTGGCACGGCAGCGCTGGCCGCCGTGCGTGACCCGGTAGCCTCTGGGTTCCCTTTGGGGACCCGGCCGCAGGTGGGAGCTGGACTCCGCTTGCTCTGCATCGCGCGTGGCGATGCGATCGACACGCAATATTAGCACTAGCGGCGGGACTGCTCCAACAGCGCCCGCAAATGCTTGATCGCCGCCACAGCCCGCTCCTTGTCGGTGATCTGGATGGCCATGATCGAGACCTCGTCGTCGTCGGCCAGTTCGAGCGTGGCCCACTGGACCCGCTCGGGCAGTGAGACGTCGACGACGACGTCCCAGGGCACCCGCGTGGTGGTGGCGACGTTGCGGACTTCGATGCCCTCCTGGTCCGCGCGGACGCGCAGCCGCAGGAAGGACAGGATGATCCCGGCGCCGAGGAGACCGATGCCGATCATGGCGGCCTGGTCGGCGGGGTGGACGGCGCCGCCGCCGTCGGTCCGGGCGCCTAGGGAGAACGACAGGGCGAGGAACGACCCGGCGAACAGGGTCGCGCCGACCCACGCTCCGATTCGCGACTTGCGGGGCTTGTAATCGAGCGGGCCGACCTCGGTCATGCGCTTCTCCTGTACGGCACTCATGGTTCTCCCTCTGGATTCCCCTACGGCAGCTGGTCTATCTCCAGACCCGAGTCGAATGCCAGCAGAGTCTTCGGCTCGCCGGTCACGATGGGCCAGCCGGGGCGTTTCAGGCCACACCAGGCGACATGCCCGGCGGCTATGTTGCCGTGCTGGCGCGAGCGCGAGAGCATGAGGCCGACGTCGCGAGCCGACTTCTTGTCGAGCTCCATGACCACGGTCACCGGCAGGCCGAGTAGCACGAGCAGGGCGTCGCGGTCGCGCCGGCGCGCCTGAGCCCAGGCCTCAGCGAGCGCCCCCGAGGGGATCGCGAGCACCACGTTCTGCTCGAGCGCGGTGAACACCACGGCCTGCGGGTATGGCATGGAGGTGGCGAACCCTACGATGGCCGACACGTCCAGGATTCGGCCGCCGATCACTTCTTGCCCTCTCCTTCGTCGTCGTTGACGCCGAGGACTTCGCGAGCCCAGGCCAGATGCTCGGCGCCCGGGGCCTGGCCCTTGCGCTCGAACAGGTCCTGGAGCTCGGTCAGGGAACGGTCGCGTTCGAGCCGCTCGGCGACCGCCGCCTGGACGTAGTCGGACACCGAGGCGGCCCGGCCCACCGCGACGAGCCGGCGGATCTGCTCGATCTGCTCGGCCGGGAGCGAGATGGTCGAACGCTGGGAGCCCGCCCCCGCTCGGTGAGGCGGATTGAGCGACGAATTGGCGCGATCGGTCACCGTCTCAGGTTAACGGGAGTCGGCGCTCGGCCGGTACCCGACATGACGGTATTCGCCCTCATGGGCGCGGAGGTACCGTCGGAGGGAACGCTTGAAATCCCGAGCTGAGGAGAAGGACGAGCGATGACCGAGAAGAAGCCCGGCGAGCGGCCGCACGACCCCCAGTTCCCCCAGAAGTTCCTGGAGTTCATGCGCTCGGGTTGGGGCCCTTCAGATCTCGATGTCGCCGAGCTTGAGCAGGCGCCGTACTGCGCGCGGCGCCGCGAGGCCGTCTCGGCCGCGTTCCCCGGAGAGGTGATCGTGGTGCCCACCGGCGAGGAGAAGGTGCGCGCCAACGACACGCACTACCGCTTCCGGGCCTGCTCGGACTTCGCGTGGTTGACCGGCGACCTCGACCCCGAGGGCGTCCTGGTGCTCCACCCGAACGGCTCGGGCCACGACGCGGTGCTCTACCGCAGGCCCCGCAAGGGCACCGACTCCGACGAGTTCTTCCGCTCGGCGAAGTACGGGGAGCTGTGGATCGGGCGCAAGAACTCCCTGGAAGAGGCCTCCACAATGCTCGGCATCGAGTGCCGCGACCTCGAGGGCCTCGAGAGCGTGCTCGACGACCTCTCCCGCTCGCAGGTGCGCGTGCTGCGCGGCGTCGACGCGGACGTGGACGCCCGCTTCGAGGTCGAGCAGGCCGGCACCGACGCCGACGGCAAGCCGGTGCGGAGCCGCGACCAGGAGTTGGCCTCCGTCCTCTCGGAGCTGCGGCTCACCAAGGACACCTGGGAGCTCGCGCAGCTCCAGGACGCGATCGACGCCACCGTGCGCGGCTTCGAGGACGTCGCGCGCATCCTTCCGGCGACAGGCTCGATCCCCGAGCGGCTCATCGAGGGCGTCTTCGGGACCCGGGCGCGCGTGGAGGGCAACGGCCTCGGGTACGACTCCATCGTGGGCGCCGGCTCGCACGCCACGACGCTGCACTGGATCACCAACGACGGGCGCACGACGCCCGGCGAGCTCATCCTGATGGACATGGGCGTGGAGAACGACCACCTCTACACCGCCGACGTCACCCGCACGATCCCGGTGAGCGGCGAGTTCACCCCGCTCCAGCGGCAGGTCTACGACATCGTCCACGCCTCGCAGCAGGCGGGCATGGACGTCATCAAGCCGGGCACCGAGTTCCAGGAGATCCACCAGACCTGCATGCGGGTGCTCGCCGAGGGCCTGCATGACCTGGGCGTGCTGCCCGTGCCGGTCGACGAGGCGCTGTCGAAGGACTCGCTGGTCTACCGGCGTTGGACGCTCCACGGCTTCGGGCACATGCTCGGCCTCGACGTCCACGACTGCGCCGCTTCGCGCCCGGAGCACTACTACAGGGGCCGGGTCGAGGAGAACTACGTGCTGACCGTCGAGCCGGGACTGTACTTCCAGGCCAACGACGAGCTCGTGCCCGAGGAGCTGCGCGGCGTCGGCATCCGGATCGAGGACGACGTGCGCGTCACCGCCGAAGGCTGCGAGAACCTCTCGGCGGGGCTCCCGAGGACCGCCGAGGACGTCGAGGAGTGGCTCGCGGCGCAGCGCGAAGCCGGACCCCGCTCGGCGACCTGACTATATGGAGTACCTGCTGGTCTCGATGCCTAGGTCAGGGCGCGTGCAGCGCCCGACGAGCCTCCGCGTATAGTCCGAATTCAGGCTTTTATCCACCGCACCGGGCCGGCGGCGGCGGTCAACACCGCACACCAACCGCCCGCCGCCGCCGGCCTTTGAAGATCCTTGGTGCGAGTGCCACTCCCTTTCCCCGATCAGGCGACCGTCGGCGCCTGGACTCGGCGTGGTAAGGTTGCATTCGTTAAATAAGACGGACGTACTGTTTACTAGTTCGAGCTCTGTGCCGCCGCTCCCCTCTCGGCCGACCTCCGTCGCCGACGTCGGGCACTGCGGCAGACTGGGCCCGACAACTCAGATCGGAATGAGGAGCTCTAGATGGTGAGCACGGACTCCTTCGGCGCCCGCGAAGCCCTGCGGGTCGGCGAAAACGAATACGACATCTACCGCATCGACAAGGTCGAAGGCCACGAACGGCTGCCTTACAGCCTCAAGGTCCTGCTCGAGAACCTGCTGCGCAACGAGGACGGCGCGGACATCACCGCCGACCACATCCGCGCACTGGGCTCGTGGGACCCGAAGGCCAAGCCCAGCACCGAGATCCAGTTCACGCCCGGCCGCGTGATCATGCAGGACTTCACCGGCGTCCCCTGTGTCGTCGACCTGGCCACCATGCGCGAGGCCGTGCGCGACCTCGGCGGCGACCCGGGCAAGATCAACCCGCTCGCGCCCGCCGAGATGGTCATCGACCACTCCGTGATCGTCGACTTCTTCGGCCACCCCGACTCCTTCAAACGCAATGTGGAGCGCGAGTACGAGCGCAACCGCGAGCGCTACCAGTTCCTGCGCTGGGGCCAGACCGCCTTCGACGAGTTCAAGGTGGTCCCGCCCGGGACCGGCATCGTCCACCAGGTCAACATCGAGCACCTGGCGCGCGTGGTCATGGTCCGCGACGGCCAGGCGTACCCCGACACCTGTGTCGGCACCGACTCCCACACCACCATGGAGAACGGCATCGGCGTCCTCGGTTGGGGCGTCGGCGGCATCGAGGCCGAGGCCGCGATGCTCGGGCAGCCGATCTCGATGCTCATCCCGCGCGTGCTCGGCTTCAAGCTCTCCGGCGACCTCCCGCCCGGGGCGACCGCCACCGACCTCGTGCTCACCATCACCGAAATCCTGCGCGAGCACGGAGTCGTCGGCAAGTTCGTCGAGTTCTACGGCGACGGCGTCGCCAGCGTGCCGGTCGCCGACCGATCCACTCTCGGCAACATGAGCCCGGAGTTCGGCTCCACCTGCGCGATCTTCCCGATCGACGAGCGCACGGTCGAATACCTGTACCTGACCGGCCGCACCGACGAGCAGATCGCCCTCGTCGAGGCCTACGCCAAGGCCCAGGGCCTGTGGCACGACCCGAGCCGCGAGGCCGAGTACTCCGAGTACCTCGAACTCGACCTGTCGACCGTCGTGCCCTCCATCGCCGGGCCCAAGCGCCCGCAGGACCGCATCAAGCTCGACACCGCCGACCACCAGTGGCGCCGCGACGTGGCGGGCTACGTCCACGACGAAGCCGGCGAGGAGTCCTTCCCGAGCTCCGACGCGCCCGCCGAGACGCCCAACGGCGAGCGCCCGCACAACCCGCAGACGGTCAAGACCGAGGCAGGCGAGTTCGAGCTCGACCACGGCGACGTCGTCATCGCGGCGATCACCTCCTGCACCAACACGTCGAACCCGTACGTCATGGTCGGCGCCGGGCTCCTGGCCAAGAACGCCGTCGAGGCCGGACTGGTCTCGAAGCCGTGGGTCAAGACCTCGCTGGCGCCGGGCTCGCAGGTCGTCACCGGCTACCTGACGCGCGCCGGACTCTCGTCCTACCTGGACAAACTCGGATTCAACCTGGTCGGCTACGGCTGCACCACCTGCATCGGCAACTCCGGGCCGCTCCCCGAGGAGATCTCGCAGGCCGTCCAGTCCGGCGACCTCGCCGTCACCTCGGTCCTGTCGGGCAACCGCAACTTCGAGGGGCGGATCAACCCGGACGTCAAGATGAACTACCTCGCCAGCCCGCCGCTGGTCGTCGCCTACGCGCTCGCCGGCTCGATGGACGTCAACCTGACGACCGACCCGATCGGCAAGGGCAAGAACGGTCAGGACGTGTTCCTGCACGACATCTGGCCGTCCCCTGAGGACATCCGCGAGGTCGTCGACGGCAACATCGGCCGCGAGATGTTCCTCGACGAGTACGCCTCCGTGTTCGACGGCGACGAGACGTGGCAGTCGCTGCCGATCCCGACCGGCGACACCTTCGAGTGGGACGACGCGTCGACCTACGTGCGCAAGGCGCCCTACTTCGAGGGGATGCCCGCCGAGCCCGAGGCCGTGGCCGACGTCGAGAACGCCCGGGTCCTGGCCAAGCTCGGCGACTCGGTGACGACCGACCACATCTCCCCCGCCGGGTCGATCAAGGCCGACTCGCCCGCCGGCAAGTACCTGGAGTCGCAGGGCGTGAGCCTGCTCAACTTCAACTCCTACGGCTCGCGGCGCGGCAACCACGAGGTGATGGTGCGCGGCACGTTCGCGAACATCCGGCTGCGCAACCAGCTGGCGCCGGGCACCGAGGGCGGCTGGACGCGCGACTTCACGCAGTCCGACGCTCCGGTCTCGACGATCTACGACGCCGCGCAGAACTACGCCGCGTCCGACACGCCGCTGGTCGTCCTGGCCGGCAAGGAGTACGGGACCGGTTCCAGCCGCGACTGGGCGGCGAAGGGCACGCGCCTGCTGGGCGTGAAGGCCGTCATCGCCGAGTCCTACGAGCGCATCCACCGCTCGAACCTGATCGGCATGGGCGTACTGCCGCTCCAGTTCCCGGAGGGCGAATCGCACCAGAGCCTGGCCCTGACCGGTGAGGAGTCCATCTCGATCAGCGGCATGACCGCCATCGACGAGGGCATCCCGGCGACCGTGACCGTCAAGGCGGTCGCCCCCGACGGCACCGAGACGACCTTCGAGGCCGTGGTCCGCCTGGACACCCCGGGCGAGGCCGGCTACTACCGCAACGGCGGCATCCTCCAGTACGTCCTGCGGGGCCTGCTCGCGGAGTAGTCACGCAATTCATCGAGGGGCGGGTCTGCGGGCCCGCCCCTCCTTCACCTCCCGGAGCTCTCCATGGCGGACATCGACCGCTACCGCGACTCGCGCGGCACCTCGGCGTTCGGCTACGGACTCCACCACGTGCAGATCCCCGTCCCGCCCGGCTCCGAAGACCGCTGCCGCGCGTTCTATGTCGACGTCCTCGGCATGACCGAGGTCGAGAAGCCGCCGGAGCTGGCGAAGCGAGGCGGGCTGTGGCTGCGCACCGACGGTCTCGAGATCCACCTCGGGATCGAGGAGGGCTGTTCGCCGTCCAAGAAGGCGCATCCGGGTATCCTCGCGGCCGGCCTCGACGCCCTCGCCGAGCGGCTCGAACAGTCCGGGCACGCCGTCGAGTGGGACGAGGACTTCATCGGGTTCCGACGGTTCCACACCCGCGATCCGCTCGGCAACCGGCTCGAATTCATGGCGGCCGTTGACGAATGACCGGGGCGACTGGCAGTCTCGGGGCATGGCCTCTCAGACGCACCACCTCGCGCAGGTGAACATCGCCAGGATGCTCGCCCCACTCGACACTCCGCGGATGCGCGGCTTCGTCGAGAAGCTCGACGCGGTCAACGCCGCCGCCGACTCCGCCGACGGGTTCGTGTGGCGGCTCATCGACTCCGACGGCTCCAGCGCCACCGACTTCCGCTTCTGGGGCGACGACTGGCTCATCGTGAACATGTCGGTGTGGACCTCCCCCGAAGCGCTCGTCGCCTACGTCTTCGGCGAGGATCACCGGCCGGTGCTCCAGCAGCGGCGCCAGTGGTTCGAGCACCTCGACGAGGCCGTCACGGCGCTGTGGTGGGTCCCGGCCGGCCACGAGCCGACCATCTCCGAGGCCGAGAAGCGGTTGACGCTCCTGCGCGAGAAGGGCCCGACGCCCGAGGCGTTCACCATGAGGGAGCGGTTTGCCGCCTCGGTGTCGTGAATGCGCTCACGACCGTTCCGCTGAGTTGCCCGCCGCCGACCCGCGCCTCCGCCTGGTCGGCTACGGGCCGTCGGGCGAGCACGGGCGGACGTCCGTCGCGGTCAGAGAGCTCCTCGCAGGCTGAGGAGTGCCTGGACCGGCCAGTGGTCCGAGGGCGTCAGGCCGTCCTCGGCGTAGGTGTTGACGGCGGCCTGATGGACCTCGATGCCGGGCTGGACGAGGATCCAGTCGATCCTGTCTCCTTCGGCTGGGTCGGTGCGCCAGCGGTTGAAGGTGCCCCAGGCTGGGGTGAGCCGCTCGGCGGCGGCGTCCCAGGCGTCGGTGAGTCCTGCGGCGGTGAGCATCCGATGGACCTTCGAGTCGGCGCCGCAGTTGAAGTCGCCGGCGACGATCGCCGGGGCCCCGAACCGGGCGAGGACGTCGAGGTTGAGCCCGGCGCCCTTGCGTCTGGCGCGCTCGGAGCGGTGGTCGAGGTGGTTGTCGACGACGTAGAAGTCCCTGCCGGCCTCCAGGTCCTCGAAGTGGATCCAGGTGAGCATGCGGACGGTGCGGCTCCCCCAGCTGCGCGAGCCGATGACGTTGGGGCGGCGGGAGAGCCACAGGTGGTCGTATTCGATCGGCGCCAGGCGGGACTCGTCCCAGAAGATCGCGGTGGACTCGCTGCGGCTGCCGCCGCCACGTCCGAGATGGAGCCAGTCGTAGCCGTCCAGGTCGGACTTGACGTCGAGAAGCTGGCGGAAGCGTCCCTCCTGTGTGCACAGCACGGTCGGGTGCTCGCGTTCGAGGACGGCGCCGACGAGAGGGCGGCGCTCGGCCCACGAGTGGGGCCGCCTGCCGCCGGCGGTGCGGAGGTTGTAGGTCATCACGTGGATGCCGGGAGCACGCGCGGCGCCGATGAGCGGCAGGTCGCGGTCTGGCTCGGGCTGATCTTCGGCGTCGACCATGAGTGCGACGATAGCGTCCCGAACGCGGACCGTGGGTCGAACGCCGGCCACCGGTCGCAGTGCGCCGGAAGTGAGACGCGGGCCTGCGCGGGCCAGAGGCCGGACGTTCCTGGAGCAGGTGTTCACGGCAGCCTGTGGACGCGGACGTCGGGGATGGCCATGGCCCGGTAGATGCGGTTGGCCTCCTCGCTGGGGGTCCCAGCCGTTCCGGTTCCCCGTTCATGGGTGATCTGCTCGCCCTGTGCCCCCATGCTCAGGAGTCCCTTCAGGATTGTCCTGCGTGATGGTCGAGATAGGCGGTGATTTCGCCGGCGTCGCCTTCGCCGACCCAGCCGATGTAGCCGTCGGGCCTGACGATGCGTTTTCAAGGACGGTGACCTCTACTCCGGCTTCGGCTAGGTCGCCGGCGAGCATCAGGCCGGCGGGTCCCGCGCCTACGACGATGACCTGAGCAGTCATGGCCGCCTCCTTCGAGGTGCGACCGACATCATTAATTCATCATATGATGAATTAAAAGGTAGCACCCGATCGGGAGAAAGGCATTCGAGAGCCGGGATCCGCAGGATCACGACGCGACAAGCGAAATGGCCCAGAAGACGACAACGGGGCCGCGGGAGGTGAGATACCCGCAGCCCCATGCGTACTGCCGATATTAGGTTAGCATAGCCTAACTATGAAGGTCGAGGAGTGTCACCAGCGTAGGAACGCACCGATCCCCTCGGCTTTCTCCGACATCTGCGCGTCGTCGCTGAGAATGGACACAGAGGCGTCGGTGCCCAGCGCCAACTCGATCATCTGCTCCCCCAGCCGCGCCTCCGCCACCGCCGTCGCGAGGTCGGGGTCGCCCGGGACGATCCCGTCGGCCAGCACCGACCCGGCCGGGATGCGGTGGCCGCTCCACACCGAGTCGTTCTTGAGCAGCAGACGGTCGACCCGGCCGCCTTGGAGCGCCTCCAGCACCGCCGTGGAGCCGAGCGCGGCCTTCGGCGGCGCCTCTGCGAAGTCGGCGGCGAGTCGCTCGTCCCTGTGTCGCCTGGCCTGGATCATCTCCGGGGCCAGCGCGTGCTCGATCTGCGCCGGCGTGGCGTGGCTGAGCACGAGCTGTGATGCCACGACCTCGGTCTTCAGGGAGTTGCTGAGCGCTTTGGATGCCGACTCGACCAGTTCCGGCTCGCCGGTGAGGACGAGGAACTCCCAGCCGAAGGCCGCCACATGGGCCTCCAATGTTGTGTGCGCGGCGGCCAGGAACCTGGCCAGGTGCTCGGCGATGCGGAAGTCGAACAGGTCCCGCTGCGACGAGGAGGACTGGCCCTCCTTCTTGCCCCAGGCGCTGCGCTGAGTCGCCGGTCCCGCGAACTCGCGCCATTCCTCGGTGGCGAGCTCGAACGCGAGCCCGGAGATCTCCTCGCATTGGCCGAAGCGGCTGTCGAGGATGCGCATGCCCCTGCCGTCGACGACGGCGATGCCGCAGGGCGAGCCTTCGGCCCAGGCGGCGAACATGGGGGCGATGTGGGAGCGGGGCGCGAACGCGACCCGGTCGGTCAAGGGCGTCTGCATCTCGACGTGGAACGTCTCGCCGTTGCTGAGCGGGACGAACAGCGCGCGGCCGATGCCGGGGGATCCGGGGCGGACGAGCTGCTCGATCTCCAGCTCCAGGTCGTGGAGCCGGCGGTCGAGGGCGCTCCGGGTGGATCCGTCGACCGACTCGAGGAGCAGCTTGACGCCCTTCTCGAGGCGGTTCTTCCAGGGCGGCTGCGACCCCACCTGCTTGGGGTCGGCGTTGACGTAAAGCGAGAGCACACCGGTGTCGTCGCGCAGGTTGACCAGACGGAGTTGTGTCTCGCGGTCCATCGGCATGGCGGCCTCCTCTTCCTTGAGCGGCATTCGCCTCAGGATATTCCGGGAGGAGGCCGCACGGGAAGGATTCGCCGGGTCAGATGGCACAGCCTTCGGGGCCGCAGGCCTCGGCGTCGCCGTTCAGAGCGACGAGGCCGGGTTTCCTTTCGCTCCAGGCCTTGTCGAGGACCTGGCTGAACATCTCCGTGGGCTGGGCGCCGGAGACGCCGTACTTGCCGTCGATGACAAAGAACGGCACGCCGGTGGCGCCGAGTCCGGCGGCTTCGGACTCGTCGGCGCGGACGGCGTCGCGGGCTCGGGGTCGTCGATGACGGCGGTGACCTCGTCCTTCTCCAGTCCCGCGGAGACGGCGACGTCGATGATGCGCTCGCGCTTGAACAGCGAGGCCTCCTCGGCGAAGTTGGCAGCGTAGAAGGCCTTCCAGGCCGCTTCGGCGAGGCCGCGGTCCGCGGCGAGGTGCAGGACCCGGTGGACGTCGAAGGTGCCGGCGACTTCGCGGCCTTCGGCCTGGTATTCGAGGCCTTCGGCGGCGGCGAGCTCGCGGAGGCGGTACTCGCCGTCCTGCGCCTGCTGGGGACTCATGCCGTACTTCTTGGAGAGCATCGAGGTGACCTGGACGGTGTCCTCGGTGCCGTGGCTGGGGTCGAGCTCGAAAGAGCGGAGGCGGATCTCGACGTCGTCGCGGTGGGCGAACTGCTCAACCGCCTTGTCGAAGCGGGCCTTGCCCACGTAGCACCACGGGCAGACGATGTCGGACCAGATGTCGACGCGAAGTTTCTCAGTCATAGAAGCTTCAACGAACCGCCTGTCGCCGAAATTTCGTGATGGCCGACTCAAGAGCCGCCGAAGCCCCCACACCCTGGACTCGCGCCCAAGCCCGCATTCAGGTACCCTTTTTCAGGCTCGGCGCGCCCCTTGCGCGTGCCCAGGGTGCTTAGCTCAGCGGTAGAGCGCTGCCCTTACAAGGCAGATGTCACTGGTTCGAACCCAGTAGCGCCCACCAGCCAATACGGCCCTCAGCGGACTTCCGCTGAGGGCCGTATGTCGCCATATCCGGGGCCATGGGCGGTGTAATTCGGTGTCGAGGAAGTCCTCTCCGAATACGTCATCGAGTAGATCGGCACCCGTGGTAATGACCGGTCGAAGCTGATGCCGGTAGACAGTCCTCGTCGTCGTGGTGGTCCTGTGCCCGACCAGGTCGGCTATCAGCTCCTCCTCTGCCCCTTCGTCGGACATCCAAGAGACGAAGGTGTGCCTCAGCTCGCGCGGGGCCCAGTTCCCCTTCACTTCTGCAAGCTCCACCACGGTCTTGAAGTAGCGGCGGACGTTGCCGGCGTCCTTCACGGTGTCGTCGCGGGTGCCGAAGACGTAGACGATGTCCTCGTGCTTGTGGCCGTTGCGCTTGCGGTCCTGGATCTGTTTGGCGTGGTATTCGGTGAGGATCCGGACCACGTACTTCGGCAGCGCGATCGTGCGGCGGCTCTTCTCAGTCTTGGTGTCGCCGCCGACCCGTACGGAGCGCCAGACCTCGACGTGCGGTCGTAGGTGCTCGCGATGGATTCGCCCACAGGTGCACCGCTCGCCCTTGACCGGGTTGAGGTGGGTGTGCGTCCACTTCAACGGCCGGGCTTCCTCCGTCCGGACCCCTGTGAACATCGACAGTGCCACGTAGGCGTGCGCCCAAGTCTCACGGCTCTTGCGGCATTGCCGGACGATGGCCTTGCCCTCTTCAAGAGTCAGGGCCTTGCTCGGTCGGCCCTTCGTCCCCTTGGGCGCTTCGACCAGGTCGGCGACGTTGCGCGCGATCTTGTTGCGCCGTTGCGCGAGCTTGATGATCCGGCGCAGAGTCCCGAGGATGCGCCGGATCGTGCTGGTCGCGTGAGTCTTGGTGAACCCTGCCAGGAAGTCGTCGATGTCGTCGGCGTTGAGCCGCTTGAGCCTGGCCTTGCCCAGGCCCGGGATGATGTGGTTCTCGATGTCGCTGCGGATGCGTTTGAACGTCTCGTCGTCCTCCTGGTGCTGCGGCAGGCCGCGCTTGATGAAGTCGCGGCAGGCTTCCTCGACGGTGTACTTGTCCCCCAGCTCGACGCCGTTGGCGAAGTCCTCTTTGAGTTCCTTGAAGCCGTCGCGGACTTCCCCCTTGGTGCGGCCCCTCACCTTCGGCCGGTTGCGGCTCCCGTCGGGCTTGTAACCTAGCGAGATCTCTCCGATGAAGCAGCCTTCGGCCTCGCTCCAGTAGATCGTGCCGTCACCACTACGACCCTTCTTGCGGCGCGGTGCCTTGTCGCTCATGATCGCTATTCCTCGCTTCCTTCGGTGATGAGCAGGGTGCGGTATTCGTTGAGCCATTCGGCCGGGATGCGTCGGGAGCGTCCGACCTTGACCGAGCGGAGTCGGCAGCGGCGCAGCTCCTCATAGATGCGGCTGCGTCCGATCCGTAGGACCGCCCCGGCTTCTTCGGGGGTGTAGAACGGCTCGACACTGGCGGGTGTAGTGGTGGTGTTCGGGTGTGTCATGCTGGGCTCACTTCTTTCTGAGGGCCTCGGCGGGTTTGCAGCTCGCGCCGGGGCCTTTTTCCTTGCCTGGCTGAACCCTTCGTGAACCCTTTCGGAAACATGGCCTGACCTGCGGAAAGACCGGGAAAGGGTTCAAAGGGTTCAAAGTTTCAAAGGGTTCAGACCCCGGGTGATCACCACAGCTCCTCGGCTTCGTCGCCGTCGTCGGCCACGGCCCACTGACCGCGCCGGGCCTGGACGAACCAGCCGTCTTGAGCGCCACGCCGCAGCGTGGTCTTGACCGAATCCGGGCTCAGGCCCGTCCCCGCAGCGATGGCAGAAGGGCCGGAGTCGGGATGCTCGCGCAGCCATGCGTGGACTACCGACTGGTTGTCGGTGGCGGTGAGCTGGCGCGGGTCACCTTCGAGGAGCGTCCAGGCGCCGGTGGCGGGGTTGAAGCCCATGGCGTGTTCGGTCTCTTCGACGTCGCGGCCGGTGATATTGAGGATGCCGTCCGCCTGGCCTCTGCCGCGCTTGAGCACGAGCGTGGCGTCGGCGGCCCCGGCGATGCCGTTGGTGCCCGACACCTCGGTCAGGAAGTCCTCAGAGCCTGCCTTGCGGATGTGGTGGACGGCGACGATGGCGATGCCGTGCTTGTCGGCCAAGCGCTTGAGAACGCCCACGGCGGCGTAGTCGCCGTCGTAGGCGCCCACGCCCGGGGTGGGTGCGGGACGGACCTTGGCGAACACGTCGACCACAATCAGGCGGGCGTCGGGGTGCTTGCGGATCCAGGCCTCGATCCACTCGTCGCCGCCCCGGTCGAGCCGGGGGCATTCGGTCAGCAGCGTCAGGCCCTCTGGCGCGTCCTGCCCGGCGAGGATGGTGCGCATCCGGGCTTGGAGGCGCCGGGCGGTGTCCTCCAAGGCGAGGTAGAGGACGGCGCCGGCGTCGACGGGGATCTTGCCGAACGCCCGGCCACCGGAGGCGATGGCGAGGGCCAAAGCCAGGGAGGCCCAGGACTTGCCGACCTTCGGCGGCCCGCACAGCAGTGACAGGCCCTCGCAGAGCATCCCGGGTACGGCCCACTTCGGCTCGGGGAAGACGGTGGCCATGAGCTGGTCGGCGGTCCAGGCGATCTGGCGCGGTTCGGGATCGAAGACGTCCTCGGCGTCGCTGCCCGGGCCGGGATCGGTGGCGGAATCGAACATGATCGGGCTCCTCTCTGTGGTGCTGTTAGTGGTCGGTGGTCTCGGCGGGCAGGGTGCGGGGTGTCTTGGCTCCGGCGGTGAGGCCGGAGGCGATGGTGCGGGCGATCTCGTTGACGCTGAGCCCGCTTGCGGCGGCGGCCTCGGTGAGCGGCCCGGCGGCGTCGGGCTCGGTGAGGTAGCCGCCCGCGACGAGTTGTCCGAGGGCGACGGCGGCGCAGTAGAGCCGGTGGTTGCGCCCGCCCTCGTGCGCGGCGGCGACAGCGGCCGTCTCGCGGTCGATGGCGGCGGCCAGGTAGCGCTCCAGGCGCGCCGAGCGTCGCTCGGCGCGACGCAGCCGGGCTGAGCCGGGAGCCGCCGCAGCGACAGCCCTGTGCTGGGGCCGCTCGACGGGCTTGAGGCGCTGCGCGAGCCAGTCGGGCAGTGGCGCGACCTCGCCGGTGTGGACGGCGGTGTAGGTGCCGGCATCGGTGCGCGAGCCCGGTGCGACGACGTAGCCGCCGACGGCGCGCGTATCGACCAGGTAGGCGAGGCCGCTCGCGGTGTTCCGTAGCTCGATCCCGGCAGGGCGGGTGAAGTACAGGTGCCAGCCGCCAGAGGGAGTGGCGACGGTGAAGGTCTCACCGAACCCGCTCGCGCCGCCCGCTTCGGCAGCGAGGGCGTCGTAACCGACCGCGCCGGTGTAGATGGACCCGTCCGGGTTGTAGCGCTCCTGCCCGCCCTTGGGGCGGTCGAGGTCGACCACGACCAGCCCGGCGGGCCCGCAGGCGAGTCCGATGTTCCACTCCCCTGCGGACCAGCATCGTTCGATACGTTCGGGGTCGGTGGTGGCGCGCTCCTCCCATCGCTTGATCGCGGGCCGCTTGCCGCCGACGGCGAGCGGGAAGATCGGCCAGCCGCGACGGGCGGCGGCCAGGGCGGCGGTGAGGAGATCGTTGGTGGTCATGACGGTGAGGCCTCCTTGGGATGCAGGCCCGGCTCTTCCTGGGCCCGGCATCGTGGTGTCTGCGGTCGGGTCGTCGATGTCGCGTGTCCGTAGAAGGCTGGCGGCACCGATTTGCGGCTCACCCGAGTCACCCGGCCCCTATGGGGGGTCGGTTTCCGGCTCACGGTGAGCCGGAAACCGGATTTATAGGTATGAATCGGACCAGCTTGCGCCGCAGCGTGAGCCGCAGTTCAGTCCTGTGAGCCGTAAACTGAGCCGGAAAATCGGACTATCGGGTATTAATCTCTTCGCTTGAGCCGGAAAATCCGGCTCGTGAGCCGCTGTTACTCGGGCTTGAGTGCGGCGAGGGTCTGCGACAGGTGGAAGGTGGCGGCGGCTTGGGCTATGGCCGACCAGGCTGCGGATTCGGTCTCCTCTCCTAGCTCGGCGTGGTCCTTGGCGCGTCCGAGTGCGACGGTGACCAGCTCGTCGAGCGTGTAGCCCTCCAGCGGGTTGTGGCCGATCTGGTAGCGGTCGCCTGGTTTCTTCTTCACGGTGTGGTGCCTTTCGGTTGTGATCACTGGTTAGGCGGTGACGAGTTGGTCGTCGGCCAGGTAGTAGCGGATGGCGCGGCCTTGGCCCTCGCGGCGGACCTTCGGGGCCTCGCCGGTCTGGAGGGCGGCCAGGACGCGCTTGGCGGTCGAGGTGGACACCTCGACGGCGCGTTCGATCTCGGCGCGCGACAGGCCCTTGTCGGCGGCCTGGACCAGAGCGGCGAGGACCGCACTCTGGCGCTCGTCGTCGCCTTCGACCGGCTCGTCCCCGGCGAGAATCCCGGCGCCGGAGGGCATCTGGTCGTCTTCGAGCGCGTCGGCCAGGAGCGTCGCCGCGTCCATGCCCTGCTCATCGGTGGTCAGGGCCGCTCGGGGAGCGAGGCCGGTGGCCACCTCTTGGCCGGCCGCCGGGCCGGTCTCGGTGCCCTCGGCGGCGCACAGTCCGTCGCCCCAGCCGAGCGTGCCGACCTCGACGGGGTGGAGGTTCGGGCGGTGCGCGGCGTAGGCGTCGACGACGCGGTTCCAGTCGTCCTCGTCGGCGATCTGGGAGTCCATGTCGTAGGACATGGTCTTGACCGGCTCGCCGCCGTCGAGGTCGCCCAGGAGGTTCATGCCGACCTTCGGCAGGCCCGCCTCCAGGAAGTTCACGTCCATGCCCTGCCAGATGTCGCCGGCGTCGACGGCCTTCTTGAGCTGGTGGACAACGTAGGTGCCCATCTGCGAGGTGAAGTCGGGGCGGATCATGTCCCTCTTGGCGGTCTGCGACATCGGCACGAGCATGATCCCGGCCTGACGAACGAACTGCCCCAGGCCGATCAGCAGGTCCCAGATCCTCTCGCCCTGGTCGGGGTCGGCCGCCGAGATGCGCAGCATCGTGTTCGCCAGTTCGTCGATGGGGTAGACGACGGCCGGGGAGTCCGGGCTCGGGACCCAGTTGCGGGCCCGCTTGCCGCCTGCGGTGCGGACCTCGCCGCGAGCCAGGCGCGCGCACCGGTCCGAGGCGAGGTTGTACAGGCCGATCAGGTCGGCTTCCAGCTCGTCGGCGGTGCGGGCGATGCGGTGCAGGGCACGGCCGAACGGCAGCCCGAGGTTGCCCGCCTTGGGGATGTCGCAGACACCGACGACGACGTCCTTGCAGGCGATGAGCGAGAGCAGGACCGCCGAGGCGGTGTTCGTCTTGCCCATACCGGACTTGCCCAGCAGCATCACGCAACGAGAGTCCTGGTTCTCGTTGTAGACCTTCACGGCCGCCACGGCAGCGGAGCCGAGGACCGAACCGGTGGGCAGGCCCTCGGTGACCGAGCGCGTGCCCGGCTCCCACGCCCCACCGGAGGCCCGGTTGTCCGCCTTGAGGGCGGGGTGCACTTTCTCGGCGGTCTGGTCGGGCGACTTGGCGAGGTGGACGATCTTGACCGACCGCGAGGAGCCCTTCTCGACCTTGCGGACCACGACGCGGTCCAGGTGGGTCTTGAGCATGTGGGCGACGTCGTCGGCCTTGATCTGGTCGGGCCGGTCCTCATCGCCGAGGTAGAGCCGCCACTCGCGGGAGCCGTCGGGCCCGATCCGGGTCGAGGTGATGCGGGTCCCGGTCGAGATACCGAGCTTGGCCAGCACGGTCTCCATGCGCCGTTCGGCGCGGCGTTCGGCCTTGTGCCCCTGGTAGGCCTGACCGTTCCACCACCAGGTGCCCAGGACGAGCCCGGCGACGGCGACGACCATGTACGCCTCGGCGTAGGCACCGGCGAGGATCAGCACCACCGACGAGACGGCCGTGAACAGCAAGAACGCGACGCCCGGGGCGCGGGCCGGGCGACCGAGCGTGCCGACCCACCCGTCGGCCCAGACGAACAGCACCACACCGACGGCGGCGGTCCAGGCCCACGCCCACGGCCCGTAGAGCCAGGAGAACAGGGTCGAACCGCCCGCGAAGGCAGCCGCCGCACCGATGCACAGGAACGGCAGCAGGCCACGCCAGTGCAGGACCGTGAACTCGGTCGCCTTGGCCGCGCCGCGCCCGGTCTGGGCGACCACGTGCCCGACCTGGCGGGTGTTTGCGCTGGTGGAACCCATGTCAGATGTCCTTTCGAGTGAGGGTCGGAGCGGCGGCGACGCGCCGCTCCGAGCGGTGCGAGGATCTAGGCGGCGCGACCGAGCGGGATGGTGAGGATCGTGGCCGTCCCGGTGCTCTCCTGCGCCATCTGCGAGCGGTAGAGGCTGGTCACGGCGCGGCGGGCGGCGCCGAACGCGGCCGCCGTGCCGACCGAGGCGTCCCCGGCCGCGCCCACTTTGGTGCGGACGCGCCGGTCGACTGCGAAGGCGCCCAGGCGAGTCGACAGGTTCGTGAGCGAGTCGGCGAGGACCGCCCAGCCTGCCTGGGAGACCTTGACGACCTCCAGGATCGAGGTGGCCTCCTCGTCCAGGCGAGGCTCGAAGGCCATGTAGCAGCTCGCGAGTTTGGTCGCGAGCGGGACCAGGCCTGCGGCCTCGTCCCCGTCGGAGACGGCAGGGAGCGTGTTGACGACCCCGGCATTCGAGTCCTCCTGGGTCAGGCGGTCGCTGTAGATCGTCTCGACCAGGCGTCGGGCCTGACGCATCCGCTCGGCGGTCGTCTCGGCGTCCTCGACCGCCTGGTAGAGGTGGTGGACGACGCGCGCGTGCATGTTGCAGGCGGCGACGACGTCGGAGAACATGTCGACCCCGCCTGCCAGGCGCAAGAACGCCTGGTAGGCGTCACTCATCAGGTTCAGAGTGGAGGTGGCCTCCCTCCCCTGCACGGGCGTGAAGTAGTCCAACTCGGCGGCGACGGCCACGAACAGGTGGCCCATCGGCGTGGAGCCGAGCATCTCTCTGCCGGTCTGCATCAGCGGTCCTCTCTGGAATGCGGTAGCGGGGCGAGTGATGTTGCGCGGGATCACGGTGACGGTCTTGCCGCCGTAGTCGACCTTCGCGGTCGGGGACTTCGCGCCCGCGTTCGTGATGACGGTGGCGGTTTCGCCTGCGCCGACGGTTTTGGTCTTGGTGGTCTGGCCGGCGAGCTTGCGGCCGCCTTTCCAGGCGGCCTTGGGCAGGTTCCACACCAAGCCCTTGCCGCCCCACGCGAGCAGGAACGTCGTCGGGTGGCGCATGAACCAGTTCTGCACGCGGCGCTTCTGGTGCTGGGCGACATTGCGACCGGTCTCGGACCAGAAGCCGGTCCACAGTCCCTTCGCCATGGGCGTCTCCAATCAGTGGCGGCGGGGACCGGGAGAGCAGCGAGCCCGGCCCCCGCCAGGGGTTGGCTATTCGGGCGCCTCGATCGAGGCGAACTGGTCGCGCAGGAGCCGGGCGCGGTCCCTTCCGATGCGGATGGTGCGGCGGATCGACTCGGCGCTCTCCGGGTCGATCGCGCGCCCGGTGCCGGGGTCGATCCGTCCGGTCTGGACGGCCTCGGCGAGCTCGCCGAGCACTTCGGCGTCAGACCTGGACTCCGGCGAGTCACCCTCGCTGGCCTGCGACGGTCCAGGCGCAGTCCAGGTGGACTCGGACTGGACCGGGGCCGTCTGCACCGCGACGCGGAAAGCGGTTTGCGGCCCAGGCTTCGGCTCAACTGAGGCCTCGGTGAGAGCCTGGCGGGAGTGATGGATCAGGCGCGGCACCAGGTTCGCCGAGATCGCCAGCCCTGCCGGGACGATCGCCCACACGAACGCCGCAGGGGTGAGGCCGTCGACGGCCACGTGAAGGCCGACGTTCAGCACCAGGGCCACGGTGACCAGGGCCCATTCGAGGCGGCGGTACGGGTTGGCCTCGCCCTCCCCGACCGCGCCGAGGATCTGCGCGACCAGGATCGCGACGATCGGGAGCGTCAGCAGCGGCTCAACCATCCAGTTGATGAGCTGCGTGCCCGGGGAAAGCACATCGAGGCTCACGCCCACATTGACCGCGCCCAGGCCGGCGGCCAGGATGGCCGGCAAGACCGCGATCCACGGCACCAGCCGCTCAGCGGCAGCGAGGCGCACGATCCGCGAGGTCGGGTCCAGGGCCCGGTCGCGACGCTCCAGGGCCGCCGCCGCGCGGTTCTCCCGACGCCGGCGCGCTTCGGCCATGCGCGCCTCGTGCTCAGCCTGCTTGCGCGCGCCCTCTGCGGCCAGCTCGGCACGCAGCCGCGCGACCTTGCCGTCCAGCCCACGCTCGACGGCACGCTGACCGGCGGCCTGGGCGATGATCTCGCGGGCCTCAGGCTCGGAGATCGCCGCCGCCAAGACCTCGACGTCGGCGGCGGAAGTCGCCGCCGCCCGCTTCAGGGCCGCTTTCGCCGCCTCCGGGTTGGGCCGGGCCAGCTCACCGGTGGGCCTGCCCTTGACGTCCAACACGGAGGGCCACAGCCACGAGTCGGCCTCCGGGTCCACCTCGACGGCCGCTACAGGTCGGGGATCACGCGCCGCCGGCGTCTGCACGGCGGCGCAAGTCGGCTCGACGCCAGTAGCGGCCAGGACGGCGTCCTCGATCGACGCCCAATCACCGCCAGGCTCGTCCGGCCCGATCACGGTGTTGTCAGTGGTCATGACTGGTCTCCGATCTCGCCCAGCAGGGCGGCAGTGAGGGGTTCGACCTCGTCGGCGATGCCAAGCCGGATGCATACCGAGCCGAAGCGCGCTTCGGCGGCGTCGACCAGGCCGCGTGCGGCCTCAGCGAGGGCGGTGTTGTTCTCTTCGATCAGTTCGAGCAGCTCGGACTCGCCGAGCGCCGCGAACGCGGGGAAGTCGGTGGCGAAGGCGCGCATCAGGCCACCTCCAGCCCGGTGGCGGGCGTGAAGCTGGTCGCGGCTTCGTGGCAGTCGAGGCACTCGCCGAAGCGGCGCGGGATGTAGTGGTCGAACTCCCGCTCACAGGTCGGGCACGTCGACAGCGTCACCCAGGCCTTCATCAACGCCCGCAACTGCGCGGGCGTGGCCTCGCGCTTGGGCACCGCCTGGTCCTCGCGGTACAGGTACGCCCGGCGCCGGCCGCGCCGCCACAGGATCTGCGCCGCGATCCCCTGGCGGCCCGGGGTCAGGCCCTTGGCGGCGAGCTGACGGCGCGTAGCCAGGCCACGGGGCGCGTGCCGGTAGTTGAACGTCGGCAAGCCGAACCACTCGGCGGCGGGGTCGTCGAACTCGGCGCGATACATCGCTAGCCCTCCTCGGTCTCGTCGTCGGCACCGAAGTAGCGGACTTCGCCGGGGTCGACGGTGTCGGGGAAGGGACGGCCAGGCGTCTCCAGATAGATCCTGGTGGCGCCGTTGGTGACGTGCTCGATCGTGCGCAGTTTGCCGCCGTGCCAGACCCGGTCGCCGGGGCCGATGAGCACCCCGTCGCCGGAGTAGGCCAGGTTCTCCCTCATCGCGCGCCCCCGAAGTCGACGGCCGCGCCCAGCTCGGCGGCGCGGGTACGGGCGATCTTCTTGACCAGGGCCGTCGCCTTGGCCTTTGACAAGCTCTCGGCGACCGGGTTGGGCTCGGCGGTGGTGAGGTCGTAGACCTTCCATCCCTGCCCGCGCTCGACGTACGCTCCGGCCAGTCCGTATCCGGTGTGGATGTCGTGCGCGGAGTCGGCCAGGGTCGCGCCCACCTGCTCGCGGTTCGACCAGAACCGGACCTTCGGCTCGGCGCGGCGCCGCCATGCCGGCAAAACCGGCAGCAGGCTCCACAGGTTCAACACCCAGCGGCAGGACCGCCTGCCGGTCTCGGTGGTCACGACCAGGGCCGACCGTCCGGTCCGCTCAACGGTCTTGACGGTCTCCCAGCGGCCAGCGGCCGTGAAGACCTGATCGCCCTCGCAGAGGCGGTCAGCGCGCCGCTCCAGCGGCTCGACCTCGTCGTATTCGCTCACCTGCCACACCTCCCTCTTGCTTGATTCGGCTTGGCTCATCAGCACCCCGGAAGCCACCCGGAATGGACCAGACCCGAAGGCCCGGTTTCGCCTATCGACGGCCGTGGCGCCGGGCCGCAGCCTTGGCGTCCCGCTCCTTGCGGAAGCTGGACTCGCTCTCCTTGGTCCGCCCGTGCGTGGCGTTGCGGTCGTTCTTGAAGGCGGTCAGCTCGGTCTTGTTGTCACCTCGTGAGACCAGGAACTTGTGGGTCTTTGTCTCCGCCTTGGACACACGGCTGCTCGGTTCGGTCTTGGTCCAGTTGAGTTTCTTGCCGCCCATGTCGCGCTCCTTCGCTTCGTTCGGCTTGGCTCGTCAGCGGGCCGGGAACCACCCGGCACCGGACGCGGCTCTGTGGCCGCGTTTCGCCACTAGTCGAGGGCCCCGTCGAGGTACCGGTAGTAGGCGTCGGCGAGGACCTGCTTGTGGTCGAAGGCCATCGGGCGCTGCAGCGCGTCCTGGATGTCGACCCAGGCGGCCGAAGCGGCGTCGTCCCCGGCCTGCACCCGCGTCCCGAACGGCACGGTCACGGCGTAGGCGACCGAGACGACCCGGCCCCTGGGATCGCGGCCGGGCTCGTCGTACACACCCACCTGGTAGAGCCGGACCGGGTCGAGGTCGAGCCCGGTCTCCTCGGCAGCCTCACGGGCGGCGGCAGTCCGGCAGGTCTCACCGGAGTCGACGTAGCCACCTGGCAGCGCCAGGTGGCCCTCGAACGGAGCCCAGCCGCGCTCGATCAGCAGCACCTCACCACCACGGAACGCGATGATGTCGGTCGTCAAGTTGACGGCCTCGATCGTGTCGTTGGTGCCAGACATACGCTGTCTCCCTTGCTAGTTGGCTTGGCTCATCAGCACCCCGGAAGCCACCCGAGATGGACCAGGCACACAGGCCCGGTTTCGCCGTCAAGCGGCCTTTGACGCCAGACCAGCGGTGAAGACCTCGCGCCGGGCCACCTGCCGGCGGGCACGGATTCGAGTGGCGAGCGTGACAACACGAGCAGGGCTGACCACCCGGCCCGCCGACACCTGCCCCAGCAAGCCCGGCTCCAGCGGTGAACCCAGAGCGTCGACCACGGTCACGTTGCGGGCCAGCAAGAACCGGGCCCGACGCAGGCACACCTGACGGCGCTGCATCAGCGCCCGCTTCGCCGCCTGCCACTCCGCCACCGTCAACTCGATCGCCTCACCGGAGACCGCGCGATTCACCGCGACCTCATCGATCAGATACGGGTCAGCCGGGCACTCCTCAGGAAGACCCGCCTCTGCCGCGGCTTCCTTGTCCGCCAGCAGCGTCGCCTCCCAGCACTCCGGGCACGCCACGTCCTCCCACGACGGCGAGTGACCATGCCGGGAGCGGCACAGCCGCGCCGCCGCTGACGCCACCGGATGCGAACCGTCAAAACCCATCAGAACCTCCTGAGCCTGTCGTTGCCATCACATGCCGTGATGGGCAATACAGGTAAGCTATCAGTTGATAACTATCGGAGTCAACTGGAAGCCGTAAACTTCCCATACTCTGAGATACTGCGATCAATAGCGCAGGTAGAGAGCGATTGACTTCGCGGAGCTAGCTGATACTCTGACGATCAACTGAGAGGAATTTGCATGACCAACAAGCGTGAGCTGATCACCGGGGCGTCGCTACACGAGCAGATCGCCCGGATCATCAGGACCGACATCGAGGCGGGCAAGCTCAGGCACGAACAGAAGTTGCCCTCCGACCGCGAACAGGCTGAGCGCTTCGGAGTCAGCTCTCCGGTAGTCGCCAAGGCCATGAAGATGTTGACCGAGGAAGGTCGAGTCGTTACCAAGCCTCGCGCCGGTCGCATCGTGAACGCACCCGACCAACTTGAGAACTCCGAGGTAAAGACTCCCGTGCCTCACCTTGTCCTCATCGGCGGCTATGCGGGAAGCGGCAAATCAGAACTTGGACGGACCCTGTCTCGCCTGACAGGGTGGGCGATGGTCGACAAGGACACCACTACCAGACCTGTGGTAGAGAAGGCTCTCGAAGTCATGGGCTCCTCACCTAACGACCGGGAATCTGACCTGTACCTCTCCGAGGTCCGCCCACGTGAGTATGAAGCGATGGTCGCAACCATCACTGAGAACATCACCTCAGGCGGGAACGTCATCGCGACAGCTCCGTTTGTCAAGGAGCTGCGCGACGACGCTTGGATTCAGCGCCTCCAGTCGCTTTGCGACAGCTCTGGCGCAGGCCTTACGGTCGTTTGGGTGTACTGCGACCCCGAATCCATGCATACGTACCTGAGGGCACGTGGTGCGGCCCGCGACACCACGAAGCTCGACAACTGGCAGGACTACCTCAGCAAGATCGACCTGGATTACCGACCTTCGATCGAGCACGCCGTTATTGACAACTCAGTCAACAGCGTCCCCCTCTTGGGGCAAGCAAAGGCCCTCGTGTCCAAGATTCTGGGGTAGTCGTAAACATCGGTTGCGCTACTGCGCTCGGAGGCTGAAACAGGGGGAGTTTCCCTGCGATACGCCTCCGACCTGCGGAAACATAACCCGCTGAGAGCCACGCTGGGCGACTTTCAGGGCTTGTCCCTATGTCGGTACACCCCCGTTTGCCCACGTCAATGCAGGTTTCGACGCGATTGGGCCCCCTTCTTGTAGACGTTCTACAAGAAGAGGGCCTTCTTATTGGATTTCGAGATATGAAACTTTGAACCCTTTGAACCCTTTCCCGGCCTTTTCGCAGCTCAGTGTGGGTTTGCGGAAGGGTTCAAGAAGGGTTCACCACTCTGCCTAGCCGCAGTAGTGGACGGCACCCCCAATGTTTCAGCCTCCAAGACCCGCAAGGGCCAGGTGTGAATCGGGGCCACATTCGGGGCCACACACGCGAGACGCCAGCGGACACCAATGGACACTCAGGGATATCACATGCCTGGTTAGGGCAGCTATTCAGACACTTCACCTGCCTCGATTCACCCTCCAGTTCGGGCTTACAAGGCAGATGTCACTGGTTCGAACCCAGTAGCGCCCACCAACCTAATAACCAGGACATTCAGGCAGTTACACCCCATGTCAAATGATCCGGGTCGGGTTATTCCAGGTTATGACCAAGACTCGCCGGCTCCTACCGCACTTCTTGACCGACGCGAACCTGCCTCCGGTTCGGTGTTTCGGGAGACGCGCCCGTCGCTGGCGCTGGGTATCGTAAGGACACTCCACTTGCACCGTCTTGGAGGCAGCCCTCATCGCGAACGAACCCGTCAGCGCCGCCACCTTCGGCGGCCTCGTCGAGGTCTCGCCGCCCTGTTCGAGCACATCGAGATCGAACGTGTCGCGCGACTGCCGCCTCCGCGGGACCGGCGCCGCCGAGGTGATGGCCGGCATCGCTCACCTCCACAACCGCACCCTCGCCCGCTGACGATCTCGAACCACGCTGACAGCTCTCGGTCCCCACGCCCAAGATCGACATCCCGACATCCGTCAGAGCGGTTCGCCGAGTGGCCCGTAGTCCTCGGCCAGTGCGCTGCCCCAATGTCCCGCCCAGTCCGGCTGCGTACCGTCCGCATCGGTGAACCCGTACTCCTTGTAAAGCCCCCAAGTGGCGAGGGCCCGTCCGGTCTTGGCCATGACGCCGGGATCAGCGGCCAGGGCGGCCACCGCTCGGCCCAGGTAAGCAGGAGTCTCGGAATGGGCGAAGTGCGGGTCTTTGGCGGCACCGTCGCGCCAGTTGTCCTCGGTGACGCCGAAACCTTCCAACATCGCCTCCGAGCGCAGGAAGCCGGGCGTGATGGCCACCGCCGCAACATTGTGGGATCGCAGTTCCGCGGCCTGGGCCACGGCGAGGCGGATGACAGCGGACTTGGCGAGGTCGTAGAAGAACGAGCCCCGGTATCGATCGGTGTTGCCGTCCGTCACCTCCACCACCAGGCCGCTCTTGCGAGCAACCATGAGCGGCAGGGCGAACCTACTGGTGATCACGTGGGTCTCCACCGCCCGCCGCAGCAGGCGCAGACCCGTGTCCAAGTCCTGCTCCCACAGGGGGTGCTCCCAGTCGGTCAGATGATCGCCGCCCCACACCGAGTTGACGAGGACGTCGAGTCGGCCGCCCTGTTCGGCCGCGACCTGCTCGATCAGGGCCCGGACTTCCTCCGGTCGGCTGTGGTCGGTGCGCACCGGGATGCCGGTCCCGCCCGACGCCGTGACCTGTTCGGCGGCCTCTTCGATGGTTTCGGGTCGGTCGATATCGGACCGTCCCGCGGCGCTGCTGCGGCCGGTGACGTACACGGTGGCGCCCGCGGTCCCGAGCTCGACGGCGATGCCCTTCCCTCCGCCTCGAGTGCCACCGGCGACAAGGGCGACTTTTCCAGTGAGCGGCTGTTCGTGACTGGTCATGATGCCTCCGAATTGCGGTTGTCGTCGGACCGGGTATGAGATGACAGGAGGGCCCGGATCTCGTGTCGGAGCCGCTGCGGCAGCGTGCCCTGCCGATCGAGGGCCCACGACAGGCCCGTGCCGGCGATGATCGCCTGGATCGACCCCGCCAGCCCGGCCGTATCGGTCTCGGCCCGGAGGTCTGCTCGAGCGACCGCTTCGTCCAGCAGTGATCGGATCGCCGCACACTGAGCCTCGTGGATCACCAGCGCATGCTCGTGAAGCCGCGGGTCGGTGAGGTCCATGCACAGGAACGCCAAGTGGTTGGCGAAGATTTCGGGCGTGGTCATCGGCGCCATCGATTCCACGGCGAGCGCCTCCAGCGCCGGCAGTGGCGCGGCGTGCTGCTCCCGCAGCCGCTCGAACGCCTCGTTGGCGCCCCGAGCGGACCGTTCGGCCAGGGCGACGAGGAGTCCGTGTTTGGATCCGAAGCGCTGTATCAGCGTTGCGGGGACGACTCCTGCCTCCGCGGCTACGGCGGCCAGCGTCAACTTCGCCGGGCCGACCCGCCCGATGACAGCGGCCGCCCGCTGCAAGATCACCGCATCGTCAATCCCACGAGGACGTCCCGTCACAGCTGCCTCCCATTACTAAATGACTGTTCATTTATTAAATCATCCTGCATGCGCACCCTGTCAACCGGACTCCCAAGAACACTCCCGGGACAACCCTCACCAGCTGAGCTACGCAGGGTTGCTCGTGAACCGATCCCCTGGCGGAGCTTCCCCTTGACTTCCAGGTCGGAGGTCTCCGAGCCGCATTAGAGTGCTCGCTCGCGGGCCATGCGGACGAGCAGATCGACGATCCGATGGACGTCAATCTGCTCGCGCTACCCACGCGTGACCCTGATGTTCCGATGCTTCTGCACCATCTCCTGAACATAGATGCGAATCAGAGTCAGCTCCGGCTACCACGCCCCCGACGAGAGGTTTCCTCATCTCGTGGCGTCGGCCAAGCGGTAGACGGTCCGCAGGCTCATGCCGTACTCCTGCGCGAGCTGCCGTTTGGACACGCCGACGCGAATCGCCTCAATCAGCCGCTCGTACTCATCGGGAGCGAGGCGGTCACGGATTGTTCGGGGCTTGCCGTTGCGGCAGTCTCGTGCGAGTTGGGACAATTGAGGTACTGGTTCGTGCCAGCTTCGGGCGCCGATGGCCGTCACAAGCCGCTGCAAGCGCGTCAATAGCCGCTTGACCTGGGGTCTTGAGTTGTAATAAGCGACTGAAAGGTCCACAACCAGATTCAGTCGGTTACATCTCGTATCAAGTGATCCGGGTCTGGTTATCACTGGTTATGACCAGAACTCCCCCGCCCCGTCTACCCGCGGCTCCAAGGGGTCTCCGCCTCGGTGTCTTCGGGACGTGCTCGTCTCAAGTGCTGGGTATAGTGAGGGCACTCCACTGGGTCGGCGCACGCATCACAGCGAGCTTCAACGTGGCCCTGCGCAACCGCCAGCCCGCGACGGCGTTCCGGTCCCGGAGTGAGCGAACCCTGCTGACGGCGCTCCTCCTCGCGGGACGGTGGCCTCAGCAGGCCGTCGCGATGGCGCCCCGCGCGGTCATAGCCGCCGGTACCTTCGAATTCCTGCGAACCACCGGCATGTTCTTGTGGTTCGGGGCGAACGAGGTGCCCATGTAGAGCCCGAACACCGCCAACTGCACACCGACGAAGGCGCACGCGAGCTCGAACGGCAGGAGCAGGAACACCACCGTCGGGAAAGACCGCGAAGCGCGCCGCCAGCGCGGCCAGTTCGGTCCAGCGGCCCTTGACCGGGCCTCGGGACAACAGGTGCCGCACTCTCAAGAAGTGCAGATTGACGCCTTCGAGCGTCAGCAGCGGGAAGAACAGCCACCCTTGGCGGCCGGTGATGAGCTTCCGCAGCCCGGCGGCCTCGGCGGCGTCCTCTTCGAGGAACGCAATCGTGTCGACGTCGATGTCGCGGCCCTCCCGGTTCGAGTTCGCGTGGTGACACGAGTGCTTGCTGTCCCACCAGGATTAGCTCATCGCGAGGCGGTCGTTCGCGGGGCCGCGGCTGAGGATCTGGGTGGGCCGCCTCGCGCGCGAGGAACGCGGTCTGGGCAAACAGGATGCCGAGCGCTCCGGCGACCAGTAGCTGGAACCAACTGTCGCCGAGCAGGATCATTCGGCGACGCAGGCGGCGTAGCCGATCGCGAGCGCCGTGGCGACCAGGGCGTAGAGCCAGGGGGGCGCGGCGCAGGAGACCGGCGTCGCGGACGGCTTGGGCGACTTCGGTGTACGCACGGATCGAGGCACCCCGAGCGCGGGACGACGGCCGCGGTGTCCGTTCGGGAGGGTCGGTCGAAGCGGCGAGCGGTTCGCCGCTTCGACCACGCGATTCGGTCAGAGCGAACGGATGTTCGCGGCCTGGAGGCCCTTCTGCCCGCGTTCGACATCGAACTCGACGTGCTGGTCCTCCTCCAGATCCCGGTGTCCGGCACCGTCGATCGCCGAGAAGTGCGCGAACACGTCTCGCGAGCCGTCGTCGGGGGCGATGAAACCGAAGCCCTTGTCGGCGTTGAACCATTTCACGACGCCAGTAGCCATGGCTGTCTCCTTCATTGCAGTGGACCGCCGGGCGGTCCTTGAGCACGTCGGCGGTGCCGACGCGATGGTCTTGGATCAGGCGTGGGAACCGGCGAAGCGCGCACCGGGCGCGCTCGACGCGAACTCCAGGACGACGGACGCGTCCTCAAGCGATTCGTAGACTCCGAGAACCTGCGAGTGGCAACCGTGCAGCGTGTAGCTGTCATCGGCCACGGACACGAAACCGGCGAACTCCTCGTCCAGTGTGGCGGCGTAGAGGCCGTCCGCGGCTCGTCTCCACAGGATCTGACCCTGTAGAGCGGTGTGTGGTGAAGTTGAAGAGATGATTACCTGATTCGTTGAAAGTGTTGAAACGTCGCTCCGTCACGTGGAGGGCGATGTTGGGAATGCTCGAACGATGTCGAGCGTGGCGAAATCGTCAACGCGCAGGTGGTCGCATGGGCCGAGGACGTGCCTACCGATGTGTTACACGGTGCAGCACCGCCCGGCTGCGTTCTGGCAGCTCTGAAGCTGCCGCGACCAGCGCGTCCCTGGCGTCTTCCAGTTGGTGGACCGCCGTTGTGTAGACCTTCTCGGACTTCCGGCGATCGTAGGCGATCTTAGCGCCGATGGCAGCGGCGGCGACCGCCCCCACAGCGACTGCGGCGACGATGACCTGGCGGGGCTTGACAGCCTGAAGCAGGTCCTGTCCCTGTTCGACGAGGCCGTCGAGCGTCCGGTCGACCTGTGCGCCCTCGTCACCGGGCTCATCGCTCAGCGACTGCACCGGTTCGGGAGCGGTGTCCTCGTTCGGGAAATCCTCATGTGAAGCCATTGTCGGGACCTTCCTCGTGGGGAGCGCCTGCGATCTGATCCTATCCCCCAGTTCACACCCCAGCAATACCTTGCCTGCCAGGCGATCACAGAACTGATATCGGCAGCCGTCCGGCATATTGCAATGAGCTTGTCAGACCATGGCCGGCTCTCATTAGGGCACAACGTGTTCAGCCGGTATACGGGGCGAGGGGGGCATAGAAGGTCCTAGGCGATTGCTACCGACCGTGTTCTCCACCAGGAGCTCACGTGCTGTTCTGCCCTGCCACTGTCCACCTCGGTCCTGGGCCGAGTAGCCGGACTCCTCCGCTCACACCGCAAGACCACCGGCTTCTTCGGGTGAGGTACTGGTTCATGCCAGTCTCAGGCGTCGACCGCCGCCGCAGGCGTGCCAGTAGCTCCTTAACCTGGGGTTTTGAGTTAGAATAGGAGACCGAAAAGCCCGCCGTTAAGGCGGAAGGAGCGGAACCAAACCGGTGAGAAGCCTATCCCGGCGACCTGGAACGCCGACTCCCACCGTCAGCCAAGACGACTATCCGCTCAACAGCTCATCTCCGCATCCGCCCCGAGGGCCCTTCTGCTGCGTCCTCCAAGTCCGAGGCAGAGCGGCTCCGTCAGCTGGTCCTTGATGAGGCGGCCGTAAGCTTGGACTTGGCCGGCATCACGGTTTCTCGCCGCCGGTCGGGCCGCCGCCGAAGCGCTTGCGGTTCGCCTCCGAGACCAATCCCCTCCACCGTCTCAGGGAACGAACCCGTCAAGCTCCCGACACTCGATCAGCAAGCATCCCAACAGGCTAGGCCAGAAAACATCGGTCGATCGTTCCGCATGTTTCGCTGGCAGAGTCCACCCATCGAAAAGGAGAACCCCGCCCATGCCGATGCTCCACCGCCGCAGGCAGGGCCGACTCACCAATCCCCTTGCCCTCCTGTTGCTGGGAATCCCCCTGGCGGTGCTCGGAGCGGGCATCCTTCCCGTGGCGCTGCCTTCGGCGCTGGCCGACGAGCGCGCATACCTTGCTGCTTCGTCGTGTCCCGATTCGGTCACCGCGCCCAGTGAGGCCGGCGAATGCCGCGAACGCTGGGATACCACCGTCATCGACAAGGAGGTGACCGGGGACGGCGATAACAAGCGTCACTTCGTGACGGTCGACGTCGACGGCGATCGGTACCGCGTACGGCTCGCAAGTGGTCAATCCGACATCGACGAATTCGACCTGGGCGATCAGGTCACCGTGACCTCCTGGCGCCACCAGATCCGGGAGATCGTCACCGAGGACGGCGAACTGGTGCGGGTCAAAGGCTATCCGGTCGGCTCCTACAAGGGGCCGATGATGGGGGCGGTCGGACTGCTGGCATTCGGCTTCAGCCTGCTGTGGATGGCCTGCTTCGAATGGCGTCTGAAACGCTCCGGCCGCAGCATCGAATCCACAGGAAGCTGGACTGCGACGGTGCCGTCGGTGACGGCCGTCGTCTATGGGGTCATCGCCCTGATCCCGGTGGCCGCCCCACCCGACCTGGCAGGATCGCTCATAGCCTTGGCCTGCACCACTGTCGGCACCGTGCTAGTAGGCATCCTGCTCTGGCGGGGCCAACACCGCAAGGCCGAGCGCAGGTCCGCACGCCTGCTGTCGGAAACCTGGGTGAGCCCCGCGACTTCCGAGACGGTCGTACCCGCACGGGTCATGGGAGAGGTCCCCTACAGCCGGGTGGGCGACAACTACCTGATCATCGGCCCGGCCGGTCTGGCGGCCGCCCCCGATCCCCGAGGTGTGGCCGGTCGGAGTCTGCCGTTCCCGCCCCTGACTTTCATTCGCCTCCACCCCGCGCCAAAGAGGGACTGCCGCAGCGGTTCGCTCCGGGACCCGCTGTTCGTGGAATGCAGGGACGGTGAGAAGGAGGTCCTGATCACATCGAGCAGGGAGCACATTCCCTGGGTCCTGGGCGGTTTGCGGTTCCAACCGCAGCCCTGACCGCCTCCAGACCTCACCGTTGCAGCCCGCCGCGGCGGGCACCGATCCGTAGTTCAGGCCCCGGTCGGGTCCGAGGCGCGTGGCGCAGAAGGCGTCGGCGACCTCCGCGGGGGCGTGACGGACCAGGAGGCTCGCCTGGAGCGCCCAGGCCGAGATCCTCGGCGAGGCGGCGGGCGGCCGCGGATCCGACATCGCCATGCCGGCCAGCACACCGCCCTTCGCTGACGGCGGACGCAGCCCCGGATCATCGGACTGCGCCGACCGATCGACGGCGCCCCGGAGGCCCCGATCCTCTGATGAGGCTGCGTCGCAGGACTGACCAGTGGCCTTGGGGCGCTAGTATGTACCGTGCCCGCCCCAGCACCGAAGGAAATGCCCCGTGACTGATCAGCCCTACGGCCCCCGGTACTCGCAGGCAGGCCACCCGATGCCCCCGCCCCGAAAAAACTCCGAGCACGCCTTCGAGGATCGGATCAAGCTGGGACGCGACATCATAGTCGGTGTGGTCCTGGCTCTGGCCGCCAGCGCTTTCACCGGTGCCGCCGCCTGGTATTCGATGTTCGTCGCCGACGCGTTCTGGACGCCGGTTCCGGTGGCGCTGCTTGCGGGGGCGGTCCTGCCGTTCCTCGCTCAGGTCTGGTATTTCGTGATCCGGGAGGGCCCTACGCCGCTCATCGCGGTGGCGATCTTCGTCCACCTGATGCTGTTCGCCACGCCGATCCTGGTCTTCATAGGTGTCAGCGAGCAGGTGCTGGCCGAGCGCGGTGTCACCGAGTCGTGCACGGTCACCTCGCAGGAGAAGACCTACATCCGCCAGGGCGGCGAACGGGAACCCAGGTACGAACACACATTGGAGTGCCCGACCGCCGGGGAGCGCAACATGCGGACAAAGCCGCACAGCCGCTTCGACGTGGGCGAGTCGGTCGTGATCACCTACGACCCCGAGGGTCGGACTGCGCTCCGCACGGGCGCGCCGATCGGCGCGCCGCTCGCGCTGTTCGGCGCCATCGCCGCGGCGGCGTTCGTGGTCGGCACGGTGCTCCGGGTGATCTACCTGCGCTTCCGGTTGCGCCGCGGAGCCAGGCGGCGGGCCGCGTTCGGCGCACCGGGCCTATAACCGGTCGGTACTCAACCCCTTCGCCTGTCGATTTCAAGGACTCCGGGGAGCCCTCCCCGGACGCGACGGGGACCTCATCCGCTCAGGCCGGGATGAAGTTCGACCTTCCTCTCCACGAGCCGTGTTCGGAAAGCGGACGGAAACGCAGCGTGGTGAACTCGTGATGGAAGTCCCGTCGGTCTCGCTCCACCATCGCCGCGCTGTGGCGATGGGCGGCGTCGCCATCGTCGCGTCCGAACACCATGCCTGTCATCGCACGGGCGCTGGTCCAGACCGAGAACGTCGAGACCGTTCGGACTGGCCGCATCGCGGCGAGCGCGAGTGTCACTTCAGGGTGGTCTCGGACCTGGCGTTCGACAGGCCTGCCCCAGCGGATGAAACGCGGCAGTTCCGGCAGTCGCGTTCGGGCGAGGGTCACCGCGACTACGGGTTCTCCCGGATCGGTACGGCCGACTTCGGGAGGCAGGTGTGACAGTTCCCGGATCGTGCCCCAGCGGCGCATGAACTCCAGCCGCACATGCCATCCGGCCCCTAGCGCTCGCCCGAACGGCCGCCGGGTGAGGAAATCCTCAAGCGCCGTCTCGTCGGCCCACTCGGCGAACACGGCGAGGTGTCGCAGCCGCATCCGACGCGAGGACACCACAGGTGCGCCCAGTTCCATCTCAGCGAGGACTTCGATGTGGTGCAGCCCCGATGCCGAAGGGGGACGCAAGAACACGCCGACAGCTCTGTGAAGCGGCATCTGTGCGAGATGGAAGGAGTGAACGCTCATGGGACCGATTCAACCCCATAATGCTTCGGATCGCGACCTACGCGTCCCGCCCCGGCGTCGTCCCCGCTTGGACCAAGCAGACGGGAACCACGCCGGGGACTGGCGTCTACTGCGATCACGCGTAGGCGGTCTTGCTTCGCACACACTGCAGCACGTGGTGCCGCTCTTGGAGAGCCACAGATGGATCCTCACCGCAGCGTCTTCGGCCATCGAATAGTTGCGCCAGGTGCAGTACCCGCCGTAGTTGCCCCTGCTGGTGTCGTCAAAGCAGTTCGTATACGGCGGGGCGTCGCCCCGGCGGTGCGCCGCCGACTTCGGATGTTTCAAGAACTTGTGCCCCACTTGCGTGCGAGGCTCTTTCTATAGCAGGAACGACACGAGAGCTCTGCCGGCGCAGCAAGCCGACGATGGAGGACAAGGATGAGCGAGTCGCCATCGGCCGTGACGGCCCCGAGCGGTGCTGAGCCGCTGTATCGCTGGTCGCCGGTGCATGAGGGGGAGACCGCCCCGCTCGTTCTGTTGCTCGGAGCCACCGGGTATGTCGGCGGGCGCCTGCTGCCGCGCCTCCTGAACGCCGGATACCGGGTACGCGTGCTCACCAGGAGGCCGGAGCGGGCGCGCGACTTCGCGGTGTCCGATGTCGTCGAGGCGGTGACGGGCGATGCCGCTGACGCGGACGCGGTGCGTCGGGCAATGGATGGCGTCCGGTACGTGTATCACCTGGTCCACTCGATGACCGACCGCCGTGATTTTCAGCGTCTCGATCGCGTGATCGCACGCAATGTCGCAGGCGCCGCAGCGGCCGCGGGCGTGCGTCGCCTGGTGTACCTCGGAGGCCTCTCGCCGCGCTCGGGACCGCTTTCCGCTCACTTGGCGTCGCGGCGTGAGGTGGGTGAGATTCTCGAACGGTCCGGGGTGCCTGTGCTGGTATTTCAGGCGGGTGTCGTCATAGGGTCGGGGTCGGCGTCGTTCGAGATGATTCGACACCTGACCGAGGTGCTGCCGGTGATGACCGCTCCGCGCTGGGTTCGCAACCACATCCAGCCCATCGCGATCCGCGATGTGCTGCATTACCTGCTGTACGCGCTTGAGCTCGGAGACGACGTGAGCGGCGTCTTCGACATCGGCGGGCCTGATGTGCTGCGATATGACGAGATGATGAACGGCTATGCGCGGCTTGCGGGGCTTCCACGCCGCCGGATTTGGGCGCTGCCGGTGCTCACGCCTCGCCTCGCGTCGCACTGGGTCGGGCTCGTGACGCCGGTGCCGAGCAACCTCGCGCGGCCGCTCGTCGAGTCGCTCCAGCACGACTGCGTGATGCACGATCACCGCGTCGATGATTTCATCGCAACGCCGCCCGGCGGCCTCATCCCGTATGACGAAGCGCTACGGCTCGCACTCGGCCGGATCGAGGTCGATCAGGTCGAGACGAGCTGGGTCGACGCCGCGGTGGCGCAGGCACCGAGCGACGCGCTGCCGAGCGACCCCGAATGGGCCGGGCGGGTGGTCTACACCGACGAGCGCGCGATCGAAACGACCGCGAGCCCGGAGGCCCTGTGGCGAGTGATCACGGGTATCGGCGGTGAGAACGGTTGGTATTCGACGCCGCTGCTGTGGGCGCTTCGGGGGTGGGGCGATCGCATGTTCGGCGGGGTGGGACTCAAGCGAGGGCGCCGGAGCCGATCGAGTCTGCGGGTCGGCGACGTGATCGATTTCTGGCGGGTGGAGGTGTGCGAGCCGGGTCGGTTGCTGCGACTGCGGGCCGAGATGCGACTTCCCGGCCTTGCCTGGTTGGACCTGTCGTGCGAGACGAATACGCGGACACGGTACCGCCAGAGAGCGATCTTCTTCCCGCGCGGCCTCTCCGGGAGACTCTATTGGCTTGCGGTGCTGCCGTTCCACGGCCTTGTCTTCTCGGGTATGGCCCGCCGGATCGTCGCCATAGCCGAAGGTGAAGACGGAGGCGCCCTGGGCCCTGCATCCCGGCACCGGTCAGGGGAACAATAGACGGACGAAGCCTTCGCGGAACTCGATTCCCCTTCCACCAGTGCCTGTTCCAGGCGCGCAGCAGCGAGAAGGTCCTGACGGCGACGGCCCCGGCTCCCATGCCGATTTTCGCGCCGCCAAGGGTGGTCGGGATCCCATATGGTTGAAGTCCGCCCACTCGAAGGAGCCTGCCCATGGGTCTTGTCTTCACACTCATCATCGGCGCGTTGGTCATCTTGATGATCGTCGCTCTCGTCCGCGGCGGGTCGTCGCGCGGTTCACGTTCTTCGGTGTACTCGGACGGTTCTGGAGGCAGCTGGAGCAGTTCGTCGGACAGCGGTAGCAGCGGTGACTGCGGTCCGAGCGATTCCGGGGGCGGTGGGGGCTGCGACTAGCCTGCGTGCTTGGAACTGGACCGTCCGATCGGCAGTCGATCCACACTGCGGAGACGCATTCCATCTTGCTTCGCAAGCTGCCGTTGGAGACGCCGGCGCGGACCGCTTCGGGCATCATGTATCGGGATCGATATGTGTCGCGCGCGGGCCGGATCGCCCGAGCCCGCCAGGCTCGGGCTGGGGACTGCCTCTTGTGGTCAGTGGCCAGGCAGTGTCTCGCGCATGCGGCGGGCGGCGAAGAGGCCGGAGGCCACGGTGAGCAGCGCGATGGCCCAGAAGGCGGTTTCGAGGCCGTAGACATCGGCGAGCAGGCCTGCCATGAGGGCGCCGGCGGCGAATCCGGCATCGCGCCACAGCCGGTAGACGCCGACTGCGCGGGCGCGCCAGGTGGGGTGGACGGTGTCGCCGATGGCGGCCAAGAGTGTCGGGTAGACCATCGCAGTCCCGATCCCGAGAAGGACCGCCGCTGCGATCCAGACCGCGAAGCCGCTCGCTGCGGCGAACAAGGCGAGACCGGTGGCTTGGACGAGCATGCCCCATACGATGAACTGCTTGCGGCCAAGGCGATCGGAGGCTGGTCCGGTCGCGAGTTGCCCGAAGCCCCAGACGGCGGGGTAGACGGCGGCGATGAGTCCGATGTCGGCGAGGCTGACGCCGTCGGCGGCGAGCAGGACGGGCAGCAGGCCCCAGGCGAGCCCGTCGTTGAGGTTGTTGACCAGTCCGGCCTGGCTGACAGCCGACAGGGTCGGGTCGGTCAGGCTGGTGCGCGCGAAGACCTGCCGTGTCGACAGGCCGTCCTCGCCGCCGGTGTGCCCCTTGGCTTCGAGGTGGACGTGGCCGGTCGTCTCACGGACGGCGAATACCGAAAGGCCCAACGCGACGGCGACGTAGGCCGCACCGAGGACGAACGCGCCGGGCTGCCACCCGTACTCGGCCGCGAGCCACCCGGTCGCCATGGAGGTTGCGGCGACTGCGACGTAACCGGCGGCCTCGTTGAGTCCCATGGCCATTCCGCGCCTCGCGGGTCCGGCCAGGTCGATCTTCATGATCACCGTGGTCGACCAGGTCAGGCCCTGATTGACGCCGAGGAGGACATTGGCGGCGATCACCCAGGTCCAGTCGGGGGCGAACATGAGCATGAGCGGCACCGGGATGGCGACCAGCCATCCGGCGATGAGCACCGGTTTGCGCCCGTACCGGTCGCACAGGCCGCCCGCGAAGAAGTTCGTCGCGGCCTTGGTCGCGCCGAACACCGCGATGAAGACCAGCGCGGTCGTGTAGCTGGTGATGCCGAAGACGTCCTCGCCGAACACGGTGAGGATCCGCTCTTGCCCCAGCAGCCCGCCGACGAGCGCGTTGACGACGACGAGCAGGCTGAACTGCCCTAGGTTGGCGACCAAACCGAGCCGGACCGGTAGGGCCTTGACGCTCATCGGCCTTCCACCAGTCGAGTTCCCGTGGCACGGGCGAGCGCGGAAGGGCTGTCGGCCAGGACTGCGACCCGGGAGCCGCGCCGGGCGGCGATGCTGGCGCCGGTCATGGCCCGTTCGCCGTGTCCGCACATCGACAAGAGTGGCCCCGGCGGCAGGTCCGCGGAGGAGAGGGCACCGAGTTCGATCCCGACCGCACCGGGCAGGTGCCCGGTCGCGTACTCGGAGTCCTGGCGGACGTCGAGCACGATGGACGATCCCGACTTGGCGGCCGCGGCTGCATCCAGCACCGGGATCGCAGTGGTCGGGCCGTCCCAGGAGGCCATGCCGCCATCGAGTTCTCCGGCGAGGTCGTAGCCGATCTTCACAGCCTGCCAGGCGATCTCCGCGAGGTCTTGGTCCTGGTCGCGGACGATGACCACGACCGAGTCCGATTCGACGATCCAGCCGAGCCAGGTCGCGAACTGTTCGCGCAGCGGGATCGACACCGCGCCAGGGATGTGGGATGCGCCGAAGACGGCGACCGGGCGGACGTCGACGACGACCGCGCCAGCGTCGAGCAGGCGGCGCACCAGGTCGGTTCTCAAGGGCGGCAGGGCGGGCGGCTCGTCGACCACGGCCGGGCCGGCCCGGTTGACCTCTCCGAGCCGGTCGAAGTACGTCGGAAAGGTGCCCAGTCCCGAGATCAGGCGAGCGGCGAACGCGCCTTCGCTCCTGGCTTCCAGCAACCGGTTCCCAATTTTCTCGGCACCGATGGTGGACGTCCTCTCCGCGCCGGGCGGCGCCGAGCAGAAGGAGCCCGCGCCGTGCGTCGGCCATACCGCGACCGTGTCGGGCAGCTCCAGCAGCCGCTGGATCGACCGGTACTGGGCCCGGGCAAGCTCCTCGGTCCGGGCCGGGTCGACCAGGTCGGTGCGCGCCGCCGCCCCGACGATGAGCGACCCGCCGGTGAACACCCCGAGTGGCTTCGCCCCGTCGAGCAGCAGGTAGGACAGGTGCTCGTCGGTGTGCCCCGGGGTGCCGAGCGCCCGCAGCGTCAGACCGCCCAGATCTACCTCGTCCCCGTCGGCCAGGGCCCGGTGAGCGAACGTGCGGTCCCCGGCGGCCGATGCGAGTATCTCCACCGGTTCATGCGAGCGCAGTTGCAGCGCCCCGGAGACGAAATCGGCATGCAGATGTGTCTCGGCCACGAACCGCGGTCGCAGCCCCTGCCGTTCGGCAGCGGCCCGGACGCTTCGCAGGTCGCGGGATGGGTCGAGCACCAGTGCTCCACCGTCGCCCAGGTCGAGCAGGTAGCTCGCGTTGCCCAGCCCCTCGTCGACCAGCGTCGTCAAGCCGACCTCGCTCATCAGAGCCCTCCTTCACGGGAGTAGGTCCCCCACCACAGTGATACACTATTCCAAAGAATTATGGAATACAAGTCGAGAGGTTACCCCGTGGCGGACTCCGAGAAGAAAGCGGCGCTGTTCGACCAGCTCGCACGTGTCGGCAAGGCGCTGGGCAACGGCAAGCGCCTCGAACTGCTCGACCTGCTCGCTCAATCCGAACGGTCGGTCGAGAGCCTCGCCACTGCGTCCGGCATGGGCCTGACCACCGTCTCGGCCCATCTCCAGACCCTCAAGGCCGCCGGACTCCTCACCACCCGCCGCGAGGGCCAGAAGATCCATTACTCCTTGGCCGACGACGATGTGGCGGCGCTCTACCGGCTCGCCCGCGACACCGCCTCGACCCACCTGGCCGAAGTCGAGCGCGCCGCTGCCGACTACCTCGGCGACCAGCCGGCGCAGGTCTCCCGCGAAGCGCTGCTGGCCGGGATCGAACGTGGCGAGTACACCGTCCTGGATGTGCGTCCCGCCGAGGAATACGCCGCCGGGCACCTGCCCGGTGCCATCGGCATCCCGATGGACGAACTGGCAGACCGACTCACCGAGATCCCCGCTGACGCCCGGGTCGTCGCCTACTGCCGCGGCACGTACTGCGTCTTCGCCCACGACGCCGTCGAACTGCTCGCCCGCTCCGGCCGCAACGCCGCCCGCCTCGAAGGCGGCCTCCTCGAATGGCGCCTCGCCGACCTCCCCGTCGAGACAGCCTGACGGAAACCGCGGCCGCGGCAGGGGCCGGACTTGTCCGGCCCCTGCCGCCGTCCCTTCGGTCGAGTTCAGGCGGGTGCGGTTATGGCCTGCGGCCATTCGATCTCGGAGGGGTCCACCTCTCGTCCGAGATCGACCCAGGTGCCTCGTGGGAAGAGGTATCGGCTGTCGGCGTCCTCGGCGATCAGGCGGGCCACTTCTATCGCGCCCCTGGCCTGGAAGTGGGTGTTGTCCTGCCGACCGTCCGGATAGTTCGGGTGGCCGGGGTCGACCCAGAGGAAGTGGTCCTTCGTCGCCTCCTCGCCCAGCTCGTCCCACAGGGCCACGCTCATCGCCTGGAGGTCGATCAGCGGGACGCCTTCCTCCTCGGCCAGCGCCCGCATCGCCTCGGGGTAGTCCCCCAGGCTCTCGTAGGCGTGGCCGTCACGGAATCTCCTGCGCTCCACCGAAGTGACCAGTACCGGATGGGCTCTGCGGAGGCGGGCGACTTCGAGGTAGGTCCGGAGGTACTTCTGATAGGTCGTGTACGGGTCCGTCCCCCTTGCCGGGTCGGCCGTCTTCTGGTCGTTGTGGCCGAAGGAGATCAGCAGCCAGTCTCCGGGCTCCAGCTCGGCGGCGAGGTCGTCGAGCACGCCGTTGTCGGCGAAACTCTTGGAGCTCGCACCCGACCAGGCCCGGTTGCCGACTTCGACCCGGTGGCTGCAGAACACCGGGAGCGCCTGGCCCCAGCCCGTCCGCGGCTCGCGGGCCGCCTCATAGGTGGAGGCCGTGGAGTCACCGGTGACGAAGACGGTGTGGCTGCGCCGTTTCGGGGCGTCGATGTCGGGCTCGTCGTACGGGGTCCAGTCGCCGAGGTAGGACGCGGCGGTGTGGCTCTCGGCCTGTTGCTCGGTGAGCTGGGGCGGGCGCGCGGCCGGGTCGACGATCTCAGCGCCTGGACCGATGTTGTCGTACTCGAAGTACCGCTGTTCCTGCCAGGGGTACTGGTCGCGCATGTTGACGTACGGTTCGACGGCGTCGATGCCGGGGCCGATCCACGTGTCGCGCACGGTGAGCGCCGGCCAAGCGCTCGGGTTGGAGCTGGGGACCCACGGCCGTGAGATCTTGTACTCTCCGTCGCCTGCGCTGGAAGTGATGCGGCAGTTCACGGCGAGGTAGCCGTGCTCGAACTCGGCCGAGGTCGACGGCGCGAACGGCATGCCCTTGGGTGTGAAGTCGACGTCCCGTTCCAGGCATTCGATCTCACAGCGGTCGAACACCGCCGTGGCGCGCCCGAAGATGAAGTCGACGTCGCCTTCGATGTGGCAGCGCCGGTAGTACTGGCGGGCTGGAACCAGCATGTCGGAGCTGTCTGCGCAGAGCGTGTCCTGGTGCCCGAGGAATCGGCAGCGGTAGAACGACGAGCGGTCGCCCTGCGCTTTCACCGCAAGCGCTTGTGTGCCGCTGACGTCGGGGTGTTCGGCGCGCAGGAAGTCGTTGGCGAAAGTGATGCCGTGGGCGGTGAAGTCGGCGCCTTGGAGCAGCACGGTGGTCGAGCCGCTGGTGCCGATGGCTCCGCCTTCGGGGTCGTCCGGGTCGGGGGATCCGGCCGCGAGGTCGTAGACGATGGTGACGTCGTGAGGGTCGTCGGTCGCGCCGATGAAGGTCAGGCCGGTCTGGGACGAGGTGACGCGCACGAGTTCTCGGTAGGTGCCGGCGGCGATGACCACGGTGGTGCCGGGTGCGGCGGCTTCCGCGGCTGCGGCGACGTGGGTGTAGTCGCCGTTGCCGCATTGGGAGACGTAGACGGTGCCGGGGTCGAGTCGGTTGCGGGGGCCACCGTAGTTTCCGAAGACGTTGTGTGCCCAAGGATTCGCTTGAGCGGGCACCCCGGCGAGGAGTGGCGCTCCCGCGGCGGCGGTTCCGGCCGCGAGCAGTGCGCGGCGTGTGAGAGGACGGGCCATGTCAACCCTTTCATCGAAGAGTGTCGCTGAATACCCGATTCACGGTAAACGATTGCATTGACGTATGCAAGCGCTTGAATTCATCGATCTCGATTGCGGGGCCATCCACCCGCCCCGGGATGTGAACGGGTCGTTCGACAATGCATGTCGCGACGGCAGGCCTCCGGCCGGTCACCGGGACAGCCGGTGCTCGTGCTCGGAGAAGTCGAGCTCCTCCTCGCCGAACCATCCACACCCTCACAGGCCGGGACGAAGGCGGCGGTCAAGGCGCGCATGACGGAGATCCGTTCGGTTACAGGCCGCGGGGCGGCCGGACGGTTGCCTCCGGGAAGCGGAAAGGTGCGGCCGGATTCCGACCGCACCTTCTCGCTCAGGGCATCAGCAGATCCTGCCGGCCCCGGCCTTCGCCGTCACCAGCCAGGGGACGGCCACGGTCGGGTGGACCCTGCCGTGCAGTTCGGGGCCCCGGTCGACCTCGGAGGCCAAGGCGTCGTCGGGGTACGCCTCGTTGAAGGCGGCGAGCAGGTCGACCCGCTTCCCGTTGAAGCGCGACCCTTCGATGTGGATGGCCTCGCCGCCCCAGTTGCGCAGCACGTCCTCAGGCGCGATCGTGGGCATGTGGAAGGCGTTGTTCTCGGCGTAGATCGCCGAGTGGACGCCGGAGCCCATCGAGTAGTAGTAGGGGTAGGACGTGTCGCCGTCGTAGGTGTAGAAGTTGTTGTAGACGTGGTTCTGGCCGTAGCGCAGGCGCGGGGCGCGCTGGCTGGCGTTCTCGAACCAGTTGTGGTGGATGGTGACTCGCAGCTTCTCCCACTCGTCGTAACGGTCGGAGTTGGTGTTGCCGATGAGCATGGTCTTGTCGTGGTCCTGGATGTGGCTCCACGAGACCGTGACGAGGTCTGAGCCGCGCACGATGTCGATGGCGCCGTCGTGGATCTCCAGGCGCTGGCCCCAGATGTCGGGCCCCTCATAGTCCTCGACGCCGTCGTCGGTGATGGTGAGGTGGTCGAGCCACACGTGGGTGGCGCCGCTGAGTTCGAAGTTGTCGAACTCGGCGTCCCAGGCGTCGCCCTCCCAGGCGGGGAAGCAGTCGTAGGCGTCGTGGACGCCGAGGTTGCGGACGATCACGTTGTCGACCTGGCTGAGGAAGAAGGAGCCGTGGGTGACCGAGGCGTCATCGACGCCGACGATGGTGGTGTTGGAGCCGGGCCGGAGCATCACGTGCTGCCGGAAGTCGTCGTAGGAGCGTACGCGAGCCTCCTCGACCGGGCCGGAGGGCTCGTTCCAGCCCCAGACCTCGGGGTCGTAGGTTTCGAGGTAGCTCTCCCAGGTGTAACCGGGAGCATTGAAGTCCTCGCAGGTGAGGGCGTTGCCCTCGGCGTCGGTCCAGGCGTCGATGTCGCCTTCGACGTAGACGATCTTGGGCTGGTCGCCCTGGACCGCCTCCTGGAGGTCGGCCCAGGTGTCCACTGTGAAGACATTGTCGTCGGTGGCGGCGGAGCCGCCGGTGGTGCCGCCCTCTGCGGCGGCCCAGCCGTCGTTCGCGGCGAGGGTCTCGCGTCCGAGGTCGCGTTCGTATCGCGGGGGCTTGGCCTCGGCCGCCCCCGTCAGTGCGGTGGCGGCCACCGCGGCTATCGCGGCGGTCGTGAGGAGTCGTTTCGCAGGACCGTGCATGTGAATGCGTCCTTTCAGGGGTTGTGATTGCAAACGGTTGCATGGAAACCGATTGCTATAGCTTGTCGTATGCATTCTGAGTTGTCAATATTTGCCAGCATGAAAAAAGCCGCCGGGTCCCCCCGGCGGCTCCGATCCGTGCTTCCTACAGTTCGCCCAGGGCCTTCTTCCAGGCTCCCTGGTCGCGTGCCTCGCCCGGCATGTTCATCTCGCTGAAGCGGACGACTCCCGTCTTGTCGATGACGAACGTGCCGCGGTTGGACATGCCCTTCTCCTCGTTGAAGACCCCATAGGCCTGCGCCACCGCGCCGTGCGGCCAGAAGTCGCTCAGCAGCGGGAACTCGAAGCCCTCGCGCTGCGCCCACACCTTGTGGGCGAACGGGGAGTCGATCGAGACGCTGAGCACCTGGACGTCGTCCGACTGGTAGGCGTCGAGGTTGTCGCGGATCCCGCACAGCTCGCCCTCGCACACCCCGGTGAAGGCGAACGGGTAGAACACCAGCAGGACGTTCTTCTCACCGCGGAAGTCCGAGAGCGTCACTTCCTGGTTGTTCTGGTCCTTGAGCGAGAAGTCGGGCGCGACGGTTCCGGGTTCGATCGGCATGGGTGCTCCTTACGAGGCAGCGGCCCTCGCTGGGAGGGCCGTCGATGGTCTGACGGGCTCGACGTTAGCGTCGGGCCCGGGCCGCCCGCGAGGCGACCCGGTCAGGATGAGGCCCAGCGGCGTTGCGCCCCAGCGCACCTAACGACGGGCGACGACCATGCGCGAGGCCACCCAGTCGGGGGATGCGTTCAGCGTCTTGGTGGACTGGAGGCCCGCCAGTGTCGCCGACTCCTCGATCGTGACCGGATTGATGTGGCCGTTCCGTCCGGCCTTGGGGCTCAGGAGCCACACCGTGCCCCCGTCCGCGAGCGGGTCCCTGGCGTCGAGCAGCAGGTCCACCAGGTCACCGTCCTCCTCGCGGCACCACAGCAGGACGGCGTCGACGATCTCGTCGGAGTCCTCCCCGTGCAGTTCGCCGACCGCCTCGATCACTGCGGTGCGCAAAGTGGCGTCGACGTCGGTGTCGAAGCCGATCTCCATGACCGCCTCGACGCCGTCGAGCCCGAGCCTCTGCGCCACGCTGCTTCCGTCCACCGGGCTCCCCGGAGCGTTCACGTAGTCGCCTCCATTCGTGTGCTTCGATCCTGAGCTTGTTCACAGCATATGAAGTAGAGCATATGAGGTGCAGCATATGGGTCGCTTGCGCGGCTTGCGACACGCCCGCACCGTCGGGAACGATGCCGGTCCGGCTCGGAACCGAACGCAACACCGGATGAATTGAAGGTGAGCACACGTTCATGCGGTTGTGATCTTGGATGCGCACTGCATCCGGACGATCGCGCAGGTGAACGACTTTCGAGGTCGTCGGGAGTGTGGGCGCCGTCGCATCACGCCGGGTGGGCGGGCGATGGGCGCGGTAGATTCGAGGGAGGATGGTAGAAATCGATGACACTCTGCCCTGCCACGTAACGTGCAGTCTAAGAACGAGGGATCGCCCGTGACCACGGAACAGAACCGGCCGCCCATCAGTGACGGATTGCCTACCCAAGTACCGGACACTGACCCGGACGAGACCAGCGAATGGCTGGACTCCCTGGACGGACTCCTTGACGCCGGCGGGCGTACTCGTGCCCGCTACGTCGTGCAGCGACTGCTCGAACACGCCCGCAAGCGGCAGATCGCCGTTCCCGCGTCGACGAGCACCGACTACGTCAACTCCATCCCGGTAGAGGACGAGCCGCACTACCCCGGCGACGAGGAGATCGAGCACCGCATCCGCGCCTTCGTGCGCTGGAACGCGGCCATGACCGTCCACCGGGCGCAGCGCCCCGGCATCGGCGTCGGCGGCCACATCTCCACCTACGCGTCGGCCGCGAACCTCTACGAGGTCGGCTACAACCACTTCTTCCGGGGAAGGGACCACCCTGGCGGCGGCGACCAGGTGTTCTTCCAGGGACACGCCTCGCCCGGCATGTACGCCCGCTCCTTCGTGGAAGGCCGCTTGACCGCGGACCACCTCGACGGCTTCCGTCAGGAGGTCTCGCGCCCCCAGGGCGGCCTGCCGTCCTACCCGCACCCGCGCCTGATGCCCGACTACTGGCAGTTCCCAACCGTGTCGATGGGCCTGGGACCGATCAACGCGATCTACCAGGCGCTGTTCAACCGCTACGCCCACGACCGCGGCATCAAGGACACCTCCGACCAGCAGGTCTGGGCCTTCCTCGGCGACGGCGAGATGGACGAGGTCGAATCCCGCGGCGCGCTCCAGTTCGCCGCCGGAGCCGAACTCGACAACCTCACCTTCGTGGTCAACTGCAACCTCCAGCGCCTCGACGGCCCGGTCCGCGGCAACGGCAAGATCGTGCAGGAGCTGGAGGCCTACTTCCGCGGCGCCGGCTGGAACGTCGTCAAGGTCATCTGGGGCCGCGAGTGGGACCCGCTCCTGGCCGCCGACGCCGACGGCGCGCTGGTGAACCTCATGAACACCACCCCCGACGGCGACTTCCAGACGTTCAAGGCCGAGTCCGGCGCGTTCATCCGCGAGCACTTCTTCGGCCGCGACACGCGCACCAAGGCCATGACCCAGAACATGACCGACCAGCAGATCTGGGACCTGCGCCGCGGCGGCCACGACGACCGCAAGATCTTCGCCGGCTACAAGGCCGCGATGGAGCACGAGGGCCAGCCGACGGTCATCCTCGCGCACACCGTCAAGGGCTACCGCCTCGGCTCGGCCTTCGAGGGCCGCAACGCCACCCACCAGATGAAGAAGCTGACGCTCGACGACCTCAAGGGCTTCCGCGACTCGCTCGACCTGCCGATCCCGGACGCCGAGCTGGAGGCCGACCCGTACCTGCCGCCGTACCTCAAGCCCGAGGAAGGCAGCGAGGAGGCCGAGTACCTCAGGGCACGTCTGGGCGACCTGGGCGGCTCGATCCCCTCGCGCAGGAACACGGTCATCCCGCTGAACCTGCCGGGCGAAGACGCCTACAAGTCCGCCAGGCGCGGCTCGGGCAAGCAGAAGGTCGCCACCACCATGGCGCTGGTGCGGCTCCTGAAGGACCTCATGCGCGACAAGGAGATCGGTAAGCGCTGGGTGCCGATCATCCCCGATGAGGCCCGCACCTTCGGCATGGACGCGATGTTCCCGACGGCGAAGATCTACTCGCCGCACGGGCAGCAGTACCTGTCGGTCGACCGGGACCTGTTCCTGTCGTACAAGGAGTCCGAGCAGGGCCAGCTCATGCACCTGGGCATCAACGAGGCCGGCTCGATGGCCGCGTTCACCGCCGCCGGCACCGCCGGCGACACGCTCGGCGAGCCGATGATCCCGTTCTACATCTTCTATTCGATGTTCGGGTTCCAGCGCACCGCAGACGCGGTCTGGGCCGCCGCCGACCAGCTGTCGAACGGCTTCCTGATCGGCGCCACGGCCGGGCGCACCACGCTCAACGGCGAGGGCCTCCAGCACGAGGACGGCCATTCGATCCTCATGGCGCACACCAACCCGGCAGTGCTCTCCTACGACCCGGCGTTCGGGTACGAGATCGGGCACATCGTGCAGGACGGCCTGCGACGCATGTACGGCGACGGCGAGCACGTCTTCTACTACATGACGGTCTACAACGAGCCGATCGTGCAGCCGGCCGAACCCGAGGGCGTCGACGTCGAGGGCATCCTCAAGGGCCTGCACAAGATCTCGACCGCCGAGGGCACCGGCCCGCGCGTCCAGCTGCTCGCCTCCGGCTCGGGCATGCCGTGGGCGCAGAAGGCCGCCGATCTGCTCGCCTCGGACTGGGGCGTCGCGGCCGACATCTGGTCGGTCACCTCCTGGTCCGAGCTCAACCGCGACGCGGTCGAGGCCGAGAAGCACAACCTGCGCCACCCTGAGGCCGAGAAGCTCGTCCCGTATGTGACGCGGAAGCTCACAGGCGCTGAAGGCCCGTTCGTGGCCGTCAGCGACTACATGCGGGCAGTACCCGATCTCATCAGCCGCTGGGTACCGGGCGAGTACACCTCGCTGGGCACCGACGGATTCGGCCACTCCGACACGCGCGGCGCGCTCCGCAGGCACTTCAACGTCGACGGCGAGTCCGTCACCGTGGCCGCGCTCCAGCAGCTCGCCGCCAGCGGCGAGGTCAAGCCGGAGCTGGCCGCACAGGCCGCCGCGAAGTACCAGATCACCGACCCCACGGCCGCCGAGGCCGGCGAGGCCGGCGGCGACTCCTAGGCCGCACCGAACAGAGCGGGGCCGGGAAGCAGAAGCTTCCCGGCCCCTTCTCGCGTCTATGCGGACGTCCCCCGGCTCGCCGAGGTCCTATCCGTGGTCGTGTCCGGCGTGGTCGGCGCCTTCCTCCTTGGCGATCTGCTCGCGGACCTGGTCCATGTCGAGCTCCTTGACCTGCTCGATCACGTCTTCAAGGGCTTCGCGGGGCAGAGCGCCGGGCTGGTTGAACAGGAGGATGCCGTCACGGAACGCCATGAGCGTCGGAATCGACTGGATGCCGGCGGCCGCGGCCAGCTCCTGCTGATCCTCTGTGTCGATCTTGGCGAACACCACGTCCTCGTGCTTCTCGCTCGAGGAGTCATAGGTCGGTGCGAACTGCTTGCAGGGACCGCACCAATCCGCCCACCAGTCGACCAGCACGATGTCGTTCTTGGTGACGGTCTCCTCGAAGGTCTCCTTGGTCAGTGCAACCGTGGCCATATATGCGGCCGCCTCTCTGTCGTAGCTTGAAACTGGTGCTATCCGGGGAACGATAGTGGCATGCCCGGTATTCCACCCGACGTCGGCGCGAGGCGGACACCACGTCTGGCAGGCTATAGGGCATGGATCTGGCCACCACCATTCAGAACATCGAACGCTCCTCGTCGGCGCTGACGACCCAGTCGCTCACCCGAATGGATGAACGCCTTCCCTGGTTCCGCGACCTCCCCGCCGAGCAGCGCTCGATGGTGACCCTGGTGGCCCAAGCAGGCGTGAGGCAGTTCCTGGAGTGGCTGCGCGCCAGCGGGGAGGACCTCGGCTCCTCCGACATGGTCTTCGAGGCCGCCCCCGTCGAGCTCGCCCGCGCCATCAGCCTCCAGCACACCGTGGCGCTCATCCAGGTCGTCATCGACGTCGTCGAAGAGCAGGTGCCGGCCTTGGCCGCCGAAGGCGAGGAGGAGCAGCTGAGGGAGTCGGTCCTGCGGTTCTCCCGTGAGATCGCCTTCGCCGCAGCCAGGGTCTACGCCCGCGCCGCCGAGACCCGCGGCGCCTGGGACGCCCGCCTCCAGGCCATGCTCGTCGACTCGCTGCTGCGCGGCGAGTCCTCCGACGAGCTGGTCGGCCGCGCCGCCGCGCTCGGCTGGTCCGAGACGCAGTCGATCACCGTCGTGTGCGGCAACACGCCCGGCGGCGAGGCGACGCTGGTGCTCCACTCGGTGCAGCGGGCCGCGCGACGCCTCGGCCTCGACGTCCTCGCCGGCGTCCACGGCGCACGACTGGTGATCCTCCTCGGCGGCGTGTCCGACCCGATGGAGATCGTCGAGAAGCTCACCGGTCAGTTCGGCGAGGGACCGATCGTCGTGGGCCCCACCGTCACCGGCCTGGCCGAGGCCTCCGACTCCGCGCTCGCCGCGGTGGCCGGCCACCGGTCCGCCGCGGCCTGGCCCGACGCGCCGCGTCCGGTGAGCGCGACGCAGTTGCTGCCCGAGCGGGCGATCTCGGGTGACGAGGCCGCGCGACGCCAGCTGCGCGAGACCGTCTACGTGACGCTGCGGCGCGCAGGCGGGGAGCTGCTGGAGACCATGGACGCGTTCATCGCCTCCGGCGGCGTCCTCGAGGGCACCGCGCGTGAGCTGTACGTCCACCCCAACACGGTCCGCTACCGGCTGCGCCGCATCCAAGAGGTGACCGGTTTCTCACCTACCGAACCGCACGAGGCATTCGTGCTGCGTGTGGGGTTGACCATAGGCCGCCTGGAGAACTCGCCCGCCAGCAGACGTTCCCGCAGTTAACAATGACCGTTGTAGGATTCTGACAAGAACGGGACCGGCTTTCGGTTGTCCAGCCATGCCCGTTTCGGATGTTCACTGAGCGAAAGTCTAGATGTGCTTGCCATTCTCGCTCCCGGGCAAGGTTCGCAGAAACCCGGGTTCCTCACGCCATGGATCGAAGCCGACCCCGCCGCGGCCGCCAAGCTGCGAGCGTGGTCGGACCTGATCGGCATCGACCTCGTCCACCTGGGCACCGAAGCCGACCAAGCCGAGATCACCGACACGGCCAACACCCAGCCGCTGCTGGTCGCCGCGGGGCTCCTCGCCGCCGAGAAGCTGCCCGTCGACGCGGCCGGCGTGGTCGCCGGTCACTCCGTCGGCGAACTCACAGCCGCCGCGCTCGCCGGCATCCTCACGCCCGAGGCCGCGATCGAGCTCGCCGCCGTCCGCGGGCGCGAGATGGCCGCCGCCTGCGACATCGAGCCCACCACCATGGCCGCCGTCCTCGGCGGCGTCGAGGCCGACGTCCTCAGCGCCATCGAGGCCGCCGGCGCCTGGCCGGCCAACCGCAACGGCGCCGGCCAGATCGTCGCCGCGGGCCCGGTCGCCGCGATCGAGAAGTTCACCGAGAAAGCCCCCGAGCGCACCCGCGTCATCCCCCTCAAAGTCGCCGGCGCCTTCCACACCCCGCACATGGCGCCAGCCCACGCCGCGCTCGAAACCGTCGCCGGCGAGATCGCCACCGCGGACCCGGAGCGCACCTTCCTCTCGAACCGCGACGGCAGGCCCGTCGAGACCGGCGCGCAGGCGCTCCGGCAACTCGTGGACCAGGTCACCTCTCCGGTCAGGTGGGACGCCTGCATGAGTACGCTTGGAGAGTTGGGCGTCACGGCCGTCATCGAACTGCCGCCGGCAGGGACGCTCACTGGCCTGGCCAAGCGGGCTCTCAAGGGCGTGGAACGGCTCAACGTCAACACCCCCGAGGACCTGGCGGCCGCCGCCAGTCTCGCCGCCAGTGAAGGAGTCCAGTGAGCGCCAACGGATCACGCGTCGTCAGCGTAGGCCACTACCAGCCCGAAAAGGTCCTCACCAACGCCGATCTCGCCGCGATGGTCGACACCAATGACGAGTGGATCGTCAGCCGCGTCGGCATCAAGGAGCGCCGCATCGCCTCCGACGACGAGAAGGTCGCCGACATGGCGATCAAGGCCGCCGAGCAGGCGCTCGCGAACTCCGGCTACGGCCCCGCCGACATCGACATGGTCGTCGTCGCCACCGTCTCGGCCAAGGACACCTGCCCCAACACCGCCTGCCGCGTCGCCGACGCGCTCGGCGTCGCCACCCCGGCCGCCATCGACGTCAACACCGCCTGCTCCGGCTTCGAGTACGCCCTCGCGCAGGCCGACATGGCCATCAGAGTCGGCAGTGCCAAGCGCGCCATCGTCATCGGCGCTGAGAAGCTCACCGCAGTCACCGACTGGGAGGACCGCACCTCGTGCGTTCTCTTCGGCGACGCCGCCGGCGCGGTGATCGTGGAGGGCACCGACGACCCGGCCCTGGCGATCAGCCCTGTCGTGTGGGGCTCGGAGCCGTCCATGAGCGACGTCATCCGCATCGAGGAGGACGTCCCGTTCATCAAGCAGGCCGGCCAGACCGTGTTCCGCTGGGCCACCACGCAGCTCGCCCCGCTCGTCGAGAAGGTCGCCGAGCGGGCCGACGTCAAGATCTCCGAGCTCGCGGCCTTCGTGCCGCACCAGGCGAACCTGCGGATCATCCAGGGCATCGCCAAGCGGCTCGACTTCGGTGACGACTGCATCATCGCCGACGACATCGTCTATTCAGGCAACACCTCCGCGGCATCGGTGCCGCTGGCGTTGTCGAAGCTGGTACAAACTGGCAAGATCGCCTCCGGCGCCCCGATTCTCCTGTTCGGGTTCGGCGGCGGGCTCACCTATGCCGGGCAAGTCATCCGCTGCCCGTAATTATCGAGAGGAACAAACACATGTCTCGTGACGAGATCCGCGAAGGACTGTCCGACATTCTCGAAGAGGTCGCGGGCGTGAACCCCGACGACGTCGAGGACGGCAAGTCCTTCACCGACGACCTGGACGTCGACTCGCTGGCGATGGTCGAGGTCGTGGTTGCCGCCGAAGAGAAGTTCGGCGTGAAGATTCCCGACGACGAGGTCGCGAACCTGAAGACCGTCGGCGACGCCGTTTCCTACATCGAAAAGGGTTAATGTGACTGAGGTAGTCGTCACCGGGCTCGGCGCGACTACCCCGCTCGGCGGGGACGTGGCGTCGACCTGGGAAGCTCTCGTCGCCGGAAGATCCGGCGTCAACGCTCTCGAAGAGGAGTGGGCGCAGGAACTCCCGGTGCGCATCGCGGCCCAACTGGCCGTCGAGCCCTCCGAGGTGCTGCCTCGGGTCCGGCTGCGTCGCCTCGACCGCTCCGAGCAGATCGCACTCATCGCCTCCCAGCAGGCGTGGGACGACGCGGGCCTGAGCGACGACCTCGAAAAGGAACGTCTCGGGGTCGTGTTCGGCTCCGGCATCGGCGGGGCCCTGACCCTGCTCGAACAGGACGACATCCTGGAGGAGAAGGGCCCGCGGCGGGTCTCCCCGTTCACCGTTCCGATGCTCATGCCCAACGGCCCCGCGGCCGTGGTCGGCCTGGAATTCCACGCCAAGGCCGGGGTCCACGCCCCGACCAGCGCGTGCGCCACGTCGGCCGAGGCGATCTCGTGGGCGGCCGACATGATCCGCGCCGGCCGTGCCGACGTCGCCATCGCCGGCGGCGCGGAGGCGGTCATCGGCGGCCTGCCGATGGCCGGGTTCGCGTCCATGAAGGCTATGTCGACTCGCAACGACGACCCCGAGCGCGCTTCGCGCCCTTGGGACCGCGACCGCGACGGCTTCGTCATGGGTGAGGGCGCCGGTGCTCTGGTGCTGGAGCGCCGCGACCACGCCGAAGCCCGCGGGGCGAAGATCTACGCGGTCGTGGCCGGTTCTGGTCTGACCTCGGACGGCTTCGACATCGTGCAGCCCGACCCCGAGTGCAACGGCGGCGGCCGCGCCATGCGCGCCGCCATCAAGCAGGCCGGGATCGACCCGAAGAGCATCGGGCACGTCAACGCCCACGCGACTTCGACTCCGGTCGGCGACATGGCCGAAGTCAAGGGCGTCAAGCGGGAGATCGGCGAGCACGTGGTCCTGACCGGGACCAAGTCGATGACCGGGCACCTGCTCGGCGGGGCCGGCGCGGTCGAGTCGATCGCGACGATCCTGGCGATCCACGACGGGGTCATCCCGCCGACGATCAACCTCGACAACCCGGACCCGGAACTCGTGCTGGAGGTGGCGGCGAACGAGGCCCGCAAGATGGACCTCGACGCCGCCATGAACACAGGGTTCGGTTTCGGCGGCCACAATGCGGCGGTCTTGTTCGCGAAGCCGTAGGCGTCCATACCTTTGGGGCCCCATCGCATCGCGGTGGGGCCTCAGTCGTGCGCGAGGGGATTCGGTAGGCATACATCGTTCTCGATATATCACCGATAGATTAAATCGGTTCTCATACGAGCCGAGCACATTCCGGTCGTTCGCGCAATACCACCGACCCCCGAATCAGAACGGCGGTCCGCGGTACCGCGCGGACTACGGGAAGTCCATAGACTGTCAACAGGAAACCCGACAACCCGACCGATCTTGGAGCCTCCCATGGCAACCTCGCCCCAGGCGACGGTCCACTCCCCCGTGCCGCCCCCGCTCACCTCCATCCCGCGATCGGAGCGCTCACTGGCGCCCGACATCGCCCGCGGGGCGATGCTGCTGTTCATCGCCATCGCCAACGTCGCCATCTACCTGCACGGACATTCGCTCGACGACTACAACCACATCGCCGACGCCGCCGCCTTCGACCGCGTGGCGCTGTTCATCGAGCAACTCCTCATCGCCGAGCGCTCGCGCCCCATGTTCGCGATCCTCTACGGATTCGGCATGGCCGTCATGGCCTCGCGCATGTTCGGACGCGGCATGGACGCCAAAGGCGTCCGGAAGATCCTGCGGCGCCGCAGCTGGTGGCTCATCGCGTTCGGCTTCGTGCACGCCACGTTCCTGTTCTACGGCGACATCCTCGCCCCGTACGGCGCCACCGGCCTCATCGCGCTGTTCTTCGTCCACCTCTCCGACAGGAGCCTGCGGCGCTGGCTGTGGGGCAGCTCGATATACGTGGTGGTCGTGTCGCTCCCGGTGTTCGCCTTCTTCTACACCGCCGCCCCCGAGCCGGTGGAATTCGGTCTGCCGCCCTATGTCGAGCAGCTCCTCTTCGGTCCGATCGCCTCGATCGCCGGAACGCTCACCCTGGTACTCCTCGCGCTCTTCATCCCGCTGGTCATCGTCGGCATCATGATCCAGCGCGGCGGATGGATCGACCACCCCCGGGATCACCTGCCGCAGCTGAAGAAGACGTTCGCCTCCGGGATGGTCGTCAACGTCCTCAGCTCGCTGCCGTTCGCGCTCATCGGACTCGGTGCCTGGCACCCGTCGAACGGGATGCACATGGGCGCGGCGATCCTCACCGTGCTGGGCGGCATGTACGCCGGGCTCGGCTACATCTGCGGCTTCGCTCTGCTGGCCCACCGGCTGAGCGACTACGGACGCAAGGGCCTGCCCGGCGCACTCGCGGCCGTCGGCGAGCGATCGCTCACGTGCTACCTGTGCCAGTCGTTCATCATGGCGCCGCTCCTGGCCGTCTGGGGTCTCGGACTCGGAGACGGCATGGGCTACCTGGCCGCGTACGGCGTCGCCGCCGGCACCTGGGCCCTCACCGTGGTACTCGCAGTGTCCATGAGCCGCGCAGGCGTCCGCGGGCCGTTCGAGGTGCTGCTCAGGCGGCTCACGTACGGGCGTGATCGGACCACCTGAACCTTCGGCGGCCGGCTCACGACCGCGCCTTGAACGGCTTCGAGTCGGCACCGATCTGGGAGTACCAGATGCAGAAGACCATGATCGTCCAGATCTTCCGGGCGTGATCGTGGCCCTCGCGGTGCTCGCGCAGCAGCCGCCGGGCGTATTCGAGGTCGAGCAGGTGGCCGCAGCGGGCCTCCGCGACCAGGTGGTCGACCCATCCGAACATCGGCCCGGCCAGCCATTGGCGGTGCGGCGTGGGGAACCCCATCTTGGGCCGCTCGACGATCGCGGGCGGGACGAGCTTCTCGACCGCCCGGCGCAGCGCCACCTTGGTCCGGGTGCTGTTTCCTCTTCTGGTCCATCGGCGTCGCGTTCGCACTTGCAGTACGGCGGTGAGCACCCTGTGAGCCTGGTCGACCTGGTGCACGGGTCGTACGCCAACGACTACGTCATCCGCGACAACCTGTACTACCTGATCATGGCGACGGTCCCCGCGATACTGGGCTATCTCCAACGGACCCGCCACGACCTGGCCGGCCGGCCGGCCGGCTCGAGGAGATCACAGAGGCGCGCGAACACGAGCAGCAGCTGCTGACCGAGCAGGCGCTGGCCGCCGAGCGGGCCCAGCTGGCGCGCGAGATGCACGACGTGGTGTTCGCAGTTCGGGCTGATGAGCCTGCGCCAGCGCGCCGAGCTGCTGGGAGGGAGCCTCGGCTACGGCCCGACCGGCGGTGACGGCTGGCGGCTGGCGATGCGCGTGCCGCTCAAGGTCACCAGCGCCGCCCGGTGAGGCGCTCGTAGGCCTCGATGTAGCGCAGGCGGGTCGCGTCGACGATGTCTGCCGGTATCTCCGGCGCCTCTCCGGTGTCGGGCTTCCAGCCGGTGGACTTGGCCCAGTCGCGGACGTACTGCTTGTCGAACGACGGCTGCGACCGGCCCGGCTTCCACAGCTCCGCGTCCCAGAATCGCGAGGAGTCGGAGGTGAGGATCTCATCGGCGAGGCGGAGCGTGCCGTCCCGGTCGGTGCCGAACTCGAGCTTGGTGTCGGCGATGATGATGCCCCGGTCGGCGGCGATCTCGGCGCCGCGCCGGTACACGTCCAATGTCAGGTCGCGGACCTGCCCGGCGAGATCGGGGCCGAGGTCGGCGACCGTCTGGTCGAAGGTGACGGGCTCGTCGTGGTCGCCCACGGGTGCTTTGGTGGTGGGCGTGTAGATCGGCTCAGGCAGCTTCGAGCCGTCGACCAGGCCCTCCGGCAGGTCGATGCCGCAGACCGCGCCGGTGGCCCGGTAGTCGGCGAGTCCCGAGCCGGTCAGGTAGCCGCGGGCGATGGCCTCGACGGGCACCATGTCGAGGCGCATGACGCGCAGGGCACGGCCGGCGAACTCGGCGGGGACGTCGTCGGCGGACACCACGTGGTTCGGGACGAGGTCGCCGAGCGCTTGGAACCACCACAGGCTCAAGGCCGTAAGGAGCGCGCCCTTCTCGGGGATCTCGGTGGGCAGGACGACGTCGTAGACGCTGACACGGTTGGAGGCGACGATGATCAGGTCGTCGCCGTCGGCGTAGAGGTCGCGAACCTTGCCCTGGTAAATGAGTTCCACCACGTCATTACAGCAGCTCGGCATTCATCCGACGTCTCTTCGGCGAGACCGCTGTGCCGAGCGACACCTGCCGTCCGGACCGGTCCCGGCGTAGGCTGGTGCCGTGACTTCCGAACAGCCCGAGGGACGCCGGATGCTGCGCCTCGAAGCGCGCAATGCCGAAATCCCGATCGAGAAGAAACCCTCCTGGATCAAGGTCAAGGCCAAGACCGGTCCGGAGTACACCGAACTGCGCAGCCTCGTCAAGAGCGAAGGCCTGCATACCGTCTGCCAAGAAGCCGGCTGTCCCAACATCTACGAGTGCTGGGAGGACCGGGAGGCGACGTTCCTCATCGGCGGCTCGCAGTGCACGCGACGCTGCGACTTCTGCCAGATCGACACCGGCAGGCCCTCGCCGCTCGACCGCACCGAGCCGGCGAAGGTCGCCGAGTCGGTCAAGACGATGGGCCTGAAGTACGCCACGGTCACCGGCGTCGCCCGCGACGACCTCGACGACGGCGGCGCCTGGCTCTACGCCGAGACCGTCCGCCAGATCCACGCGGCGATCCCCGGGTGCGGCGTCGAGCTGCTCATCCCCGACTTCAACGCCGAGCCCGACCAGCTCGCCGAGGTCTTCTCCTCCCGCCCGGAGGTGCTGGCGCACAACGTGGAGACGGTGCCGCGCATCTTCAAGCGGATCCGCCCCGCGTTCACCTACGAGCGCTCGCTCGGCGTCATCACCTCGGCCCGCCAGGAGGGCCTGGTCACCAAGTCGAACCTCATCCTCGGGATGGGCGAGACCCGTGAGGAGATCTCGCAGGCGCTGCGCGACCTGCACGAGGCCGGGTGCGAACTGGTCACCATCACCCAGTACCTGCGCCCGACGAAGCGCCATCACCCGGTCGACCGGTGGGTCAAGCCCGAGGAGTTCGTGGAGCTGTCGGTAGAGGCCGAGGAGATCGGCTTCGCCGGGGTCATGAGCGGACCGCTGGTGCGCTCCTCGTATCGGGCCGGTCGGCTGTACAGGCAGGCGATCGACGCGCGCGCCGAAACTCCCTCGGCGAAGCTTTCGAACCGTGAATCGGCCCCTCCCGTAGCGGCGCGGGTCGCACACTAGACTTAAGAGCATGGCAAAGCAGCAGGAGAAAGAGTCCTTCGGGTCGAGACTGAAGACCATCGGTCTGGCCATCAAGTTCACCACGCAGCGGGACAAGTGGTTCCTTCCGCTGGAGGCCGCCGCGATTCTGCTGCCGTTCATCGCCGTAACCGCCCTGGTGATCTTCGCCGGGTTCTCGCTGCTGTGGTACGCCAGCGCGGTGTTCATCGCGCTGCTGGCCGGGATGATCGTGCTGAACATCCGCACCAGCAAGGTGGTGAACCGGGAGGCGGTCGGCAAGCCCGGCGCCGCCTACGCGCTCATCGACGGCATGCGCGGCTGGCACGTGACGCCGGGCGTCGCGGCGGTCTCGGAGACCCAGATGGTGCACCGCGCGGTCGGCAAGGCCGGTGTGGTGCTGCTGGGCGAGGGCGGCGGCAAGGCGCGGAAGCTCCTGGGCCAGGAGAAGAAGCGGATCTCGCGGGTGGTCGGCTCGACGCCGATCTACACGTTCATGGTCGGGGAGACGCAGGGCGACGACGTCTCGGTGACCGAGGTGCGCAAGCGGCTGACGAGGCTGCCGAAGAACATCGACGCGAAGTCCGCGAACCATGTCGCCAAGCGCCTCGACGCGATGGGCATGGGCATGGCGATCCCGAAGGGGCCGGTCCCGACCAGCGTGAACGCCGGCAAGGCGGCGAGGCGCGCGATGCTCAAGGGCCGCTGAACCGAGAACCGGCTGAACTACATACGAGACGGGCCGCGCCTGGGGGCGCGGCCCGTCTCGTCTTCTCAAGTCGTTGGGTCTGGTCTTCTCAAGTCGTGGGGTCGTCGGTTCGTCAGAACATCTCGCCGCTGTCGCGGCGGCGGCGCCAGCGCTCTTCCATGCGGGAGGTGAAGCCGCCCGGTTTGGGGGTCTGGGAGCCGCCGGTCGTGCGGGTGGCCTTGCCGTCGACCGCTTTCAGCGTGCCGGTGGTGGCTCGGCGTTGTGCCCACAGACCGAGGATCAGACCACCGAACATGAGCACTGCGCCGATCGGTGCGCCCCAATTCGCGGCGCCGGCGATGACGGTGCCGATGACTAGGCCGATGCCCATGACGGTGACGATGCCGGCCAGGATGAGCCTGCGCCGCGTCACATGCGCCGGATCGTGTGCGCGCACGACAGAGGCGAACTGCGGGTCTTCGGACAAGGACTGCTCGATTTCTTCGAACAGGCGTTGTTCGTGGTCGGAGAGCGGCACGACACTCCTCCTGCATAGTCTCGGCAGGCCCGGCGGCATCTCGACGGGCCTTGGTGCTTGTGGTTTTAAGTCTACGAGCCTTTCGCCAAAGGCGGAAGGCAGTTCGTCCTTGAATCTGTCCGTTCTCACCTTAGTGAGTCCGGATACCCGCAGGACTGTGGTCCTAACCTATGTCGCGGGGCTCTCGCCGCCTCTAGTCGCTATCGGAGCGGCGCAGCCGGCCGGCGGAGCGGACGGCGCCCTTCCCGAATTTGGCGGTGGCGACGTCGATGGCGGTCTCGATGTCGCGCCAGCCGTGTTCTGGCTCGCCGAGAGCGACTTGGCGGCCGACGGCGGAGGCCTCGACCAGGTGATCGAGCTTCACACCGATGAGCCGGACCGGGGCGGTGGCGGCGGCGTCGGCGAGCTCGCGGGCGACGGCGTGGATCTCGTGGCCGACGTCGGTGGGTGCCGGGAGCATGCGGGAGCGGGTGATGGTGCGGAAGTCTCCGAAGCGGATCTTGACGGTCACGCCGCGACCGGCCCAGCCCGCCGCGCGGGCGCGGGAGGCGACCTTGCGCGAGAGCTCCAGGAGGGTGGGTCCCCAGGCGGCGGCGTCGGGGGCGTCGTGGCCGAAGGTGGTCTCGTTGCTGATGGACTTCTCGACGCGTTCGGGGCGCACCGGTCGGGGGTCGATATTGCGCGAGAGCGCGTACAGGTGTTCGGCGGAGGCGGTGCCGACGGAGGCGGCGAGGCTGTCGGTGGAGAGCCGCGCGATGTCGCCGACGGTGCGCATGCCTAGGCGCCCGAGCTTCTGGGCGGTCTTCTCGCCGATGCCCCAGACGGCGCGGATCGGGAGTCGGTGGAGGAACTCCAGTTCGGTCGCCCGCGGCACGATGCCGAGGCCGTCGGGCTTGGCCGCCTCCGAGGCCAGCTTCGCCATGAATTTGGTGGAGGCGATGCCGACGGTGCAGGTGATGCCGTGCTCGGCGTTGACGCGGGCGCGGATGTCGCGGGCGATCCGGGCGGGCGGGCCGATGAGGCGGCGGGCGCCGGAGACGTCGAGGAAGGCCTCGTCGACCGAGATCGGCTGGACGTGCGGGGTGTACTCGCGGAAGATCGCCATGACCGCGCGGGAGACCTCGCCGTAGGGGGCGGTGGGCTTCATGAACACGCCGTTCGGGCAGCGGCGGCGGGCGATGCCGGTGGGCAGCGCGGAGTGGACGCCGTACTCGCGGGCCTCGTATGAGGCCGCGGAGACGACGCCGCGCGGTCCGAGCCCGGCGATGATGACGGGCTTGCCGCGAAGGCTCGGGTCGCGCGCGATCTCCACGGACGCGAAGAAGGCGTCCATGTCGACGTGCATGATGGCGATGCCTTCATCGGACAGATGCGGACCGATGTACTCATCGAGGTCATTGGCCACGTCCGAATCGTAGCCGTCGGGTCCGACATCCGGGCGGTTCAGCCGGTCCGGTACGACCACAGGGGGACCGCCATCTCCGCGGCCGTGAGGCCGCCGTGCTGGCCGATGAGGCGGGCGACGTGCGGCGGCTCGCCCTCGACGCCGACGATCGCGAACGTGTCGCGGCAGGCCACCACCAGATCGCCGACCCTCGCCCGGTTGGCATCGGTGACCTCGGGGCCGAACCAGCCGCGGTCGATCGCCTCGTCGCGGCCGATGATCTCGGCCCGGCCGGCGACGGCGGCGCTCCAGGCGGCGACCACGTCCTCTCTCGCGCCGTTCTCAGTGTGCAGGTACCGGATCCGCCCGTCTCCGGCGATCGCCTCGACCCCGGCGAGCAGCTCCGGGTGCTCGTCGACGTGCAACCGCTCGGTGAGGTTCACCATGCCGTGGTCGGCGGTGACCATGAGCGCCGCGTCCTTCGGCAGGTAGGCGATCAGGTCGTCGACGGTCTTGGCGACAGCGGCGACGGCGTCGAGCCACTCCGCCGAGCCGATCCCGTAGAAGTGCCCGGCGGTGTCGACGTTCGGCAGGTAGGCGTATACGAGGTTCCGGTCGCCGCGGGCGAGCGCGCCGACCGTCTCGGCGGCGACCTCGGTGGGCGTGGCGGCGGGGAGCCAGTCGGCGCCGCGGTAGATGGCCCTGGTCAGGCCGGTGTCGCGGAAGGCGCCGTCGGAGACGACCGAGCAGACGACGCCGTCAGCGGCGGCGCGCTCGAAGCAGGTCGGGGCGCGCTGCCAGGTCTCGGGTTCGGGGTTGCCGTCCCAGCGGATGTGGGTGACCAGGTCGCCGGTGTCGGGGACGCGGAGGGTGAAACCTATGATGCCGTGCTGCCCGGGCGGAATGCCGCAGGCGAGGGAGGCGAGGCTGATCGGGGTGGAGGAGGGGACGGTGGCGGTGATGGGGGCGAGGGTGCCGATCTCGCCGTTGTGGACGGCTTCGACGGTGGCGCTGGCCTGGGCGGCCTGGCGCAGCAGGTGGTAGCCGAAGCCGTCGAGGAGGAGCACGGCGACGCTCCGGACGCCTTCGAGTTCGCTCCGGCCCAGCAGCGCCCCGTCCGTGCCGCCCGGGACGCCCAGGGCCGCAAGAGCGGCGGGCATGACGTCGGCGAGAGTGCCGGTGCCGTAGGCGGGCCGAAGCGGCTCCAAGTGCGGGTTCGAACGCATGGCCCGAGGCTAGCCGGTCGGGTGAGGAATCGGCCACAAGACAGAGCCGGCCGCCCGGTAGGCGACCGCGACAGGTCATCACTGACCACGCGGGTGGCGTCCAGGTTGGAGTCGCCTCGGTCGCGGCTCCAGGTGCGGCCGGAGTCGGCGCGGAACCGTGCAGGCGCCTACTCCCGTGGGCGTATGGGCTTGCGTGCCAGCAGGTGGATCTGCGTGGCCATGTCGCGGAACGGGATCCTGGCGGCCGTCGCGAGCTCGAACTCGCGCAGGTCCTCCCCCGAGCCGGCATCGACGCCGACCGCGGTCGAGGGGATGAGGTCGCCGACGACGCCGACGCCGTGGACCTGCTCGGTGACCAGGCCCGAGGCGCCGATCAGGGCCGTGAGCGTCGCGGTCTCGAAGCGGCGCTTGATCGTGTCCTTGCCGTCGATGATGCCGTCGACGTCGACGAGCAGATCGAGCGCGGTCGAGAAGTGCCCCATGAGGGCCTTGCCGAGGACGGCGGCGATCCGGTTCCCGACGAGGATGCTCACCGCCCCGCCCTGCGCGCAGGAGGTCGAGAGAGCATCCAGCGCGATGTCGGGGTCGTCGATCACTTCCAGCACCGAATGGCACAGCACGAGGTCGGCCGATTCGGGCTCGACGACGTCCGGCAATTCGTCGGCGTCGGCCTGGACGGCGGTGACCCGGTCGGTCACGCCCGCGTCGGCGGCTCGCTGACGCAGCGAGGCGAGCGCGTTCGCGGACGGTTCGACGACGGTGACCTCGTGGCCGAGCTCGGCGAGCGGCACGGCGAAGCCGCCCGAGCCGCCGCCGACGTCGATGATGTTCATGCGCGCGCCGGTGCCTGCGGCGAATCGCTCGATCTCGGCCGACAGCACCGACCACACGACGGCCACGCGGGGATGGTGCGTGGTCTCGGCGCTCTCCTTGGGAATGTCGACCATGGCCCTCACCCTATCCTCTGCTAGTCGCGCAGATATGGCGGATTGCGCCGGATCCGGCGCAGGTACGCCGGGTTGTTGACCAGGTAGCGGCGCCACAGGCGCTTCGGTTCCTTGGTGAGCCGGAAGAACCATTCCAGGCCGTTGCGCTGCATCCACGGCGGTGCCTGCGGGATGAGACCGGCGTGGAAGTCGAAGGCGGCGCCGACACCGAACAGGGCCGGAGCGTTGAGCTTGTCGCGGTGCGCGGCCATCCACCGCTCCTGTTTGGGAGTGGACAGCCCCACCCACACGAGTTGGGCGCCGGAGTCGTTGATGCGGGCGACGATCTCGTCGTCCTCGGCCTCGGTGAGGGGCCGGAACGGCGGCGAGTAGGTCCCGGCGATCTTGACGCCGGGGATCCTCTCGGCGAGCTTCTTGGCGAGCAGTTCGGGCACGCCGTCCTTGCCGCCGTAAAGGAACGACGACCAGCCGCGCTCGGCGGCGCGGTTGAGGACGCCCAGCATGAGGTCGGGCCCGTAGACGCGGTCCATCCACTCGGCGCCGGCCTTGCGCCCGGCCCACACCATCGGCATGCCGTCGGGCGTGGTCAGCCCGGAGGCGTTGTGGATGCCCTTGAGTTCGGGGTCCTTCTGCGATTCCATGACGCCGTGCACGCCGGTGACGCAGACGTAGCGGCGGTCGCCGTTGTCGACCCAGCGGGTGACCTCGGCGAGCGCCATGGCCTGGTTGATCGTGGAGACGCCGACGCCGAGGACGTCGACTCTTCGGAGCTTGGGGTCGGCCATCAGAGGTTGTACTTGGCCTTGACCTGGTCGTAGACCCACTCGTAGGTCTTGGCCATGCCTTCGCGGAGGCTGATCGAGGGCTCCCAGCCGTAGTACTTCTGGATGAGCGTGTTGTCGGAGTTGCGTCCGCGCACGCCCAGGGCCCCGTCGACGTGCTTGAGCGTGATGTCGATTCCGGCGATGTCGGCGACGAGGTGGTACAGGTTGTTGATGGTGGTCATCTCGGAGGAGCCCAGGTTGAGCGGCTCGGTGACGTCGCCGCGCGTGAGCATCTTGGTGCCCTGGACGCAGTCGTCGATGTAGGTGAACGAGCGGGTCTGCTCGCCGTCGCCCCAGATCTCGACCTCGGTCTCGCCGGTGAGGGCGGCGACGGCGATCTTGCGGCAGGTGGCGGCGGGGGCCTTCTCGCGGCCGCCGTCCCAGGTGCCTTCGGGGCCGTAGATGTTGTGGTACCGGGCGATGCGGGTCTCGAGGCCGAAGTCCTCACGGAAGTGGCGGGCCATGCGCTCGGAGAACAGCTTCTCCCAGCCGTACCCGTCCTCGGCGTCGGCGGGGTAGGCGTCTTCTTCCTTCAGGGGGGCCAGGTCGGCCTCGGTCTGCTTGTATCCGGCGTAGACGCAGGCCGACGAGGAGTAGAAGAAGCGGCCGACCTCGGCGTCCTTGGCGGCCTGGAGCATGTGGGTGGAGGGCAGGACCGAGAGCATGCACAGGGCCTTGTTGTTCTCGATGAAGCCCATGCCGCCCATGTTGCAGGCGAGGTTGTAGACCTCGGCGGCGCCGTCGCCGACGGCCTCGCGGCTCGCGCCCAGGTCGGCCAGGTCCCGCTGGAGGTTCTCGACCTCGGAGTGGACCTGGTACCACTGGTCGAGCGGCTTGACGTCGACGGCGCGCACGGTCTTGCCCTCGGAAAGGAGGTCCGACACCAGATGTCCGCCGATGAATCCGCCTGCTCCCGCAACTACCGCGTCAACCGCCATCGTCACTCCTCATGCATTCGTACGGGGAATAGAGAGCCTTCAGCGTACCTGGACGCTTCGCGGGCCCACCAATCGGGAAATAGGGTCTCAATCACCTCTGAGCAGATGAGCGGGGCCGACCCGGTACAGGTCCGGGGCGGTGTCGGCAGCGATGGCGCCGTCGACGCGCGGAGCGATGCAGTACAGGCGCGCGGGCGGGTCGCCGAGGAGCCGCCGGACGTGCCGCAGGCGCGCCAGCTGCTTCTCGCGCATGAGGAATCCCCAGCGTATGGTGCCGAGTCCGACGATCGTTCCGTCCGCGCCGAAGGCGGCGACCTCAAGGGTCCGCAGCTGCCTGAACCTCGGGTCGGGCACGACGATGCGGGTGGTCAGGTCGGTGTCGGGCGAGCCCAGGGCCCATTCGCGGGTGAGGCGCGCGTACTCGGCGCGGCACACGTAGCGGTCGAAGCGCGAGTGGATCATGCGCCAGAGCTTGTCGGAGATGTAACCGCGCCGCCATCTGGCGAGGTGCTCGGCCATCATCGCGTAGTAGAAGCGAGCCAAGCGGTCCTTCATGGTCCAGAAGGGATTGTCTGGTTCGAGTGGGTTGGCGTCGGCGCGCACGACCCCGGCCTGCTCGAGGGCCTCCAGCATCGTCTGCAGGTCGGCCGCGGCGAGACCTGACAGGGACACCAGGTCTTCGAGGAAGCGGGGTCGCACGGTGATCAAGCCGAGGACCTTCTCGGTCTGCTCGTCCGGCCGCTCCCCCAGCAATCGCTCCACGGCGTGCTCGCACCGGCCGAACAGCGGGTTGCCGGAGTTCAGGAACGTCGACTGGACCCATCCCGCGACCTCCTTGACAGTCCCCGGCAAGTCGCCGACCTGGGCGAGCAGGTCCGAGTCGGACCCGACGAGTGCGTGGACGCTGATGGCGGCCTCGGCATCGGCGATGCCGAGAGCGTTGACGGAATCGCGCAATTCGCTCATGATTCCAGCAGCTTATACATGATGTGCATCCCGACCAGTCCCAGCTCGGGGTGCCGGAAACCCTCGGGGACGGTCGCGAGCGTCTCGAAACCCAGTGAGCGCCAGAGCTTCACAGCGCCGGTGTTGGTCTCGACGACGGCATTGAACTGCATCGCATGGAACCCGTCCTTCACAGCGCGGTCGAGCGCGGCCTCCCCCAGGGCCCGTCCGACGCCTCGGCCCCGGAAGGCCGGATCGACCATGAACCCGGCGTTGGCCACGTGCGAGCCCTGGCCCGGAAGATTGGGATGGATCTCGACGGTCCCGGCGACCCGTCCGCTCTCGGCGACGCCTGCGCAGCCGTCACCCGGCTCCGTCTCGGCGACCAGCCGCGAGGCCGGGCGCTCGCGCTCCATCCAATACGCCCTGGCCCATGCCTCCGACGTGTCGCGGGGCCACGGATAGGTCTCCCCCGCGGCGATGATGGGCCGCGCGAAGGCCCAGATGGGGGGCCAGTCATCAGCCTCGGCGTCCCGAATCCGCATGGGCCGAGGATAACCTCGGAGGCTGCCAGTCGGAGAGCGACGTCGCCCGGTTCGACAACCAGGTGTCGGGAACGGCCCGCAGCAGCCCCCTGGTGACCCCGGGGCCGCCCGAGGCGATCACATGCGCGCGCCTCGACAGCCGCGCGACCCGCCGGATCCGCGCCAGCCTCGCCCGCTCATAGGCGTGCAAGGCATCGGGGATCGACTCGGGGCTGCGCCGCAGCGCCCACCCGAGCGTCACCGCGTCCTCCAGTGCGAGGCTCCCGCCCTGGGCGAGGATCGGCGCCACGCCATGCGCGGCGTCGCCCATGAGCACGACCCCGTGGTTGCCATCGGAGTAGTGGAGACTCGAAGGCATCGGCCACACGAACCTGACCGCCTGCTGCGTCAGCTCCGAGGGCCTGGTCGCGGCGATGTACTTGCCCACCGGCGAGGGCCAGTCGGCGAACCAGCGGTTGATGAGCTCGTGCTGGATCTGCGGCGACTCCGGGCGCATCCCGCCGGGCACCGTGGCCCACCAGCAGGCGCCCGCCTGGCCGAGATCGCCGTAGCCGAACCGGCGCCGGTCGGGCCCGTACATCTCGACGGCGTCGGAATCGCGTTCAGGGGCGCGATGGGCCGGGATCGTGGCGCGGAAGGCCACCACCCCGGCGTCGACCGTCGGGGCGCCCTTCGCGACGACCTCGCGCGTCGGCGAGTCGATGCCGTCGGCGGCGATGACGAGGTCGGCGTCCCAGCGGCGGGTGGCGTCCCCGGCCGCAAGGTCGACCAGGTCGATCCGGGACACCTGCGTGGCCGGATACACCTCGACGTCGCGGCCGAGGTGCGAGACGAGCGTCTCGTAGAGCACCGCGTGGTGGACCATCACCGACGGAGTGCCGTCGTCGGCGCCGAGGACCGCCGAGGTGAAGGAGCCTTCGACGCGCTCCTCGGCGCGGAGCTCGAAGCGGTTCACCGGCGTGCCGCCGGCGTCGAGGGTCGCGTCGATGCCGAGCGCGCGCAGCGCGCGGACACCCGAGACCCACAGGAGCATCCCGAGGTTGTCACCCCTCAGCCGCTCCCGCCGCTCCAGCAGCGCCACCCGCCAGCCGAGCTTCGACAGGACGATGGCGCTGGCCAGCCCGGCCACGCCGGCGCCGACGACTACGGCTCTACGGTTATGCACATTGCACCTGCCCGGGGAAAGCGGCGGAGATCAGCGGTCGTCGCGGCCCGGGCCCGCCTCGGCGGACTCGGCTTCGCCGTCTGGTTCACCGTCGGGCTTCTCGGCCTCAGGTTCGGTCTCCTCCAGCTCGGTGCCCTTCGGCAGGCGGCCGCCGACGTATCCGGCCTGCTTCGCCTCGGCGGAGTCCCAGTCGACGGTGACCCGCTCGCCGGCGGCGAGCACGAACACCTGGCGGTCGCCGCGCACGCGCAGGAGGTAGATGATCGCGCCGACGATGATGACGACGCTCATCCACTGGTTCAGTCGCAGCCCGCCGAAGGCCTCGGCGGGGTCGATGCGCAGGCCTTCGATCCAGAAGCGGCCGAGGCCGTACAGGGCGACGTAGAGGGCGAAGGCGCGGCCGGCCCCGAACTTCCACTTGCGGTCGGCACCCCACGCGACCAGGGCGACACCGAGGTTCCACACGAGTTCGTACAGGAACGTCGGGTGGAACGTCGAGTACTGGCCGAATCCGGAGACGCGGTGCTCCAGGTCGATTTCGACGGCCCAGAACGCCTCCAGCGGCTTGCCGTACAGCTCCTGGTTGAACCAGTTGCCGAGCCGCCCGATCGCCTGGGCGACCGGCAGGCCGGGAGCCAGCGAGTCGGCCACCATCGCGAACGGGAGCTTGAGCTGGCGGGAGGCGAACCAGACGCCGACGCCGCCGAGGAGGATCGCGCCGGGGATGCCCAGGCCGCCCTCCCAGACCGCGACGATCTTCCACGGGTCGCCGTCGGCCCCGAAGTAGGCGTCGGGGCTGGTGAACACGTGGTAGAGGCGGCCGCCGACGATGCCGAAGGGCACCGCCCACACGGCGATGTCGAGCACGGCCCACTTGGGGGCGCCCCGGGAGCGCATGCGCGCTTCGGTGATCCAGCAGGCGGCGACGATGCCCGCGATGAGCGCCAGTGCATAGGCTCGGATCGGAATCGGTCCGAGATGCCAGACGGATTCGCTCGGGCTGGGTATCAATGCGAGGTCCACGTCGAAAACCGTATAGGACCCTCTAGCGGCGGACGCCTCCGGCCAGCTCGGTTGTCAGCTCGGCGAGGCGCTGGTGCCCCGAGGGGACGTCGTCGGTCTCCAGGTAGCAGCCGACGATCGCGGACCCGACGATGACGGCGTCGCCGTAGGAGGCGACCTCGGCGGCCTGGTCGCCGTCGCGGACGCCGAGGCCGACGCCGATGGGCAGGTCGGTGTGGGCACGGGTGCGCTCGACGAGTTTCGGCGCGGCGGTGGAGGTCGCGGAGCGGGCGCCGGTGACGCCCATGACGGACTGGGCGTAGACGAAGCCGCGGCAGGCGGCGACGGTGGAGGCGATGCGCTCGTCGGTGGACGAGGGCGCGACCAGGAAGACCCGGTCGAGGTCGTGCGCGTCGGAGGCGGCGAGCCACTCGTCGGCCTCGTCCGGGATGAGGTCGGGCGTGATGAGGCCGGCGCCGCCGGCCGCTGCGAAGTCGGCCGCGAAGCGGCCCGTGCCGTAGCGCTCGACGAGGTTCCAGTAGGTCATGATGAGGATCGGGACGCGGCCGGAGACGGCCTCTACGACCTCGAAGACCTGGCTCGTGCGGAATCCGGCGTGCAGGGCCCGGTCGGCGGCCTTCTGGATGGCGGGGCCGTCCATGACCGGGTCGGAGTAGGGCAGGCCGACCTCGATGATGTCGGCGCCGTTCTCGATCATGATGTCGATGGCCTTGATGGAGTCGGCCAGGGTGGGGAAGCCGGCCGGGAGGTAGCCGACGAGGGCGGCGCGTCCTTCGGCTCTGGTCTTGGCGAATGCCTCGGCGGTTCTCACTGGTCGTTCCCCTTGTCGAAGCCGAAGTAGTCGACGACGGTGCCCATGTCCTTGTCGCCGCGTCCGGACAGGTTGACCAGGACGAGCGAGCCCGGCTCGAGTGTCTTGTCCTCGGCCAGTCGGAGCGCGCCGGCGAGGGCGTGGGCGGATTCGATGGCGCAGATGATGCCCTCGGTTCGGGCGAGCTTCTCGAGCGCGGCCATGGCCTCGGCGTCGGTGACCGGCTCGTAGGCGGCACGGCCGGTGGCGGCGAGGTGGGCGTGCTCGGGCCCGACACCGGGGTAGTCCAGGCCGGCGGAGATCGAGTGCGACTCGATGGTCTGGCCGTCCTCGTCTTGCAGCACGTAGGTGCGGGCGCCGTGGAGGACGCCGATCTCGCCGGCGGTGATGGTGGCGGCGTGGCGGCCGGTCTCGTAGCCGTCGCCGCCGGCCTCGAAGCCGTACAGCTTGACGTCGTCGTCGAGGAAGGCGGTGAAGGCGCCCATGGCGTTCGATCCGCCGCCGACGCACGCGGCGACGGCGTCGGGCAGCCGTCCGGTCTTGTCGAGCAGTTGGGCGCGCGCCTCGTCGCCGATGCCGCGGCAGTAGTCGCGCACGACCATCGGGAACGGGTGGGGCCCGCCGACCGAGCCGATGAGGTAGTGCGTGTGGTCGACGGAGGCGACCCATTCGCGCAGCGCCTCGTTCATCGCGTCCTTGAGAGTCCGCGAGCCGGTGGTGACGGGGACGACCTCGGCACCGAGGAGGCGCATGCGGGCGACGTTGAGGGCCTGGCGGCGGGTGTCCTCCTCGCCCATGTACACGGTGCATTCGAGGCCCATGTAGGTGGCGGCTGTGGCGGCGGCGACGCCGTGCTGGCCCGCGCCGGTCTCTGCGATGACGCGGGTCTTGCCCATGCGCTTGGTCAGCAGGGCCTGGCCGAGGACGTTGCGGATCTTGTGCGCGCCGGTGTGGTTGAGGTCCTCGCGCTTGAGCCAGATCTCGACGCCGGCCGCTTCGGAGAGCCGGTCGGCGCGGTACATCGGCGAGGGCAGGTTGCCGTAGTCGCGGCCCAGGGCGGCGAGCTCGGCCTGGAACTCGGGGTCTTCGAGGGCCTTGCGGTGGGCGATGTCGAGCTCTTCGAGGGCGGCGATGAGCGCCTCGGGGACGAACCGTCCCCCGAACTCGCCCCAGTGGCCTGTCAGATCCGGCTGCGGCACGGTTCTCCTCCTAGATCGGTCGCGGCGTCGCCGGGTGCGACCCGGCGGTGACCAGTTCGGCGACGGCGTCGCGCGGGCTCTTCTGCTTGACCACGCCCTCGCCGACGAGCACGGCGTCGGCGCCCGCCGCGGCGTAGCGGATCAGGTCGCGGGTGCCGCGGACGCCCGATTCGGCGATCTTGACGACGTCGCGGGGCAGGCCCGGGGCGATGCGCTCGAACACCGAGCGGTCCACTTGGAGCGTAGTCAGGTCGCGGGCGTTGACGCCAATGACCTTCGCCCCGGCGGCGAGCGCGCGGTCGGCTTCGGCCTCGGTGTGGACCTCGACGAGCGCGGTCATGCCCAGGCCGGTGACCCGGTCGTGGAGGGAGACGAGGGTGTCCTGGTCGAGCGCGGCGACGATGAGCAGGACGACGTCGGCGCCGTGGGCCCGCGCCTCCAGCACCTGGTAGGGGGAGACGACGAAGTCCTTGCGCAGCAGGGGGACCTGGACCTTCTTGCGGACGGCGTCGAGGTCGTCGAGGCTGCCTTTGAAGTAGTTCGGCTCGGTGAGGACGCTGATGACGGCGGCGCCGCCGGCGGCGTACTCGGCGGCAAGCACCGCGGGGTCGGGGATGTCGGCGAGCGCGCCTTTGGAGGGGGAGGCGCGCTTGACCTCTGCGATGACACTCACACCGCCGCCGTTGAGGGCGGCGTAGCCGTCGAGCGGGGCCTCGGCGCGCTCGGCGGCCTCGCGGATCGCCTCGATGGGGACTTCGTTCTGGCGCCGCTCGAGGTCGGCGCGGACTTCGGTGATGATCTGCTCCAGCACGTTCACCTAAGATCGTCCCTTCTCCTGCGCCGTTGCGGTGATTTTAGGCGACGAGGGGTCCTGACCGGAGTCGAGGGCGTTCCACAACTTTGCCGGATCCTCTGCTACGACGTCGCCGTCGACCGGGTTCGAATCGTAGCGGGCCTCCGGCTCGGGCCAGCGCCCGGAGCGGAGCATGGCGGCGGCCCCGGCGGCGGCGACGACGAGCCCGGCGGCTGCGAGACCGATCGGGGCGGCGCCCTTGTCGAGGTGGAATGCGCCGGCGAGGGCTACGGCGAGGCCGGCGAGCATCGCGAGCGCACCGGTGACGCGCCGCATCCGGCGCCCGACGGCGAGCATCGCGAGGAACGCGGCCCCGGCGGCGAGGGCGCACGGCAGCGCCCAGGCGGCCAGGTCGGTGCCGGTCTGGGAGGCTGTGGTCTCCATTCCGGCGGCGTTCTCGACGGTCTCGGAGGCCCATTCGCGGGTGGCGGCCAGCGCGGCGGCGCCGACGGCGGCGAGCCCGACCAGGAGGGTCCTGGCCCGCTCTGATCCTGCGCTCATGCGATCTGCCTTCCGGTGAAGCACGTCCGGGTGCCGGTGTGGCAGGCCGGGCCGGTCTGCTCGACGCCGAGCAGGACGGTGTCGCCGTCGCAGTCGACGGACACCGACTTGACGGCCTGGTGGTGGCCCGAGGTCTCGCCTTTCACCCAGTACTCGCCGCGGCTGCGCGACCAGTAGGTGGCCTTGCGGGTGGCGATGGTGCGGCGCAGCGCTTCGGCGTCCATCCACGCGAGCATGAGGACTTCCCCGGTGTCGTGCTGCTGCGCGATCGCGGGCACGAGGCCCTCGGCGTTGAACTTGAGGTCCGCGATGGCGTCCTCGCTGGTCTGTTGGCCTTCCACGTCTACTGATTCTGACGTCTCTCACCTCGAGGCCGCCACCCGGGCCCGGGTCGGGGCGGATCATGGGATTCTTGCGTCATGAATCGTCCCTTTGTGATCGTTTCGGCCGCGGTGAGCATCGACGGCTTCCTCGACGACGACTCCGACAAGCGGCTGACGCTGTCGAACGCGGCCGACCTGGACCGGGTGGACGAGGTGCGGGCGGGGGTGGACGCGATCGCGGTGGGCGCGGGCACGATCCGGGCGGACGATCCGCGGCTGCTGCTGCGCTCGCAGGAGCGGCGGGCTCGGCGTGTGGCCGAGGGCCGGGAGCCGTCGCCGATGCGGGTGGTCTTCTCCCCTTCCGGTGATCTGGATCCGAGGGCGCGGCTGTTCAACAGCGGGGAGCCGGTCCCGGTGATCTACACCAGCGAGGTCGGGGCGCGGCTGTGCCCGCTCCGCGGCCGGACCGACGGCCCGGCCGCGGAGGTGGTGGCGACCGATCAGAACACGGTCGACCTGCGGATGGCACTGGAGGACCTCGCCGGGCGGGGGGTGCAGCGGCTGCTGGTCGAGGGCGGGGGCATGGTCCATACGGCGTTCCTGGCCGAGGACCTGGTTGACGAGGTCCATCTGGCGGTGGCGCCGTTCCTGCTCGGCGAGCGGGGCGGGGCGCGGTTCGTGCACCCGGCGCCGTTCCCGCAGTCGCCGCGGCGGCCGCTTCATCTGGTGGAGACGAGGGCGATCGGCGAGATAGCGCTGACGGTCTACCGTAGAGCCGATGACTTACTCGACCGGAGATACGGTGCGCCCGCTCGGGCGATCGGGAGGGTTCGGCGCTGCTAGGTTGTTGGTGTCCCTGCGGCGGAAGGATTTCTCATGAAGGCGATCGTGGTGGAGCAGACCGGCGGCCCGGGGGTCATGCGGCTCCTCGAAGGCGAGGACCCCGGCCCGCGCCCCGGGCAGGTGGCGGTGCGCGTGGCCGCGGCCGGTGTGAACTTCATCGACACGTATCACCGTTCGGGCGCCTACCCGGTGCCCCTGCCGTTCACGCCCGGCCTCGAAGGCGGCGGGACGGTGGTGGCCGTAGGCGAGGGCGTCGACCAGTTCGGGCCGGGCGACGAGGTCGCCTGGGCGCAGGTGCCGGGTTCCTATGCGGACATCGTGGTGGGCAAGGAGTCGGACTTCGTGCCGGTACCGCCGCTGGTGTCGCTTGAGACCGCCGCCGCGGTGATGCTCCAGGGTCTGACGGCGCACTACCTGTGCAACACGGTCCACCCGGTGGCCGAGGGCGAGACGGTGATCGTCCACGCCGCCGCAGGAGGCGTCGGACTGCTGCTGACGCAGATGGTGAAGTACAAGGGCGGCAAGGTCATCGGCACGGTCTCCACGGACGCGAAGGCGGAGCTTGCCCGTTCGAACGGCTGCGACCACGTCCTGTTCTACGAGGACTTCGGCGAAAAGGCCCGTGAGATCACCGGCGGCGAGGGCGTGGCCGCGGTCTTCGACGGGGTCGGCAAGGACACCTTCGACGAGAGTCTGGCGTCGCTGGGCCGCAGGGGGACGATGGCACTGTTCGGCCAGGCGAGCGGCCCGGTGCCGAAGTTCGACCCGCAGGTGCTCAACACCCTCGGTTCGCTGACGCTGACCCGCCCGAAGCTGGGCGACTTCACGGCGACCAGGGAGGAGTATCTCCAGCGCACCGCCGAGGTGTTCCAGTTGATCGAGGACAACAACCTGCACGTGAGAGTCGGCGACACGTTCCGCCTGGACGAGGCCGCGGAGGCCCACCAGGCGCTTGAGAGCCGCAAGACGACCGGCAAACTCCTGCTGATTCCCTAGGGTCACGTTGCCAGGAGGCCGCAGTCGCGTCTTGCGGCTGCCGGATCCCCGCGACCGGGGCACTCGTGCTCGCCGTCCGAACCCTGGCTGACCCGCCGGCCCTCGGATTCTGCGGCCGCGCGCAGCACCGGCCGACTGTAGTAGGAATCGTCGCCGGGGCGAAACCGGCCGCCGCGACGGTCGCAGTGCAGTTCGTATTCGTTGGTTCCGTCGAGAGAGATGTGGATTCGTCCGCTCAAGTGGGTGGCTCCATGCGGGCCGCCCGGCGCGCCGCAGGAAGGCGCGCCGGTGCGGCGGGTCGTCGCTGCTCGATTAGGTGCATGCCGAGCTGGACGAGGCCCGCGCCCGCCTGGAGCACCACGAGACTCCGTGACGGATGACCCTAAGACCGACGTCGACTAGCTCGAGCGGGTCTGCTCGATCCAGGACCCGTGGAGCCCCGCGTACACGGAGTCCTTCCTAGCGGCCAGTTCGGCGTGGCGGCCGTGCTGAACGAGGTCGCCGCCGTCAAAGACGAGGATCTCGTCGGAGGTCTCGGCCGTCGAGAGGCGGTGGGCGATGATGACCGTCGTCCGGCCGCGTGTGACCGCGTCCAACGCGGACGACAGGCGCAGCTCGGTGGCGGGGTCGACCGCGCTCGTCGCCTCGTCGAGGACCAGCAGGTCCGGGTCGGCCACGTAGGCGCGCACGAGCGAGACGAGCTGGCGCTCGCCGACGCTCAGGTTCGCGCCGCTCTCGCCCAGCTCGGTGTCGAGTCCGTTCGGAAGCGCCTCGACCCAGTCGGTGAGGCCGAGCTCGGAGAAGGCCACGTAGATCTCGGCCTCGCCGATGTCGGGCTTCGCGAAGCGGACGTTGTGGGCGAGCGTGCCGTTGAACAGGAAGCCCTCTTGCGGGACCATCGTGACGCGCCCGCGCAGCGAGGAGAACCTGACGTCGGTCAGCGGGGTCTCGCCGATCACCACCCGCCCCGAAGTCGGGTCCATCAGCCGCGTCAGCAGCTTCGCGAAGGTGGTCTTTCCCGAGCCGGTCTCCCCCACCACGGCGACCTTGGTGTTCGGGCGGATGTCGACGTCGATGCCGTGCAGGACCTCCTCGCCTCCCGGATAGGCGAAGCGGACGTCCTCGAAGCGGACCCCGAGCGGGCCTTCGGGGAGGTCGACCCCGTCGACGGGGTCGGCCACGTCGGGCTCGGTGTCGATGATGTCGAGGACGCGCCGCCAGCCCGAGACCGCGTTCTGAGCCTCGTTGAGCGTCTCGGTGCCGATCACGACCGGCTGGGTGAACAGCACGACCAGGAACAGGAACGCGGCGAGTTCGCCGACGGTCATCGAGCCGCCCGCGACGAGGAAGGCGCCGAGGACGACCACGACCGCATTCACTCCGAAGTAGACGAGCTCGCCGGCTCCGAAGGAGAACGCCGAGCGCCTGATCGCCCTCGTCTGGTCCTTGCGGTGCTCCTCGATCGAGGCGTCGAGCCGCTCGCTCGTGCGCGAGCCGACGCCGTAGGCGCGCACGGTGCCCGCGCCGACGACGGACTCCGAGACTGCCGAGAGCAGCTTCGCGACGCTGCGACGCACGTCGGTGTAGGCCGAGGCCAGGTGCGCCTGAAGCCATTTGATCAGCCAGGTGACGGGGATGAACACGACCCACACCACGATCGCCAGCGGCCAGGAGTAGACGGCCATGACCACCGTCGCCACCAGGATCTGCGCCGTCGAGGTCACCAGGACCATGCCGCCCTGCTGGAGGAACTGGCTGACCTGGTCGATGTCGGTCGTGACGCGGGCGGTCAGCGCGCCGCGCCGCTCGGACTGCTGGTGCAGCATCGACAGGTCGTGGATGTGGCGGAAGGTGCGGCGGCGCAGATTCGCCAAGGCGGTCTCGGAGACGATGAACAGGCGCCGGTTCATCAGGAAGTTCGCGGCGGTGGTGATCGCCAGGACGGTGATGCCGACGGCGGTGACCCCGAGGACGAAGCCGAGGTCGGGCCCGGCGTCGGTGAACAGGCCGTTGTCGAGGACCTGCTGGGCGGCGATGGGCACCACGAGGCGTCCTACGGCGGTGATGCAGGCGAGGACGACGGTGAAGGCCAGTCCCCTGCGCAGCTCGGGCGATAGCCGCAGGCCGCGTTTGAGGGTGTGGAACGGGCCGGGCTCGGCGTCGGTCGTCTCGGTGGTCACGCGACGTTCTCCTCGTCGAATTCACGCTCGGCTTCGGCCTGCTCGTAGGCGGTGACGAGGTCGGCGTACGGCTGGTGGGTCTCGAGCAGCTCGGTGTGGGCGCCCCGGGCGGTGATGCGGCCGCCGTCGAGGAAGACGACCTCGTCGGCAAGGGCGATGGTGGCCCTGCGGTAGGCGACGACGAGGACGCTGGCGACCTCGGAGGAGGCCTTGAGCCCCGAGAGGATCCGGGACTCCACTCTGGGGTCGATGGCGCTGGTGGCGTCGTCGAGGACGAGCAGCCGAGGGGAGCCGGCTAGGGCCCTGGCGAGCGTGAGCCGCTGACGCTGGCCGCCGGAGAGGGTGGTGCCCCGCTCGCCGACCTCGGTGTCGAGCCCGTCCTCGAGGTCGGCGACGAACTTGTCGGCGCCGGCCGCGGCGAGGGCCTCCCACAGCCGGGAGTCGTCGGCGCTCTCGCGGCTCAGCGCGAGGTTGGCGCGGACGGTGTCGTCGAAGACGAACGGGATCTGCTGGACGAGCGCGGTGGTGGCGGCGAGTGCGGGGTGGGTGAGTTCGCGCAGGTCGACGCCGTCGAGGCGGACGGCGCCGCGGCTTGGGTCGATGAGGCGGGCGGCGAGGTGCGCGAGTGTGGACTTGCCGGAGCCGGTGGCGCCGACGAGCGCGACGGTCTTCCCGGCGGGGACGGTGAAGGTGACGTCGCTGATGGCCTCGCCGCCGTCGGGATAGGAGTAGGCGACCGAGTCGAATTCGAGGCTCGCCGGGCCCGCGGGCGTCGCCGGCTCCCTCTCGCCGTAGTCCATGTCGCCGGTCGCGGAGAGGACGTGGTCGACACGGCCGCGCCCCACCACGGAGGTGGGCAGGTCACCGAGGACCCAGCCGATCGCCCGGATCGGGAACGCGAGGACGGAGAACATGAACGCGACGGTGACGAGCTGTTCGAGGTCCAAGGCTCCCTGCTGGTAGCGGGCGAGGCCGACCAGGAGGGCGAGGAGCGTGCCGAGTTCGGGGAGCCCGGCGATGGCGGGCTCGAACGCGGCCCGCAGGCGCCCGACGCCGATCATCGCGTCCCGCAGCTCGGTGGCCGAGCCGGTGAACCGCTCGGTCTCGGCGGTCTCACGGCCCATGGCCTTGACGACGAGTGCGCCGTCGAAGGACTCGTGGCCGACAGCGGAGACCTCGGCGCGCAGCTCTTGGGCGCGCTTGGCTCGCGGGGCCATCTTGGAGGCGAAGACGGCGTTGAGAGCGAACAAGGTCGGGAACATGCCGAGCGCGACCAGGGCGATCGCCCAGTCGACGAGGAAGAACACGACCATGGAGACGGCGAGCATGAACAGGGTGCCGCACGCGAACGGGAGCGGCGCGAGCGGCCTGGTGGCGGCCTCGACATCGGCGTTCGCGTTGGACAGGAGCGTGCCGGTGGGGTGCTTCTGGTGCCAGGAGACGGGCAGGGCGAGGTAGCGGCGGGTGACCTGGCGGCGCCAGTGAGCCTGGACGCGGAACATCATGGCACCGGCGCCGATGCGGCGGGCGCACATGCTGGAGAAGCGGATCGCGGAGGTGCCGAGGAGGGCGCCGACGCCGAGCGCGACCGAGCCGAGGGCGACCTCGCCGTTCTCGTAGGCGGGGACGGCGACCTGCGCGACGACCCAGCCGACGACGGCGGAGACGAACAGGGTGGTCGCGGTGTTGACCATGGCGCCGACGGCGCCGATCGCGAACAGCTTGGGTTCGATCCTGATCATGTCCCCGATGTTGCGCAGTCCCCGGCGGAGGATGCTCGATTCTGCCGAGGGCGGTGCGGCAACGTCAGTCATTGGGCTCTCCGAGGTGGGTATCGACCTGTCTCCTAGCCGTGCGGCAGGCAAGGCGCCGCCTGCAATCATGCCTCGAGGCCAGGAGAACGGCAACCAGATTCACCGGTACTGCCATCACCGACCCCGTGTCCGCTATGGCGTCGCAGCACGGAACATGCTGGCCTCGATGTCACAGTCCCGACAACAGCATGAAGATCGCATCTTCGAGGGACGGTAAGCCTGTCGAGCCCGGCAATGGCCACGGGGGCGTTGGCGGGGTAGGTGTGTGGCGGATGCCCCTTCTGCGCCAAGAGCAGCAGCGATGACGAGGTACAGAGGTGGGCGGGCTGGGTCTCCGAAGAAGGGTCCGCTTCACGCAGGCTTCAGACGAGGCGGCGACGAAGGAGCTGAGTGGAGGTCGGGGGTGCCCTGTCGGCCACGGAGCTCGGTCGTGGGGAGCAGGAGCGGGAGCGGGAGCGGGACTCTCGGGTCCGGTTCGGCGGCTTGCGGCGGTGGCTGGGGTTTCGGGGGCTGTGCGGGGGTGCGGTGAGGGGATGCCTGTTCGGGGCGGCCGGGTGCGGGTTTCGGGCCAGTCGGGTGCGGAGGCTTGGGGCACTTTGGGTGTGGTGTTCTGGCCTGGACACGGGGAATGGCTCGAAGCCGTTTCCGGTTTCGAGCTGGCGGCTGTATAAGGCGCCTTCCCCGCCGCGGCCTCCCGCGGCGGGCAGGTTAAGAACGGGATGGGATCTTCGATCAGGTTCGAGCGCACCGGGATCAGCGGTTTATTCGTCTTCGGATGTACCAGGCGCATCGCCGCAGCCGGTGCCGCCGGTGAGGCCGCACCTGCTGGCGGTGTTGCTGGTGTGGGGGCGTGCTCGTCTTCGGGGCGGGAGCATCCGCCCGGTCCGGAGCCCGGATCGAAGTCCTGTTCGGAGTCCTGTTCGGAGTCTCGCTTGGGTCCGGTTCCCGTTCGGGGACTGTGTTCGGGTCCGGTGTTCGGTTCGGTCTCTGCCTGCGGTG
>NZ_JAKZEW010000076.1 GCF_022548875.1 Glycomyces sp. L485 | reverse complement strand
AGCCGAAGCTCCGGCACCACGGGCCTCAAGGAGGGCGGCGAGGTCACGATAACGCTGTTGCGATCCTCGCTGGAGCCGAAGCTCCGGCGCCACCGACCAGCGGCATACAAGTAGCGACCTCCAGGAATGTTGCGATCCTCGCCGAAGCCGAAGCTCCGGCGCCACTCCGGGACGGCCTATGAGGCGGTCGCGTCGGTCCTGTTGCGATCCTCGCCGGAGCCGAAGCTCCGGCGCCACAGCGAGACGGACTCCTTGGGGTCGCTCTTGGGGCCGTTGTGATCCTCGCTTGAGACGGAACTCGGGCGCCACAACTGCTGCTGCGCTTAAATCCAGAGCTGCCTCGGGTTGCGATCCTCGCCTGGACCGGAGCTCGGGCGCCATCGGCGGGCAGACGGTCTCCCGTTGTTGCCGGTGTTGCGATCCTCGCCCGAGCCAGAGCTCAGGCGCCACAGATCGTCCAGGGAGATCCGCACACACGGACGGTGGTTGCGATCCTCGCCCCAACCGGAGCTCGGGCACCACGCGTGCGGAAAGGTGTTCCCCTGCCAGGGCTTCAGGTTGCGATCCTCGCCCGAGTGGGAGCTCGGCGCCACAACTCATCGGTCACGAGAATCCGGAGCTGTTCCAGTTGCAATCCTCGCCCAAACCGACGCTCAGGCGGCAACGGGCCCTCGAAAACCATGCTGGGCGCTGCCCAGTTGCGATCCTCGCCCGAGCCGAAGCTTGGGCGCCACTGCTCGACCGAGTGCGGCACTCGCTGTTCCGCCTTGTTGCGATCCTCGCCCCAGGCGAAGCTCGAGCGCCATACCTCCGCGGTCCTCCAGTCCGGTGCGACCATCCTGTTGCGATCCTCGCCCGAGCTCCACGCCTCCAGCGTGCCGCACATCGGGTAACGCTGCTGGTTGCGATCCTCGCCTGGACCGGAGCTCGGGCGCCATCGGCGGGCAGACGATGGCGTCCTCGTTGTTGCCGGTGTTGCGACCCTCGCCATAGGCGAAGCTCGGACGCCACCGACCGGCTCGACCATCCTCGTCCTGGGTGACCCTTTGCGATCCTCGCCGGAGACGAGCCTCCAGCGCCACTTCGCCGTGAGATGGGTTGACCTCCCTGGTGAGCGGTTGCGACCCTCGCTCGAGCCGTAGCTCGGGCGCCACTGCCCGTTCTTGATGTTCTTCGGGTGCGACACCGTGTTGCCATCCTAACCCGAGCCAGAGCTCAGGCGCCACAGTGCGATACGGCTCGACATCGCACGCCTGAAGGGGTTGCGATCCTCGCACGAACCGGAGCTCTGACGCCAACACCGGCGTACGGGTGCCTTAGGCGTGCATCGAGTTGTTGCGATCCCTGGCCTGGCCAGAGCCTGAGCGCCAACAGCCATGCTGCTGGTCAAGCATGGCCATGGGGTCATTGCGATCCTCGCCCGGGCAGGAGCTCGGGCGCCACACCGACGGCGGACTGCTCCAGATCCAGCGTGCATAGTTGCGATCCTCATCGGAGGCGAACCTCTGGCGCCAGCGTCACACGTTCACGGACTAGTCGAGCTGGGTCTGGTTGTTATGTTCGTCAAGAACTCCGCTATGCGTCGTTCACTCCGTTCCCGGCCAGAGGTTCACGAGAACCGAGGCTTCGACACCGGTCGGCATGTCCTGGCCTTCGATCTGCAACTGGTAGTCCGTGAGCGCTCTGGCCGGCTTCCCGTCGGTTGTCTCGGTTCGCTCCACTCGCACTCGCTGCGCGAGCGCGTGTGCTGGGGCGTTACCAAGAACTGAGGTGTGGCTGAACACCACCAGACCGCAGAGCTTCATCTCGCCGCGGGCGGAGGAGCGGTCGTGTTCGAACATGTACTCGATCGAGCGCCACAGCACCTCCAAATCCTCGGCCTGCACCCCGGTCTTCGCGCCCTTTGCAGCCGAGTAATGCAGGGTCCCGCGGTAGAGGCCGTAGGGGACTGTCCATTTGCGGCCTATCTCTGAGACCTTGCCGTTCTCGAGGTCGGCGGGTTTGGTCGGTGTCACCCTGGTGATGGTGTGCTCGATAGGTGCGATCTCCTCGATGCTGCGGGCGAAGGAGACCTGGACGGGCCCGTAGACGTGTCCGGCGCCGCGCTGGTTGCCGACCTTCTCGCCGGTGGACATGACCGCGCCGAACATGCGGATGTCGAAGTAGTGCTCGCACAACCACCGCTGCGCGGCCGCGGGGTCCCGCTTGCCCTTGGCGGGCGCGGTCTCGTCCAAGGCGCCGTCGATGCGCGTGTTCAGGGCGGTACCGGCCTCCACGAAGATGCCGAAGCGTGCGTCGCCTTCCTTCACCAGCGGCACGGTGTTCCGGATCTTCCGCTTGATCGCGACGTCGCTGACCAGGCCCTGCCCGGTCTCGCCGTCCTGGCGGGGTTGGTTGCCGGCGTCGGGGTCGCCGTTAGGGTTGCTGTCGGTCACGTCGAACAGCAACACGGCGTCGTGGCGGACAGCGGGGTTGAGGTAAGGAGCGGTCATTCGTCGTCGCTTTCTGGTGAGTTGTCATCGGCATCGCCGTTGTCGTCGGTGGGCTTGACCGTCCGGTGCTGGCCTTGGTGGTGGTAGCCGAGGATGAAGTCCATCTGCTGGTCGTGTCGGCCCCGGTCGGGCTCAGGGCCCATGAGTCCGTAGAGCCGCCGGATTTCGCGCTCCACCCAGTACCGGTAACCCTCCTGCTTCTCGTCGCCGCGCAGGCGCTTGGCCCAGGCGACCGAGAGCTGCTCGCCGGCCCGCAGGCCGAGGGTGGGGTTGGCGACCGAACCCGCGTAGTAGCGGTCTTTGAAGGTCGTGTTGATCGCGGTTCTGCCGCCATCCTTGCGGCCTTGCATGTATTCGTTGCTCGAACGCCGTTGCAGGGATTCGTACAGGGCGAACAACCTTCCCGCCAGATACCCGAAGGTGTGGCGGTCCTCGTCCAGGCCCGCTGTCATTCGTCCCCTCCTTTCGTAGTGTCGGTTGAACACGAGCCGCAGCACGGCGGCTCGGGCAGCGTCGACCCGGCCGTCGCGCCGGACTCGCGAAACGATGTGCTGTGAAATCGACAGCGGCGGCTGGTGCCCGAACAGGGCGCAGTGCAGCAGGGTCGTCTCGAAGCGGAGCGGCCGGTCCGCGCCGGTCGCGCCGAACGGCGCGTACTCGCCGGCTTTTCCGGTCTTTTTCACGCTGGTGCGGATGAACCGCCCTGATGCGTAGGCGAGTTTCTTGATCGAGGGGTAGATGATCCCGTTCCAGGTCTCGATCGCGATGTCGTCGAACCAGAGTCCGAGATTGCGCCGCACGGCGGGCAGCGGCATTTCGATCCAGTCGTGCACCATCAGCCGGGATACGTTCCCGCTGATCGTTGCCGAGTAGAACAGGTCCACCGTTGTCTCGGCGTGCTCCACGGCCTTCTCGTGTCCGCGTTCGGCCGACATGACCAAGTCCTCGATGACCTCCCGGCGGCGGCGCCGTTCCTCGTCGCCCCCGGCTCGCATCACGTACTGGACCGGGGTTTCGGCGTCCTCTTTGGTCCACCACACCATCGCTGCGCCATCGGCTTGCGCGCAGTGCTCGGCACTCTCAAGAAGCGACCGAAGGGCGGTCGTGGAGCGACGGCCGCAATCGCTGCAGATCGGTGCGTGCCGCAGGTCAGTGGCGCCGAGGAATCCGTGCGTCGGCTTGTTGACGCTGGTGAGCACCACGCTCTGCGTCGCGCCGGGCACCAGATGCTTCGGCAGTTGCTGCGGGATCGTCTTCAGCAGCTGCCCGGCCTCGCCGCACAGCAGGCAGTGCCCGGTCTCGCCGCTGCCTTTCCGGCCTTCGGCCTGAGCCCGCCAGAAGGACTGGGCGCTCTGGTGCTCGAACGCGTACTTGCCGTCGACCTTGAACGCCACGAGGTCACCGCGGGCCCAGGTCGGCACTTCGATCTCGCTGCCTTTGTCGTCCTTGCCGATCTCGGTCGGCTGGGCGATCTGCTCATGGTGCCCGTCGGCGAAGAACGCCGCGATCACCGCCGCCGGCCCGTCCGGGTCGGCACCGGCCCATGCTGCGTTCAACGCTTTGAAGGCTTCATGGCAGCGGTGGACGCGTTCGGGCTTCGAGGCGGACTTCGGGTCGGTGCTGACCCAGCCGAGCGCGTACTCGAGCGTGTCGACGCCGATGCTCGGGGAGATGGCGGATGTCTTCGTCACCGAGGGAACCGGCAATGGCAGGCCGAACCGGTGATCCTTCTCGCCCTTGAGTGTCCGCAAGCGGGCCTGCTTGGGCGACCCGTCCGGGTTGAGCGCGATGACCCAGGCGACCGGCTTGCGTTGATAGAACGCGGGCGTCTGGTCGCCTGTCTCGAGATGGTTGCGCGCGTATCCGGCCAGCTGCTGCAGCATCAGGGCACCTGCCCGGTCGGCAGCGCGATCCCGCGCGCGGGGACGCGGAGGACGCCGCGTTCGAGCCGGGCGGTGAACCATTCGGTGCGGCCGGTCTGGTAGTCCACGCGCAGTGGCATGGTCCCGAGGTCACGCGAGTCCATGATGCGCTGCTCGTCGTCGGCGTTCCCGAAGTAGGCCGTGAACTCCCTGGTGCCCAGGTACGGTTGGGCGAAGCAGGCACCGCGGTCGACTCTCCGGCGCAGCTGATCCCGATAGGCGGCGAGCGGTTTATCGGCGTGCGGTTGGCGCAGGAGGTGCGCATGGATCCGGTACTTCACATCGCGCAAGCACAATGCGTTGCGCTGGTCGCGGCTCGCGGCCGTGTCGACCCGGCGGATCCCCTTGGCGGCTTCGAAGAGCGGCGGCAGGTCGCTGGTCTCGTTGCGGCGGATCTCGAACTGCTTGATGGGGGCGAGGACCTCGATCGCCGCGATCTCGTACCTGATCTCGGGCTTCCAGTAGATGGCCTCCAAGACGCCTTTCGCCGCGCTGGGCGTCATGGCGTCGTAGGTCAGCCGCTCGGTCTTCATGTCGGGCCGCGTGAACAGCGCGCCCTCGCCCCAGACCTGGACGACCAGCGCGGGCTGGCGGTCCGGGCCCGGGTCTACGACCAGTGGCTCGGGATCGCGGTCGACGACCGCTTGGTTGGGTCTCATTCGATTTCCAGACCGGTGAGTGGGTTGTAGGTTCCTTGCCACACCGCGACCGATCCCGGTCGGGCCGGCTCGCCGATGATGGTCTTGAGACGAGGCTTGACCGTGTCCTTCTGGGCGCGGGACAAGCTCAGATTCACGATGTACGGCTGCAGCTTCCGCATCGCCGCCCGGCTCTTGCCAGGATCGGCGGCGCGTTTGACGAGCTCAGCCGGTGCCCCTTGGAGCGGAACACCATTGTGCCCCGAGGGTCCGACAGAAAGGCCAGGCACGATCACGGCGATCGTCTCGTCCTCGATCATCTTGAACGCCCGGCTCCTGTCCCGCAGGCCCGGCTTGTCGCGGTCCTTTGTCAAGGGCCCCAGGGTGACCGCTTCGTAGTCGAGGTCCAGGCGCGCCTGCTGGATCGCGGCGGCCGCAGAGCCGGGCCCGTCGAGGTTCAGCTCGTCCCAGAGCTCGTTCCAGTAGTCGGCCTGTGCCTCGGTCGAATCGGGGTCGGCCAGGCCCGGGCCGAAATAATCAAGGGTCAGGCCGATGAGCTTGCCCAGGCCGGCGGGCTTGCCCCCATCGAGCGGGTCGAACACGACCACCAGCCCGCCGCCGACCCACCGCCGCTCACGGTCCGCACGCCCGGCTGCCTGAAGGATCGAATCGATCGAGGTCATGGCCCTGAAGACGACCGGGAAGTCCAGGTTCACACCGGCTTCGATGAGCGGCGTCGAGGCGACGAGCGTCGGAACCTTCTCGTCGAGCCGCTGCTTGATCAGTTTCATGGCCTCCAGACGGTGACCGGGCATGAGAAGCGTCGAGAGGTGGAAGACGCCTTCGCGGTCTGCCGCGTCCCAAGCCTTCGCGACCGTCGCGGCATCGGCGATGGTGTTCGTGACCACCAGGGCGGACCCGTGCTCGGCGGCCCGTGCCGCCACCTGGCTGAGCCGCGGCTTCGGATCGAGCCACCACTCGTACCGAATCGGGTTCGTATCAACGTGCGATGCAAGCGGCTTCGGCCTGATGTCGGTGACCGGGAGACCCCGGAACGGCTTCAGCGACCAGAACTCCGGCTGCGTGGCCGAGCACAGCAGCACGGTCGCGTTGAAGTGCTCGACGAACGAGCGGAGCGCGTCAAGGATCGGGACCAGCAACCGATACGGAAGCCCCTGGACCTCATCGAGAATGATGATCGAGTTGGCCAGCCGGTGCAGACGCCGCGTCGCCGAGGCGGTGCGACCGAACATCGACTCGAACAACCGCACCGTCGTCGTGACGACCACCGGCGCATCCCAGTTCTCCGCGGCCTCGCGCTCCCATCTGAGGCCCGCGCCCTCCATATCGACGCCCGAGTGGTGTTCGAGCACCACCCGCTCATCCACCGTGTCGAGGAGATCCCGGTATTCTTCGGCGTTCTGCTCGGTCACCGTCTTCCAGGGCACCGCCACGACCACACGCCGCTTGCCATGAAGCGCAGCATGGCGGAGTGCGAACCCCATGCTGCTGTAGGTCTTCCCCAAACCGGTGCCCACCGAGAGCCGGTAGGAGCCGGGAGCGGAGGCGGCCGCCTCGAGACACGCCGCGTAGACCGCCTGGCGCTCAGGATCCCGGGGCGAGGATTCGCGATCGGCCAGTTTCGCGTCTCTCGCCTTCGCGAAGCGGCGGAGCAGACGATCGAAGTCCGCGTGCGCCATCGGCGTCGCCTTCGCCTTGTCCGCGAAGTGCGCCGCCGTATCGAGGAAGTCGGCGTCGACAAGCGCACTGAACAGCAGCCGCAGACCCATCTCCTTGACATGGGCGTTCTCCCACGGCAGCCGGAGCTTCTCGGCCCACTGGAGATCGCCGGTCACGTCCGTATAACGGCTCCGCGCGTCGGTGAGCGCCTCCAAGTCGATCCGGCCGAGCGATTCCCGGCTTCGATTCACCGACCGCGGAGAGGTCAGCCCGCCATGATGTCCGTGCAGAACTATCGAGAGATCGCCCAAGCCGAGTCGCTCAGCCACTTCGCATCCGAGCGTTTTATGGTCGATACCGACCCGCTCTCTCGTCCCGCTGACAATCTTAAGTTTCTCTTGCCACATAACTGCACACTTGCCGCAGTCGTGCAGCAGACCGATCAGCCGCGCAAGATCCGAGCAGTTGAACTCGACCGCGAACCATGCAGCCAGCGAGCCGACCTCGCAGAGATGCACCTCAAGCGGATGCACCTTCCCGCGCTTGGTCTTGCTGTGGGCAAACGCCACCCCAACCCCTCAATCATCTTGGCCGTCGGTGCCCGCACGTACCTTAGCCATTGTGGATCCTCAACTGGTAGCCAACTGCTTTAGATGGCTTCATTGGGAGACTTCAACATCGATCAACAGGAGTGCTATCGATCGGAACGTGGCCCCGGCCGGGGCGAAGCCGGCCAGAGCCACTTTCAACACGCTGCGCTAGAGCAAACCGTTGCGAACCTCGACCGCGGATCCGGTCGCCGTGCATTCGGCACCGACTGTAGCGCCCGGCGTAACTGGCGCGGCGGGGACGTTGGTCGCGGGGAGGGTGACGTTCCCGAAGGCGTACGCCAGCAACAGCAACAGCATCACCGAGCTGGGCCATCCACCGGGGCCGCCAGAGGGCTCGGGCTTTTCGAGATTCACGGGGTGTCTCCGTTCGTCTTGCTAGAGTTAACCGAACTTCTGCAAAGTTACACGAGGAGGTTCCAGTCGCGAACCCGCACCCGGACAAGGGATTCCATTGAATCAATGTCCATATTGCTAAATTCCCAGAGGGGGCATATAGACACAGGAGACACTCTGAACCAACTAGGATGAGTTCTGCCCCTCCCTGCAAGCTCGGAGACGGCAACGCCGGGGAAGCACTGAGCGGCCCGGCAGGGTCGCAGCGGAGCCGGCACAGTTTGTGCCATCCTTTGAAGACACGTTCGGACTCCTCCGAGTCGCCGTCTAGGGCTCCGTCGAACAGGTCGGGGAGTCGCAACCCGTCCCCGCACTGCGACGTCCTGTTGGCGGCGAGTGGCGCCTGAGCTCCGGCTCGGGCGAGGATCGCAACGTCGCGATGGGCCCGATCGGGTGGATCGTCGGCGCGCGGCGCCCGGGCTCCGGCTCGGGCGAGGATCGCAACGGTGCGCACCGGGACGACATGGTCATGGCCATCGTCGTGGCGCCCGAGCTCCGGCCCGGGCGAGGATCGCAACCCCTGCGCGTAGCGCATCCCCGCCTGAGGTGGGGTGGCGCCCGAGCTCTGGCTCGGGCGAGGATCGCAACGTCGAGGTGACTGCAGTGGTCTCCACGATCGGGACGTGGCGCCCGAGCTC
>NZ_JAKZEW010000077.1 GCF_022548875.1 Glycomyces sp. L485 | reverse complement strand
TCGGCGCCGGGTGCCCAGAGCAGGACGGTGTCGGCGTACTCGATCTGGCGGGCGACGACGTCGGCGACGCTGCGCGGGTCGTCCTCGGCGGATTGGAGGGAGCGGTCGGACAGGTCGTCGGCCGAGTCGAGCGCGGGGAGGATCACGTCGGGGTCGCACACGGCGACCACGGAGTCGAGCTTGACGGCGTCGGTGACGGGCCTGCCGTCGACGTGGCACCACGAGCAGACGGCGGCGACCGACTCGGGCTCGATGGCCGGCGGGAGGGCCAGGACGAGGTCTCTGCCGGGCTTCTCGGTGGCCAGGCGGACGAGGGTCGGGAGGACGTCCTCGCGGAGGGTGCAGGAGACGCAGCCGTGGTCGAGGGTGATCCGATCGTCCTCGACGATGCCGCCGCCGTCGCGGACGACCCGGCGCAGGCGGCCGTGTTCGAGCAGCTCGGTGAGGTCGTGGGCGACCACCAGGACCGAAGGGTCGGCGTCCAGGAGCATGTCGGCGGCCGCGAGCGTGGCGCCCGGTGAGAAGCCGGTGAGGAGGGTCAGGGCCGGCCGCAGGTCAGCGGCGTGATCCGCGTCGGCGCCGGGCTGGGCGAGCTGGGACATGGGACCTCCGATCTATTGAAAACGATTGTCATTATAATGAACCCTTCGGAAGGAGGACGACCCATGTCCCGATATTGCGACGTGACCGGCGCCGGTCCGGGCTTCGGCAACAACGTGCCGTGGTCGAAGAAGAAGACCAGGCGGCGGTGGAACGTCAACCTGCAGACCAAGCGGTACTTCCTGCCCGGTGAGGGACGGCATGTGCGGCTGAGGGTCTCGACCAAGGGGATCAAGATCATCGACCGCGACGGGATCGAGGCTGTCGTGCAGCGCCTGCGCAAGGAAGGGAAGAAGGTCTGAGATGGCGTCGAAGAGCACCGACGTGCGGCCGGTGATCAAGCTCCGATCGACGGCCGGGACCGGCTACACGTACGTGACCAGGAAGAACCGCAGGAACGACCCGGACCGGATGGCGTTGAGAAAATACGACCCGGTCGCGCGCAAGCACGTCGACTTCAGAGAGGAACGCTGATGGCCAAGAAGAGCGCGATCGCGCGGCAGGCCCGCCGCGAAGAGCTCGTGGACCGATACAGGGAGCGCCGGGCCGAGCTCAAGCGGATCGTCTCCCATCCGGGAACCGACCCCGACGATCGGGCCGAGGCGGTGCGGCGGCTCCAGCGCCTCCCCCGCGACTCCTCCCCGGTCCGGCTCCACACCCGCGACAAGGTCGACGGCCGCCCGCGGGCGGTCTACCGGAAATTCGGACTGTCGCGTGTCCGACTCAGGGAGATGGCCCACCGGGGTGAATTGCCGGGAATACGGAAATCCTCCTGGTAGACCTCGCTCCCTTGCGTCGTGGCTGTGCGAATTCCGATACACGGCTGACGCAAGGGAGCGCTACCCTGGTCGTGCGAGCGCGCTGTGAGACCGCTCTCAGACCCGGAACCCTGTGAGGCTCTCCTGCGTTTAGCTCGTAGAACAAAGGAGCATGAGCGCAATGGCCCAGCAAGTGGAGAGCGCCTCGATCGAGGCGAGCGAACAGGACCCACCCGGCGAGCGACCGCCCGCCGACATCCCCGCCAGTCCCGCAACGCTGTGGGCGTCCGAGAGCAAGGTCCACTACTCCATCACGCACACCGCCGGTGACACCCCGGCGTGGATCGACTGCGACTGCGTCATCCACAACGACTAGGCGGCGGCCTCACTCGACCTCGATCGTCCCGCGGCACGTCCGCTCGGCCCCCGATCTCGGCCCGAACTCGAAGTCGCGTTCAAGATCGCCATCGTCCTCCGGGACACGGACTGGACGGACTGCATCGCGAGGGGCCGACCTCGACGAGATCGTGATCGGCCCCGGGGCCTGAAGCGACTAAAGGCGTTCGAGGAGGTAGCGCTCGACCTGGTCGAGGGCCACTCGTTCCTGCTTCATCGAGTCGCGGTCGCGGATGGTCACGGCCTGGTCTTCGAGGGTGTCGAAGTCGACCGTGACGCAGTAGGGCGTGCCGATCTCGTCCGCGCGGCGGTAGCGGCGGCCGATCGCGCCGGCGTCGTCGAAGTCGACGTTCCAGCGCTTGCGCAGCAGCGCGGCGAGGTCCTTCGCCTTCGGTGAGAGCTTCTCGTTGCGGCTGAGCGGGAGGACGGCGGCCTTGACGGGGGCGAGGCGCGGGTCGAAGCGAAGCACGGTGCGCTTGTCGACGCCGCCCTTGGTGTTCGGCGCCTCGTCGACGTCGTAGGCCTCCAGCAGGAAGGCCAGCACCGAGCGGGTCAGGCCCGCCGCGGGCTCGATGACGTACGGCGTCCAACGCTCGCCCTTGGCCTGGTCGAAGTACGACAAGTCGGCGCCCGAGTGGGTCGCGTGCGTGGACAGGTCGAAGTCGGTCCGGTTGGCGATGCCCTCCAGCTCGCCGAACTCGCTGCCGCCGAAGCGGAAGCGGTACTCGATGTCGATGGTCCGCTTCGAGTAGTGGCTGAGCTTGTCCTTGGGGTGCTCGTAGCGGCGCAGGTTCGCCTCGGACAGGCCGAGGTCGGTGTACCAGTCCCAGCGGCGCTGGATCCAGTACTCGAACCACTCCTCGTCGGTGCCCGGCTCGACGAAGAACTCCATCTCCATCTGCTCGAACTCGCGGGTGCGGAAGATGAAGTTCCCCGGCGTGATCTCGTTGCGGAAGGACTTGCCGGTCTGGGCGATGCCGAACGGCGGCTTCCTGCGCGCCGCGGTCATCACGTTGGTGAAGTTCACGAAGATGCCCTGCGCGGTCTCGGGGCGCAGGAAGTGCTCGCTGCCGGTGTCCTCGACGGGGCCGAGGAAGGTCTTCATCAGGCCGTTGAACATGCGCGGCTCGGTGAAGGAGCCGCGGGCGCCGCAGTTGGGGCAGGCGAGATCGCTCAGGCCGCCTTCGGGCTCCCGTCCGTCGTGCTTCTCCTGGTAGGCCTCGACGAGATGGTCGGCGCGGAATCGCTTGTGGCACGACTGGCACTCTGTGAGCGGGTCGGTGAACTCCTTGACGTGGCCGCTGGCCTCCCAGACCTGCCGGTTGAGCACCACCGCCGAGTCGAGGCCGACGACGTCGTCGCGCTCGCGCACCATCGCGTTCCACCACTCGCGGCGGATGTTCTCCTTGAGCTCCACGCCGAGCGGTCCGTAGTCCCAAGCCGAGCGGGTACCCCCGTAGATCTCCGAGCTGGGGAAGACGAAGCCACGGCGCTTGCACAGGCTGATCAGTGCGTCGGTGCGGTCTTGGGACACGATGATTCCTCTCGATCCGGCTGGCGGTCGGTGAGACTGCGAATAGGTTCTCAGAACAGATACTGTTCGAAAGTTCGGTGACCGGTCAATCCGGTCTGCGACGGGCTGGAACCGGGTTGGCAAACGTACGGTTCAGTGCGTGTCGTCATGAGGGCCACCGCTGAGCAAGCCTACCTCGCACCGGTCGGCGTGCTATCGGCTCCCCTGGCGCAGATCGGCCAGATGCCGCTCGAACCCCTCGCGAGCCTCGGTGTATTCGGGGGCCGCAAGCCAGGTCAGTGCCTCCTCCCCCACGCTGATCGCGCCGGGCACGTCACCGAGCTCGGTGAGCAGCAACATCGTCTGGTGCGCGGTCAAGCCGGCCCGCTCCAGCAGCAGCGGCCCGTCGCGGAACACGGCCAGCGCGCGGCGCTGCAGGTCGAGCACGGGCTCCGCCTCCTCGCGGCGCAGTCCCGGCTCGCCGGCCTGGCCCGCCAGGAACTGGAACGTCAGCTGGGCGTGCTGGCGGTAGGTCTCGCCGAGTTCGAATCGGCAGGTCTCCCGCAGCTGCTCAGGCGTGTCCGGGTCGGTTCTGACGGCGTGGAGCCGGGCGGCGAGCTGGGCCATGGTCTGGAGGCCCTCGCCGAAGGCGGCGTCGCCGGAGACGGTGCGCAGCAGCCACACGCGGGCGCGGCTGACGCGGGTCCACGACGTCAGGTCGCCGACTTCCTCGGCGGCGGCGATCGCCCTGGTGTAGATCTCCAGTGCGTGGTCGTGCTCGCCGAGCTTCTCCAGCAGCTCCCCGGTGAGGAAGAGCATGTCGGAGTACAGGCGGACGGGGTTGTCGTCCTCGGCGGCCTCCATGAGCGCCAAGGCCGCCAGGCCGTGTTCGACGCCCTGTCGGGTGTCCTCGAGCTGGTCGTAGCACTCGGCGAGGTTGAAGCGGACGTTGCAGACCCGCCACACCTCGGTCTCGGGCAGGTCGGCGAGGGCGGTTTCGAGGACGGGCACGGCCTCGGCGCGGCGGCCCTGCTCGACGAGGGCGACGCCCATGAGGTGGCGGGCGATCGCGGCCGGGACGGTCATTCGGGCGGCGTCGCAGTGGATCGACGCCTGGAGGGCGTGGTCGTAGGTGCGGGGGTGGTCGCCGAGGCGCATCGAGAACTCGGCGGCCTGGAGGTGGAGTTTCGCGGCGACGCTCTGACCGGGTTCGGCGTCGAGCGCGGCGATGCCTTGGCGGGTGGTCTCCAGTGCGGCGGTGAAGTCGCCGGTGAGGGCGAGCTGGTCGGCGAGTTCGGCGCCTGCGCGGGCGACGGCCCAGCCGGCGTCGGCGGACCGGGCGATCCGGAGGCCCTCGCGCAGCAGCGCGGTCTTGGCCGAGGGGTCGGCGGCGAGGCGGGCGCGCAGGTCGACGAGGTCGCAGCGGCGGATGAGCGCGTATCGGCGGTCGGGGAGGGCGGCGAGTTCGGCGTCGAGGGCCGCGGCGCGCGCGTCGAGGTCGTCGGGGAGTCCCTCGGCGTCGCCTGCGATGTACTCGGCGCGCAGGCACAGCACCTGGCTGGTGTGGAAGCTGCGCTCGTCGATGCGCTGCTCTGCGCGGAGCGCGCGGGCGGTCTCGACGATCGCGGCGACGGCGGTGCGGGCGCGGCCGGGGTCGGTGCCGGCCAGGTGCAGCAGTGCGAAGGCATCGGCGACGAGGGCGCGGCCGGGCTGCCCGGCCACGTCGAACAGTTCGGAGGCCCTGGTGAGTCCTGCGACGATCTGCTCGGGGTCGTCGACCTCGGCCGACTCGGCGTGGGCGATCTCGGCGCGGTGCTCGGCGATGAGCTCGATGCCGAGGGAGTCGGCGATGGCGCCGACGCGCAGCCAGGCCTTCCACGTGTCGGGCGAGCAGTCGTCGTAGGCGGCGTAGGCCGCGTCGATGGCCAGGTCGAGGTCGGTGCCCTCGACCGGCTCGGACGCCAGCAGTGAGACGTGCTCCTTCGCTTTGATCTCCTTGAGCCCCAGGTGGACCGGCTCGGGGTAGGGGGTGGATTCTACGAGGCACTTCGACACGTCCGAGTGGTGGTCGTTGCCGTTGCGGGCGTCGAACTTCGCGACGATGGCGGCGCGCTCGGCCTCGGCCCACTCGGCGAGGTCGGCGGCCGTCCACTCGCGTCCGCCCGGACCGGGCATCGCGGTGTCGGGGAAGCCGAGGGCGGCCAGGCGCCGGCACGTCAGGACGGTGACCTCCATGAGCCGCTGGCGGTCCATGATGCCGAGTTCGAGGTCGAAGAACCGCACGTGGTCGGCGAGGATCTCCACGGCGCGCGCCTCGTTGCCCGTGAGGGCGCAGAACTCGACGTGCAGGGCGATCATGCGGACCATGTCCTCCTTGCCCCTGCACATCATGTAGCCGCGCAGATGGTTGGCGCGCGCCTCGCCCGGCTTGCCGAGTTCGACGAGCGGAATGAGCGACAGCGCCAGCGCGTAGTGCGGTTCGTGCGCGCAGGTGTACTCGCCGGCCAGGACCGGCTCCAGCATCTCCATGCACGCGTCGGCGCTGTCCTCCTCGGCGTAGAACACTATGGTGGCCAGGGACGTGTACTGGCAGGCGGCGCAGTCGGACATGTCGTCCTCCTCGGCCTCGCCGAGAGCCTCGATGGCGGTGGCGACGCGGTCGTAGTCGCCGATGTGGTACGCCAGCTGCATCTCGTAGGCGCAGGGGGCGTGCATGGAGTAGCCGGCCTCGGCGTAGCGGCGCCGCATCTCCTCCAGCCAGTGCTCGATGGACTCCAGGGGCACGTCGGGCTGCTCGATCATTTTGTCGACGACCCATTTGAACGTCCAGTACAGCGAGCGGGTCAGGTAGGCGTCGAAGTGCTCGGGCTGGGAGTCGAAGTTGCGCAGCAGCCGCGCGAAGGGAACCAGGTTGCGGGTGGAGTCGCGGGAGAATTCGTAGGCGTCGACCAGGCCGTTGAGCGCGTAGTTGACCAGCTCGGGGTCGCCGACGGCGTCGGCGCCCTCGACGGCCCGTTCCAGGGCCGCGACCTTCGCCTCGCTCGCCTCTTCGAAGCGGGCCTCGTTGAGCAGTCGCCAGATCTGGTCCGGGTCGGGAGTCGACATGCTAGTTCCTAGTGATGGGTTCGGGTGGGTTCATACGGGCCCCTAGCTCCTGGTGACGTGTTCCAGGAGGTTCATGAAGGAGCGGTTCAGCAGCGCGGTGTCGGTCGCGCGCAGCGGCCGGTGGCTCATGAGGAGCGCCTGCCCGTACAGCGATTCGACCGCCGTCCCGGCCAGTTCGGGGTCGCCGATGGCGCTGACGCGGCGGACGGTGGGGTTGCGGTGGTTGAGAACGAGCTGGGCGCGCGCGGCGTTCTGCTTGATGGAGGCCAGGATGCCGCCCCACAGGTCGTCGGCCTTCGCCTCGGCCTCGGCCCGCTGGCGTTCGCGGCGGGCCTCGCGGTCGTCCAGCAGCAGGGCGGGCACGGACACGGGGTTGAACTCGCGGACCACTACGTCGACGTCCACGCCGTCGAGGCGGGCGCGGGCGGCGGCCAGGAACGGCTGGAGCGCCAGCTCGGACTCCACCGGCAGCGGGTCGAGGTTCGCGGAGATGACGTTCGGCTGGAGGACCTCCACCTTGACCTCGGGGTCGAGGCGCGGGAGGGCCTGGACGAGCTCGGCGTCGTAGGTGTAGCCGCCGTTGACGACGCCGATGCCCTGGGCGGCGGCGATCTGGGCGACCTGGCGGTACTCGTCGACGGTGGCCGCGAGGTAGATCGGCCGGTGCGCGCGGGCGAAGTCGATGAGGTTGGAGGCGCCGTCGGTGGTCTCGAA
>NZ_JAKZEW010000080.1 GCF_022548875.1 Glycomyces sp. L485 | reverse complement strand
GTCTCGCCCCCGCCGTGGTCGAGGCCGAGCATGAGTCGCATGGTCGTGGACTTCCCTGAGCCGTTGGGTCCCAGGAAGCCGGTCACCACGCCAGGGCGGACCTCGAACGACAAGTCGTCGACCGCCACCGTATTCCTGTATCGCTTGTACAGGCCTTTCGCGGTAATCATCGTGCTCCTATTCCAGTGTGGTCTGGTCCGCCACACAGTTTTCAGCCTAGGGCCCGCACGCCGGTTCCGCGTCCCCTCGCAGACCGGTTCGCGCCTCCTCCCCGAGTAGGAGACGCGAACCGGCGTAGTACCGGCGAGGGACAGCGCGCCTCGATCACGTTGTCCCCCTTAGGTGCCTGTGTCAGGCGTCGCGCTTCTTGAACAGGGTCCAGGCGAGGCCGATGATCAGGGCGGCGAAGACCGCGAACACGCCACCGGAGGCCCAGCGGTCGAAGAAGCCGAAGTCCGGCGCTGCCGGACCGAAGTCCGCCGGGCCGGTCAGCATCAGCTGAGTCCCGGCGGTGAACGGCAGGAACTTCACGACCTGCACCAGCCAGTCAAGGGCCGGGACCATGGTGAGCCCGACGATCACCGACTCGATGATCAGCGGCATCAGGAAGATGACCACCAGCGCCGAGGGGACGCCGCGGAACAGCAGCCCCAGGCCGAGCCCGACCAGCATGTAGATCAGGTTGTAAGCCAGGTAGCCGAGGAGCGCCGACCGCACGGGGTCGTCGAACAGGCCCGGGACCTCGCCCCAGAACGCGAGCATCACGCTCGCGTTGATCGCGATCGACACCAGCGTGGCCGCGGCCGTCAGCGTCGTGACGGTCATGATCTTCGCCAGGATCAGGCGCGATCGCTGTGGAAGCGCGGTCAGGGTCGGCTGAATCGTGCCGTGCCGGTACTCGTGCCCGGTGGCGAAGATCCCGATGATCGCCATGAACACCGCCAGGAAGGGGATCCCGAAGGTCGCCCCGCCGTTGACGCCGACGGCCACGGCCATGGCGTCGAGCGGCTCGTCACTGGCGGCGAGGCCGAGGATCACCGGTATCGAGGCCGCGACCACCAGGCCGGAGCCGACCATCCAGTAGGTCGAGCGGAGCGTGCGCAGCCGCGTCCATTCGTATCTGAGTGCGTTAAGCATTCTGGGCACCTCCGGGGGTCTGGGCGGTCTGGTTCGGATTTTCGGCGACGAACTGCTCTGCGGCGCCGGTGGCGGAGATGAAGGCCTCTTCGAGTGAGGCCGAACGGCTGGAGAGCTCCGTGAGCTCGATGCCCTCGGCGAAGGCCAGGTGCCCGACCCGGCCGATCTCCATTTCCGAGACGACCAGTTCGCCGTCGTCGCCTTTGGTGACGCTCGCGCCATCGGCTTCAAGGGCGGAGACGAAGGTGTCGGCAGAGGGGCTTCGCACGATGACGGTGGTCTGGGTGAACTCGCGGACGAACTGGTC
>NZ_JAKZEW010000082.1 GCF_022548875.1 Glycomyces sp. L485 | reverse complement strand
GTCCGAGTGCCCCTCGGCCACCAGGCGTCTGCCTTCACGGCGAATATTGATCTCAGCGTTGGCATCCCGGTCATGGACCGCCCCGCACTCGCACACCCACTCGCGGACCTTCAGGCCTTCCAGCCCGGCAGGTCCGGTAAGCACCCCGCATTCGGAGCACAGCCGCGTGGAGGGGAAGAACCGGTCGATTTTCACGAACGTCCGCCCGGCCCGCGCGGCCTTCGACTCCAGGCGGGCCAGGAACATGCCGAACGCGGCGTCATGGACGCTTTTCGCTGCCCGGCCCCGACTGAGTCCTTTGACGCCCAGGTCTTCGACATAGATCGCTTGGTTCTCGCGAACGATATCGTTGACCTGCTTGTCAACCCAGTCGGATCGGTTGTCTTTGATCTTCTCGTGGACCTTCGCGACCCGCACCCGCGCCTTGCGACGGTTCGCACTGCCCTTGGTCTTGCGGGCAAGGACCCGCTGCGCCTTCCCCAGTTTGCGTTCCAGCTTGCGAAAGAACTTCGGGCTCTCGATCACCTTGCCGCCGCGCAGCACCGCGAAGTCTTTCAGGCCCAGGTCGATCCCGGTTTCGGCGTCCGGGTCGGTGAGGGGGTCGAGCAGGTCCGCATCCTCCTCGACCGACACGACGAAGCTGGCGTAGTACCTGCCGGTCGGGGTTTTGATGATCGTGACCGAGGAGGGGCCGGAGGGCAGCTGGCGCGACCAGGCCACCTTGAGGTCCCCGACCTTCGGCAACCGGAGCCTGCCACTGTCGAGCACACTGAACCGAGCGTTGCGCGTGAACCGGATCGACTGCGTGTTCGACCGGCGCTTGAACCGGGGCGGCCCCATACGCGCACCGCCCCGCTTGCCCGCCAACGAGGCGAAGAAGTTCCGATGCGCCCGGTCGGCATCGGCCAGAGCCTGCTGGAGCACCACCACTGACACCTCCGCCAGCCAGGAGCGCTCCGGCGTCCGCTTCGCCTCAGTGATCAACGTCTTGGACAAGTACGCCGTGGACGGGTAGGGCAGGCCCTGCGCGTGCGCGCGCTTCCTCGCCGCCACCGCGTCATTGAACACGACGCGGGCCGACCCGAACGCGCGAGCGAGCGAAACCCGCTGCGGCGCGGTCGGATACACCCGGTA
>NZ_JAKZEW010000083.1 GCF_022548875.1 Glycomyces sp. L485 | reverse complement strand
TTTCTCGACAGCACGGGATCACCGAATTCACCCAAAAGGGCTATGCTTCAGCGCTCACCCTCGCAGACCAAACTGCTGTCCCCCCGGATTTACCTAGGAAAACGGGCTACCACCTTACCCCGCCTGATCCACCAGACGGTACGACTACCCCACTGCGTCACCCCATCACTACGCTACACACGGAAGGGACCCCAACCAGTCACCGACACAACCACTCCCGAAGGAACAATCACACCAGCTCCCAGCCAGTTAGCACAACCGCTATCGCTCATACGCGGCACTCGGGTACCGGAATATCAACCGGTTCTCCATCGACTACGCCTCTCGGCCTCGCCTTAGGCCCCGACTAACCCAGAGCGGAACAACCGTCCTCTGGAACCCTTAGTCAATCGGCGCAGCTGATTCTCACAGCTGTTTCGCTACTCATGCCTGCATTCTCACTCGCACACACTCCACAGATGGGCTTACGCCACTGCTTCACCGCGTGCACGACGCTCCCCTACCCAACCCCGGCTGGACAAGCCAACCGGGCATTGCTACGGCTTCGGCGGTGTACTTCAGCCCCGCTACATTATCGGCGCGAAACCACTCGACCAGTGAGCTATTACGCACTCTTTCAAGGATGGCTGCTTCTAAGCCAACCTCCTGGCTGTCAACGCGACCCCACATCCTTTTCCACTCAGTACACCCTTAGGGGCCTTAGCCGGTAATCTGGGCTGTTTCCCTCTCGACGACGGATCTTCTCACCCGCCGACTCACTGCCGCACTCAACACCATGGCATTCGAAGTTTAGCTGAGCTCAGTAACCGACACGGCCCATCACCCAACCAGCGCCCTACCACCACGGTGCAACACACGACGCTGCACCTAAATGCATTTCGGGGAGAACCAGCTATCACGGAGTTTGATTGGCCTTTCACCCCTACCCACACCTCATCCCCCAGGTTTGCAACCCTGGTGGGTTCGGGCCTCCACGACCTCTTACAGCCGCTTCACCCTGGACATGGGTAGATCACCCCGCTTCGGGTCTACAACACAC
>NZ_JAKZEW010000084.1 GCF_022548875.1 Glycomyces sp. L485 | reverse complement strand
ATGCGAAGCCGTGAGGTGAGGTATATGGACTGACGCCTGCCCGGTGCTGGAACGTTAAGAGGATCCATTAGGGCTTTGGCCTGTCGTGGTGAATTGAAGCGCCAGTAAACGGCGGTGGTAACTATAACCATCCTAAGGTAGCGAAATTCCTTGTCGGGTAAGTTCCGACCTGCACGAATGGCGTAACGACTTCTCCGCTGTCTCAACCACATGCTCGGCGAAATTGCAGTACGAGTAAAGATGCTCGTTTCGCGCGGCAGGACGGAAAGACCCCGGGACCTTTACTATAGCTTGGTATTGACCCATTGTCTGGTTTGTGTAGGATAGGCGGGAGCCTGGGAAGCCTCGACGCTAGTCGGGGTGGAGGTGTTGGTGAAATACCGCTCTGATTTGACAGTGTGTCTCACCCGCGGCCATGATCTGGTCGGGGGACAGTGCCTGGTGGGTAGTTTAACTGGGGCGGTTGCCTCCTAAATGGTAACGGAGGCGCCCAATGGTACCCTCGGGCCGGTTGGAAACCGGTCGGTGAGTGTAAGCGTAGAAGGGTGCTTGACTGTGAGACCGACGGGTCGAGCAGGTGCGAAAGCAGGGGCTAGTGATCCGGCACCGACGTACGGATGTGGTGTCGCTCAACGGATAAAAGGTACCCCGGGGATAACAGGCTGATCTTCCCCAAGAGTCCATATCGACGGGATGGTTTGGCACCTCGATGTCGGCTCGTCGCATCCTGGGGCTGGAGTTGGTCCCAAGGGTTGGGCTGTTCGCCCATTAAAGCGGCACGCGAGCTGGGTTTAGAACGTCGTGAGACAGTTCGGTCCCTATCCGCCGCGCGCGCAGGAGATTTGATGAAGGGCTGTCCCTAGTACGAGAGGACCGGGATGGACGAACCGCTGGTGTGCCAGTTGTCCCGCCAGGGGCATGGCTGGTTGGCTACGTTCGGGAGCGATAACCGCTGAAAGCATCTAAGCGGG